>JBJKVP010000008.1:0-149854 GCA_045562535.1 Dehalococcoidia bacterium | reverse complement strand
TCAGATATAGGGAAAAACATATCTGACCACATCATGATTAAGGCGACGTAAGAACCGAGTAACATGATTTCTGCCTGAGCGAAATTGCCATATTTTTGTACTTTATATGTGAGTGCTAATCCCACTGCAACGGTCATGTAAGCTGCCGACCAGTACAGGGCACTAAGAGAAATCGATGATAAATTATAATAAAAAATTGTGGTGATCTCTTTACCTTTAAGCAAGGTATCTAGAGTGAATAAAACTAGTAAGAAGAGAAAAACAGGGGTTGAAACCAATGCCAAAGCTTTGAATTTCCCGGTTGAACTTTTGACAACCTTATTTACGATTACGATCCCAAATGCCATCATTTCTAATGACTGAAGAATCCAAAGAATGTCACCTTTTGGGATACCACTCCATGAGAGGAAACCTGACCCAAATCTTAACCCTATATAACTATCAATAAACAGAAATAAAGAGAGGATTAACCAACTATGAGCAATATGAATTTTCTTGAAATTATTTAACAAAAATTCCATACTAAAATCCAAGATACTAACTGTAAAAATTAAGAACCAAGACCCGCCTAATTTAGGCGGGCCGTGATTCTTAACTCAAACTTCTAATTATTTATTGACTAGCTAGGCCACCGCTACCAGTCCATACACGAGTACAAGTAAATGCAGGATCAAACTGACATACTTCATACCCAGTACCGGCTACGTCTCCATTGGAGTCAAAACTGTGAACTCCACTCGCTCCATCGTAATTAGATCCGACACTTGCAAGATCATCACGAATGTCATCGCTACCTTCTACAGCAGCATGAGCAATGATGTTGATCGCATCATAGGTTTCGTGGGTGTATATTCCTTCAGCATCTCCTCCAGCGGCACTATAAGCCGAATTGAAAGTTGATTGAGCTGAGGATTCAGCACCTGGTCGAGGCTTGGTTGCGATTACTCCTGATACTGCAGCAGCATCAGTGAAAGCACTAGCAAAAGCTGCGTCCGCAATTCCATCGGCCCCGTAGATAGTTCCTCCAAAACCTTGACCCTTCAAGGCTTCGATGATTGCTGCGCCATCAGTAGCGTATGAAACCAGAACAGCTGAATCACATCCTGCATCAATAACCGATTGGGCTATAGTAGATGCGTCGTATGAACCTTCTGTTGGGTCATATGCGTTTGTAGTACATACGGCACCAGACCAGTTAGCAGCGAAGTTATCCGCTAGGCCCGATCCATAGTCGTTAGTCATGTATAACACAGCTGGATTGCTGTCTCCGCCATCAGCTACAACTGCGGTCAACGCAACTGCCTGCTGAGCATCACTCGGGACTACCCTAAATAGGTACCCGTTATCTTCCGCTGATGTTACTGCTGGAGAAGTGCTTGCATAAGAGACCATTGGAATCCCAGCCTCTGATGCAACTGCTATTGCTCCAAGAGTAGCTCCTGAACAAGCGGCTCCAACTATACCGACAACGCCTGAGTCTATTAGAGTCTGAGCAGCTGTTGCGGCCTGGGTACCATCGCACCCTGAATCAGCAACTACTAACTCAAAAACGTTACCGTCTTCATTGTCATTTAATTCTGCGATTGCAACGTTAGCTGCGTCTTCAAAACCCGGCGCGTATACTGCTATAGGTCCTGTTTGAGGACTAAGTAAACCTATTTTATAGGTACCGCCGCCTCCTAGAACATCACAAGCTGTAGACGCCATAGCAAAGAGAGCTAAGCTCATTACAACCAAAGAAATTGTTTTAAAATTCATCCTTCCACCTCCGTCATTTAGTTGATGAATTGTTATGCCTGTAAACCAAACTGGGATCCATTATACATGAAAGGGACGTATACATGAAAGATAGAACTACTGATAAGGGTTTAATTGCACATGTATTCATTTAAGAAACATCGACTCTGAGGAAGATTGTGGAAATATCTAGGTAATAAATTTATAGTTCATCAGATTCTATTTGATGAGACAAATTAGATATATCAATTGTCACGATGTTATTCTTACACTATATAATTTTTGCTAGAGGTAAAAAATGGCGTTAAGGTTTCCAATATATATCCGTGAAAAAGAGGGCCAATCTATAGCTTTAACCCCCGCCTTGCCGGGGTGGAGCCATTCTGCACAAAACAGAGAAGAAGCTATCAAAGTTACAAAAGATGTTTTGTTTGATGCATTGATTAATGATTTAGAACCTCGTGGTTTCCCGGTGGATATGGGCCAAATCGAATCGGGCTTTGAGTTGGTTTATTTGACCCTGGAAGAACCGACTGACTGGTGGTACGCAGATCCCAGTGAATGATGTGATTCTTGAGTTCTAGTTTAGAACTTTTACAAAAGCAATTAATTCTAAACAATAGTTTATTCTAAGATCCTGTCATCTCCTGATCTTCTGGTTAAGTGTAGTTCGTCCATACTTTCTAACAAAGGGAGAATATATTTTCTACTTGCACCGAGTAAATCTCTAGCTTCTCCTACGCTGATCTTGTTGTGAATTTTCATATAATTTAAAATTTCATTAATCTGATTATCGTAAGCAATTCTTGAATAGACTATACCGTTACCTACAATAACTACTTGATTGTCATTGGATAAATAGTTCAATACTTCTTGGTCTAAGAGAACATCCGTCGGAGGCGTGTTAGGGCTTTCATTAAGGCGATCTAAATATATTCCTGATTGTTTTCGGTCTTCAGCAGATAGCTTAGGCAAATGGTTTTTCATTCTTATATCAGTCCCATCTTGCACTAAAAATTCCTGTACTTCTAATCTAGAAATAATTCCTTGGAATAGTTCGCTATTCATATTAAGTTTGCTGCGCAGCTCTTCTCTAGGTAAGCCTCTCCTTAAATAGTATTGATTGTGGTGAACGGTCAAATAGTTTTCGCATTGTGATTTGATATCTTCCCAATTTGATTTTGCGAGTATTATTTGAGAAGATCCGTGCGGGAAACTAATGGTATGACCTGATTCTACAAGGGCATCGATGACCGATGAAACAGTGTCCTCTTGAAGCGATGTTATATTTGAAATTTGCTCTATGCTAAGGCCGCCCGAATTTTCTATAGTTTGCATAATTACCTGACTCGAGTCTTCTGCTGCTAGTGATTCGAGCCGTGCTATCAGTGATGGGTCGTTACGTTTATGACGTTTGACAGATGTTTCCACTATTTGTCCCCCGCAGAGGGTTCCTTGAGAGGTTCGAATAATGCAAAAATCTCCCTTCACCAAGGGTAGGGGATTATCGAGTAGAACTTGGCACCAACCTACATCATTGGATTCTAGTGATGAGGAATCCAGCAGCCGGACCTTAGCTTTTGTTTCTGCGGACATCCAGTGAAAATCCACCTCGAGATTATGTTTCAAAGTTCCTGGGGAATTGTTTATCATTCGAACTTTTATGTCGGCAGAGTTAGTTGTTTCTAACCATCCCCTAGTTGTTAATATTTGTCCTCTGTTGAGCTCTGTTGCTGTTATACCTGATAGATTAACGGCAGTTCGCGTACCTGGTTGAATCTCAGTTTGTTTCTTTTTATGGCTTTCAAGTCCTCTGATCCGTACTTTCTTTCCTGATGGAACTACTTCAAGTTCTTGACCCACGTTTAAAGAACCATCAATTAGTGTCCCGGTGACTACTGTTCCAAAACCAGAGATAGAAAAAGACCTATCGATAGGAAGTCTTGGTCTACCTAAATTCTTTCTAGGAGGTGTGGATGTTAGTTTAGAATCAATTATCGAGATAAGCTCTTTAAGGTTTGTACCTTTAAACGCTGATACGTGTATGACTTCACTATCTTCGAGGGTGGTGGTAGATAGTTCTTCTATTATTTGTTCCTCTACCAAAGGCAAAAAATCTTTCTCAACTAAATCTGATTTTGTTATGACAATAATGGATTGTTCTACGCCTAATAAATCAAGGATCGCTATATGCTCTCTTGTTTGGGGCATTACCCCTTCATCTGCAGCAACAACCAATATCGCTAGATCGATTCCTCCGATCCCAGCAAGCATATTTTTTATGAATCGTTCGTGCCCAGGCACGTCGACAATGCTAATTTCTGTCTCTGACGGTAGTTTTAGCCAAGCAAACCCCAAATCTATCGTCATACCTCTATTTTTTTCTTCTTGAAGCCGATCTGGATCGATTCCGGTAAGTGCTTCAATCAAAGTTGATTTACCGTGATCTACATGCCCAGCTGTGCCAATTACATGCATAGTTTCTATTTCTCCACGATACTGTCTTTTTCATTCATAATTCTAACGAACACTTCATTGGAAAGTAATCTTCCTTTATCGGTAAGCTTTAGATTTCCATCTTCCAATAGAAGTAATTTATCCGATATGGATGTTTCAATAGCGTTTTCAAATATAGTTGTTAAGTTGATCTGATAAAGTTCTTCAAATTGAATGAGATCTATACCTGCATTCAAACGAAGATTCAATATTGTAGCTTCTTTTACTTCTTTAACGGTGGAGTAGGGATCAAATTCATCCAAAGGGGATATCGCACTAAGTAAGTTTTTGTCGGTACCAGATGAAAAATCAAATGAAATCTCTTGGAGAGATCGTTCTTTTTCTAAGCGTTCTATCCTTTTTAAGTATTCTCTAGGTTGCCTAATGTTTGAAAACCTTGTTTTACCTAAGTGGGAGAATGCACCAGGACCAAAGCCGATGAAATCGCCGTTTTCCCAATAATGTAAATTATGGACGCTTTCTTTGTTGGGTTTTGCCCAATTTGAAATCTCGTATTGTGTATAACCAGAAGAATCCAATTTTTCTTGTGCTATTTCATACATTATGGCGCCTATATCGTCATCTGGTTTTGGTAGGTCACCGTTATTTATGGAGGAATAGAAAGGCGTGTTTTCTTCAACCGTTAAACCGTAGAGAGAAAGGTGATCTGCTTCAAAATTGACAGCATCAGACAAAGTATCTACCCAATCTTGAGTTGTTTGACCTGGAAGGTTATACATGAAATCAATATTGATATTTTCTATTTTGGCTTTTTGGACGTTCATAAATGCTTGGGTTAACTGGTTTTCGTTGTGTAACCTTCCTAACATGATTAATTCTGAATTTTTTGTACTTTGCCCACCAATACTAACTCTGTTTACGCCTGCTGATCGATAATCTGATATCTTTTGAGTTTCAATGCTCTCAGGGTTTGCTTCAAGCGTTATTTCCAGATCTTTTGAAAAAGAAAAATTGGCACTAATTGTATTCATGATGCTCTCTAATTGGTTCCCGTTTAGGAGTGAAGGTGTTCCTCCTCCGAAAAACACAGATTTTACTATAAATTTATCTTCGTTAGAGTGTCCATTCGACAATACTGTTCCCCAACGCGAAATTTCCACGTTCAATCCTTCTACGTAACTAGGTATAAGACCTTCTAAGCCGGCATATGTATTGAAGTCACAATAGAAACATTTAAAAGTGCAAAATGGAATATGTACGTAGAGAGAGATTTCGTGTCTTTTAGAATTCATTTCTGGCCTCAAGAAATTCCCAGTAAAAATCTTGTTCTGAGTACTGATATATTTAGTTCAAATTGGGTAAACTTTAAACGATATAGGCACTTAACTGCAAACTGATCTTTACTTGACGTTAAAACGGAAATGCATGATGTCACCATCTTTGACGACATATTCTTTTCCTTCCACTCTTAGTTTACCTGCGTCTTTAATAGCCGCTTCGGATTCATACTTGACTAGGTCTTCGAGACTATAAACTTCGGCACGAATGAATCCTTTTTCGAAATCGCTATGGATCACTCCTGCTGCTTGAGGGGCTTTGGCATTTTTGGGGATAGTCCAGGCCCGGTTTTCTTCTTCTCCTGCGGTGAAGTAGGTAGCGAGGTCGAGCAGTCCATATCCGGCGGAGATCATAAGGTCGAGTCCAGTTTCGGCCAGCCCCATTTCTTCCATAAACATTTTCCGTTCTTCAGGGTCTTCTATCTCCATAATTTCACCTTCAATTTTTCCTGCCAGGGCGACCACAGATGAACCATCCTCTTTGGCAATTTCTTTGACCTTTCGCACCAGTTCGTTTTCTGTGTCGGCAGGGTCCATCACATTACAGATATAAAGAACCGGTTTGGCACTCAAAAGAGTCAAGCTTTTTACGTACTCTGTCTGTTCGTCATTGAAATCAGTGATACTTCGTACAGGTTGGTTTTGATCGAGGGTCTCGGACAGTTTGGTGAGCACTTCGGCTTGCATGAGGGCTTCTTTATCTCCGGATCTAGCTAGTTTTCCAATTTTGGTTTTTCTACGGTCGAGGGATTCTATGTCGGAAATCATCAATTCGGTGTTGATGGTGCTGATATCGGAAGCTGGGTCGATGATGTCGCTGACGTGAGGGACGTTATCATCCTCGAAACAGCGCACGACATGAGCGATGGCATCGACCTCGCGGATGTGGCCGAGAAATTTATTCCCTAGCCCCTCTCCTTTGGAGGCACCCTTTATGAGTCCGGCGATATCGATAAACTCCATGGTAGTTAGAACAATGTTCTTTGTCTTGACGTAGTGGTTGATGGTATCCATGCGCTTATCAGGAACGGGTACAATGCCGTTATTAGGTTCGATGGTGGTGAACGCGTAATTTCCTGACTGAGCTTTGGTACGTGTCAACGCTCCGAAGAGAGTTGATTTCCCTGTATTTGGGAGGCCGACAAGACCGCAGGTGAATCCCATTGTTAAAATGACTCCTTTAGCTGTTGCTTTGTGGCGAAGAAAACGGCTTTAAAAAAAACGAGCTTAAGAATACCACAAAGGCGTAGACAGCCATTACTTTATTCTTTGTAGCAGAAATCTCAAAGGTTCTAAGTAAATTTCCTGTTTCTGCAGGAGATTTTGTTAAAGCGTTAAGAAGAGTGGTTTTACCACTACCTGAAAGCCCTATAATCCCGATTTCCATTAGTGACTACTTAACCCCATAAATTGTGCCATTTTGAGTATTGAAATAAATTTGGCCGTTAGCATACGCGATGCTATTAGTTCCGGCGGATCCTATATTTAACTCCCAGAGTAAGGATCCATCATCTATTTGATAAGCCTTAAGGTAACCCTGACTGGTTGTAACAAAAAATGTAGAGTTAACTATTGTAGGAGAGCCAGCGACTTCATCAGGATCTAGAGATGTTTCCCAAATCTCTTTTCCATTTGAAAGTGCAAGCGCCATAATCTTGCCATCTTTTGTTGTAACTATAACCCTATTTCCAGATATAGCTGGACTGGTTGCGATTTCGTGGCCTATATTTCTTGTCCATACCGCGCCACTTTGTGCAGGCGGGAAGGGTGCCATGCCCCAGAGAAAGAACTGTGACCACAAGCCCAAAACCGTCTTTTCCATTGGCAACGTCTTCTTGGTTATATCAATTGCTCTTACGTGTCTATCAAGCCCCCCTAGAACAGCTATATTACCGCTAACTGCTGGACTTCCAACCATAGCATTTCTGCTTAAATAAGTCAGATTCGTTTGTCCTGTTCTTCCGTCTATAGCGAATATACGTCTTTTCAAACCTGGAGCTACTAATGTGCCGTTTTGTATGGCAGGGGGTGCTAGGAACTGGACTTCTGAATCTATTATCCATCGAGTTGCTCCGGTTAGAGCATCTAAACTCGTAATCGTGCCATCACGGGAAAGTGCAAATAACATACCTTGGTCAATAACGACCCAAGAAAATGTGTGGGAGTCCAACTCTATGGACCAATTTTCAATTCCAGTATTTTTATTGAGAGAGATGATGGTTCCGTCTCTGTAAGCGACGTATATGTATTCTTCAGCAACTACTGGGGAGGAATCTAGGGGCCCCCTAGATTTAAATTTCCATATTACCGACCCATCAAATGAGTTGAGAGCTAGTATTTCTTCATCGTAAGTAGTAGCAAAAATGATGTTACTGTCCACCGATGGAGAGGAAAGAATTTGGTTGGCGACCTTGTTTTTCCAAACGATTTCTCCGTACGGCGTTTGTAGATCGCCTCCAGCGCTTGCGATGCCTTGGTTACCTCCTCTGGGAGTGGACCAAACGCCTTGTCCTTGTGATAAAGAGATATTGGAGAGTGGTTGGTCTAGTAATAATCCAGGAGGTGCGCTCCGATCGAAGAAGTACAATGCGAATAAAGATAGGATCGTCAGATATATGGCACCTCTTTTAGCCCATTTCCGGAAAGTACGCTTCCTTTTTTTCACCTTTACATATAATACGGATTCGTCTTCCTGCATTTGCTCGATTAGGCTAATATCTCTCCAGCAATAACTACAGTAAGTCGCAGTATCTTGGTTTGCTGTGAGACATTCCTCACAAACGATTACCAAATTACTCGAGCTATTTTCCGCAGAAGTTGTTTTCATATAAATAACCTAAATACAGGGGGTTCTAGTTTTTTTGATTTCACTAATTCTATTGTGGCCTCTTAAATGATTCAATGGTAATCTCATGTAAAGGATACCAATTGAGTAACGAGTGACATGTTATATATATTTTTTGGTGAAGATTATTATTCTAGAAACGTCGCGTTCAAAGATTTTCAAAAATCTTTGGGTGATAAAGAGTCTATTGATATGAACACTACATTCTTAAAGGCTAGTGAGTCGAATGTTAACGAAGTGCTTGCAATGATCGGAACGGTTCCGTTTCTGGCATCGAACAGAGTGGTGGTTTTAGACGGCTTATTAACTATTTTCGAAGGTTCTAAAAAGAAGGAATTTGGAGAGTGGGACCAGCTTGAACAGGTAATTCCAAATATGCCAGACACTAATCATCTTATCTTGCTTGATAGGAAAATAAGATCCAATAACCCTATGCTGAAATTACTAGGAACCGTCGGGCAATCAAAAGAATTTATACCCTTGAAAGGTTCGGCGTTAAGGAACTGGGCTATAAGAGCAGCTAAATCCAGGGGTGTGTCTATGCAAGATGACGCGTTGACCTTATTAATTGATAATTGTGGCAATAATTTGCTTTCCCTTGAGTCTGAAATAGAAAAATTAAGTTTATATAAACATCACGATAAGACAATTGATATCGATTCTGTCAAACTTCATGTTAATTATGAAAGAGACGAAAATATTTTTAGAGTCATAGATCAAATTTTTAGCGGTAATTACAATGGTGCTAGACTCAGTTTCCAGCATTTACTTGATGAAGGTATTGACTCAATAGAGTTTATTTTGCTTTTAGCATCCCAACTAAGGCGTCTAATATTGGTTAAAGATTTGGTGGATAGGAAAATACCTAGAAATCAATTTAAATCTTACATGGGAACTAGGAGCGATTTTGCTGTTAATAAATCGGTTGATCAAAGTAGGGGTTTTTCCATGAAGCAGCTGATAAAAATGCATAAAGAAGTTGTAAATCTGGATTTGGCAGTCAGATCGGAAACCGATAAATATTCGCAAGGAAGTTTGATAGATTTACTGTTGCTGAGAATGGTTTCAGTCAGATAGTTTCACTTTCGCATTATTTTTAGAGATCGTTATATCACTTAATAAGCAACATAATTTCTATTTGAAACATCAATAATCTATCGTAATCAGGCAATATTTTCAGATTTTAGGTATAATGAGTTAGTAAACTGATTGTGCAAAATTTCACTAATGGAATTTTACCATCGAATAAGAGGCCATTTTGGGTGGCTATTCGAATTAGGAGGGTAATCCACTGATGGCAGAGACCGCTAAATATTGGGGTGTCCTATCCATGGCTGTGGCCGCATTTTTGGTGCCCGCATCTCTGATTTTTCTGTCCTATATATTCTCCAAAATTAGAATAAGGCCTAACCCGGATTCCGAAGAGAACGTGTCCAAAGGAGCTCCGTATGAGTCTGGGATGACACCTGTTGGCACGGCTCGTTTTAAGTTCAATTTTAGGTTTTATTTGTTTGCACTTCTATTTTTGATTTTTGACGTTGAAGTTTTATTTATCTTTCCTTGGGCAGCAAGATTCTTGGATCTTGGCTTTGAAGCTTATGTCGCAATGCTACCTTTTCTTTTGTTGGTATTAGTTGGTTTTTTGTATGAGTGGAAGAAAGAGGCTTTAGAATGGAAATAGACGAGTCTTTGTTGGGTGATAGGTCACCATATGGCATACCTCTTACGGTGACAACGGATCAATTAGACGTTGAAGAGGGCATAGCTATAGAAAAAATTAGAGCACTTGCTGGAGAGCAACACGTTGATGAACCGATAGAGGTACCCGAAGGTTTAGAGAGAAATCTAATGGTCACATCTTTGGACGCTTTATTAGATTGGGGAAGGTCTAATTCAGTTTGGCCAGTCACCTTGGGTCTTGCGTGCTGCGCTTTTGAAATGATCGGTGCAGTGATGCCAAGATTTGATCAAGCCCGATTTGGGATGGAGATTTTTCGAGCCTCTCCGAGACAAGCAGATCTAATGATTGTTTCCGGTACTGTTACGTGGAAGATGGCTCCTGCTGTGAGAAGGGTTTACGAGCAAATGCCTAACCCAAAATGGGTTATATCTATGGGTGTTTGTGCCACTAGTGGAGGTCCATATTTCCAATCTTATAGTGTGGTTCCCGGCGTAAATAGAATCGTACCTGTTGATGTTTATATACCTGGGTGCCCTCCTAGGCCCGATGCCTTGCTGTATGGTTTGACGAAATTGCAAGAGAAAATCAAAAGGGACTCAGTGGTAAGAGATAGGAGCCCTGTTCAAAAAAGATTGTTAGAAAAATGACACTTGAATTAACTAAAGAATACATATCTCCGCTATTGACTAAACATTTTGATGATGCAATAGATTTAGATGCAGAAAAAAACCTTTATATTAATCCAGAAAATTTACATGAAGTATGTTTGATTTTTAAGGATGCACCAGAATTCAAAATGAATATGCTTAGATATTTGGACTGCGTGGACTACATAGATCACTTTGAACTAAGGTACGCTTTATTATCTTTGTCTAGTAACCAATCTTTGACCTTTAAAGTTCGGTTATGGGGACGAGATGATCCAGAGGTAGCATCTGTCGTGGATATTTGGGAAGGGGCGAACCTACAAGAGCGAGAAATATATGACTTGATGGGAGTGGGCTTTACTAACCACCCTAATATGAAACGAGTATTTCTGTGGGAAGGCTTTCCTGGTCATCCCCTGAGGAAAGATTTTTTGTGAACCAAGAGAACGAATCTATGAATGAGTCTGAAAAAAATATTGGTGGGACTGAATCAGTCCTATTAAATCTAGGCCCCCAACATCCTAGCACGCATGGCGTTTTTCGATTGAGGACGCTCCTCGATGGCGAAGAAGTGATGGATGTTGAACCAATTTTTGGGTATCTCCATAGAGGTAGCTCTAAGCTTGCAGAAGAACGGAGCTACACACAAATAATAACTTTGACAGATAGATTAGATTATTTGGCTGGAATGTCCAATAACTTGGCATACATCAGCGCCCTAGAAAAACTCACGGAAGTTGAACCACCGGAGCGTGCAAAATATCTAAGAGTAATAATGGTTGAATTAATGAGAATAGCTAGCCATTTGATGGGTATAGGGTTTTTGATCAATGATCTAGGAGCATGGATTACTCCATTAATGCATATGTTTAGAGAGCGAGAAAAAATCCTTGATCTTTTTGAGATGGTCTGTGGAGCAAGGATTACTTTTAGCTATATGAGACTGGGTGGCGTTTCCCACGATTTACCTAAAGGATTTGAAAAATCGATGTCTGAGTTCTTGAATGATTTTGAAAAGAAAATTGAAGAGTACGAACAGTTGTTGCTTGGTAACGAAATTATATTGAGCAGAATGATTGGAATAGCTCCGTTAACTGGCGAACGTGCAATTAATTGTTCAATTACCGGCCCTAATTTGCGAGCTAGCGGAGTGGATTGGGATTTACGTAAACAGGATCCATATGAAATTTACGATCAGTTGGATTTCAACGTCCCTCTGGGTGATAACGGTGATAATTGGGATCGCTTGATTGTCCGAATAGAGGAAATGAAGGAATCTGTACGTATTTTACGGCAATGCATGGATAAGTTACCCCAAGGACCCTATAGAACGGATACTGATTTTTTTGTTCGTCCTCCTGAAGGAGAAGCATATGGGATGGTTGAGGCTCCAAAAGGAGAACTCGGGTTTTATTTGGTAAGCGATGGATCAATTGCTCCTTACCGGATGGGTATCAGATCTCCATCTTATATTAACTTAACGGTTTTAAGAGAATTATGCGTTGGATGGAAGCTTGCCGACATTATAGTGAATTTCGGTACTTTAGATATAAATGTAGGTGAAGTGGATAGGTAGAATGTAAATGCTTTTATTTAACATAGCTGTGTTGATACTATTGGCACCTCTTTTTTTACTGGTGTACTTTAACAGGGAGCCGCTACTTAACTACACATCCCAAGATATTTTCAATGGAATTAATTTTTTTATCGGCCTATTTATACTGATTAATTTTTTATTGATTGTTACAACAATGCTCACTTATGTGGAGAGGAGGCTTGTAGCAAGGATGCAAAATCGTATTGGCCCGAACCGAGTAGGCCCATTTGGTGCGCTGCAAGGTTTCGCCGATTTAATAAAACTTATTACGAAAGAAGATTTAATTCCTAATTTAGCGAATAAGAATATATTTTCCTTAGCACCTATTCTAATTATGAGTCCGGTTCTCCTAATGTTTGCTGTGATTCCTATACTTCCCGGCTTCACTATCGCTGATTTAGATATTGGGATATTTTACGTCGTCGCCATTACATCGTTGGGTTCATTAGGGGTTTTCGCAGCAGGATGGGCTTCAAATAGCAAATATTCTCTATATGGAGCTGTTAGAGGTGTCGCACAGTTAGTTAGTTACGAGGTACCTTTGGTACTTTCTGTTTGTACAGTTGTGTTGTTATCTGGGTCACTTAATTTGAATCAAATTGCAGCAGCTCAAGAAATACCATTTATTTTCGTTCAGCCAGTCGCTTTTTTGATCATCCTATTTTCCGTTGCTGCTGAATTGAACAGGACTCCCTTTGATATAAATGAAGCTGATTCTGAGATTGTGGCTGGGTTTCATACAGAGTATTCAGGGACGAAGTTTGCGTTAATATATGGCACAGAATATTTGGCAGCGTTTGGCTGGTCTCTCGTAATTGCGATATTGTTTTTTGGCCGTTTAGAACCGGGCATTGGCGGGTTTTTAATCTTAATGGGGAAAACATCAATAATCTTATTCTTGTTTTTTTGGTTCAGAGGAACGTGGCCGCGTGTCAGGATTGACCAAATTTTGGCAATAGCGTGGAAGATTATGTTCCCATTAGCTACCATAAATATAATTATTACTGCCGGCGAAATTTTAATTGTCCAATCATTATTCAACATTAATTCAGGAACTGCTCTTGGATTACAGCCTTTAGCAATCATTGCGATTATTAACATAATTTTATTTTTGGGCTTGTTAGTTGCATTATCCTTCGTCAAAGGGTTAGGGCAGTTTGACCATCAGTTGAAAGGGTATGTTCAAAATTTAGAAAGGGTAAATTAAATGCGTATATTTGGGCTAGGTGCAATCAAAGGACTTATTGTCACTCTTAAATATCTATTCAGGCCTCCGTTTACCACACAATATCCTGAGGTTAAACTTGATACATCCCCAAGGTTTAGAGGTAATAATTTTGTTTGGTATGAAGAGCGATGCACAGGGTGTTCGACATGTGCAAAAGCGTGCCCACTAGGGATTATTAGAATAGTGACTCACCCTGAGTCTCATCAACAAGTTGGTAACGATTACCAGATAGATGTTTTTGATATTGATACGGGTAGATGTATGTTTTGTGCTCTTTGTGTAGAGGCATGTCCATATGATGCTTTGCATATGGGTGGTGATTTTGAAAGAGCAGATTATGTTCGGGAGGATCTAGTAATCACAACAGACCAATTGAGAGAAGGAGCTAAAAAACCACAAACTCAGTTCCGCCCTCAGCTAGAAGATATAGGTTACCAAGGAGACGAAGAATTAGATGAGCATGAGGCTGGTAGATGGTCGCTTTAGTTTTTGCGGGTGCGTCTGCGGTTATTTTAACTGGTGCACTGGTGGTCATAATGGTTCCGAGTATTTTTGTTGCGGCACTTGGGCTAGTCGTATCTCTTTCTGGTATCGCCGTTATATATGTATTGCTTGATGCAGATTTTTTGGCGGCGGCGCAATTTATGATTTATGTAGGTGGAATCTCAGTTCTTATTCTCTTTGCGGTCATGCTAACGGGTCAGATCAATCGCGCTAGCACGATTAATCGTTTAATGCCTTTAGCAATTCTTATCAGTTTAGTAAGCTTTTTTGGAATTGCTTACGCTATTACCCGGCAGGGATGGAGTTTTTTGGAACCAAAAGAGGTTTTATTACCAATGGTTGGTAGTTCATCAAGAGAAGGTAGGTACTTAGCGGATATTTTATTCACTGATTTTCTTCTTCCTTTTGAACTCGCCGGAATTTTATTACTAGTAGCAACGGTGGCCGCTTTAGTGATAGCGAGAGAGAGATAATATGGTCACTTTAGAGCACTATTTACTATTATCCCTGGCTCTTTTTAGTATCGGATTATTGGGATCTTTGTATAGGAGAAATGTAGTAATTATTTTAATGTCTATAGAACTGATGCTCAATGGTATCAATTTGTCTCTGGTTGCGTTTTCTAGGTACTTGATCCCTGGTGAAATGGTAGGACATATTTTTGTTTTATTTATATTCACTATAGCTGCGGTAGAAATTGCGATAGCGTTGGCTATTCTGATTGTTATTTTTTATAGGAAGAACAGTATTAATTCATCTGACTTGAACTTGCTGAAATGGTAGAGGTGTAAATAATGTGGGTGGAATTTAAAAGAGTTCGAGGACTAACCGCGGCCAATATGTGGAAAGATTTATATGAGGGAGAAGGTTTACCAACCCGAATATTGCCAGACAAGATCGAGTATTGGGGTGATGAGTTTGCGGAATACCGAATTTGTGTTCCTAGAGCCAGGGAACACGTAGCTGAAGAAATAGAGAGGAAAGTATAGTTGACAGTTTATGAACTAGTAGGCTGGGCTATTGTTCTTCTACCTTTATTTGCAACACTTGTGAATTTGTTGGTAGTTGCACCTGTGTACGGCCCGCGGAGCCGTCTTGCTTCAATCGTTGTTGGTGCAGCCGTAGGTTCATCTTTTATAGGCGCACTCTTAATGTGTTGGTATGTGATCAAGTCGCTTCCTATGGATGGCCCATTACCAATGCCTCTATATAATTTGGTATCCATCGGAAAACTGCAATTGCAGTTTGGTCTATTAATCGATGGCCTCACAGCTATTATGCTTGTAGTTGTATCTGGGGTTAGTCTTCTAGTCCAAATTTATTCACATGGTTATATGAAAACTGATACCGGTTACCTGAGATACTACTGCTTTATGGGGCTCTTTACCTCTGCAATGCTATTACTTGTTTCTGTTAATAGCCTTATATTGGTTTATGCGTCATGGGAAATAGTAGGGCTTTGTTCATATCTATTGATAGGGTTTTGGTTTCATCGACCGGCTGCTGCTGCTGCTGCAAAGAAGGCATTTATCATAACTCGAATCGGAGATCTTTTCTTTCTCATCTCAATCGTAGGTATATTTGCTATTTTCTCTCAACAAGGAGTTGTATCGTTCGTACTCTATGATTTTTCAGGTGAGTTGGACATACTGAGTAACGCACCTCCTATTAGTAGCGATGTACTTGCTTGGGTCGCCTTAGGAATTTTTGCTGGTGCAGCGGGAAAGAGTGCTCAGTTTCCGTTTCACACGTGGCTTCCAGACGCGATGGAAGGCCCTACTCCTGTTAGTGCTTTGATTCATGCGGCAACTATGGTTGTAGCAGGAGTGTTTTTGATTGCTCGATTTATGCCTATGATCGGTTTATCGGAAATTGCGTCTACTTTTATTGTGATAATAGGTTGCTTTACCGTCGTTTTTGCAGCATCGATGGCTCTTGTCATGACAGATATTAAAAGAGTCTTAGCATATTCAACAATTAGTCAGCTTGGATATATGTTTGTAGCTCTCGGATTTGGTGCGATTGGACCTGCTATTTTCCATTTATTTAACCATGCATTTTTCAAAGCGTTACTTTTTTTAGGTGCTGGATCTTTAAATCATGCGACTGGCACATTCGAGATGAAAAATATGATATCAGTAAGAAAATCGATGCCGTGGACACATCTTTTTTTTCTGGTCGGCTCTATTAGCCTCGCAGGTTTGCCGCCTTTTTCTGGGTTTTGGAGTAAGGATGAAATAATAAGTTCAGCTATATACTCTGAATCGGTTGTCGCATTTCCAGTATCCGTATTTTTGTTATTGGGTGCTTTTTTGACCTCTCTCTATATTTTCAGGGCTTACTTCCTCACATTTACTGATAAGAAACATTTAATGTTGGATGAGATAGATGACAACCGAGAAGAAAAATTATTGGCTAAACACGAATCACCGTTATCAATGGTTGCTCCTATGGCGATATTAACCGTGCTCGCGTGTTTTTCTTGGGTGGTCAATTCACCTTGGTTCCATGTTTTCGCAGATGTATTAGGATCTCTAGGCGCAGAACATGAATCAATTCATTTAGAAGTGGCTGTACTTGGTTTCAGTTCAAGCTTATTGGGACTACTGGTAGCGCTTTCCCTTTATTGGTTCAACGGCGATAAATTTATTCGACGGTTAAATTTTGGGCCTTTACACAAATTAGTGAAGCAGAAATATTACATAGATTATCTTTTTGAAAATATAATCGTGTCTCGATTATTTTATAGTAAATTTGCTAAATTTCTAGAGTCAAAATTTGATTCAGGTGTGATCGATTCTTCTGTAAATCTGGTCGGTTTTTTGGGCCGGAATATAGGGCGACCCCTGTCACGTTTACAGTCAGGTAACATCCAATTCTATATGGCTGTATTTTCAACCGGTATGATTATTATTTTTGCAATATATTTTATAGAGTTGGGAGTGTAAGAACACGTGATGTATGAACAATACGTGTCGACGGTGCTTTTAACGACACTATTTTTACCAGCTGCCGGTGCGATTTTGGTGATTTTTCTGCCAAGAGATTCTGAATCTATCAGATCTGTTGCTCTTTTTGTGACTATAGTGAACTTGGTCCTATCTCTGTCGATCTTACTTGGCAAAGGTACTTTGTGGTCCGGCGAGGCATTATCTTGGAGTGCCGGAGAATATGATGTTAACCCTATTGTTCCATATGTGAACGCTGTATTTGGGCTTAAATTAGATGGTTTGAGTCTATCTTTAGTATTCCTAACAAATCTTTTGGCCGTTGTAGCTGTTCTGGCATCGTGGAGGATTAAACAGCGGATTAAAGAGTATCATTTTTGGCTATTAATATTGATAAGTGGAGTGCTTGGCGTATTTATGTCTAGCGATCTCCTTTTCTTTTTCTTGTTTTGGGAGGTCGAACTCCTCCCTATGTATTTATTGATTAGTATATGGGGATCAGGTAATAAAGATTATTCAGCTATGAAATTTGTTCTGTATACCCTTCTTGGAAGTGGGTTTATGCTGATTGGGATTTTATCATTAAGGTTTGCAGCCGGCACATTTGATATTTATGAAATGATTTTGCTTGCAACATCTGGAAACCTCGAAACAGGGTTTCTCAGCGTTGAAATTGTATATCTAATGCTACTGATTGGGTTTTTAATCAAGCTTCCGGCTTGGCCTTTCCATACTTGGTTACCTGACGCCCATACAGATGCACCAACACCCCTTAGCATTCTTTTGGCAGGGATTTTATTGAAAATGGGCGGGTATGGTTTGATTCGAATGAACCTTTCGATTTTCCCCGACGTTTCTGATGAATGGGCCCCATGGTTAGCATTATTAGCTGCGTTTAGTGTGATTTATGGCGCTGTCCTAGTTTTTAGACAGACCGATCTGAAGAGAGTCATCGCTTACTCAAGTATTAGTCATATGGGTCTTGTTCTTTTGGGTGTTGCTTCCACAAGCATAATAGGTGTTGGTGGCTCAGCTTTACAGATGGTTGCGCACGGGACGATCACAGGTTTACTATTTCTGACAGTTGGCCTCATATATGAAGAGTCTGGAACGAGGCATATACCTGATCTGGGTGGATTAATGTCGAAAATGCCTATCATTGGAGGGATGCTTATTTTTGGAGGACTGGCGAGTTTAGGTTTGCCGTTTTTGAGTGGATTTGCTGCTGAAGTAACCGTATTCCTAGGGAGTTTTACTGAACACCCAGAGCAAACGGTCGTTGCTATGTTCGGTATAGTTCTTACTGCTGGATATATTCTTTGGACATTTGAACGTGTTTTGTTTAAGGAATCTAAACCAAGATTTCGTAACGTGAGAGACGCTACTAAGGTAGATACATTTGCGATGCTTCTTTTGGCTGCACCGATTTTATTAATTGGGATCTATCCTTCTTTTATACTCAACATAATCAATAGCTCGATAGAGCCAATAATAGGTGGTTAATCTGTACAAATGGACATAAATTTCACATATATTCTACCTGAGATTATTCTTACTTTTACTGCTGTAATTGCGATATTTTTGGATCTATTAATCTATCAAAAAAGAATACTTGCTTTAGTTTGTGCTTCTGGCACAGCTTTTGCTTTGCTATTCACTCTAATTTTAGTAGTGAATCAAACAACCGGTTATAGTTTCAATGGTATTTATGTAATAGATAACTTCGCACTTTTTATCAAGACGGTGGTTCTTGCTTCTACTTTGATAGTATTGTTGGCGTCCGGTAACTATGTGAATAGGCTTAAGACTTTTCAGGGAGAGTATTATTCACTGACTCTTTTTGCTGCTTTGGGCATGATATTACTTCCATCTTTGACGGAATTTATTACTATAGTCATTGTATTAGAGATTCAGACATTTTCGTTTATTGCTTTGACAGCATTATCCAAAGAAACTCGATCTCTTGAAGCATCTCTGAAGTTCTTGCTACTTAGTGCCGTTGCAACTTGTATTTTGCTGTATGGAATGAGTTTTATTTTTGGATTGACAGGCAGTACATTTTTCAGTGAAATTGGTTCGTCACTTTCGAATGACTTTGAAGGAGAGACGAAATTTTTAGGTGTCGTTGGTGCGTTGCTTATTCTTGGAGGGCTTGCGTTTAAGATAGCAAGTTTTCCGTTCCACACTTGGGTTCCCGATGTTTATCAAACGGCTCCTATTACCACTGTTGCGTACCTTTCGGTTGCTTCTAAGGCAGTAGGTTTTGCACTTATAATCCGATTTTTCTATGTTGTTTTTGGTGAACAATTAAATATTATTAATTGGACTACTATCATCATTTGCTTGTCTTTGGCATCTATGGTTTATGGAAATTTTGTTGCGATGTCGCAACAAAATTTAAAGAGGATGTTGGGGTATAGCTCAATTGCCCACGCTGGTTATTTAATGATTTCTTTAGCGTTAATCGGTATCCCAGGTGCGATCGAAGCATCGGGTTCTAGTATCCTGTTTTACCTGACAGCTTATGCAGCAACCAATTTAGCGGCATTCATAGCTATAGCACTGTTAGCTCAGTTTTCAGATAGTGAAAAGATCTCAGATCTAGAGGGGTTAGGGGCTAGGCTACCGCTGATTGCTGTTGGGTTGACGGTAAGTTTGGTATCTCTTATAGGGCTACCTCCGACAGGCTTATTTTTCGGAAAAATATACATATTTTTTGCAGCTTTAGAAAATGGATATTGGTGGCTTGCGTTGGCAGGAGTGCTTAACAGCTTTGTTTCTGCTTACTATTATCTTCGCCCTGTCAGGCTAATGTTCAAGGCTAGCGAAAATGACTCAGCAGAATATGAATCTACGAGCAAGAGCAATGTTTTAGGAAACGCCTCATTGGTATTTTCTGCGTCATTAGTAATATTGCTAGGGGTACTTCCTTTTTGGGTTTATAATTTAGCAGAAAAGGCGATCATCTCTTTAGGTTAGTTTATGAAATATTCCCCCTCTACAGTATCGCTAGTTTGTTTCGAATCCGGTATGCTAAGGGGAGTTAGGTTTTAAGTTTTTATTTATTAAGTAATTATTTAGGAGGAAGTATGTTCGATAGACTTCATCACGCGGGTCTAGCCGTTGCAGATTTGGATGCAGCAAAGAAAATTTTTTCTGATGCTTTAGGATTGAGAGTAGACGATACTCGTTCACCATATCCTGGAGGTAGAAAACAAAGAGGGGCTGATCCTACAGATATCCTGGATATTCCTATCGGCGACTGCGAGATAGAACTAAATGCTGCAGCTGCTCCAGGCGGAGGTGTCCACAGATTTGTTGAATCCAGATCTGGTGTTGGAGCTTTGCATCATGTTTGCTTGCATTCTGATAATATCGCGGATGATGTCGCTCACTTACGTGCTTCAGGGCTTACCCAAATTGCAGCTTCTCCAGAACAACTTGAATCAAACGAACCTTGGAATACAGTTGCTTTTTTCCATCCTCGAGATTGCGAGGGTATTTTATTGGAAATCTGGCCGCCTGATAATCATAGAGTAGGTGATAACTATCAGGGAGAAGGTGTGTTTACTAAGATGCATCATCTAGGTCTAGTCACTTCTGACCTTGAACGTTCCAGACAATTTTGGACTAATACCATTGGCTTAAGAGTAGATACAATTCAATCTTCTATTCGCAAAGGAGGAAGATTCATTAAGGATGAAAACGTAAACGTTTTGGATATTCCTATTGGTAATAGCGAAATAACATGTGTACACCCTAACGATGGTAAAAGCGGTACAGCAAAATTTATGGAAAAATATGGGGCACGTGCTGGTGGCACTATGCATCATATGGCGTTAGGTACTAGAGACGTTAAAGCTGCCGCTGATAGGCTGGAATCACATGGTCTTCAATTAATAGGTAAAGCTACGAATGACGAGGCGTGGATACATCCAAAATCAGCATCTGGAATACTAATAGAGTTAGTTAAAGACGAATCTTAGAGATAACGTCAGAACTCCAGGGCAGCTACACTTTTGAATAATTAGTAGATTCTTGTTTATTAGGAGAGTTACATATGTTTGATCGAATCCATCATGCAGGTATTGCTATTAAAGATTTGGGCATAGCACAAGATGTTTTTGTCAAAGGTTTAGGACTACTTGTAGATGAAACCAGATCTCCGTTACCAACGGGAAACCTTCAGAGAGGACCTGATCCGACTGACATACTAGATGTACCGATTGGTGGTATGGAGTTAGAGTTAAACGCCCCACCATCTGATGGTACAACTCCTGGTGGAACTCATAGGTTCGTTCAAAGCCGCGGAGGCGTGGGCGCTCTCCACCATATTTGTTTACATTCGGATAATGTTCCTGATGATGTAGCTCATTTAAGAGCTTCTGGATTAACCCAACTAGAGAGTCCGGAAGAACAAGAAAGAGAACCTTGGCGAGAAGTCACTTTTTTCCATCCCAAGGATTGTTTGGGAATTCTGCTTGAGATCTGGAGAACAGAAAATCACAATGTTGGAGATAATTATCAAGGAGCCGGAGTTTTTACAGGTATGCACCATATAGGGATCGTGACTGATGATCTAGAAAAAGCTAGGCATTTCTGGTGCAACATCATTGGTTTGAGAGTAGATACTCTTAGGTCCCCAACCCTAAAAGGTGGACGGTTTATTGAAAGTGAAAACGTCAGAATATTGAATATACCTTTAGGTAAAAATTCAGGAGAAATCGTAGCTGTTTCGCCACAAGATGTGTCTTCAGGAACAGCTAATTTTCTTGAAAAATATGGCGGTAAATCACATGGCACGATGCATCATATTTCTTTAGAAACTAAAGATGTAAAGTCGGCGATAGATTTTGTGGAAGGTAACGGCCTTAAGCGTGTGGGTAGAGTCACTGAAGATGAAGCTTGGATCCATCCTGCTAGCGCAGGAGGAGTCCTTATTCAAATTGTAAAAAAATAGAACTTAAAACCACATATTACAATCTAATGGATTTTTGCTAAACGCTGAAGTGATTCGTTGATATACTACCTACTGTGGTAACTATGCAGGCAGGTAGTAATATGGATTTTATAGGGATTTTATATCAATCGAGATTAGAACAGGCTACGGCTTTGGCAAAAACTATCCAGAGCCGCATAACCGATTTAGGTACGGGAGTTTGGTTAAGGTCATCTTGGGAAGAAGGATTAAATCAAAAAGATTTACCTGAAACACAGTTAATAATCAGTGTAGGGGGGGATGGCACCCTCTTACGAGTTACTCGCCAAGTGGCCGGGTGGGATGTACCAATACTGGGTATCAACGCAGGGAGCCTTGGTTTTTTGACCGAATTAGATGGATCTGATGCTGTAGAACACCTGGAAGATATTATTAACGGAAAAGGCTGGGTTGAACAAAGGTCGATGCTAGAAGCGTCATTAGGGGGATCAAAATGGCAAGCTATGAATGAAGTTGCTATTAGCCGAGGGGGAGCAGCTAGAACTATTCAAATTAGTGTTGAAGTAGATGATACGAGAATGTTTGCCTTTAGTGGAGATGGCTTATTAGTAGCTACCGCTACCGGGAGCACGGCATATAATTTAGCAGCTGGAGGTCCAGTACTTCCCCCCACTTCTGCCTACTCAATCATCAAGGCTGTTGCATCACACCCACTATCACAATCGGCTATTGTAGTAGAAGAAGATTCAGCTATAAGTGTAGAGCTAAAAGGTAATCATGCAGCAGTTTTGAGTATAGATGGTCATGTTGATTATCCTTTAGATACAGGAGATAAGGTTTCTATTAGGTCAAGTGACTTCAAGGCAAAATTTCTACGCTTACAATCAAAAAACTATTTTTATGGAGCTCTTAGTTCTATTTTAAGTGGCCAGAGATACCACCCTGGTTTAGCTGACGATAGAATCGACTAAAGGAATCTACGCCGAATAATTGAAGACAAGGTGTTTTAGTTGTGGAAAGTTTTTTCCTGTACTGAGATTATCTTGAGGACGCGGCGCCGTAGGCCACTAGACAGTCGGGGTACATTGACGAGTATAGATATTTCTACCTTACAAACTAGATGAGGGAATACAAAATGAAATTGCATAAACAAACCCAAATATACAAAGGGCGAACCATAACTTTGAGAGAAGATCTTTTGGAACGAGACGATGGTTCATTTACCAAATGGTCAGTAGTCGAACACCCTGGTGCAGTGGCGATGATCCCGATAGATGGGTTGGGTAATGTTGTTTTGGTAAATCAATACCGATATGCAGCAAAAGAAAATTTACTTGAGTTACCTGCAGGTACCTGTGAAATTGGCGAGTTACCTATTCAAACGGCACGTAGAGAGCTTCGCGAAGAGATCGCAATGGATAGCACTGAATTGAGCCCGTTTGGTGGATTTTTTACAGCCCCGGGGTTTACCAATGAGTTCATACATCTATTCATAGCTCGTGATTTATTTCCAGCAAATGAGGATGAGCCTGATGAAGATGAAGATATAGAGATACAGATAGTTCCGCTAAAAGATGTAGAATTACTGATAGAATCAGGGGAAATACGTGATGCTAAAACCATTGCGGGGTTATTGAAATATAAATTTATTACAAACTTAGATTAGATAGTTCTCATGTTTGGAAGGCTATTTAATTAGTGAATCTGCACTATCTTTGTAGATCGAGCGAAGAAAATCAGAACTTAGGCAAATTTATACCAATATATTGTTGTCGTGCTAACTGGCAGCGTGCTACAATCTACCGGATATTAAACTACCTCAAGGAGACGTCTAATGCCCCAACACCAAGTCATTATCGTTGGCGGTGGTCTTGCTGGAATGCGAGCTGCACAGAAAGCGCAAGAACTTGGTATTGATGTGGCAATGATTTCTAAAATTTTTCCTACTAGAAGCCATTCAGCAGCAGCTCAAGGTGGAGTTCAAGCTGCTGTTAGTGAGGACGATTCATGGGAATCCCATGCATATGATACCGTCAAGGGAAGCGATTACCTGGGAGACCAAGACGCTATCGAAATACTATGTTCCGAGGCTCCTGACGATATATATAGCCTTGAGAGGATGGGGGTAGTATTCAACAGGACCGAAGAAGGTAAGATCGACGCAAGGGCTTTTGGAGGCACATCTGTTAAAAGAACTTGCTATGTAGCAGACCAAACTGGCCAAGTGCTATTGCATGTAATGTGGGAACAGCTTATTAAATCTGGATTAAAAGTGTATTCAGAATGGTTTGTCATGGACTTGATTATTGAAGATAACAAGGTAGCCGGTTGTGTTGCAATGGACATAACTACAGGCAAGATTGAAGTCTTCAGGTCTAAGTCGTTGATTTTGGCTACCGGTGGTATTGGGCAGGTTTATTCCCCTACTACTAATGGCTTAGTGGTAACAGCTGATGGACAGGCACTAGCGTATAAGGCAGGCGCCACCTTAATGGATATGGAGATGGTGCAGCATCATCCGACAACGATGCAGGCAAATGGCGTACTACTCACAGAGGGTGCTCGAGGGGAAGGTGCATATTTGCTTAACTCCAAAGGTGAAAGATTCATGGAGAAGTATGCTCCTAATATGAAAGAGTTGGCTTCACGAGACGTAGTCTCTCGTGCTGAAACTATGGAGATTCGTGAAGGTAGAGGAGTCGACGGATGCGTGTTCTTGGATCTAAGGCACCTAGGCCGTGATCTTATAATGACTAAATTAAGCCAAATATATGAACTATCTCGTGATTATGCTAACACTAATATTTTAGAAGCACCTGTCCCGATTCAACCGGGCCACCATTATATTATGGGTGGCATAAAGACTGATGTTGATGGTCGTACGTGGGATGCTTCAGGACAAAATAGATGGCAAGGGGTTGAAGGATTATTCGCAGCAGGTGAATGTGCGAATGTTAGTGTTCATGGTGGCAACAGGCTGGGAGGCAATTCACTCCTTGATACCATTGTATTTGGTAGGCGATCAGGACAGGGATCTTCTGACTATGCTAAATCAACAGATTGGGTAAACATTGACGAAAGTTCAGTTATCAGAGGCGCTGAAGATAAAATTAAAGAAATCTTTGCTCGGCCTGCCGGAGGTCTTAGAACAGCAAACCTAAGGTCAGAGATGGGTAACGCCATGAACGAAGGTATCGCGGTATTCCGCAATGAAGAAGGCATGAAGAAGACGCTGGATTCTGTTCGCTCAATTCGCGATAGATTTCCAAAAATTTCCGTCGATAATAAAGGGAAAGTTTTTAATACAGATCTCTTGTCCGTATTGGAATTAGAATTTATGTTAGATGTCGCAGAGGTTATTGCGATAGGAGCTATCGAACGTAAAGAAAGTAGAGGAGCACATGCTCGTGAAGATTATCCTGATCGAAACGATCAAGAATATCTCAAGCATACAGTGGTTAATCTAGATGCAAATGGTGAACCAAAACTAAATTATATCCCCGTTACAATGACACAATGGGAGCCGCAAGTGAGGACATATTAAATGGATGCAAAATTTAAAGTTCAAAGATTTGATCCAGAGTCCCAAGAAGGGTCTCATTATGAAGAATTTGAAGTAGATCTTCCAGAATATGGAAGTGTTCTGGAGGGGCTGCTAGACATACGAGATCATCAGGATGGATCTCTGTCTTTAAGATGTTCTTGTAGAAGTGCGATATGTGGTTCTTGTTCTATGAAGATAAATGGCGAGTCTCGTTTAGCTTGTAAAGCTATGGTCTCGGACATTAAGGAAACTGAAGGGGACATAATTACCGTAGAGCCGATGGGCAATATGCCAGTGATAAAAGATTTAGTCGTTAATATGGACATGTTTTGGGAAAAAGTTGAAAAAGTTGAACCATATTTACAGCCAACTGGCCCCGAACCCGAAAAAGAGTATCTTGTTTCAAATGATGAAATGATGAAACTTGCCGTAGCCATGAATTGCATCATGTGTGGAGCATGTGTATCTGACTGCACCGTTTTGGAGGTGGATAAAACATTTTTGGGTCCAGCAGCTCTAGCAAAAGCATTCAGATTTGCAGCTGACCCACGTGATGGTGCCCAAGAAGAAAGACTTGAATCCTATAATGAGCCTACGGGGGTTTGGGATTGTACTCGATGCTTTATGTGTGTTCAGGCATGCCCAAAGGACGTTGCTCCTATGGAACGTATTATGGATATTCGGTCTATGGTTATGGAAAACGATATATCAAAAAATGGCAGAGGGCAGAGGCATATTCAGGGCTTTATCAACGGAGTGAAGCATAGTGGTAGATTAGATGAATTTGGTCTTGCAAGAAAAACCTTTGGTTTTCCTAGATGGCCTTTTGAGTTGGCTCCTCTAGGTATTAGACGAATTCTTCGACTTAGATTGCCTCCTTTGATTCATAAAAGTATTAAGACGGCTAAGAACGTCAAAAAGATATTTGAAAGGCTAGAGGTTTAACATAATGAGGTATGCTTTTTGGCCAGGTTGTGTATCTCGAGCGGGTACACCAGAATTATACCCGGCGGCAACTGCTGTTGCAGAAAAAATTGGTATGGAGTTAATTGAGCTTGACCAAGCCAATTGTACAGGCGCCGGAGTTTTGGGTGAACGTAATGAAGAATTGGTAGATACTTTGAATGCTCGTAATTTTGCTATGGCAGAGCAAATGGGATTAGATACTATTTTGACAATTTGCTCTACCTGCCAAGGAGTCATGAGCGCGGTAAACTATAAACTTAGGGAAAAGCCAGAATACTTGGCTAAAATCAATAAAAATTTGGCAGAAGAAGGCTTAGAATATAAAGGGACGGTTCGCGTAACACATATGATGTGGGCAGTTGTCGAAGAGCTTGGATTAGAGAAGCTGTCAGAGATGGTAGTAAACCCCTTAAAAGGTTTAAAGATAGCTCCATTTTATGGTTGCTATATTTTAAGGCCTAGATATGTTCTGGGTATGGATGAACACCCTGATAGGACACAGTATTTGGAACGAATAATTGAAGCTCTTGGAGCAGAACCTATTGATTATGAGGGGAAGCTTCGATGCTGTGGGTTTCCAATTATGACGATTAATCAAGATAATGGTTTGAAGATGGTTGCAAATCACACGTTGGAAGCAAAAGACAAGGGAGCACACGCCCTAGTTACGCCATGCCCCCTATGCCATCTAAACTTAGATGAGTTCCAGCCTAAGGCTGCAGGTAAAGCAGGAGAATCTATAAACATGCCAGTGTTACATTTGCCTCAGCTAATTGGATCTGCATTGGGGTTCAATATTAAAGAAATGGGATTAAAACGGCATATCGTCTCCACCGATAATTTTGTTGAAATTGCAGGTCTTTCATAGGTTATTTAAAGTAATTAGTAATGCCAAAGCAATCTTTTATATAAGAATGCGAATTCTTTCCTGAGAATCCTACGTAAGGGTAACAGTATGAGTAATGGTCAGGAAAAAGGACAGTTAAGTTGCTGTACCGACTTCAACCTTCAGTTTAATGAAAATTATTTTCAAAATTATTTGAAAGAGTATCATTCAAAAGGATTGCCAAATCAGTCTAAATTAATGTTCGATTATTTAGTTTCATATGGTATACAAAACCATTCAGTTATGGAAATAGGTAGTGGTGCAGGTGCACTGCACATGAACTTGGTTAAATCAGGAGCAAAAAGATCGATCGGTATCGATGCTTCTGAGTGGGCTATGAAAGCTTCTGAACAATTAAAAAAAGAAATCGATCCATCGATAAATTCTGAAACCATTACTGCGGAAATCTCTCGAACTAAGGATAACTATGGAAAATTTTCAGTCGTGATCATGGACCGTGTATTGTGTTGCTATCCTAATGCAGAGACATTACTAGAGTCCGCAGTCCTTCATTCATCTGAATTGATCGCCATATCGATTCCAAGGAATTTGATTTGGATCCGTATTGGGGCAATCATAGTAAATACTATTCAATCAGTGCTAAGAAGAAAATTCCGAATTTTTATTCACTCTCATTATCGTATCGAGGAAATCTTGCGGACGAATCAATTTGTAGAAATTCACTCAGAGCAAACGAGGTTATGGAGAATTCGGGTCTATCGCAGCACTGATTTCAGAGAAGTGGACCAAACTGATTTATAAGTTTTCCATCGCTTCAAGTAACTCTTGAACGGCTGAAATTGAATTATCAAACCCCTTCCGTTCTTCCTCTGTAAGTTCGAGCTCGATTATTTTTTCTACACCTTTTTCGCTCAATACTACAGGTACACCGATAAATAGGTTATTTACACCATATTCGCCCTCTAGGTAGGCTGCTGCAGGAACAATCCGCTTTTTGTTTAACATTATTGCATCTACCATTTGTAGAACAGCTGCAGACGGTGCATAGAAAGCAGAACCTGTTTTTAATAGGCTCACTATTTCGCCCCCACCTTGCCTCGTTCGTGTGACTATTGCATCAATTCTCTCAGGAGACATCCAATGGCTAAGAGGTAGCCCTCCTACAGTTGCATATCGTACAAGAGGAACCATGGTATCACCATGACCTCCTAATACATATGCTTGAACGTCTTCTACTGACACTCCAGTTTCTTGCGCAATGAATGTACGCATTCTTGCGGTATCAAGGACCCCTGCCATACCAAGTACTCTCTCTTTTGGGAATCCTGAATGTTTGTGTGCCTCGTATACCATTGCATCTAAAGGATTCGATACTATAAGAAGTATAGAATCCGGTGAATGTTTTGCTACCTCTTGTACTACACTTTTCATTATCGATTTATTGGTACGGAGAAGGTCATCTCGAGTCATTCCAGGTTTCCGCGCGATTCCAGCTGTAATCACCACTAGGTCGGAATTCTTTGTTTCATCGTAATTGTTTGTTCCTATCACACTGCTATCGTAACCAAGTATTGGTCCGCTTTCGGCCAAATCCAAGGCCTTTCCTTGTGGCATCCCTTCAAGCACATCAACTAACACAATATCTGCATAGTCTCTTTCAGCTATTCTCTGTGCAACGGTCGCACCTACGTTGCCTCCACCTACTACAGTAATCTTTTTTCGCATTGTTTTATCCCCTCATAGTTTGCTATTTAATTCAATAAGGCCTTGTTCAACAAAATACCTTTGTAATCCCCAATACAGTCAAAAAAATTTGGTTCTACGGTTAAGTATACTAACCTAGTTATCTGTCTGGGCCAACTACTACTAGCGCATCTCCCTTAGCGACCCTGTCGCCACTGCTTCTTGGTAGCTCTAGTATAATGCCATCTGCAGACGCTGGCAGCATATTTTGCATTTTCATTGCTTCCACAACAACCAAAGTGTCTCCTTGTTTTACTTTGTCGCCGATCTTAACTTCGTACTTTATGACTAGCCCAGGCATTGGTGCTGTTAAAAGGTAGCCACCTTCGGGAGCAGATATACCTGACTTAGTTACCTCTGTTGATGAAACGACTGGCGGGGGCTGGACCGGTCGGCCTCCTTGATTAGGATCTCTAAAGCTTCTAATTCGCGGGCTAGTTGAACTCGAAGATTCTACTATTATGTCGAATTCTTTTTCTCCCACGTAAACTTTGTATGATCTAGAATTTGCTCCAGGCCCAACAGGTAGTTTAACCGTATCTTTTTCCAAAGACTCTTGTGAGTTTTTTGTATTGTAGGAGTCTTGCTTTGGTGCATCATCTATTCCATGTTTCCAGCGAAGAAATTGCAGACCAGTTACTGGGTACAGCGCATAAATAAGAACGTCTCCTTCATCGGAGGAAATTTCTTTTATATCTTCTCTTGCTTTTGCAAGTTCAGGCTCAAGAATATCTGCAGGCTTTTCTTTTGTTGGGGTTTCACCTCTTTCATACCCCTTGAGCACTTTTTTAACCACACGTTTATTCATAGGTAAGGGTGGTTGCCCGTATAGTCCGTATACATAATCTTTTATTTGTTGACTTACCATCTCGTATCGTCCGAAAAGAACATTTTGAACCGCTTGTATACCGATTATTTGACTTGAGGGAGTCACAAGGGGAGGGTATCCCAGGTCTTTTCTAGTTTTGGGCAGCTCCTTTAAAACTGCTGGAAGCTTCTCTAACGCATCTGCTTCAGCAAGTTGTGATAGAAGGTTAGAAGTCATCCCCCCAGGCACTTGGTGGGTTAATACGCTAGTATCTATTGTGCTGAACTTAGATGGAGCCATAAAATCAGAGTAATGTTCTTGTAATAGGTTTTCTAATTTATCACTAGCGTCAATCACCGTATTAAGATTAAAGCCAGTTTTTCTGTCGGTTTGGTCTAGCGTGACAATCAGCGGTTCAAGTGGGGGGTGTGCTGTTCGTAGTGATAACGGAGTTAGATCTGTATCTACAATATCTATGCCAGCTTCGATTGCTTTTAGTTGGGTCATCTGGCCCATACCTGAGGTATAGTGGGCATGTAATTCTATAGGTATCGAAACTGCATCTTTTAAAGCACTAACTAACTCGTAAGCATCGTAAGGCGACAAGAGTGCTGCCATATCCTTAATACATAAGGAATCCGCTCCCATTTTTTCAATAATCTTAGCTTTTTCCACAAAATACTCTAATGTAAATACCGGGCCACCCATGTGTTTTTCTGTTACCGAGTAACAGATTGTTCCTTGAATATGCTTCCCTGCGTCTTGAATCGCTTCAAAGGAAGATTCGAAATTTCTATGATCATTGAGTGCATCAAAGACGCGAAATATATCTATTCCTGATTTTGCAGAGTGCCTAACAAACTCTTTAACTACGTCGTCAGGATAGTTCCTGTACCCAACCAGATTTTGACCTCGTAATAGCATCATGAAAGGTGTTTTTGGTGCTACCTTTTTAAGATCCCGAATTCGTTGCCAAGGATCCTCATTTAGGTATCTGGTCATTACGTCAAATGTCGCGCCTCCCCAAACCTCTAGAGCTGCAAATCCAATATCATCAAGCATCCCGATCATTTGTTTGATATGATCCGTACGCATTCTAGTAGCCATAATCGATTGATGCCCGTCACGTAGGGTCACATCAGTCACCTGAATTTTAGAATCTGAATTACGAAAAATATCTTTTGGATCCATTAAAAAGATCTCCGATAATTATTATTGAGCATTAGGTTGTGTCCTGGTTGTCTTCGGTATTTTGAGACTAAGGGAGACCTGTTCGACATTAGTGACAACCGTCCTTGCATTCTCCATTTGTTTGTATGGCCACTTAAATTTCTTAGCCGTAATTCTTCTTCATAATCACTAATAGCGCTTAATATGGCAGCTCCAAGCTCTTCGTCTATAAAATCCGTATCGAGTTTAATGCTAGTCATTTTAAAGCGGTATGTTTCCATGTTTTTTTGATGGAACGGAATCTGTTTTGTTTTCTAGCATTGATAGTGCGCTAATTATCATTTTTCGAGTGTCCGCCGGGTCTATGATATCTTCTATATAACCTTTGCTAGCCGTTACATATGGATTTGCAAACTGATCTTGGTATTCTTGAGTAGCAAGCTTTCTTTCCATTTCAGAATCCTCCGACTCTCTGATTCGGTTTCTAAAAATGATATTTGCTGCTCCTTCGGAACCCATTACAGCCATTTCTGCAGCGGGCCAAGCATAGTTTATGTCGCCTCTAAGCATTTGGGACGACATAACAATAAGAGCCCCACCATATGCTTTTCTGGTCACAACTCCTATTTTTGGTACTGTAGCTTCAGTGTAGGCATACAAGAGCTTGGCACCGTGGGTTATTATTCCATTATGCTCTTGATCTACCCCTGGTAAATAGCCCGGGACATCAGTCAAGGTAACCAGTGGTATATTAAAACAATCACAAAACCGTACAAACCTAGCAGCTTTTATAGCAGCTTTTATGTCTAATGCTCCTGACATCACCATAGGTTGCTGACCAATGATACCTGTGGTTTTACCATTAAATCTGCCAAAACCTACGATAATATTTTGAGCCCATGCTTGGTGTACTTCTAAGAAACCTCCACCTATATCCACTATGGAATCGATGAAATCTCTCATGTCGTAGGGTTGGTTTGGGTCATCCGGAACTAGGTCAATTAATTCTGGAGTTAATCTGTTCGGATTATCCCCTGTATCTGATACAGTAGGCTCCTCTAAATTGTTGGATGGTAGAAAACTGAGCAAATCTCTGGCGAGATCTAGGCTTTCTTCTTCTCCCTCAGTACCAAAATGTGCTACACCGCTGAGCGTAGTGTGGGCGTCAGCACCACCTAACTGCTCGTGTGTTACTTCCTCACCTGTAACGGTCCTTATTACGTCAGGACCAGTTATGTACATCTGCCCTACGCCTTTTTCCATTATAATGAAATCAGTGAGGGCAGGGCTATAAACTGCAGCACCAGCAGCGGGTCCCATAATGAGACTTATTTGAGGGATTACACCTGAGGATAAAACATTCCTTTGAAAAATTTGCCCTACACCCCAGAGGCTATCTACCCCTTCTTGGATTCGGGCGCCGCCGGAATCCATTATCCCTATAATAGGGGATCCGGTTTTCAGAGCTAAATCTTGAACTTTCATGGTTTTTTTTGAGGCCACGAGTGACATGGTTCCTCCCAAAACAGTGAAGTCAAAGGCATATACAAAAACTGTTCTCCCATCAATTTTTCCATAACCTGTAACGACGGAATCACCTGGTACTTTTCTTTCTGCTATTCCAAACTCGTTTACATCGTGAGTAACAAAGGGGTCTAGTTCGATAAAAGTTCCGGGATCTAAAAGTCGATTTATTCGTTCATGAGCGGTCAGTTTTCCGCGGGCGTGCTGTCTTTCGATTGCCGCTTCACCCCCACCCTGGGCTGAGGCAGATCGACGCCGAGATAGTTCATCAAGTTTATCTTGCATAGTCATAATTAGTGTATTAAATCTCTAAATCAATATTGAAATACGTTTATCATTGGATGGTAGCAGAGCCAGTTAGAAGGTGACAAGCCTATAATAGTTATGAATATCTGTAAAAGTTATTGATAAAGGTACAAGATCTACTATGATGATTGATCTGGAATAAGTAAATATGAGTGAGAAAATGCAATTTGGAAATAAAACCTATGTGATGGGAATCATTAATATGTCTCCTGAATCCTTTTCTGGAGATGGTTTTGATAGCCATGATTCTGCTATCAAGATGGCAACCAAATACGTTGAACAGGGTGCAGACATTATTGATATTGGTGGTCAGTCTACACGCCCTTTGTACTCTGCTACGGTTGAATCAACAGTCTCTGGTGAAACACAACCTGCGAATTCTTATGAACTTATTTCAGAAGAAGTAGAGATAGAACGTGTGGTTCCAGTTATCGAACAAATAAGTAGGCTAGGGGTTCCTGTTTCAATAGATACATTCAAGCCAAATGTTGCAAAGGCTGCGGTGTTAGCTGGAGCTACAATAATTAACGATGTAACTGGATTAAAATTCGATCCTAAAATGGCTTCTATAGCTGCTAAATACGCGAGTTATATTATATTGATGCACAATCAGTCAACAATAGAGTATACGGATCTTATAGAAGAAATTGCTCAATCTCTAGAAGAAAGTGTTTTGAAAGCAAGTTTAGCAGGAGTCCCAAAAGATAAAATCATTGTCGATCCAGGATTTGGTTTTGGTAAGACTGTTACTCATAATTTAGATTTGTTGAACAACCTCGATACCCTCAAATCTAAATTGCCTTACCCATTGCTTTTGGGCACATCAAGAAAATCTACGATAGGTAAAGTGTTAAATTTACCTGATGATCAGCGTGTAGAAGGAACCGCTGCTACCATGGCTATTGGGATATCAAAAGGGGTCGATATAATTCGTGTGCACGATGTCGAGTACATGGTGAGAATCGCAAAGATGTCGGACGCAATAATTAGATTATCTACAAGAAATCAAATTATCTGATCGGTTACTACAAATTGAGGTGCAATCTGAAATTGATTATTAATTTTATAATTGTTAATAGGTTTTCACATGAGTAATTCGTGGGTGGCTTTGTCATTGGGCACTAACCTTGGGATTCGAGAGCGAAACTTAAAGTCAGCACGGAATGAACTTGAAAAATTGCTGAGAAATACCATCTATTCCCGTGTTTATGAAACTTTGCCTGTTGGCTATGTTGAGCAGCCTCTATTTTTGAATGCTGCAGTTGTAGGATCAACCAACTTATCTGCAGACCAGATTTTGGACCATATATTGGAGATCGAACTGAAAGGTGGTAGAACCAGAAATATTGTTAACGGGCCTCGTACAATAGATATTGATTTACTGTTATATGGATACGAAAGAGGAGGGCTTTTTGTATCGAGAAGTGATAAATTAATTTTGCCCCATGAAAGAATGCATGAAAGAGCCTTTGTACTTGAGCCTCTCAGCGAGCTGATACCGGAGCAAATCCATCCAATATTAAATAAAAGCGTTCAAGAATTGGCTGACGAGATTGGCTCCAACGGAGTATCTCCAGTGAGCGACATTCTGAACGAGGACTAGATTATTTTGCTTGTTAATTATTAACTAATATATTTAATCCAATTAGAAAATATTGCTTTGCCAGCCTTGTGTGTTTCACTCAAGTATTGCTCTGCTAATCTGAGCACCTCTAGTTTTGATGTATTCCCCTCTAATAAATCCTCTTCAAAATGAGTCACCATATCTTCGATTTGAGTTAATTCTGGCTCTAAATGGAAAAGCAATCCCCAAACATTATTTTTCCAAACGAACCCTTCTATTTGTGTATTCTCTGATGATGCTAAAATTGAGACCTCCGGAGGCATATTAAATATGTCTTTATGCCAATGTAGAGCATGGACTGGGTAGCTTGGGACACTCGAGGGTTTCAGTTTATTAACGAACCAGTCAGTAAAATATATTGGCTGAAAGTTAACTTGCATTTGAGGGCCTGGAATAATTTTAGAACCTAAAATTTCTGCTATGAGTTGACTACCTAGACATATTCCAAGTACAGGGAGATTTTGAGTTATAGCGTTTTTCAAAAATGTTTTTTCATCAGATAGATATGGAAATTCGTTTTCCTGGTATGCACTTTGGGGGCCTCCAAGTATAATTAACCCTGATAGCACGTTTAAGTCAGCTGGAAGTTTTTCTCCAGAGAATGGTCTTACGTAAGAATAATCTATACCGGAGTCTGTGAGTTGAGTGCCGATGATACCAAGAGTTTCTTTGTCAGAATGCTGGATCACGAGTACCTTTTTTGATTCCGCCATAGAACCTCCAGAATATTTAATTGATTTTAGGAAACAAATATATAATGAACAAGCATAGTAATGGAACCGATCTAATAAGAAATTTTTCTATAATTGCGCATATTGATCATGGAAAATCTACTCTTGCAGATCGTTTGATGGAGAGTACCCGTACTGTTGATCAAAGGTCTATGCAGGATCAGCTTTTGGATCAGTTAGAACTGGAAAGAGAGCGCGGAATAACAATTAAGGCCCAAGCTGTAAAGATGATGTATACAGCTAGAGATGGTTTAACTTATCAGTTTAATCTGATTGACACTCCGGGCCACGTAGATTTTAGTTATGAAGTTTCTCGCAGTTTGGCTGCTTGTGAAGGAGCAATTTTGGTTGTTGATGCTTCACAAGGAATTCAAGCACAAACACTAGCGAATACGTTTCTTGCAAATCAACTAGGATTAAATATAGTGCCCGTTATTAATAAGGTTGATCTTCCGAGTGCGAGGCCATCCGAGGTAACGGAAGAGTTAGGGGACACCCTTGCGATACCCCCAGAAGATATATTACTAGCTTCTGCAAAGGAAGGAGTGGGAATCGACGATATTTTAGAGTCAATAATTGAAAAAGTTAGTCCTCCCGATCAAAATGAGCGAAGTCCACTTAGGGCTTTGGTGTTTGACTCAAAATATGATCAATATAAGGGAGTTATCGCATACGTTAGAGTTTTTGATGGTTCTATACCTGATGCAGTTGATTTGAAACTCATGTCTAATGGTAAGTTAATTCAACCTTTGGAAATTGGTGTTTTCTCTCCATGGTTGCTTCCTGTAGATGAAGGGTTGTCTTGCGGGGAAGTTGGATATATTGCTACGGGATTAAAGGATGTTAGGGAATGTAGAGTAGGTGATACTATCACACTTATGGAGAATGGTGCGTCCGATCCTCTGCCAGGATATAGGCCACTTAAATCCATGATCTTTGCTGGTTTGTTTCCCTCAGAGGGATCGAGATATGATGAATTAAGAGACGCTTTAGAGAAGTTACAGCTTAACGACGCTGCTTTATCGTATGAACCTGAAAATAGTTCGGCATTGGGTTTCGGTTTCCGTTGCGGGTTTTTGGGCCTGTTACACATGGATATTGTTAGGGAACGCCTTGAGAGAGAATATGATATCGAAATAATTGTAACTGCGCCTAGTGTGGGATATGAAATTGAAAGAATAGACGGGAGCTTTGATATTATTCATAATCCAGCGGATTTTCCGAGTTCTAATCTAATTCAATCTGCCAAAGAACCCTGGATCAGAGCGTCAATCATAACTCCGAATGGTATGGTCGGGCCCGTTATGGAATTGATGTCAGACCGCCGTGGTGTGTACAAAACAATGGAATATATTCAAACATCATCAAGTGTGGATGAGAGCCAGGCAAGAGTATTGCTTCAATATGAGATGCCCCTATCAGAAATGTTAATCGATTTCTTCAACCAGCTAAAGTCTAGAACACAAGGCTATGCTTCGCTTGATTATGAATTCATAGAGAATCGTGAATCTGATCTAGTGAAGTTACAAATATTAGTTAATGAGGAACCAGTGGATTCATTAAGTCTCATATGTCATAAGGACAACTCTTATTACCGGGGAAGAGCTTTGGTATCTCGATTAAAAGAAACTATACCAAGGCAGATGTTTGATATACCGATTCAGGCAGCCATAGGAGGGAAAATTATTTCAAGGGAAACTGTACGTGCTATAAGAAAGAATGTTCTGGCAAAGTGCTATGGTGGAGATGTTACGAGAAAACGGAAGTTGCTAGAAAAACAAGCAGAAGGTAAAAAACGGATGAGGAGAGTTGGACGAGTAGAGGTACCCCAAGAAGCATTTTTATCCTTGCTTCAATTGGATGAGGATTAATAAGAATGGCTAGTGACATTATTGGGGTAATTGTCTGGTCTGAAAGGCCAAAGGAACTGGCAGATTTTTATTCTGGTAAGTTAGGTTTAGTCCCTGTTAGTGAGAAAGGTGATTTCACGGCATTTGAGCCGCATCCCGGGTTCAGGTTTAGTATTGGAGGACTCCACCCAGACGTAAAAGGGTCCAACAAAGACACTTCTCGAATCATGCTCAATTTTTCTACCAGTGATATCTTTGCTGATTATAGTCGCCTATCAGAACTTGGTATTCCTTTTATTCGGTCTCCAGAAAAAGAGTCCTGGGGTGGTTGGATCGCAACCTTTTTAGATTTAGACGGTAATACAGTGCAATTAATGCAAATAGATTAATAGTAACAACAAAGAAGAACTGACTCTGAAGATTATTTGTTAGATTACGATGAAAATGGTAACGTTTTAGAATACGAATTGGGAGGGTTGCTAGCAATGGAATCAGATTATTTAAAGAATAAGCCTCGATCTTGGCAAGTCACCGAAGGGGTTGAACGTGCTCCCCATAGGTCGATGTTTTACGCAATGGGATTTACTCCGGAGGATTTAAAGAAACCCTTGATAGGCGTAGCTTCAACCGCTAATGAAGTTACTCCGTGTAACCTGGCTTTAGGTAGGCTTGCTAAGCATGTAAAAGACGGCATTAGGGCAGCTGGTGGAACTCCTATAGAATTTACTGCAATAGCTGTATCTGATGCAATTTCGATGGGTCACGAAGGTATGAAAGCATCCTTAGTGAGTAGAGAGGTTATTGCTGATTCCTTTGAATTAGTTGCCATGGCTGAAGCATTGGATGGAATGGTGACGTTAGCGGGATGTGATAAATCTTTGCCGGGTTCCGTGATGGCTATGGCCAGAACTAATATCCCCTCAGTATTTCTGTATGGTGGAACCATTATGCCCGGCCAGCATCAAGGTAAAGATGTCACGATTGTGGATGTTTTCGAAGCTGTGGGGGCCCATGCCGCAGGCACTATACCATTAACTTTGGTGCAAGAATTAGAGGAATGTGCGTGCCCGGGTGAAGGTTCTTGTGGTGGTATGTTTACAGCAAATACGATGTCTTCAGTCTTTGAATCGATGGGACTATCGCTTCCCGGTAATTCTTCGATACCCGCCATTGATCCAAGGCGCGAAGAGCTAGCTTTTCAGAGCGGTGAAGCTGTTGTTCAGCTAGTGAAAGATGATCTTAAACCTAGTGATTTGATCACAAGAGAATCCATAGAGAATGGCATTACTACTGCTATGACTATGGGTGGTTCAACTAATGTTGTACTGCATTTGCTTGCCATAGCACATGAACTCGGGATACCACTTGATATGGAAGATTTTCAGACAATCAGTGACCGTACCCCTTTAATTGCAGATATGAAACCAGGCGGTGAGTATGTAATGGCTGATTTGGATAAACTGAACGGTATAAGCTTTGTGCTGGATAGACTGATCGAAGCTGGTTACGTTGATGGGAATCTGCCCACTGTAACGGGTAGCTCCATATCAGAAAATTTGGAACTTATTGATACCAATATGAGCCAAACAAAGAAAATTATTCATAATCTTACTGATCCGATTGAAAAAACTGGAGGTATTGTTATTTTGTCGGGAAACTTAGCTGAAGAAGGAGCAGTTATTAAAACTGCTGGAACCTCTGTGAAAAAACATGTTGGACCAGCAAAAGTTTTTGATCGCGAAGAGGACGCTTTTTTAGCGGTTCAAAATCAAGAGATTGTGGCAGGCGATGTCGTTGTAATTCGATACGAAGGTCCTAAAGGTGGCCCAGGTATGAGGGAAATGCTTGGTGTTACAGCAGCTATAACGGGGCAAGGTTTGGGAGAAAAGGTAGCTTTACTGACGGATGGGCGGTTTTCAGGAGGCACTCACGGAATAGCAGTAGGCCACGTGGCACCTGAAGCTATGGTTGGAGGAACTTTGGCAATTATCGAAGATGGAGACCTCATTTCCCTAGATATAAATAATCGAAAAATTGAAGTAGATCTTACAGAAGACCAAATACAGAATCGACTAGATAATTGGGTAGCACCTGATCCTAAGCACTCAACTGGAGCTCTAGCGAAATATGCTAAATTGGTCTCGTCAGCTTCGTTAGGAGCTGTAACACAGTGAGCTCAGCAGAAAACCAAACGCCTCCTCAAATTAAACATCTCAGGCTTGAACCTGACGGTATACATGTAGTTTGGTCAGATGGGAGAGGAAGCGCATTTCCCTACCGATTCCTTCGGGGTAATTGCCCCTGTGCTATTTGCGTTTTAGAAGGAACGAACCAAAGAGTAGTATTTGAAAAAGATGTACCCGAAGATGTTATAGCAATAGATTGGATGAGTATCGGGCGTTATGCTGTTCAATTTTTGTGGTCTGATGCTCACGAAACAGGGATCTATCCTTTCAGATATCTTCGAGAATTAGAATCGGTGATGGGTGGCTAATTACTAAACACTGGGTTTAATTATTTGATTGCTCCTAAATTTTTGAATTTCTTTATTTCCTTGTTTGATAGGCCTAGTATTTTTTGGAATACATAATCGTTATCATCACCCATTAAGGGCGTTCTACCATTAGCCCAAGATACAGACATTGACGGTATTCCAGGTAATCCTTGATGTGATAACTTCCCCCATGGGGCTTGGTTGTTATCGACTACATGAGATCTGGATCTCATTTGTTGGTTGTTCAAAAGGTGTTCTCCTTTGAGCATAACTCCTGCTGGCACTCCTAAAGATTGAAGAAGGTGCATCAATGGATGAGGGTAGTGAGAAGAAGACCAATTAGCAATATTTGAATCTAGCTCTTTTCTATTAGTTTTCCTATCTTTACTAGAGTTAAATTTTTTGTCATTAACCCACTTTGGTTCACCCAACGCAATTTTCAATCCTTGCCACTCTTTTTCGGTTTCTACAGCTATGACAATCCATTCATCTTCTCCAAGACAAGGGTAAGCGCCATAGGGCGAATATTGTTGACCGAGTACTTCGTTGTATCCTTGTGCATCCCATTCTTTTTTATTTACTGTGCTATCTAGGATAGACGGTCCCATCAGTGCTCCTTGAGCTTCTAGTTGTGCTAATTCAATGAACTGGCCTTCACCGGTTAAGTCGCGATACTCTATCGCGGCAAGTGAGGATAACGCAACAACTGCTGCACCTAAATAATCTGGTATAACTATTTTACCGTGTGATTCCATAGGTGATTCTTCGTGCCCCCACATATGTATCATCCCTGTGTATGCTAGTAGCTGAGTTCCCCAAGTGACCCAGTCTGTAAGTGGTCCATCTAGCCCCATACCAGGCGCAGTTATTTGTATTAATCCAGGGTTGATGGTTTTTGTTTTGTCCCACCCAAAACCTAACCGATCAATCACTCTAGGGGAAAAATTATCGATAAAAATATCACTCTCTTTTAGTAGAGCTTCTAATAGTAATTTGCCATCACTATTCCTCAAATCAAATGTTGCGCTTAGCTTATTTCGATTCATATCAGGGTATAGGACACCCTCTCTAGTTGCGACCAGTAATTCAGATTCGAGCTTTATTACCTCTGCACCATAAAACCCCATAAACATAGTGCCTATCGGACCCGCAAAAAATCTGGAAAGGTCCGCTACCCGGATACCCTTTAACATCGGACTATCTTTGGGTTCTAATTTTTCTTGAGGGATTGCATTTCTATTTTTTCTGGGTCTTTTACTTAGTTCATTTATGATTTCATCCTGATGTTGTCCTAGTGTTGGAGAAGAGCGCCAAACTTTCATGGGGGTTTTTTCCATTTTAAATGGAAATCCCGGGGCCTCATATTCACCTATAATGGGATGATCGATCTTTTGTACCCATTCTCTCTGTATTAAATGCTCGCTTTGCATAAAATCGCCAGGCGTATTCACTGGGGCGCAAGGAAGGCCTCTTTTCTGACATTGATCTACAAAATCTTCCGATGTGAATTGGCCTACAAAATCTTTCATCGCCATATTTATTACATCTGCGTTTTCTTCGCGGTAGTCCGGGTCATCCCACTCAATCCCTGATAGTAGTGGATCTTCCATCCATTCCTTTGTGATTTTATGCCAATGAGGAACAATGAATATTGACATATATATATATTTCCCATCTTTACACCGAAAAATATTAGAAGCGCCTGCTTGCCCTTTTATCCCATGGCGCTTCAGCACTTCATTTCTTCCCGAGTACCGCGCAATGGCGCTCATAGCCATGTAGGAGATACTTTCTGTTAACGCTTGATCGATTTTTTGGCCGTGTCCTGATCGTCTAGCATGACGTATGCCTGCAAGTGTTAAATATGATGAGTGTACTCCAGCTAATTGATAGGTTATGTGATTTGGAGTTACTACAGGGGGCATTAGGTCATCACCGTGAACTGACATAAACCCGGATAGCGCCTCCACAATCGCTTGGGACCCTTTATAGTTTGAGTAAGGGCCAGTTTCTCCAAATGGCGTTATGGATGTTGTAACTAACCTTTTATTTTTTCCTAAGAGGATTTCTTGGTCTAAGCCTAGTTCTTCTAGGTATCCTGGATTGGTTGATTCGATAAGAGCATCTGCAGTTTCTATAAGCTGCAAAAACGTTTCCCTGTCTTCAGGGGAGCCTACTATATCGAGGACAACAGATCTCTTGTTTAGATTTGCATTGATAAAACTTAGGCTTCGTTCAGAATCTTCTATATTATTGGCAAAAGGCGGCAGTAATCTATTGGGATCGCCTTCAAGCGGTTCAATTTTAATGATATCTGCGCCTAAATCGCCCAGCCATCGGGTTGCATAGGACGAAGGAATGCCACCATATTCTAAGATGCGTAAGTGACTCAGCGCCCCCCTAGCATTTTCATTTGTATTTTCTGGCATTTGTCACCTCCGTCTTATCTAAGAGTAGGTTTAATTTGCAAAAAAAGAGCAAATACTATTTAGTTGATTGCGCCTGAGTTGATACCCTCATTTATATCTTTGTCTGTCATTCCTAGTATTTCTCCAAAAACATAATTGTTGTGGTCTCCGATCCAAGGTGGCAAGCCATCTGCGTGAGCCTCTGACATTCCTGGGATTGCCGGGAGTCCTTGGTGTGATAGGTCTCCCCACGGAGGTTCGTGAATATCTACAATGTGTCCTCTTTTTCTTAAATGTATATTACTGTAAAGATCTTCTCCATTTAACACGGCACCAGCTGGTACTCCGTTATTCTGGAGTATACGCATAGCTTGATACCGGGTGTATTCGGAACTCCACGCACCTATTTGCGCATCCAACTCTTTTTGGTTTTCCTTGCGCTTTTCATAAGAGGAATACTTTTCATCATTAATCCATGTGGGATTTCCAAGAGCATTGACTAAGCCTTCCCATTCTGATTCTTCAGATACAGCTACAACAATCCAATTATCATCCCCTTTACAAGGGTATGCACCGTAGGGAGCGTAATGATCTCCTAATATTTCCCCATATCCTGAAGCATCCCATTCGTTTTTGTTAACTGTTGCATCCAATATGGAAGGCCCCATTATTGCTCCTTGCGCTTCAACTTGGGCAAGTTCGATGAATTGGCCAATCCCAGTTCTGTCACGATATTCGATAGCTGCTATCGAGGATAAAGCGACAAGAGAAGCGCCTAAATAATCTGGTACAACCAGTTTTCCATGAGCATCCATTGATGACTCTTCAAAGGCCCACATATGAGTTAGCCCGGTGTATGCAACAAGCTGATTCCCCCATGTTACCCAGTTCGTTAAAGGCCCGTCTAGGCCCATTCCAGGTGCTGTAATTTGTATTATCCCAGGGTTAATCGTTCGAACTCGGTCCCAACCAAATCCCAAGCGGTCTATAACACGAGGGGAGAAATTATCGATTAGAACATCACTTTTTTTCAAAAGTTCATCTAACAAAGATTTTCCTTGGTCATTCCTTAGATCGAAAGTCGCACTTAACTTATTTCTATTCATATCGGGGTATAAAACTTGGTCGCGGTTTGCTACTAATAGCTCACTCTCTAGCTTTATGACCTCGGCTCCATAAAACCCCAAAAACATGGTGCCTATAGGACCCGCAAAGAAACGCGTAAGATCAGCGACACGGATGCCACTAAGCATAGGGGCTTCTGGAGATACAAGTTCAGTATTCTGGTGAGTTTCTTTTTTTGTTTCAAGGTTTTCTATTTCTGCAAGTATTTCTTTTTGATGCTCGCCCAAAGTTGGAGAATGCTTCCATGCTCGCATAGGTGTTTTGTCCATCTTAAATAGGAACCCAGGAGCTTGGTATTCACCAATTACTGGATGGTGAAGAGTTTGTATCCAATTTCTCGATTTGAGTTGTTCGCTGTTCATGAATTCTCCAGGAGTATTCACAGGCGAACACGGTAACCCACGTTCTTGACATTGTGCGACGAAATCTGCAGCATCAAATTGTTCAATAAATGATTGTAAAAGTACATTTATAACGTCGCCATTATCTCCTCTATATTGAGCGTCATCCCATTCTTCTCCTGATAGTACAGGATCTTCCATCCATTCCCTTGTTATTTTGTGCCAGTGGGGAAGTATGTATATTGATATATAGATATATTTCCCATCTTTGCAACGAAAAATATTAGAAGCTCCTCCTTGTGGTTTCGCTCCATTTCGCTCCACAATCTCACTTCTATCCGTATATCTTGCTACTGCACTAGAGCCCATATAGGTAATACTTTCTTGAATCGATTGGTCTATTTGTTGGCCTTTACCAGATCTTTTACTATGGCGGATTCCTGCAAGTGTTAGATAAGCACCATGGACGCTTGCCACTTGATAAGTAATATGGTTAGGAGTAACTACCGGTGGCATGTTGTCATCCCCGTGGGCACTCATGAAACCTGCAAGTGCTTCAACAACCCCGTGAGAACCTCGGTATTTTGAGTACGGACCAGTTTGTCCAAAAGGGGTTATCGAAGTGGTTACAAGATTTCTGTTTGCATTTAGTAAAACCTCTTGTGAAAGGCCCCAACCATCGAATGTTCCTGGATGGGTCGATTCAACAAAAGCATCCGCGCTAGCTATTAATTTTAGAAACGTTTCTTTATCTTTTTCTGAACTTTCTAGATCCAGAACTATGGATCGTTTATTTAGATTTGCATTTATAAAAGTTAGGCTCTTCTCTGGATCAGGAACATTTCCGGAAAACGGTCCAAGCATTCTCGCGCCGTCACCACCGGGTTTCTCAATCTTAATAACGTCAGCGCCTAAATCTCCAAGCCATCTGGTTGCATACGAGGCCGGAATATCTCCGTATTCTAGTATCCTAAGATGGCTTAAAGCCCCATCATTTTCCTTATCTAGTGGTGTCGTCATTTTTTACCCCCCCCAAAGCTACTTTTATGCTTCTGTAAAAATATCAATTAGACTTCCACAGAGGTGGTGATTACTACAGGCCTCATTCTCGTTTGTTTATAAAGAAAATTCGATACCTGTTCAGATATTTTTCTCTCCATTTGATTTAGATCACTCTTGTCTTCGATAGAATCTAATACATCTTCAACAATCTCACAAGCGGTTTCGATTAGGCTAACGGATTCTTCGGTTTCTATAAACCCTTTTGAAGTTATTTCTGGGTTTCCTACTAAATCACCTGTTTCAATATCAAGTGCTATTGAAATAGAGAATACACCTTGTTTTGAAAGGTTGGCTCGGTCCTTTAGGATCTTGTTGGTAATCTTGCCTGTTTCTTTTCCATCGACATAGTTATCACGTAGAGGTATTTTATTAACAATTTTAGCTTTATGCTTCGAATTAATATCTAAAACGTCGCCATTCTCCATAACAAATATACTTTTTTCCGACATGCCTACTGACTGGGCTAAGCGTGAATGATGCACGAGATGTCGATGATCTCCATGGATTGGAATGAAAAATTTAGGTTTAACTAGTCGGAGTAATAATTTTAACTCTTCTTGGCTGGCGTGACCCCTAACATGTACTTGCTCCACACGGCTATATAAAACATTGGCACCTAACTTGAATAAATTGTCTATTGTTCGGGCCACGGATGTTTCATTACCAGGTATTGGGTTTGAGGAGAGTATTATGGTGTCTTCGGGTTGGATCGTCACGCTAGGATGTTGATTTGTAGACATCTTGGCTAACGCAGATGTTGGTTCACCTTGTGCTCCAGTTGTCATTATTATTGTTGATTCTGGAGGGTGAGATTTTAATTGATTATCAGATAAAATGGTTCCCGAAGGCAGATTTAAGAACCCCATTTCCGTTGCTAACCGTACGTTATCTATCATACTGCGACCAACTATTCCCATCTTTCTATTATGGTTTACAGCTGCGTTACCAATTTGCTGAATTCTAGAAATTAGTGACGCAAAACTAGCTACAATCACCCTAGAAGGAGCTTCCCCAATAATTCTATCCAGGCTTTTTCCGACAATTTCCTCTGATGGTGTGTAGCCAGGTGTATCGGCATATGTTGAATCAGAGAGTAATAGTAAAACTCCAGAATCTCCAACCTCAGAAATTCGATGGAAGTCGGTTGGCTTACCATGAACTGGAGTGTGATCAAGTTTGAAATCTCCAGTATGGACGATTGTTCCCAGAGGAGTTTTAATTATAATTCCGGCCGCATCTGGGATACTGTGGTTGACGTTAAAAAGGGTTATATTGAATGGTCCTAAATCAAAAGGTTCTCCTGGTTCTACGGTGTTGACAAGGTTTTTTTTGACTGACTTTGTATTTTTCAGTTTCGCTGAAACAAGACCCATTGATAAGGCGGTTCCATATACAGGTGCTTGTAGCTGCGGAAGTATATGAGGAAGCCCTCCTATATGATCCTCATGACCATGGGTGATAACTATTCCCTCGATTGAGTTTTTCCTTTTTTCAAGGTATTCGTAGTCTGGAATAACAACATCTACTCCGTGCATGGTTTCGTCCGGGAACATAACACCACAGTCGATAATTAATATAGAGTTATTTAATTCAAGTGCAAGCATATTCTTGCCTATTTTGCCGAGACCGCCAAAAGGTATGATTTTTATATTTTCCATTTGTATTTGTGCCTTTATTAAAACAGATTTATTTGTTGGTTTTCGTTTGTTAATAATTCATTTTGATTTGTTGCATTGTGCTTAGATTCTTTACTAGGTTCTTGTTTACTACCTAACAAGGTTTTCAAGTTTTTAAAATCTTCTATCAGAAGCTCCTTATATCTAATTTGCCTGAGACCTGCGGCAGGATGATAAATTGGGTATATTGTAAAACCTAATTTATGGAACGTTTTCCCATGGCTTTTCCCTATTGTTGTTCCCGGTAATATTCTATTTAGAGCATGTCTTCCTAAAGGAACTATTATTCTAGGTTGAATTAGAGCGATTTGTGCGTCTAGCCAATGGTCTTGGCAAGTATCCAATTCGGATGGAAGCGGATCCCTATTATTGGGGGGTCTACATTTTACTGTATTAGTAATGTATACGGAATCCCGATCTAATTCTATGGAGGATAGAAGGGTATCTAATAACTTTCCCGATTGCCCCACAAAAGGTTCGCCTTTAATATCCTCGTTTGCTCCTGGTGCTTCTCCTATAAACATTACTTCCGCATCAATAGGACCGGTGCCTGGAACCACATTAGTTCGCTCGGAGGATAGTGGGCAGGCTCGACAAGAGCGCATTTCGCTCACCATCAATTCTAAACGAGTTTGACTTGATTCCATGCTCATATGATGCAACCTAATATCTAAAAAAAGAAACAGCGGACCTTACGCCTTAAATGTCTATTCGTCTTCTATTCCTAAACTGTTTAAGAATGAAACTGCGTCCTGTACGTTAATAATCTTTTCTGCTTCCTCATCAGGGATTTCTATTTCTATTCCAGATGAGCTGAATTCTTCTTCAAGGCCCATTACCAGTTCCACCATATCTAACGAATCGGCGTCCAAATCTTCGGTAAATGATGACTTTAAAGACACATCACCTTCATCTATACCTAGTTGGTCAACAATAACTTGTATAACCCTATCTGCAACTGTGGCCACCTAAACCACCTCCATATATATTTATTTAACATTTATAGATTAGAGGTCAGGACAAAGTTGCGCAACCGCTGTTCCTAAGACTCCGTTGATAAAACCACCTGATTTTTCGCTGCCGAAAGACTTAGCTAATGTTACAGCTTCGTTAATCGCTGCTTTGGGTGGAGTCATACCTTGGGTTATTTCGGTTAGGGCGATTCGCAAAACATTTCTATCTATAATTGCCAATTGGTTAACGGGATATTGAGGAGCATATTCAGCGATCAAATCGTTAATCTCACGGTTTTTCTCGCTGTATGATTCCATCAAATCTCTAGCGAACTCTTGAATAGTAGTCTCTTCTTCTAAGTTTATTAGTCTTGATAAAGCTGTAACAGGATTATGGCGAACGCTGTCCCATTCATACATGGATTGGAGTACTAGACGCCGAGCTTTCCTTTTCGCGGCATGTGATATCACTAATACATCCTTTTCCGTAGGTATTTTAACTGCCACTTAATTTTTCCAGGTCTTCCATGTTAGATATATTAATTGTCTGGGCTTCTCCTAGTATTCTTTTTACTAATCCGGTTAAAACTCGTCCTGGTCCTATTTCGATGTAGGTGTCTACACCTTGGGCATCCAAATACTGGATCGTTCTAAACCATTGGACCGGACTTCGAATCTGTTTAGCTAGTTCCTCTAATATATCTTGCTGGTCACTCAAAGGTTGAGCAGTTACGTTTGCTACAACGGGGATATTTGGCTCTTTTATCGCGGATTTGTTAAGCGCATCTCGCATACCAGGAACGGCCGGATCCATCAACGAAGAATGAAAAGCTGCGCTGACTTTCAGAGCAACGACTCTTCTTGCACCTGCTTCTTCTGCCATTTTTTGTGCTTTTTCAATCCCGGATTTTGATCCACTAATAACTATCTGGTCGGTAGAATTCAAATTAGCCATATCTACCCCATTTGCAGAACAAATTTCTTCTAATTTTGACTCCTCCATACCCATCACTGCTGCCATTGCACCTTCTGATGCATCTCCAGCAGCTTGCATAAGTTTACCTCGCTCTCGAACGAGTTTAACTGCCTCTTGGAATGTTAAAGATCCTGCAGCAACGAGAGCTGAATATTCTCCCAAACTATGACCTGCAACAAATGAAGGTTCAGAGTATCCTTTTTCAGCCAAAACGGATCGAGATGCTTCTAACATTGCAACGCTTGCAGTTAGTATTGCTGGTTGGGTGTTGATGGTTTGTGTAAGTGTATCCTCAGGTCCATTAAAACAGATATCTGATAATGAAAATCCTAGTGATGAATCAGCTTCATCAAAAATTGACTTAGCATTTTGGTTGGAATCGTATGCGTCTTTGCCCATTCCAACAGCTTGAGCCCCTTGGCCTGGAAATAAGTAAGCGATCGACATTATATTTTTAACTCCTTCATTTTCTGCTATTCTTCGATATTTTCGTTTGTGGATCTTGTCTTTGGTTGAACAACTTGACGCCCATTGTAGGTTCCACATGATGGACATGCTTGGTGAGGTAACTTCGCATTATCACATGCGGGGCACCTTGATAAATTTTTCAATTTCATCGCGGTATGTGCAAGCCTTTTGGCATTCCTTGTATTCGATCTTCGCCTTTTTGGAAGTGGCGGCATTAGTTTCCTCCATTTACTCTAGTATTGATTATCTTAGACTGGTTCTTTTTTATTTTCCCATAAATCTCTTAAATTTTCCCACGCTGGATGTGAAAGCCTAGGTGCGCAAGAGCATTTATCTCTGTTTAAATTTGATCCGCATTGTTGGCATAGCCCTTTACAATCATCCCTGCATATACTTTTAAGCGGAGTTTCTAACACTAAATATTGTTCTAATGCTTGTGAAACGTCAATATTACCGTCTGCTTCTATTGTAAATGCATCCACCGTATTTGACACTTCATTTTCTATAGATTCAACTCTTTCCTTCAAAAACCGTTCGTCAAAACTGAATTCCAGAGCCGATTCAAAATCGTCCAAGCATCTGCCGCATGTGCGCTGTAGAATCGTTGAGCAGTCCGCATGGATTCCAAAACCATAATTCGTTTTCATAACGAGTATCTGGCCTTTAACCACCCTATTATTACTCGAGTTAATATTATAGGTGAAATTTTGCTGGAATTTTTCACCAATTTTCCCAGAAGTTATGGATTCAATATTAATTTTCACGAAAAGTTGTGTTCTTTCAATTGTATGACTGTTTTTAATTATAGAGGGAGTGATCCTAGGCCGTCAAAAAACTCTATCAGATCCCATTAACATACGAGACTATATCTCCAAGACTCGTACCAGGGCCAAATATTCCTTTGATTCCTAGAGATTCAAGCTCGTCATAATCTTGCTTGGGTATTATTCCTCCAGCGAAAATCGCCACATCTTCCAGGCCTGCATTTTTCAAGCCTTCCACGATTGTTGGGAATAGATCTAAATGTGCTCCTGAAAGTATGCTTAAGCCGATCGCGTCTACGTCTTCTTGCACAGCAGCTTGGACTATCATTTCAGGGGTTTGCCTTATGCCAGTATATATGACCTCGAAACCTGCATCTCGCAAACCTCTAGCGACAACTTTTGCGCCTCGGTCGTGGCCATCCAGGCCAGGTTTGGCAATCAATATTCTTTTCGGTGTGGTGCTAGACACGAAATATTCTCCTCACTACTATTACTTTGTTTCTCCGGCATGTTTCGCATTTTCATCAGTTAATAATACGAGAGTTCCGACAAAATCCAAAGGGTGTAAGGCAGTTAAAACTGGATCTCCATTGTCAACGATAACTCGAACATTTCTATCTTCGGCCCTTTTAGCAATGACCGAGCTATCATTATTCTCTATAACTATGGCGTGCAAACCACTGCCAAAAATCTTTATGGCTTTTGCGACGGGACCCGTTGAATTTAGTTGTTCTGCGAATTCAACTTCGCTATTTTGTGTATCGAGCCATCCAGTGTCCATCTCATAACTTTCAGATATGGCGGTTCTTTTTACTCGCATTCTAAACAAATTGGACCATAGTTCCAGGTCTTTTTTCATATTTTCAGTTCTTAAAGTCACATGATGTAGAGAGACCTCGATATTAGGGTCAAGAGGGGTTTCGGACTCCTCAATAATACTTAGCCTTGTGCCGCCTGTAGACGCAGGTTCCATCAAAATGGATTTCTTATTGTAAATTTCATTTTCATGAATAGATGATTTGGCCCCTGAAGATTCGATATGCTTTTGTAGAGACTCAAGGTCGTCTGTTGCCATACAGATGTCGTATAGGCCTTCTCCTCTGGTTGAAAGAAGCACCGCTGCGTCAGATTCTCCTGGAGATGGTGATATAAGTTGGATGTTAGCATTCTTTGTAGGAATTGATATTGTTTGGCCGATACTTATAGTCTTTAAGCTGTTTTCTTCAGGCGAAATACCTAGTACCGATTCGATTTTCGAAGCTGCAGCATGAATATCATTTACCAATATTGAAACATGTTTAATTTTGTTTATTGACATTATGTATCCTTTTTATTGTTGAACATGATTAAGGTCCCAAAAAAGTCTAAAGGATGTATTAATCTTGCCACATTTTCACCCTGTTGATCTGCGATAACTCTTATGCCATGCTTCTCGATTCTCGATTGTAATGCGCTAGCATCATCCGTTTCCAGGACTAGGCCATATATACCTTCCCCTTGAGACTCTATACGTTTTATCACTGGTCCGGTTGGTGCTGTTTGCTGTACGAATTCAATCTCCGAGTTACCTGCATCCAACATCGCTGTTTTTAATGGGGCATCATCACGCTCGGCTTTTCTATTTAACTTTAAACTGAAACTGTTTACCCAGTTATCTACAGCTGCATCGCGGTCTAGAGTTGCGATAAGAAGGTGATGAACACTTGTTGTTGTTTCGGTAGGTGTCCGTAAAGTAACTTCAGCGATTTCTGTAAGAACGCCATTTGCAGACTTAGGGTGAATAAATTCGATTTCCCCTACAAATCCTTCTCTTGGGCTACCCCCGATAACTTGTACGTCTTTTGATTGCAGCGTTTCTATTTCATTTGCGATATCTTCTACTTCAAAACATATATGGTGAATTCCTTCGCCTCGTCTTTCCAGAAATTTACCGACCACGCTATCAGGTACGGTCGGTTGCATGAGCTCAAACCTTACATTCGCTGTGGGTATTAGGGCAGCAATGAGCTGTTGGTCTTCTATCTCTTCTTGTTTAGCTACTTCTAGCCCTAATACTGTAGAAAATTTTTCTATAGCCTCGGATATATCTTTTACTGCAATTCCTATGTGGTCAATTCTTTTAAACATCTATCGAAAACCTGCCTTATTTGTTTTATCTATTTTTACTGGTCATAACTTAAAAGACTACCATTTCTTTTTGGACCCCAAATATCTCTCTCAGAACGTCACTAATTTCGCCCGTTGTAGCCAAAGCCTCTACGCACTCAATTATTGCTGGCATAGTGTTGTCTTCACTTCTAGCGACTTTGCTTAAATTAGCTAGCGCTGCTTCTACTTCAGATGAGTTTCTTTTAGCCTTGACATGGTTCAGACGCGCAATCTGATTCTCGCTTTCTTTCGGATCAATTCGCAATATCTCTATAGGGGGTTCCTCCGTTGATTGGAATGCATTCACTCCGACGACTAATCTGCTTCCCTTTTCTATCTCGAGTTGCATTTGGTAGGCCGCTTCATTAATTTCTCTTTGTTGGAACCCTTGTTCGATGGCTACGACCGCCCCTCCAAGTTTATCAATTTGTTCTATATATTTTTTAGCTTCTTGTTCCAATTGGTTAGTTAAGTTTTCGATTAAATAGGAACCAGCTAAAGGATCGATTGAATTTGTTATGCCAGACTCGTGGGCTAATATTTGTTGCGTCCTAAGAGACACAGTCACTGCCTCCTCAGTAGGTAACGCTAGAGCTTCATCTTTAGAATTTACGTGTAAAGACTGTGTGCCTCCTAATACTGCTGAAAGAGCTTGAAGTGTTGATCGGACTACGTTGTTATCCACCTGCTGGGCGGTCAGCGTTACTCCTGCGGTTTGAGTATGGAATCTTAAAGTTTGGGATCTTGGATTTTTTGAACCAAAGCGTTCAACCATTATTTTTGCCCATAGTCTTCTAGCTGCTCTGAATTTTGCTACTTCCTCCAGTAAGTCACTTTGCGCTACAAAAAAGAATGCCAGTTGCGGTGCAAAGTCGTCTACCTCTAGTCCTGCTGCTATGGCAGCTTCTACGTACGCGATCGCATGAGAAAGGGTGAACGCTATCTCTTGAACAGCCGTGCATCCCGCCTCTCTCATGTGGTAACCGCTAATTGATATTGTGTTCCAGTTTGGGGTTTCAGAGGCGCAATAGGCAAATAAATCGGTTATTAATCGCATAGAAGGTTTTGGAGGATATATGTAAGTCCCTCTGGCGACGTATTCTTTTAAGAGATCGTTTTGAATAGTCCCTCTTAAATCTTTAGCGGGTACTCCTTGTTTTTTTGCTACAGCGATGTAGTAAGCTAGAAGAATTGAAGCGGTAGCGTTAATAGTCATTGATGTCGAGACTTTGGACAAATCGATGTCGTTGAAAACGATCTCCATATCTTCCATATGGGATATTGGCACTCCTACTTTTCCCACTTCCCCCAAAGCTATAGGGTGATCTGAATCGTATCCTGTCTGAGTAGGTAGATCGAAAGCCATTGAAAGGCCTGTTTGCCCTTGGTCTAATAAATATTGGTATCTGCTGTTTGTTTCTTGAGCTGATGCAAAACCGGAATATTGCCTCATAGTCCAAAGTCGCCCTCTATACATTGTCGGCTGGACACCTCTGGTATAGGGATATTGTGCTGGGTAACCAATTTCATCATTAGTGCTTGAATCTTGTATATCCTCTGGTCCATAAATCGGCTCTATTTCTATATCAGAGGTAGTCGAAAAACTGGTATCTCTTTCTTTTCGTTTTTCAACTGCTGGACGCCATACGTTATCAATCCATTCGTTTTTGCTCTTTGGATTCTCCACTTTCTCCCCCATCAAATTTGAATAACTAGAATCAAACCAATCTAGAATAGGTTAGATATTGAAATCATGTCAACATTTCTGGATGTATTGATGATAAATGTATTCATAAATCTAGTCGATTTCTTTTTCATGTGTGTACCAAATGGTCTTTTGCTGTGCACCGCGAGCATATGATAATAATGTCGCGATTACCATTATCACAAGTCCCAATAAAATTACTTCTTGGTATGCGGTTGTCACCGAGAGTGTCGAATCATCTAGATATGATTCGTAATGCTTTAAACGGTAGGCGTACATTGTTCCAGCTATCGTTGTGCTTATTGAAAAACCTACTTGCCTTGCTGTTGTAGTAAGAGCAGTTCCTGATGCGAGTTTTTCTGATGGTATGGAAGCAAGTACTGCATGCTCATTAGACGGGTCGAAAATGGAGGCGCCTATCCCAGTAATAATGAGGCCGATGGCGATCAGTTGAAAACTGGTGTTCGAGTCAAACTGTGACATTAAGACGAATCCAGTAGTTGTAATAAATAGCCCGAATGTAGCCATTCTTCTAGCACCTATACTATCTGTTAATATTCCTGCTGCTGGTGCAATAAACAGTCTAACAATTTGTATTGAAGCTAATAAAACACCAATCTCAGTGGTAGCTAACTTTTTTCCATGTAATAGGAAAAATGGTATTAGAAAAATTATGAACATGTATCCTAGAAAATGTAAAAAATGCACCGCAAGAGACACCGCTAGGAAACGATTCTTGAACAACCTTAGTTCTAAAACCGGGCTACGGCTCTTTATTTCATTCAACAAGAAAGCAGCAGTTGATATGACGAAAGTCGTAAGGAGAACATACATCATGCGACTTGTTAATGGTTCTACAGGAAGCCGGTTAATATATATCAAAAAAGACGTTAAACTTATGAAGAGCAGTATTGCGCCACGGTAGTCAAAATTCTTTTTTTCAAGAGATATTTTTGGATCTTGTGGAATTATAATTGTTGCAACCACCATTGCTAGTAAACTTAGAGGGATCCTGGTCCAGAAAAGTGCTCTCCACTCGAATTGCTCTAGTATGACAGCACCGAAAATAGGGCCAAGAGATAAGCCTACCCCAACTGATGCCCCTACAAGCCCGATAACTAACCCTCTTTGGCGTTCTGGGAACATGGCTACCGCAATTGCAAATCCATTTGTTACTGTCATGGATTGCCCGATAGCTTGGATAATTCTTCCGATAATTAGGTGGGTGACACTGGTACTGAATGTTAAAACCAGTAAACCGATTGCGAACAAAAGAAATCCTGATATGTAGATACGTTTTCTACCAAAAGTGTCACCAAAATTCCCCCAGGTAAGAGCCAGGCCGACTGCGACTACCATGAATGCTGATATTAACCATAAGATTACGTCTGCTCCGACGTTGAAAATGCTAGACAAAATTGGTAGAGCAAGGTTTAAAGAACTATTATCAATACCATTGGTTACGATTCCAAAACCAATACTAAGCAATACTAACCATTTGTGGTTAGACGACTGCCGAATAGCATTGAGCACAGAATTAACCTCTTTACTAGTGATCAGGTGATAATTAATATAAACATGATACGATTTATGAAGAACTTTTGTATAATCACCCTAATAACATGAACAAATAGGAGGAACGATGGCTTCTTTAGAGAAAGTTGTAGGGCAGCCTGTAGGCCGAGAAGATGGGCCTGATAAAGTTACTGGTAGAGGAAAATATAGTCTCGATGTAGTATTACCTGACACTCTGTGGTGTAAAATTTTGCGGTCACCGTATCCTCACGCGAGCATAAAAAGTATTGATACGTCTAAAGCTCTGGAACTACCTGGAGTAGTTGCAATATTAACACCCGACGAGGTCCAAGGACTGAGGTTTGGTAAAAGACTGATAGATGAACCAGTTCTCGCATGGGATAAAGCATTATATATAGGAGATAAGATTGCAGCGGTTGCAGCAGAAACTGAAGATATTGCTGAATCTGCTTTAAGTTTGATTGAAGTTGAATATGAGGAATTACCCGCAGTTATGACCATGGATGATTCGATGGAGGAAGAAGCTCCTATTTTACATCCTGAATTTAATTCTTATGAGGGTGTTCCTGCTCAATTAGAAAAACCATCAAATATTTTTGCAGAGACAGAATGGGCAAATGGTGATATGCCGGCTGGCTTTGAAGCAGCCGATCTGATTGTTGAACGAATGTATACAACACCAAGAACTCACCAGGCTTATCTAGAACCACACAATACGATTGTGTGGATTGACGATGACGGACAAGTTCAAGTGTGGAATGGGTCTAAATCTCCATTCGCGAATAAGAACTCTTTGGCGTCGGTTATAGGTGTTGCCCCTGAGCAAATCACCATCAATTTCGCATATGTAGGTGGAGATTTTGGAGGGAAAGGTGATATCAATGGAGTACCAGTTTGCTACTTTTTAGCAAAAAAGACTGGTCGCCCAGTTAAACTTAACTTTGACTACAGCGAAGAACTACAAGCAATGAATCCTAGGCATGAGTCTACGATGAGAGTTAAGGCTGGTGTTAAAAAAGATGGAACTTTGACTGCCTGGGAGGCTGAGGTTTATTTCAATTCCGGAGCATATGGTGGGTATAAGCCAGTACCTGGTTCTAACTTACCCGGAATAGCAGAAATCGCGGGTCCTTATAATATCCCTAATGTCAAAATTAATGCATTTCAAGTCTATACAAATACCGTTCCTTGCGGTTTCCATAGGTCACCGGGAGAAGTGCAGGGTATATTTGCGGGTGAATCCCATATGGATATTATCGCTAAAGAACTAGATATGGATCCTATAGAATTTAGGTTGAAGAATGTTATTCACGATGGAGATTCCACCCCAGTTGGGCATGCTTATTTGGATATAAAAGCTGAAGAAGTAATTAAAGAGGCAGTCAGAGCGTCTGGCTGGGATAAGCCTAAATCTAAAGGGGTAGGTCGAGGAATAGCGCTTGGGCATCGTTCACAAGTTGGAGGCGAAACGCACGTGGCCCTAGACATTAATGAAGATGGCTCTGTTACCGCGTATAATTCTATTTTCGATTCAGGTATGGGTAACCACACCATGCTTCAGCAAGTAATTGCAGATGAACTGCAGATATCCTTGGATAGAATATCAATCGTTCCCTATAACACTGATGATGTAGGTTTTGATACTGGTGTGGGAGGAAGTAGAGGCAGCTATGTAATTAGTGAAGCTTCCCTTTTAGCGTCTAATGATGTCAAAGGGAAATTGAAAAAATTAGCCTCTGAATACAAAGGATGGGATGAAGAGGTAGTGGAGTTTTCAGAAGGTTCTTTGGTTAACCAAAGAACTAGTGAGAAAATTTCTATGGAAGAGATTGCGAAGAGATCTGGAGGATCAGTAAAAGGTAATGGGGATTTACAAGATATGGCTCCGAATCAATACACGTCTTTTGTCGCTCAAGTAGCGGAGGTTGAAATAGATGAAGAAACAGGAGATGCGTCAGTAACACGAATAACCGCGGTTCATGACACTTCTAAAATCATCAACCCAATTGGGTTTCACAGCCAACTTGAAGGTGGAATGGTAGGAGCTTACGGTTTCGCCGTTATGGAAGACCTAGATGTGGATGAAAGTGGTAGAGTTTCTAACGCTTCATTTGCGGATTTCAAGATCCCAACTGAAAGAGATATTCCAGCTCTAACAGTATCTTTGGTTGAGACTAGTGAAGGAAGAGGGGCTTATAAAGTTAAAGGTATTGGAGAGCATTCCAACCTTGCAACTGCTCCGGCAATTGCAAATGCTATTGAAGATGCAATCGGTATTAGACTTTATAGTTTGCCATTTACCTCCGACAAGATTTGGCGTCAAATATCTAATTAGGTTTACTTAAAACTTAATTTAGTCTCGGAAATTTATGTATTGTAATGGTATAGGTGATTCAGTGCTTTTGATAATGCTGATAGCTTGTTGAAGTTCGTCGCGTTTCTTGCCCGTGACTCTGATTTCATCTCCCTTAATACTTGCTTGCACTTTTAATTTTTGGGCTTTAATAGTTTTTATGATGCTTTTAGACAACTCGACATCTACCCCCTGCTTTACTTGAATAGTTTGTCTAAGATTGTCTCCACCCGCTTTTGCAGGAGGGTCGAAAACTAGCGATTTTAGATCAACGCCTCTTTTACTCATCTGTTGTTTAAGTAGATCTTGAAGTGATGATAATTTGAGTGCATCTTCTGTAACGACAGTTATGGTAGTTTCTGCTCTGTCTAAAGATGTAATGCTGTCCTTAAAGTCGTATCTTTGCCGTACTTCGCGAGTTACATTGTTTAAGGCATTATCTACTTCTGACATATTCACCTTGGATACAATATCAAATGATGGCATGGTAAACCCTTTCGGTAACGTATTATAAGTGACCTTCATTATACGACTACATACACATAGGTTAGTCTAAATTCTTTGGTATCACTATTCTAACTATGTGATATTCACAACTTCTTATGAGACAATAAGGCTATTATGTCATCAGAAAGGCTAGTAAATCCAGATCTTGAGTCGAAAGAAGAGTCGATTGAAGGTGGGCTCAGACCAAAATCCTTCGACGATTATGTCGGCCAAGAAAGAATAGTTAATAATCTACGTATAGCGATGCAGGCTGCTCAAAAGAGAAGTGAGGCTCTAGACCACGTTTTGTTCAACGGGCCACCTGGCCTAGGAAAAACTACCCTTTCTTTGATTTTGGCAGCAGAGATGGGCGTCAATGTAAAGATTACAGCTGGCCCGTTAATAGGGCGTGCTGGCGATCTAGCAGCTATACTATCGAATTTGCAACCGCATGATGTACTATTCGTTGATGAATTTCATAGGCTACCGAAGGCCGTTGAAGAGATCTTGTACCCAGTTATGGAAGATAATGTATTGGATATTATGATTGGAAAAGGTCCTGGAGCACATAGTGTAAGGCTAAAACTACCTCCGTTCACTCTAGTGGCAGCAACTACCCGATATGCTTTATTGAGCTCTCCTCTGAGAGATCGGTTTGGCTCTACATATCGCCTAAATTATTATTCTCACGAAGAAATTAGCGACATACTTTTTCGCTCTGCTAAAGTGCTAGGGATTAATGCTAAGGAAGCTGGCATAAATGAAGTTGCTAGAAGAAGCAGAAATACGCCAAGGATAGCAAACAGGCTTTTAAGACGAGTACGTGATTACGCAGAAGTGATCGGTGACGGGGTTCTAACTGAAGAAATTGCTCAAAAAGCATTGCAGGAATTAGGTGTAGATGAATTAGGACTTGATGATACCGACCACATGGTATTAAAGACACTAGTTGAAACTTTTTACGGAGGACCCGTGGGCTTAGAGACTCTGGCATCTGCGATGTCAGAAGAACCAGATACTGTAATGGAAGTTTATGAGCCATACCTTTTACAAATTGGTTTTTTGCAGCGTACAGCAAGGGGTCGTGTTGCGACTAAAAGAGCATTTGACCATCTAAATGTACCTTGGGACGAGAATGATTCTGACCTTAGATCGCAGACTGATCATGGGCAATCTCGTTTAATCTAGAAAGTATTGTGGATGCTCGTGGACTTTTCGCGCATTGGAATTTAATTAGCAGGAGGTTTGATCGTCATGGGTGAACCAGGTAGAGATCTTAACGGTAAAATTGCTCTTATCTCGGGAGCTAGTAGAGGTATTGGTAGGGGGATCGCGGTTGCTGCAGCTTCTAAAGGGGCAACAATCATATGTGTTGGTCGTACGCTGGAAAAAGATGGTAACCGTGGGAGTCTACAAGAGACAGTCGCGTCAATTCTCTCAAAAGGTGAAAAAGCAGTTGCGTTTCCTTGTGACCTTAGTGACCCAAAGGCGATATTTGATTTATTTACTCGTATAAATGATGAGCTAGGGTCAATAGATATTTTAGTGAATAATGCAGGGGTATATACCGAAGGATCCATTCAAGATATTACTGTAGATGATTGGTTAAAAGGTCTGGCTATAAACCTAACTGCTCCTATGCTAATGAGTAAACTAGCGATTCCTATGATGATAAAAAAGGGTAGGGGAGCCATACTCAACATAACCTCAGGTAGTGCTGATCGGTATGACCGAGGTCATGTAGCCTACAGTACATCCAAAGCAGCGCTAAACAGGTTTACACAAAACCTTGCACGAGAGGTAAAAAATTTAAACATCGTAGTCAACGCTTTAGGACCTGGACTGGTAAAAACTGAAATGAATGGGTTCTATGAAGGTGGCGATGAAATAGAATCTGTAATAGAACCCGCGTTGAAACTAATGTCTTTGACGGCTGACGAGAATATTAGTGGTCAAATACTGCATAAAGATAGTTACGGTAACAATTGAACTTGTTTTCGCGCCAGTATGTGTATTTATTTGTAATTGAATTTATTTTATTCGGGATCTATTATTTACTCCTTTCCACATTGCCAGTTCATATTATGCAAATTGATGGAACATTAGGTACCGTCGGATTGGTAATGGGTGTCGCTGCTCCTATTGCAGCTATATTTACTCCTATATCCGGATATTTAATTGATAACTGGCATGATAAAAGAATGATAACTATAGGTTTAACACTTAACCTAGGTTCTCTATTGTTCCTACCATTTATTAAGTTAACCGCGTTGTTTGTTATGGTCGATTTTTTTCGGAGACTAGGAACAGCGACTACTGGTGCGGCAACAAGGTCAAGAATTTTGGACCTATTGCCTTATCACCGTAGAGGAGAAGGTATATCGATTTTTACCACTTCACATAATCTCGGAACTGCTCTGATGCCGCCAATAGGATTGTTTATTCTCAATAACTACGGATTTACAGGAGTTGCAGGATTTTGTGTTTTATTAATACTAATTGGATTTGCCATAATTCAGTTACTAGATGCTCCCTTAAGATTAACTGATAATATGCAGGAAGATCTTAATCGACGTCTTTCAATCACAGGATTCAAGCATTCGTTAAAACTTGCATCTTGGGTACCTCCATTAACATTGCTTATTATGGTAATAGCTTTCTTCGGGTGTCTTACTTTCATACCTCTAATCTCAGAGGAAAGATCTATATCAGAGTACTACTCTTTTTTCACTGTTTACGGGTTCACCGTGTTTATTTCGAGACTATTTGTTGGTAGATTTTCCGATAGATACGGGCGCGAATTAATAATAATCCCGTGCATAATCTTATGTTCGATTGCTATGGTAATTTTGGCATTTTCTTATTCTCTACCTGCTCTTTGGTTAACGGCTGTTATGTTTGGCATAGGTTGGGGCTCTGCTTTTCCAACATTACTGGCCTTGGCGTCTGATTATTCAGCTGATAACACGGAAGGTCAGACAATGTCTATAATGTCTGCGTCTTTTTCAATTGGTACCGCTTTAGGGGGAGGTCTGGTCGGTGGTATATCCCAGTATTTTACTTTTGAACTATCTTTTTTGTTGTTAGCGGTATTACTATTGTTGACTCTTGTAATATTCTCAATAGACTTTAGGAGTCAACGATTGACGAAAACTAAGAGGTGAGCATGTTTCACGAAATGCGTATTTATGAGGCTGAACCAGCACGACTTCCTGTGCTTATTAAGAGGTTTACAGAAACCAATATGAACCTCTTTGATAAATATGGCTTTAGCCCTATTGGTTACTGGATTGAAGAGGTAGGGACTCCGCACAGAATAATATACATACTTTCTTGGAATACATGGGAGCAAAGAGCTGCTAGTTGGCAATCTTTTTATGAGGATCCTTTGTGGTTAGAATCGATTGAGGAAAATGGACCTACCGTTCAGCGCATTCAGAGTAGTATATTAACCCCAATAAAGTTTAAGTAGATGTATTACCTAGGATTTATCCTCTATACCTCACTGTGTTAGAACTGAAATCTTTGTTAATGCGCCGAGAGAGGTGTAACCCTTCTAATATGAACTCAATAGCAGATGCTTGAGCGGATATTTTGCGTCCAACCTTCAATTTCTTTTGGGCCGACTTAAGATCACTGACGTCTTTTAACCAATCAGCTATCGTCTTAGAAGGCATCATGTCGCCTGTATCTATGGTTAGTCCTTCATTAAATCGTCCAATAAGGGCATCGAATTCATTTAAATTGAAGTAATGATTGAACGTATTTAGTACTGCCCTTTTCGCTATTTCCTCTACTATTTTTGATTCTCGGCCGTCCTCTATGCTTTCTAGTTCTATTTTTCCAAGTGTTGAGGTGTTCATATAGGTCATATCACTGATTCTAGGGCTGGCTTCTGTTTCGCCGGACAATAGTGACCTCCTAACAGAATTAGCTATAATAGTTTGGTAATTGCCGATCGAAACGCGTACGCTTACCCCTGAACGCTGGTTAATATCTCCACTTTTTCGGGCGAGATGCGTGAATTCTGCGATTATCTCTTTGATGTACATTGGAATGTTTATATTTATTCCTGTGCCTTTCATCTTTGGAACTTCTTGTTCCATTACTTGAATCTCATGCTCGATTGTTTGTGGGTAGTGAGTTTTTATTTGTGCCCCGAATCTGTCCTTAAGAGGGGTTATAATTCTCCCTCTATTTGTATAATCTTCTGGGTTTGCACTAGCAATTAGGCATAAATCTAAAGGTAGATTTACTTTATAGCCCTTAATTTGAACGTCTCTCTCTTCCAGAATATTAAACATACCTACTTGAATTCTCTCAGAAAGGTCGGGTAATTCATTAATGCAAAAAATACCTCGGTTAGATCTAGGTATTAGACCATAGTGTATGGTGTAATCATCAGAAAGGTAGCGTCCTTCTGCAACTTTTATTGGGTCCACCTCACCAATTAAATCAGCTACGGTTATATCTGGAGTCGCTAGTTTTTCTCCATACCTCTCTTGTCTGTTCATCCATTCTATTGGGGTTAACCCCTTATGTTTCTTTACCAAATCCTTGCATGATGAACAAGTTGGGTTAAAGGGGTCATCATTTATTTCACATCCCTTAATAAAAGGTATTTCTTCGTCTAACAATTCTATTAGTGCACGAATGAGCCTACTCTTTGCTTGACCTCGTTCTCCTAGCAGGACTATATCTTGTCCTGATAATACGGCGTTTTGAATTTGAGGGATCACTGTTTCTTCATAACCAATAATCCCTGCAAAAAGGGGCTCTTTATTCCTTATTTTTGCTATTAGATTATTACGCATCTCTTCTTTGACGCTAATGGATTTGTAACCTTGGGTTTTGAGATCTGAGATGGTTTTAGCTTTGCGCATATTTTCTAACCTCTTAATCATATTCAGTGTTAAATTGGATGTTGTAACAACCATTCTCTTAGCCAAGATTAGCAGTGTCAATTTATTTTCTTGCTAGAGTTGATAATCATGTATAAGATTGCAAATGCACTTAAGGAGTTAAATTGACTATTTATATACCAGAAGCCGAAGTAAAAAATCTTGTTTCCATGTCAGATGCGATACAGGTAGTTGAACAAGGTCTCATTAGCCAAAAATATGAAACTGCTGTAAATGAGCCTAGGCACAGGGTTCTAACACCAAATGATGGTATCCACCTACTTATAGCAGGTGATGATGATCAACATATTATTGGTTTTAAATCTGCTTATTACACTGGAGGATCTGTTCACGTTGTAATTTACGATACTGAGAGCAAAAAGATGGCTGCCGTTATAGAGGCTGGTTTTTTGGGAGCGCTCAGAACTGGAGCTGCGAGTGCCGTAGCATCCAAGTATATGGCGGATCCAAAATCGTCGACGATGGGTATTTTTGGAGCAGGGTTTCAAGCTTATACGCAAGTTCAGGCAATCTGCGAGCAATTCGATATTGACAGAGTTTTAGTTGCCAGTCGCGATGCAAATAAGAGGGAAAAATTCATATTAAAATTGAGTGATTTATTTCCAGATACTTCTATAGAAGAGGGAGATTCGGTAGAGCAAGTAGGGGCTTGCGATATAGTAACAACTGCGACCCGCTCAGAGCTCCCCGTACTGCAAGGTGCTTGGCTGGACTCAGGAAGTCATGTTAACGCTATAGGGTCTAATGCGATACACAAGTCTGAGATTGATATTGAAGTAGTCCAGAGGAGCAATATCCTTGTTGTAGATGACCGCGAGCAGGCACAGAAAGAATGTGGGGATCTCGTTGCTGCATGGGAGAAAGGAATAATTAATCCCAACAACATGATTGAGCTATGTGACATAGTTGATGAACCCAATGCTAGAAAAGGTAAAACGGTTAATACTTTATTTGAATCACAAGGTATTGGGCTTTGGGATATTTCATTAGCAAAACTTATTTTGGATAGAGCGTTAACAGAGGGTAGGGGAACAAAACTTCCCTTCTAACAGTGATAGTTACAGAAACCAATAGTAAACGGGAGATTTGAAATTGGATACTAATAAAAAACTTATGGTGTATGGCACTTCGTGGTGTCCGGATTGTGTGAGGTCAAAAAGATTTCTTAGCGATAATGGTGTTGAATATTCGTGGATAAATATTGAAGATAATCCTGATTCAGCGGATATTGTGAGGCATCTTAATAAAGGTTTACAGATAGTACCCACAATTGTATTACCTAATGGTAAAGTATTGGCCGAGCCGTCAAATATAGAACTTAAAGATGCACTTGGGATTTAAATGTAGCTGGAAATCAAACCTTATATTTTGATTCTTGATAGGTTAGGAAAGTGCTCTCCACTGTGACTTCTTGATCGCCTAGCAACACCCGTTTTTAGCGCTACATCAGAAACCGCTTTTGCTACGTTAGACGCAACCTTGTTGTTAAAAATACTTGGTATTATATACTCGTCGCTTAAATCTCTACTTGGTACAGTGTCTGCCAAAGCTTGAGCAGCAGCTATTTTCATTTCCTCATTTATTGTTGTTGCTCTGACATCTAAAACACCTCTGAATAAACCTGGGAAGCACAAAGCATTGTTAATTTGGTTAGGATAATCAGAGCGACCGGTTGCAACGATTCTCACATATTTGTGAGCTTCCTCTGGAGATACTTCAGGATCAGGGTTTGCTAACGCAAAGACTATTCCGTCTGAATTCATTTTCTCTAAATCTTCCGACTCTATAACGCCTGGGCCCGACAATCCTAGAAATAGATCTGCGCCGTCTAAAGCGTCTCTTGGTGACCCAACGATATTCCCTGGATTTGTATTTTCAGCAATCCATAACTTGGCTTCATTATCTTGAATATCGTCTCTATCCTTATGAATCGCCCCTTTTCTATCAAAAATTGTTATATCTTTCAGGCCTGCTGACATTAGCATTTTTGCGGTTGCTACCCCACTGGCTCCAGCGCCAGTTTGAATGGCTTTGATGTCGCCAATATCTCTATTAGTGACCTTAAGCGCGTTAATTAGAGCAGCGAGGACGACGACAGCGGTTCCATGCTGGTCATCATGAAATATGGGTATGTCTAACTCTTCTTTTAATCTATCTTCTATATAGAAACATCTAGGTGCAGAAATATCTTCTAAATTGATTCCGCCAAAACCAGGCGCCAGGTTTTTAACGGTATTAACTATCTCATCCGGATCTTTTGTGTCAAGACATATAGGCCACGCATCCACTTGACCCAACTCTTTAAAAAGGATTGCTTTTCCTTCCATAACTGGCATAGCGGCTTCGGGCCCTATATCACCTAATCCAAGAACAGCTGTACCATCTGATACTACTGCAACAGTATTCGCTTTAGATGTTAGAGACCAGACGGACTCTTTGTTTTTTGCAATATAAGAAGAAACTCTACCCACGCCAGGTGTGTATACCTGTGCTAGATCTCTGTGATTTTTTACCGGCGTTCTACTTCTAAGAGCTATTTTTCCCCCTAGATGAACTGCAAAATTCGGATCAGATACGGCTACAACACGTACTCCTTTGAGTTTTCTAAGTCGTTTGGTAAGAGTTATTGCGTGCTCTTCGTTATACGCGTTTAAAGTAATGTCTCTGGTTATTCTCCCTTTATGGGTTCTTACTAACTCTACTGAAGTGATATCTCCGTCTGCATCTGCGATATTAGTAGTTATATTTGCGAGTTTCCGTCTGCCGTTGTCATAAGAAAGTCGAATTGAAACGGTGTATCCTGCCCCCGGATATTCCACTGCCATAGTTGCCATACCCCCCTTTTTATAAGTGTGTAGTATACGCTTAATAATTCATTCGAAATAGGGGTCTAAGGTCCAATTTCGCAAAAAGTCCCAGAAAAAGTTGAATATAAATAAAATAATTGATCAAAATTCTATAATCTCAAGATTTTTCATAGTCTGATTTACTAAATCTTCCGCATCCAGTTCTTCTTCATATTTTTCTGCTTTTCGAATTGTTGATTTTGTCGCAGGGTTGGGTGGAACGAATAACGAACAGCAGTCTTGGTCTGGAAGAATTGAGACCTCGTAAGTGCCGATAAGTTTTGCTTGATCAATAATATCTGATTTATTCGATGCTATTAGAGGCCTAAAAATCGGTATTTTTGCTACAGAGCCTATTGTCGCGATATTTTCAATTGTTTGACTTGCTACTTGACCCACACTCTCGCCTGTTACTAGAGCAGATGCTCCATCGATCTTGGCTATCGCTTCTGCTACTCTTAACATAAATCTTCGGTATGCTATTACCCTGTAGGAAGCTTGCACTTTTGCTATTATTTCCATTTGAATGTTGGCGAAGGGTACTAAATATAGAAGCGATGTTTTTTGATTTTTGCTTAGAGAGTTCGCGAGCTTTATAGCTTTATCTCTAGAAGACGCATCAACCATAGGGAAACTATGAAAATGGATAAAGGAATTTGAGCACCCTCTTTTAAACATGTTGAATGCGGCTACTGGGGAATCGATCCCTCCAGACAATAATGTGGCCACATGGGCTGAGACTCCTACGGGGAGTCCTCCTGGACCTTTATAATCTTGGATGGAAATGTAAGCGATCTTATCGCGCACGTCCACAGTTACAGTTAAATCTGGTGAAGAAAGATCGACTCTCTTTTTAGTAAATTCTTGGACGTAAGCTCCAATTTGTTCATTCAATTGCATTGATGTGTAAGGATAATCTTTGTTACCTCTTTTGCTTTCAACTTTAAAGGAATTGAAAGGGCTAGTATTTTTTGAGATAACTTGTTTTACTGTTTTCATCAAAGTTGGCATATCGGTTGTACTGGGTTCTACTAGTTTGAATTTTGCTATACCAAATATGCCCGATAGGCGATCTACGAATTCACTATCTGTCAGAGATTCCGGGTATTTAACAGCTATTCCAGAGTCAACTCTAGAAACTTGAACTTTAAGCCCATAAAAGTTCCGCCTAATATTTTCTACCAAAGTATTAATAAACCATGATCTGTTGCGGCCTTTGAGAGCTATCTCATGGTAGCGAACAATAGCAGTCTTCAAAATAAAACCTATCCTTGATCCCAAAATAACATGTACCCGTTTATTGAATTCTCTTACAACATGACGGAAATCACAAACCTATCCTTGACAGAACATCTCGCCACAGCGTAGTCTCGGCATTAATTGGCGTAAGGCATTTTGTTCATTTGTGAACGCCAGAATATGGGAGGAATGAAATGAGTGAGAAAGATCCTGTTACCGGGTACGATTTTTCTGATGATGAGGTGACGCAGATTGATGAAGGTAATGCGCGCGTCGGCACAAAGTACCGCCATGAAGGTAAATGGTTCTATTTTAGAAGTTTGTCGGAGAGGCAAAAATTTATTGGTAATCCTGATGCCTACCTTGGGGGAGAATGAACGAGCAAAGTTTATATGAGTTAACCCAGGTGAGAATTTAGGATTACTATTTTTATGAATTCTAAACGGAAAACCAAAACTGTAGATGTGAATCCTCGGAAAGAAAGAGCCCTATTAGCTGGGGTGGAAGTGAAATCTCGGCTGCAAAAACCGTGGAATGTAAAAGCGTCGTTGACTGAGCTTGCACTGTTAGCGAGCAGTGCAGGTGCGAAAGTTGTGGCGGTTAAAAGCCAAAGAGTTCAAAAACGTAGCCCAAGTTATCTTGGGAAAGGTAAAATTGAAGAACTTAAACATGTTATCCAATCCGAAAAAATAACTACTATCGTTTTGGATGACGAACTCTCTCCAGCACAGCAAAGGAACCTAGAGAACTTACTTGGAATCAAGGTAGTTGACCGCACGGCTCTAATATTAGATATATTCGCTCAGAGAGCCCAAAGTAGAGAAGGTAGATTGCAGGTCGAGCTTGCTCAACTTGAGTATTTGTTACCCAGACTGGTGGGTCAATGGAGTCATTTAGAGAGACTTGGTGGGGGTATAGGAACTAGAGGCCCAGGTGAAAGTCAGTTGGAAACTGATCGACGCTTAGTACGAAAACGAGTGGATAAAATTCAATCTGAACTAGAAAATGTTCGTCGTAGACGTGGGCAAGCGAGGCAAAATAGATTTGATAAAGGATTAGCAGTTGTTTCGTTAGTGGGTTATACAAATTCGGGGAAAAGCACACTTATGAATGCTTTGACTAGGGCCGACGTGGTTGCTGCTAATAAGTTATTTGCGACGCTAGATCCTGTTACGCGAAAGATGGTTTTGCCTGATGGAGGTACCTCCCTTATATCTGACACAGTAGGTTTTATAAATAAGTTGCCGACTTCTTTAGTAGCTGCTTTCCGCGCAACTTTGGAAGAGCTTCGGGATGCTGATCTATTGTTACATGTAATTGACATTAGCAATAAAAATGTGCTTGCTCAATACAGGTCTGTTGTTGAACTGCTTAAGGATTTAGATCTCGTTAATAAGCCAACCATACACGTTTTGAATAAAGTGGATTTAGTGCCCCCGTCACAGGTAAGTAGTTACGAACTTACAATTAAGGAAGTAGCTAATGAATATTATGAGTCTTTCGAATCTGTATCTATATCAGCTGCATCTCAATTGAATTTACCAGATCTTTCAGCACTAATCTGTAGTAAGGTTAGTGCTAAATAAGTGGGTTGCTCCCGCTATAAATTCTTTATGATTAAAATTACTCCAACCCTTTATGCACCGCATCAATGTGTTCATCTGGGATAGACCCTAGATGGGACATTTGTACCGATTCTGCGGTACCTTTTATTTCGTTGTGGACGTCAAGGACTGCTGCCGTGGGTATTACTACAAGTCCGGTGGAATCCGCTACTATTAAATCCCCTGGATTTATTGTGACGCCGTGTAATTCGATTGGGACCATAATCGCTTTTGTGATTAGCTGAATAGTTGGCAGTGGAGTGTGCCCTGGGACCCATACAGGATATCCGTGTTTAAGTATTACATTCCTATCTCTACAAGGCCATTTTGATACTGTTCCGGCAAGCTGTAATTCGGAAGCTATACCTGTTGTTGTGCCTCCCCAAGATCCAGTGTGTTCGTATCCTTCTCCACTTATGGCGACGAAATCGCCGGGTTTTGATATCAGGAAAATATCCGTGAATTCATATGGCCAGAGATCTGAATGTCCTGGAGCATTCAATATTGTTAAAGCAGGTCCTATAGCTACTTTTCTATCCACTACCGGTTTTAATATTGTTGCTGGTATACCGTAATCATTGAAACCTAAGCGATTAAGAGCGTCTGCACAATCAGCTGCAGGGCTTTCTAGTGACCTAATATCCCTTACCACTTCTCGTGAGGGCCGGTCGATGATCAGTGTACCTATTTTATCTTCAGTCATGTTAGTGAAGCGGTCCTTCATCGAGGCGTAAACTTTTTTGGATTGTTCATCCATTTGATTCTCCTTATAATTTTGTGGAAATTCTCATCGTGCTTTACTAAAATATTCTATCGTAAATGGATGTTTGAGTGAAGGAATTGGAGTCAAAGAGAGTAGTGGGGCATACTTATTTAACTTCGCACAATAGATATTATGTAAAGTTAAATATATCAGGAATGAGATACAATGCTATTGTCGATAGATTTAAAAGATGTATTTTGTGTGGCAAATGAATTTACCGAATAAGCTGATAGGTCTAATAATAAATAATTTTGTCTTAGGTTTCCTTTTTTCATTTTTGATTGCTGCGTTGTTATTGTTTTCCGGATTGCTTGGATCGTTCGAACTTGTTAGATACACGGACGATGATACAAATGCCCAACGCAAAGCCTTTGAATATACCCTTATTGATCAATCGACTAACAACATAGGTATTAATCGTTTGATCGAAGTGAAGAGTGCTTTAGATGAAGAATATGTTTATGTTGAAAGATTGAATGACGACATTTTACAAGACCTTGCCATTATTGGAATGATTTCTGGACTAGAAGACCGCTACACAAGGTACATCCAATCTGGTTACGACGACCAAATATCTAAACTTGATGGAACTCTTGTTGGCATAGGGATTAGTGTTTTCGTTTCTGATACAGGGGATACGATTATTGGGGAAGTGTTTCCTGGAGGTCCAGCCGAGGATGAGGGCTTGCAACAAAACGATGTCATTCGGGCTGTCGATGGTATAGATGTAATCGATATGCAACTTTCAGATATAGCTAGCCTAATTAGAGGCATACCTGGCTCAAAAGTTATTGTTGGAATAGAACGTTCTGGTCAAGATGGAATATTGGATTACGAGATTATTCGAAAACTGGTTGAAATGCCAAGCGTATATTTAGATGAAATCGAGAAAAGAGTTTACCACATATCAGTCCCCCGATTTACCGATAGAACTTACGTTGAATTGACCGAGATTCTTAATCCTATAATAGAAAAAGATTCTTCAAAATTACCTTACAGTTTAATACTGGACTTACGTAATAATTCAGGAGGATATGTTGAAACTGCAACTGATGTGGCAAGCGTATTTATTGGACCATCTGTGGTGTTTTTTAGCGAGAACAGATTACAAGATCGGCAGTCTGTTACGGCAACAAAAAATTTAATAATACCTAATGATGTAAAGATGGTTGTATTAGTTAATCAAAGAACAGCCTCCGCAGGAGAGATCGTAGCCGGCGCACTTCAAGATACTGGTAGGTACCCACTGATTGGTACTAACACTTACGGAAAGGGTGCGATAACAACGCTGAAACCGATTGCAGGTGATAGCGCGCTCTATCTTACCTCAGCTCTATGGTACACACCTAAATTACGGTCTGTAGACAAAAAAGGTTTAACTCCCGATCTCGACATTACAAAGTTAGCTCAGCCGACGACGGAGGGCGGCAGAATCGATATTATGAATCTTGCCTTAAGTCATCTGAATTCGATGGAAACCCATAATAATTTGAATTAAAGCTAGAATGTTGAAGTTATAATTATCAATATTAGATTGTATAATTTATTTGTACGGAAGGACCATATAATTACAATGACGTTTAAACGCCTAGTTATCCTCCTCGTTTTTATTGGTTTTGTTTTATTTAATCCTATCCATTTGGGTTGGACCTTACCCTATGTTGCGAAATTGGATCATCCTGTAGCTAATTTGTTGGATGGGAACGAACAGAACGTACTGATTTTTAGCACGATTTATTTCACAGCCGTAATGATGCCGATTTATTATTGGATTTGGACCAGGCGAAGAAAAACGCAAACTAAACAGAAAATTGAGAACTCAGTCGGAGAGAGTTATATTGGCCCTGGTGGTGGAAAAAAGAGACCTAAGAACAAACGTAATCCCAAGCGCAGGAACCGATAAAATGTACATCTAGTATTGGAGATAACCGTTATTATGACTTCGATGTTTAACCAAGTACCTGTTCTTACTTTACAGGCAAGAATCATTGGTCTATACCGGCAACAAGATTATAATATTGGCCAGGACATCGCCTCACCCTCTGCCAGCAATACCATGATTATCACTGATAAACATGGGACCCCTTTTATGCTTGTATTTTTCTGGTCGAAAGATGGAACTTTTGGCACCAACGAAATAAAAAAACTTCGCGATAGTATGCAAGTTTTGAAGGTAAATAGCTCATACGTTTACACAGATTATATAATCGAGGAAAAGGTAAAAACATCAGCGGAAAAACTAGATATTAGTATTGTGGACTACCCGGACATGGAAGCGAGAGGAATTATGAGAGTCCAGCAAATGTATGGTCCTTCTGATGGGCCTGATAAACCTTTGCCGTTTGAACGCTACATACCTTGGTTTGTTGGTATATCGTTAATCATCATAATATTTGCGGCTTTGGTCCTTGTTTCAGTTGGCATGTCTTTTGTGCAAGTTCCAAACTGACCTATTTACTCTTACTATCGATTAATAAGGTTACGGGCCCATCATTGATTGAATTAACCTGCATATGAGCCCCAAAAACGCCAGTTTCGACTTTGATACCCAGGGAGGCCAACTCTTCCAGGAAGTAACTGAATAATTTTTTTGCTTTGACTCTATCTGCAGCCCTCGAGAAGGAAGGTTTTGAGCCTTTAGATGTTTTAGCTAATAATGTGAACTGACTAATTACTAATACTAGCTTTCCTGAATCGATTATAGAGCTGAAAAAATCTTCCTTTTCATTTGGAAATATCTTTAAGTTAGAAACTTTCTTAGCAGCGTAAAGTATGTCCGCTTCAGTATCATTCTGATCAATTCCAGCCAATACTAAAATCCCGGTACCGATTTGACTCACTATCTCATTATTAACGGATACACTAGCTTTTGTGACTCTTTGAATAACTAACCGCATCATACGATCTCTAAGGAACTAGAATTCGTGGGGGTGCTTGTGCCCGCCATCAGATTTAGTACTATCTGGTGAAGATTCGTCCGGTGTATTTTCTGGGATGGGTTCACTTTCTCGACTTGAAGAAGCTGACTTGCCACCATAATCGTTGACATAAAAGCCGCTCCCTTTGAATACGATCGCTGGCGTACTGAATCTTCGTTGAGCTTCACGATCACATTTTGGGCATGTCGCTTCATGTTTATCGTTAAACGACTGTCGTACTGTGAACCTATGATCACACTCGTTACATTGGTAGTCATAAAAAGGCATAATTTATTCTCAGCTTTTACTTAAGTATATTCTTATTCGTCAGTAACAGTTGGGCTGTCTCCCATATCCGCCACATTTTGTTCTTGCGGGATACCTTCATCTTCTTGTTTGGCTTTGTCGTACCAGTAACTTCCAAAACCATTGCGGGTTTTTTCCGTGCTATAAAATCCGTCAGCTTTGTAAACTATCTGAGGTGCGTGTATTACACGAGTACTATCTGCACCACATTTAGTGCATTCAGAAATCGTACTGGCATCGAAACCTTGTCTGAGGGTAAATCGGTTTTCACATTCAGAGCACTGGTAATCGTATATTGGCAAGAGTGTCTCCTAAACCCAATAAGTAATCTGTTTTCTAACTGCACTGGTGAATAGTTTAGATATGGAAATCAACTCGGTCAAGCGCCAAACCGATATTAGTGTATTAGTTGATTTAGGTTACTTAAATAGAAAATTCGATGTCTGATCAAATTCTCCGTGCTATAATATCGGATATTAATTATAAGAACTATTCAGGAAGGTGTAACTTATATATGGTGGAGGATAACAAGGCAAACACGGAAGAAAACGTAGATGCAGTTGTAGAAAATGCAGATACGAATGTAGAAAATACAGATACGAATATAGAAAATACAGATACAACTGTAGAGGAAGTAGCTGATCCGGAGCCTTCAGAACCCGCAAAAGTTACTATGAAACTTTTGCTTGAAGCGGGTGTACATTTCGGACACCAGACAAAGCGGTGGCATCCTAAAATGAAACCATTTGTCTTCACTGAGCGTAATGGAATTCACATAATAGATTTGCAAAAGACTCTAAAACGGTTAGAGCGTGCAGCAGAATTTATTGAAACTATTAGCAAAGAAGGCAAGACAATACTATTTGTCGGTACGAAAAAGCAAGCGCAAGACACTATAAAATCAGAAGCTGAGCGATCAGAAATGCCCTATGTGACCCATCGATGGTTGGGTGGCACTCTGACTAATTTCTCCACTATTAGGCAGCGTATTGCGTATCTTATTCTTCAGGAAGACCGTAAAGAACGTGGTGAATTTGCTTACTTACCGAAAAAAGAGTCCGGAAAAATTGAAGAGCAAATAATAAAATTAAATAGGCAACTGGGAGGCATAAAGGATATGCAGGAATTACCAGGTGCTATGTATGTAATAGACGCGGCTCGCGAAGGAATAGCTATTGCTGAAGCTAGGAAACTTGGTATACCCATTGTTGCTATAGCTGATACTGACTGCAATGTTGATTTGATAGATTACCCAATTCCAGGTAACGACGATGCGATAAGGGCTATTAAACTTATGACAGAAACTATTTCACAGTCCGTTATTCAAGGGAAAAGAGATGCCGAAGAAGAGAGGAATCGATTGGCATCGTTGGTTGGAGCGAACCTTACAGAACAAGATGCAGCTGAATCCCAACTTGAAGCAGAAATCGCTGATTTAGAGAAAGCTGATCAATAAAAGGAGATAAATATAAGTGGTTGTTACAACTGAGATTATTAGAGATTTAAGAGCAAAAACGGGTGCGGGAGTTATGGATTGCAAGAAGGCTCTCGAGGAATCTAATGGTGATATGAATGGAGCTATATCTCTTCTTAAAGAATGGGGTATTTCAGCAGTTCAAAAAAAATCCTCTCGTAGTGCTAATCAAGGGGTTGTAGAAACCTACGTCCATGCCGGTGGGCGTATTGGAGTTATATTAGAGTTGAATTGCGAGACTGACTTCGTTGCAAGAACACCTGAGTTTCTCAGCCTTGCCCATGACTTAGCCCTTCAGATCGCGAGTATGGACCCGCAATCTATTGATGATGAAAATACAGATAGTAGTAGTGAAGACTTTGATGGAGAGACCAGGCTAATGCATCAAGATTTCGTTAAAGACCCTAGTCAAACTATTAGTGATTTGATAACCGAAGCTGTATCTCGGATAGGAGAGAATATTTTAGTTAGACGCTTTACCAGATATGAACTAGGTAAATCCTAACGAAAGGAGACCGGGACATCTTAGCTTATAAAAGAGTTCTACTCAAAATAAGTGGCGAATCCTTGATGGGATCTAGGCCCTTTGGTATTGATGTTGATGTTGTCTCAAGTATTGCAAATAAAATTAGGAGTCTACGAGATAGAGAAATAGAAGTCGCTGTTGTTGTAGGTGGCGGGAATATCTGGAGAGGGAAAACCGCTGAAGAAGCAGGAATGGATAGAGCTACCGCAGACTACGCAGGGATGTTGGCAACGGTTATAAATGGGTTGGCTTTACAAGATGGTTTAGAAAACGCTGATGTTACTACCAGAATCCAAACCGCGATTACGATTCAAGCTGTAGCGGAACCATATATTAGGCGGAGAGCAATTAGACATATGGAAAAAGGTCGAGTTGTAATATTTGTGGCCGGTACAGGTAATCCATATGTGACTACCGATACAGCATCTGCTCTCAGAGCTATAGAAGTTGGAGCAGATATTTTACTTATGGCAAAGAACCAGGTTGATGGAGTATATGATGCTGATCCTAATACTGTTGACGACGCTAATAAATACGAAAAACTAAATTATATGGAGGCCTTGAACCAAAGATTGGGGATAATGGATAGTACAGCTCTATCGCTATGCATGGAGAATGATCTACCTATAATTGTATTCGATCTTTTTGCTGAAGGAAGTTTAGATAGAATTCTTGAAGGTGACTCCCAAGGTACGTATATAGGAGAAGCAGTTTCGTAGGTTAGCGATGAGAAGGATATTTTATGACACAGTTACTAATTGATGATGCTGATAAGAGGATGCAAAAGACCCGTACAGTTCTTGAAAAAGAATTAAGTTCAATTAGAACCGGTCGAGCAAATGCTTCCTTTGTTGATAGTCTTACTGTTGACTACTACGGTACCCCTACCCCAATTATACAAGTAGCAACAATAAATGTTCCCGAGGCACGATTGATAACAATCCAGCCTTGGGATAAAGCAATGGTGCAGGCAATTGAAAAATCCATTTTGCAGTCCGATTTAGGTATATCCCCAGCAGTGGATGGTGATATTATTCGTCTTCCTATACCGAGTTTGACTTCGGATCGTAGAAAAGAAATCGCTAAAATTGTTAGATCTAAGACGGAATCTGAAAAAGTTTCACTAAGAAATGTTAGGCGAGATGTGTTAGACCAGATGAAGAAGTTGGTTAAAGGCAAAGATATATCAGAAGATGAAGCTAAGAGAGCTGGTGACGTCATTCAGAAATTAACCGATAAGTATTCTAGTGAAATTGATAGTATGAGCGCTGCAAAAGAATCAGAAGTAATGGAAGTATAGTTACCTAGTTATTCAGAGCGAGATTTCAACCAGCTATAGATTAAGAGATGTGGTTAATGGCGAACTCTAAAGCACCTGCCCATGTCGCAGTTATTATGGATGGTAATGGTCGGTGGGCTTCCAATAATGGGCTTCCCCGTATTCAGGGCCACAGAGCTGGTTTGGACAATATAGAGCGCGTGATTATCTCCTTCAGAGATGCTGGAATAAAATATGCTACGTTCTACACGTTTTCTACTGAGAATTGGTCACGCCCTGAAGAAGAAGTAGAAGGACTCATAGAATTATTATATGACTCTCTTACAAAGAATATTAAATTTTTGACAGAAGAGGGTATACGATTAATCCATTTGGGAAGAACTGAGAATTTGCCAATTCATGTTGTTAAATTGATAGATGAAACAATGCAATCAACCAAGAATAATGATGGGATTACCGTTTCTATAGCTTTTGACTATGGTGGGAGATATGAAATTTTGCGGGCTGTTCAACTATTGATACAAAAAGGATTGTCGCCGGAAGAGATCACAGAAGAGGTGTTTAGTTCAAATTTGTATACTAGTGAATTGCCTGACCCGGATCTAATAATAAGGACAGGTGGAGAAATGCGATTAAGCAATTTTTTGATATGGCAAGCGGCCTACGCTGAATTTTATACCACCCCTATTTTATGGCCAGATTTTGGCCCATATGAAGTTGATCTAGCTATTTCAGAGTATAAAGCTAGAGATAGAAGGTTTGGTAGAATATAGATAAACTTATCAGTAAGGATAATGAAACTGTTTAATACCAATTTTTTCCGACGACTTCAAGTAGCTGGTGTAGGAATCCCGATCATTGGGGTTATTCTAGTTGTTGGGTCGTTGCCTTTATTTTTATTCATAAGTTTATTAGCTATCGTCTCGTTATTTGAGATTAGTAAAATGCTTAGCCATGCGAATGCACGATTATTCCCGACGTTATTTGTTCCGCTTAATATATCGATAATTTATTTGGTGTCTCAGGTTCAACCATTTATCCAAAGCTTTGTTTTATTTGGGACCGTGATTGTCTTAATAACTACTATATTGATTATTTATTTTTATTCAGTACATCTAAATAAATTTCTCAAAAATATTAGTATTACGGTTATAGCTACAATACTAATCTCAGTACCACTATCTTTTGCAATTTTGATTTATCAATTACCTCAAGGGGCACTGTTACTGGCCACAATAATATTCGGAGTTTTCTCGTTCGATACTGGAGCCTATATTTTTGGAAATCTTTTGGGGAAAAATAAAATGGCTCCAGTAATAAGCCCAAATAAAACATGGGAAGGAGCTTTTTTTGGTACCATTATCTGTTTTATCACTGTTGGTATTTTAGATATGATTTTCGATCTAAACATTGATATATTTGTTGTAATAGTGATGGCTTGTATAATCACTGTTTTTGGCCAAATAGGAGATTTTGCTGAATCTTACTTTAAGCGGAGAATGAAATCAAAAGACTCGAGTAAGTTATTACCGGGACATGGAGGGTTTTTAGATCGAATTGATTCAATTGTTATTGTTCTTCCCACTGTTTATTATTGGGTACTATTGTGGGTATAAAAAAAAATATCGCCATACTCGGTTCAACTGGATCGATAGGGACCCAAACTTTAGCTATAGTTAGAGATAATCCAGAGATGTTTTCAATAACCGGTCTTGCTGCTAGGAAGATGTCGGAACTTTTCATTTCTCAAGTGCATGAATTCCGACCACGCAGCGTGAGCCTATCCCAAGGATCTATTGGACTTTCAAATTATGATTTTGAACTAGAAATGGTTGATATAGATTCAATTGTTTCTGATTCCGATGTTGATATTGTTGTAATAGCGATCCCAGGTTTAGCAGCTTTACAACCGACATTAACTGCCCTACATCATAATAAAACAGTTGCACTGGCTAGCAAAGAGGTATTGGTTGTAGCAGGAGATATTATTAAACCCCCAATAAGTTTTCCATTTGATAGACTACTCCCCCTTGATAGCGAGCATAGTGCTATATGGCAAAGTCTTCGCGGTGAGGATCCACTCGGTAAAAGGTTAAGCAAGCTCATTCTTACAGCGTCTGGAGGACCTTTTAGAGGAATGAATGCTTCATCGATTTTAGGTGTTACGCCTGAACTTGCGTTGAATCATCCGACATGGAAAATGGGCTCTAAAGTGACGATAGATTCTGCTACTCTTATGAACAAAGCTTTTGAAGTAATCGAAGCTCATTGGCTTTTTGGTATCGAATATTCAGATATAGACGTCCTAGTGCATCCAGAAAGTATTATTCATTCGATGGTGGAATTTATCGATGGTACCCTTAAAGCCCAGTTATCCATGCCAGATATGCGCCTGCCGATCCAATATGCGTTGGGGTACCCCAATAGGATTCCTCGATCCCCTAGCTTCCCTTCAAAAGAAATTCATGAGATGCCTTCGCTTACTTTTGAGGCTTTGGATGAAGAGGTTTTTCCCTGTTTTAACATTGGGTTAGAAGCCGGAAAGGCGAAACAAACCTACCCTGCGGTTCTTAACGCAGCCGATGAAGAAGCTGTCAGACTCTTTTTGGGAGGAGACGTCCCATTTTCTGGCATACCGGATCTAATCAGAGCGACTCTGGAAAAACATCGTCCAATTTCTAAACCATCTCTTGAAGATATTTTAGAAGCTGATGCCTGGGCTAGAAACGAAATTAGAAAAAATTATGTAAGGAACAACAAATAAATGTCGTTTATTCCAACAATAGTTATATTCTTATCTGTGTTGACGGTGCTTGTTTTAGTTCATGAGTTAGGACACTATTTTTGTGCTCGAATATTGGGCATTAGAGTTGAAGAACTGGGTTTAGGGTTCCCTCCTAGATTGAAAGCGATAAGAAGTAAAGGGATCATCTATTCATTAAACTATCTACCGCTTGGGGGATTCGTGCGTCTAAAAGGCGAATCAGATGAGACTATTCAGGATGGTTTTGCTTCTAGAAGTATTTTGCAGAGATTTCTTGTGATTTTTTCAGGCCCAGCTATGAATTTTGTTTTGGCAATTATTCTTTTTTCATTTTTGGCTACAGTAACTGAGCGTATTCAATCAGCAGAAATCGTTATTGAAGCTATTTCTGCTGATTCACCTGCTGAATCCGCTGGAATGAGACCTGGGGATATTTTAACTTCGATAGGAGGGGTGAATTTAAACGAGCCCAATGATTTTTCGAGAGCATTTGATTTAGAACCTGATGAAGCCACTATAGTTGTTGTAAGTAGAAATTTAGAAACCAAAGCTTTTTCAGTTATTCCAAGGTCAGAGCCTCCTGCAGGGGAAGGCCCTATTGGGATTGAACTTAAACTGCTTAACGTCGTCTATGAGGAGGTTAATGTTTGGAAGTCACCCTATTATGGAATTATGCTTGCTTGGGATAATACTATGTTGATATATCGTGAAATAGGTAATTGGATATCGGGATCTAAAACGCCTGAGATTGCAGGTCCCGTGGGCATCGCACAGATTACTGGTGAAGCTGCGCAAGCGGGTTTCATACCGTTAGTTTATTTGGTTGCTATGTTAAGCCTGAATTTGGGTATATTGAATTTATTGCCTATACCTGCATTAGATGGTGGAAGGATTCCATTTTTGGTTATTGAATTTGTTCGAGGTGGCAAACGTTTGCCAGCGAATCGAGAAAGACTTGTGCACGCTATAGGTTTTGGTTTCTTAATAAGTTTGATTATTATAGTAACGCTAGGGAACGATATTCCACGTTTACTAGATTGACTTGTACTTTGGTTTCTAAAATCATTTTAAGATCTAAATGCTGGTAAAATCGCTACGTTTACTAGTAGAATATAGCAATAGAATATGTTCGAGCGAAGATTAACGAAACAGATCACAATGGGCGGTACCGTTATTGGCGGTGACGCGCCTGTTTCAGTTCAGTCGATGACTAAGACTGATACCAGAGACGTCGACAGTACAGTTTTACAAATAAAAGAATTGCAAGACGCTGGCTGCGAGATTATTCGTTGTGCTGTTCCAGACCTAGCAGCAGCAGAGGCATTAGCTGAGATAAAGAAAAAAATCAATATACCTCTTGTTGCGGATATCCACTTTCACCATAATTTGGCGCTAAAATCAATTGAAAGTGGTGTTGATGGGTTACGTTTAAATCCAGGAAATATTAGAGATGCAGATAAAGTTCGCGAGGTAGTGGCAGCTGCAAAGTTACGATCAATACCTATAAGGATTGGTGTTAATTTTGGAAGTTTACCACCCATTGGCGGAATAGGAAAAACAGGCGACTTCCATAGACTTGCAGATGGAGTTAATAAACTTGCAAAAGATAGTAAACAAACCGATGTTGATTATAGTGTTGTAGATCATATGGTCAACACAGCTCTTTGGGAAATTGCCATATTAGAAGACATGGATTTTGACCAGATAAAAATATCAGTCAAAGGATTTGATGTTCCGATGACTGTGGACGCTTATACGAGATTATCCGATGCAGTTGATTATCCATTGCATTTGGGCATAACGGAGGCTGGTACCCCGTTAAATGGCTCTATAAGAAGCGCAGTAGGTCTTGGTACTTTGCTGGCCATGGGAATTGGGGATACTATTAGGGTGTCTTTGGCAGGTGATCCAGTTTTAGAAGTAGAAGCGGGTTACGAGATACTTAAATCACTGAATCTACGTAATAAAGGAGTGACTCTAGTTGCATGCCCCTCATGTGGGAGGGCCGATGTGGATATTGTTAAGTATGCAAATATGGTCGATGAAGCCCTGAAAAAATTTGATAAACCAATTAAAGTAGCTGTTATGGGGTGCGAGGTTAATGGGCCAGGTGAAGCTAAAGATGCTGATATCGGTATAGCTGCAGGAGTTGGTCGAGGCATCATATTTAGAAAAGGCCAAAAGGTAAAAGTGGTTCCAGAGTCCGAGTTTCTTACAGCGTTGATTGAAGAGATGGAGAAAATTGACCCTGAATAAAAATGAATAGTTCAGTTGTCAGTGAAAAATTATGAGGCTCTCTCAATTATTTGGAAAAACATCAAGGGAAAACCCTGCCGATGCAGATACAAATAGTCATCGGCTTCTGATTAAAGCCGGTTTTATTAACCAGTTGGTTGCAGGAGTGTATAGTTACTTACCCTTAGCTTTCCGTTCACTAAAAAAGATCGAAAATATCATCAGGGAAGAAATGGATTTAGCCGGAGCGCAAGAAGTTCTATTACCTACACTTCAACCTGAAGATATTTGGGAAAAAAGCGGTAGGTTGGGTGCTTTTGGTGATACACTTTTTCGCTTAAAAGATAGAAAAGATCGAGATCTTGTATTAGGCCCTACCCATGAAGAAGTAGTAACCAAACTTGTCACAGGACATATACAAAGTTACAGAGATCTTCCGGTAAATCTTTATCAAATTCAGACAAAACTCCGTGACGAAGCTCGACCTAGAGCTGGGTTAATTAGAGTTAGGGAATTTGCTATGAAAGATGCGTACTCTTTCCATGCTAGTCAAAATGATCTTGATAAAACATATGACAGAATGGTTGGAGCTTATCGAAGTATTTTTGAGCGATGTGGTCTAGATGTTAGAGCCGTTGAAGCAGATAGTGGAGCTATTGGAGGCAAGGATTCTCAAGAATTTATATTACTCACAGATACTGGAGAGGATGAAATTGTTTTGTGCGACAGTTGTGATTATGCCGCCAATATGGAAAAAGCTGAATCTAAAATTGGTAATATTTTAGACAATAGTAAAGACGGTTTAAAGGAAATAGAAACACCAAGTGTTAAGACCATTGAAGAATTGAGCAAAACGTTTGGAGTTTCAAAAGCAAAAATATTGAAGAGTGTTGTATATATTTCTGATGGTAACATTGTGATAGTGATGATTCGGGGCGATTTAGACGTTAATGAAACAAAGCTATCTAATTATTTAAACGCACAAGATTTACGTATTGCTTCTGATGCTGAAGTTAAAGATCAAGGTCTAGAACCGGGTTTTATATCCCCAATAGGTTTACAAGGTATGCGCATTATTGCAGACCCTTCTGTAGATAATGATGTTGATTTTATTGTCGGTGCTAATAAAGTTGATTATCACTACACAGGTGCTCGCCATCGAATTGATTTTTCAATCGACGAATTTGTTGATTTAAACAGAGTGCAAGAAAATCAACTATGCACCGAGTGCGATGGAAAGCTGAAGATCAAGAGAGGTATAGAAGTTGGCCATGTGTTCAAGTTAGGAACAAATTTCAGTGACACATTTGGAGCCACATTCTTGGATCGTGACGGTATAGAAAAATCTTTGATTATGGGGTGTTATGGGATTGGGGTCGGAAGAATATTGGGAGCCGCTGTTGAAAGTAACCATGATGAGAATGGGATTGTTTTCCCAAAAGCGATATCTCCTGCTCAGATAATAATAATCTCTTTAAACAGTGATAATGTTGCCGTTCGTGATGCTGCAAATCAGCTATATGACACGCTTGTAGAACGAGGGATCGAAACTATTTTAGATGATCGAGACGAGTCACCAGGGGTTAAATTTGCCGATGCAGATTTAATAGGAATTCCTGTAAGAGCAACGGTGAGCGCTAGATCTTTAAAAAATGGTAATACTGTTGAAATAAAAAACAGAAGAGATGCAAACACCGAATCAATTAACATTCCTTTAGACGATGTTGAAAAAATAATTGAGGCCATCGTCTAAAGATAATATGATGTCAAATCAAAACGAAGAAGAACAATCCCATAAACTTTCTTCATGGGGATTAGTACAGCCTGCAGTATTGCTACTTATTATGGAACAACCTAGGCATGGTTACGCTTTACTCGAAGAATTAAAGAGCAGAGGTTTTATTCCTAATTCTGCTGATGGAGGAAATGTTTACAGAGGATTAAGGAGGATGGAATCTGAAGGGAAGATTAGTTCTCGATGGATCCATTTCGAAGGTAAAGGGCCGCGGAGACGGATTTATGAAATTACACCGCGAGGAAGAGATGCCATTTTTGAAGAAGCTCTTAATCTAGCAAATCGGGCTAAATTTATCGAACTGTTTTTATCAGAATTCAAAAGAATCTTTTGACTCAAGTAATAGAAAATTTATTCTTCTAAAAGTTTGGATTTACAATTATGGTGCAGAATAGCAAATTAATTTTCCCTGAAATTTCTTGGGGAATTAAAGCAACGCTATTATCCGTCTTAATAAGTTTATTAATTCCCATAATTGCTTCGATAGGCCTTGCTTATATACTAAGCAAATTTACTGCTTTCCTGCCAGATTATCAGATTGCGCAAGTTTATGTTTTGATTATGAGTTTTATTACTCAGATAGCTATGCTTATATCGGTGTGGGTTATTGCAATTCGTGGAAAACAGTCCAAGATTAGCAGCTTAGGTATTAAGAAACCAGAAATGTCCCTTTTGTTAAAGTTCGTTCCTTTGGGAATATTATTAACCTTTTTAGTTCCAGTAGTTTACGCTGTGATCAGAGCTATTTTTGACGTTGAATATTTACAACCATCAACATTACCGGAAGTGATCACCCAAAACCAAGAATCATTGTTGGTGTTTGGATTCATGGCTATATTTATAGCTCCGGTCGTAGAAGAGATATTTTTTCGTGGTTTTGTTTATCCCTCTATTGCAAACCGTTACGGAGTCATTATATCTGCAATTGCCACTTCTTTATTATTTGGTTTAGCTCATATTGTTGCTGCGAACGCCATTATCGCATTTTTTATTGGTTTGATACTCGTTTATGTGTATCATCAGACTACTAATCTGATGACACCAATTTTGGTTCATTCAGCTTTTAATCTTATTAGTGTGATTATAATAATGGTAAGTGTATGAATCGTGTAAAAAATCTATTCAAAATGACGAGGGAAACTAACCGGGCAGCTTTATCTTTGTATATTACTGCCGGATACCCTGATTTAGAAGCGACTTCTGTGATTATTAAATCAGCCATCGATGCTGGAGCTGACATGATAGAAATCGGGGTACCTTATAGCGATCCTTTAGCTGATGGAACAACCATTCAAAATGCTTCGACTGCGGCTTTGTCTCAAGGAGTGACATTGCAGGATTGTCTTGATCTATCGGTTTCCCTGAGAACGTATGCTCCAGATACTCCGATAATACTAATGGGTTATTACAACCCCTTTCTACAATACGGTATCCAAGATCTAGCAAAAACATGTAAATCATGTGGAGTTGATGGTTTAATTGTACCTGACTTGCCACCAGAAGAATCTAATCTGTTAGAGAATGCTCTGAACGATTACGGTATTAATCTAATTTATTTGTTAGCTCCCACAAGCGGTTCAGATCGGATTACGCAGGTTATAAAACATACGAAATCTTTTATTTACTGTGTTAGCGTTGCTGGTGTCACTGGGGCGCGATCCACGCTAGATATGCAAGGGATAGAGCTTGTGAAGAAAGTTAAACAGGAAACCGATATGCCAGTTGCACTAGGATTTGGCATTTCCACTCCCCTACATGTTAGGGAAGTTTCAGGAGTTGCAGATGCAGTTATTATAGGCAGTGCTTTTGTCGATAAAATTAATAAAAATCTAGAAGGAGATCTTGCTGAGGCAATAAAGGCGTACGTTTCTGATTTGAAGGAAGGCCTTTAAAGTTATTATTGGCAGAATCTAATTCTAAGATTGTGAGGGTTAATACATATGACACAGTTGAGGGGTATCAGAGGAGCCACGACTGTCGAGAATGATATTCGTGAAGAAATATTAGACTCTACGGAAGATCTATTGAAACAATTAATTAGCGAAAACGAGTTGTCATTAGATGATATCGCAACTGCGATTTTTACCGTTACACCCGATATAGTAGCCGCTTTTCCGGCTGAAGCAGCAAGAGTCCGCTTAAATTGGACCGACGGCGCCTTCATATCCGCACAAGAAAGTCCTGTTCCCGGGGCACCTACCAAATGTATTAGAGTGTTATTACTAGTAAATACCCACAAACCGAAAAGCGATATTCATCACGTTTATCTGAAACGAGCGTCGGAACTTAGAAAACGTGGCCTAGATGAAAAATAATTTATAGGAGATGATCGACCAGTGTCTTTAGCAGCGCTACAGGAAATTCAAAGCTTGAATGTTCCTCGAGGTACAATCCTTACTATTGGAACTTTTGATGGTGTTCATAGAGGCCATCAAGCCATCATAAGTGCTGTAGTTAATAGAGCTAAGAAAGAAGGACTTCTTTCAGGGTGTATCACGTTTAAAGATAGCCCTAGACAGACCTTGAGGCCTGGAACCCCGTTTTATTATTTAATGGCTCTGCAAGAAAGAATTGATGTTCTTGCAGGTTTGGGTTTAGATGTGGTTTTACCTCTAACTTTCGATACAGATCTTGCTTCAGTAGAAGCTGAACGTTTTATAGGCTACCTAGTGGATAACTTAAATCTAAAACATCTGATTGTTGGCCCTGATTTTGCATTGGGGTACAAGCGCAAAGGGACGATTGAAGTCATAAAAAAAATCGGTCAAGATAGAGGTTTCACAGTAGAATCTATTAGTTCTACTAATATTTCCGATGGTCGAGTGAGCAGTACCCGTCTGAGAGAACTATTGAGTGAAATAGGGGATGTCGCATCCGCGAATGAGCTTCTAGGACGCCCTTATTCTATTGAATCAGTGGTAAAAAAAGGGCACCAGAGAGGCCAGACCATTGGTTATAGAACCGCTAACTTAGATGTTCCAAGCAATCGGATTATCCCTTTAGATGGCGTTTATGTAACGTCTACAACACTAGGAGAAAATATTTATAGATCTGTGACCAACATAGGTGATAATCCTACATTCGGGGACAAAATGACATCAGTGGAAACATACATTTTAGATTTTGACCAAATGATCTATGATGAGACGATAAAAGTAGAATTCTTGCACAGAGTTCGAGGCGAGATTAAATTTGAAAGTGTAGATAAACTCACTGAACAAATTGCAGCAGATGTCGAGATCACTAGGGAATATTTTTCTAAACACTGAGTGTGTAAATCTCTTTATTGCAGGTAGCCTCAAGTCATGTTACTGACATATAATTACAATGATGCTATTGGATTGATAGTCTTGTATAGCAATTATTGATCGATTAGGAGTTTAAATTAGTGAACTTAAGGACACCAGGACCTACTCCCATTCCAGACGATATTATGGAAACTATGATGAGCCCTATGGTGGATCATCGTGGACCTGAATTCGCGAAAATGTTACCAAGGATAACAGATAATCTAAAAACACTATTTTTGACTGACAACGATGTTTTAGTTTTGACTGCATCTGGTTCAGGAGGCCTTGAAGCGGCAATTGTTAACGTTCTTTCTCCTGGAGAAAAAATTTTAGCGGTTTCTATAGGCTCTTTCGGAGATAGATTTGGGAAGATTGCAGAAATTTATGGTGCGGAAGTTATATGGCTCAGGAAAGACTGGGGTCTTCCTGTATTAGCTAATGAAGTCGCATCATATATAGATCGAGATCCAGAGATTACATCGGTACTGATAACGCATAATGAAACCTCAACAGGAGTTACTAACCCGCTTCAAGAAATTGCAAAAGAGGTAAAAAGTAGAGATAAATTACTTATAGTTGATGCCGTGAGTAGTCTTGGGTCTCTACCCTGCGCGATAGATGATTGGGATTTAGATGTTGTTGTAACTGGATCACAGAAAGGATGGATGGTTCCTCCTGGATTAGCTATGGTCAGCATGAGTGATAGAGCATGGCAAGCGAATTCGACAGCGAAAATGCCTAGGGCCTATTTTGATTTAGCTGCAGCCCGTGAATATGCAAAACGGGGACAAACTCCATGGACTCCTGCTTTGTCATTATTTAACGCACTAAATAAGTCATTAGAATTGATGATTGACGAAGGGCTTGAAAATATCCATGCGAGACACAAGCGAGTTGCCGATAAGGTTCGAGCAGAAGTCAGATCAGCAGGGCTTTCCTTATTTCCTAAAGATGAACTTTATTGCTCAAATACTGTTACAGCTGTCAATGCGGGAGATGGTATGGATATAGCAGAATTCAGATCTCAAGCTCGATCTGAAGGAGTGGTTTTTGCTGGAGGCCAAGGAAAACTATCCGGATCAATATTTCGTATAGGTCATTTGGGTTATATTCCAGATGCAGAGATAGATGAAGCCCTTCAAGTGTTAAGAAAAATATTAAAATAAGAGCCAAGTGTGGACTAGAGGTAAAGCATGCGAGTGTTAGTATCAGACAGAATCGCTCAATCAGGAATTGAGTTGTTCAGGTCGCATTCGGTCGAAGTGGATGAAAAATTAGGACTTAACCAGTCAGAATTAATTGAAATCATAGGTGATTATGACGGACTGGTAGTTAGAAGCGATACACAAGTTACTAAAGAGATACTTGATGCTGGAATAAATTTACAGGTGGTTGGACGTGCTGGTGTCGGTGTGGATAATATTGACATCCCAGTAGCTACCGAGAAAGGGATTGTAGTTGTCAATGCACCATCTTCTAATACAGTAGCAGCAGCGGAACATACAATCGCATTGATTTTGTCCTTAGTTCGTCATGTACCACAAGCGCATTCGTCTATGGTATCTGGTCGATGGGATCGTAAAAACTTTATGGGGACTGAACTTCGCGGTAAAACTTTAGGCTTGGTTGGTTTAGGTCGTATAGGTAGTGAAGTTGCAAGAAAAGCGGCACCATTCGATGTAAAACTAATCGCCTATGATCCTTTTGTATCTGTAGATTATGCTGTCAACGCTGGAGTTGAGTTAGTTGATTTTGAATATTTGATCAAAACTGCAGATATTATCTCGCTTCATACACCACTCGCTAAAGATTCAAAATTTTTGGTTGGTAAAGAACAAATAGCCAATATGAAAAATACAGCACTTTTGATAAATTGTGCCCGAGGAGGCTTAATCGATGAAGGTGCCTTGTTGGATGCGTTGCACGCTGGTGATATAGGAGGGGCTGCATTGGACGTATACTCAGAAGAGCCTCTTAACAAATCAGAATCTTATAACCATCCAAGATTGGTGTTAACTCCTCATTTGGGAGCATCAACTTCAGAAGCACAAGATGGCGTTGCTAACGAGGTGGTCGAGCAAATGCTTGACGTGATGGAAGGACGAACTCCGTCGTATGCCGTTAACGCACCGTTGGCTCCCGCGGAGACGGTCAAAGAGATCACTCCATTCATTCCTGTTTGCGTATCTGTAGGCCAGTTCATTTCGCAACTTTTGGATGGGCAACCAGAGTCTCTGGAGATAATCTTCCACGGAGACATTGCCAAATATGATACTGCAGTATTAAGGGCAAGTGCTATAAGTGGTTTCATGGAAAGAAGCTCAGAAGAAAGAGTAAGTATTGTAAATGCTACCATGACCGCTCAAAGGCGAGGGATACATGTTACTGAACGCAAAAATGAGGACTTAGAAGAATTTTATGGAAATCTTGTAACAATTGAAGCTAAATCCACTACAGGATCCTCCCTTCTTTCAGGTGCACTTATTAATGGTGAAGTTCATATTGTAAAATTAGGTTCTCACCGAGTCGATATTGTTCCATCGGGGAAACCTTGGATTATGATCGATCACACGGATCGACCAGGTATGATTGGGCATATAGGAACAGTTACAGGGGAAAACGATATTAATATTGCCTCTATGCAAGTTAGCAGAGAGAACGCTCGAGGCCCGGCATTAACAGTTCTAGGACTTGATGAAGAGGTGGATACGGAACAACTTAAAGCGATAGAAAGCATTGATGATGTTAACCGTGTTCGGGTCGCTCACATATAGTAGGTATAGTACATGGATTAACTAATGTTTAGCGCCAATTGATTTTGAAAGGGTTTTATAATCTTGTCGTCCGATCCAGAAAATATTCAAGCGACTTTACAGAAATTGCGCGATTTAATTCGTTTTCATGATTTTCTTTATTATGTAGAAGACGAACCTGAGATTTCTGACGCTGAATATGATGCCCTGATGGGTCAGCTTAAAAATATAGAGTCCGATTTCTCCTGGGCTATTACTGATGATTCACCAACCCAAAGAGTTGGTGGGAAAAGATCCGAAAGATTTCCATCGTTTACCCACCAAGTTCCGCTACTTAGCTTATCTAATGTGTTTAGTAACAGTGAATTAGTTAATTGGCATGGTCGAGTTGAAAAAATGGCTTCAACGAACGATCTAAATTACTATTGTGAACTAAAATATGATGGCGTAGCAGTGGCACTTACTTATCAAGACGGAGTTCTAGTTAGCGGCGCTACTAGAGGTGACGGTGTCCAAGGGGAGGATATCACTTCTAATTTGAGAACTATAAAAAGTATACCTTTGAAACTTGTTGGAGATTCTTATCCCGATAGATTCGATGTTAGAGGAGAGGTTATTTTCCCTAAAGATAAATTTCAACTATTAAATGAGCAGAGAATTGCGAATGGAGAGCAACCGTACGCAAATCCCAGGAATACTGCTGCCGGAAGCTTGAGGCAACTTGATCCCAAAGTAGTGGCTTCAAGGCCACTGGATATATTTATATATGGAGTTGGTGCGTATCAAGGTGAAATCCCGGATACCCAAGAAAAAATCATGGTATGGCTGAGTAATCTCGGATTCAAAGTTAATCCGAATAATAAATTGGCTAAAAACTTGGATCAAGTTGAGAAATATTTTAATCAATGGGTAGAGACGCATAAACAACTCAATTATGCATGTGATGGAGTGGTCGTCAAAGTAAATAATATTGAATTGAGAGATAAAATAGGCTCGTTAGGCCGCGAACCTCGGTGGGCTACAGCCTATAAATTTCCTTCTAAAACAGCTGTGACTAGATTAATTGATATAGGTGTTAATGTTGGACGAACAGGTGTTTTAACGCCTTATGCGCAATTAGAGCCAGTTAATCTTACTGGTGTAACAATAAGATCTGCGACTCTTCATAATGAAGATTATATTACCGATAACGATATAAGGATTGGTGATCTGGTTTCCATAACAAGGGCGGGCGATGTTATACCAAGGGTAGTTGGACCTATCGCAAATGTGCGAACTGGCAACGAGGTATCGTTTGCTATGCCTGTTAGTTGCCCTTCCTGTAATAACCCCATTACTAGAAATGATAAAGAATCTGCTCACAGATGCGTAAACACAAGTTGCCCAGCAATGGGTAATCACCTATTACGACATTTTGTATCACGGGGAGCAATGGATATAGATGGCCTAGGGGAAAACCTGATTACACAATTTACAAACGAAGGTCTTGTTGAAAACATTGCTGATTTCTATAGTTTAACTTTAGATAAACTCTTAACCGTGGATCGAATGCAACAAAAATCCGCAAGTAATATATTGGATTCTATAAAACGTTCGCAAGGACGCTCCTTTGAAGCTGTTCTTTATGCATTAGGAATTCGCCACGTTGGTTTAGAAACAGCCAGGGTGCTAGCTAATCAATTTAACAGTTTTGATATTCTTCAAGCCGCAAATTTAGAAAGACTTTTAGAAATTCCTGGAGTAGGTAACGTAGTTGCAAAAGCGATACTAGATTGGTTTGCAGAAGATGGCAATATTGAAATTTTGAACAGATTGCAAGCAAGTGGTTTGAATATGAGTAAATTGCCTAACGATTCTGCTACGGATCGATTAAAAGGTAATAAATTTGCAATCACTGGATCATTAGATTCTATGAACAGAGCTGAACTAGAGGATAAGATACGTAATTTAGGTGGAGTCATCGCAAAAAATGTAACTAGTTCAGTTGACTATTTGGTACAGGGAGGCAACCCAGGAACTAAACTCTCTAAAGCTAAGGAGCTTTCCGTTACGGTCATTACAGAAGAACAAATTATAGATATTTTAAACAGCTCATAACGGTATAACAATTTGGTAAAACCATACATAAATGATTGGGAGTGAAATAATCAATATTATTGGCTTGGGAAATCCAGGAAAGAAATACACCAAATCTAGGCACAATGCTGGCGCCATGGTAGTTAGCGAATTGAGTGCCCGATTTAACATACCGATAAATATTCAAAATGTATCTAGCATAGTTGGCAAAGGTTCAATCGGCGAAATGACAATTAGCTTGATACTCCCAAAAACATATATGAATGATAGTGGAAGCGCGGTCATTGAATTTATGGATGATCAAGCCAAAGGGAATAACAATTTATTAATAGTATATGATGATAAAGATTTACCCTTAGGGAAAATACGCCTTAGACCTAACGGTAGTGCCGGAGGTCATAATGGTGTCAGGTCAATAATAGATGCTCTTGGAACTGAAGAATTTCCCAGATTAAGAATCGGGATAGGAAGTTCTGTAGGTAAACAAGATGAAGATGTTATTAATTATGTTTTGGGAAGGTTTGACACGGACGAAGAAGAAATCCTTGCGAGCACGCTGGTCAAGGCTGGTGATTGTATAGAGATGTACATAAAATCAGGGATTGAAAAGGCAATGAACAAATTTAACTGACGAGGCTTAAAAGAGTATAGAGATTTGTAATGAGTAATATCACAGATATAAAGGCAAGAGAAATATTGGATTCAAGAGGTAATCCTACTGTTCAGGTAGAAGTGTTCTTAGCGGATGGTTCAACTGGACTTGGAACGGTACCTTCTGGAGCAAGTACAGGTAAGCATGAAGCGGTAGAACTCAGGGATACCGATTCAACACGATATCGAGGTATGGGTGTAAGACAAGCCGTAAATAATATTCGTACCGTTATTAAAGAGAATATGTTGAATATGGATTCCAGCGATCAAACACTCATTGATGAAAGAATGATAGAGCTAGATGGGACAGATAATAAAAATTATCTTGGAGCAAATGCAATATTAGGCGTCTCTCTTGCTGTTGCCCGAGCGGAAGCATCTTCACGGAGAGTACCGCTCTTCGAATATTTGAGTTTTGGAGAATCGAATACTCTTCCTGTGCCATTCTTCAATATTCTAAATGGAGGAGCACATGCTACAGAATCAACTGATTATCAAGAATTCATGGTTGCTCCCGTAGGAGCGCCGTCGTTCTCTGAGGCACTAAGGATGGGTAATGAAATATATTACTCTTTACGGAGCTTACTCAACCAAAACAATCTATCCACAAATGTTGGGGACGAAGGAGGGTTTGCACCAGAATTAAAGTCTAATCAAGAAGCTTTGGAGTTAATAGTAACGTCGATTGAGTCAATAGGTTTAGATCCTGCAATCGATTGCAAACTAGCGATAGATGTGGCTGCTACAGAGTTATGGGATCGAAAAGATAATTCTTATTTGCTTCCCCGCGAGAAACAGAAATATTCAGCAGATCAAATGATTAATAATCTAGAAAACCTTGTCCAAAATTTTCCATTGTTAAGTATTGAAGATGCTTTGGCTGAAGACGACTGGGAAGGGTGGATGAATTTGACTAGTAGACTTGGTTCTAAAGTACAGCTCGTTGGTGATGATTTATTTGTAACTACCAAATCTAGGCTGGAACGAGGAATAGCGAATCAAGTCGCAAATTCTATCTTAGTTAAATTCAATCAAGTCGGTACATTAACGGAAACCTTAGACGTGATTAAAATTGCCAAAGACAACTCATATTCGACAATGATTAGCCATAGATCTGGAGAAACAGAGGATACTACAATTGCTGACTTGGCTGTCGCGGTAAATTCAGGACAGATAAAGGCAGGTGCTCCGGCACGAGGTGAAAGAACAGCCAAATATAATAGGCTATTAGTCATTGAAGAAATACTTGGAGCTCGTGCAAAGTATGCAGGTAATCTTATCGGAAGAATTAATTGAATATGGATAGTAGAATGGATTCCAACAATTCCAGTATTTTGGAGTTAAGGATATATGAAATAAATGATTCGGTGATAAGCGATTGGGTACGAGCGTTTGATAGCGAAGTCCGTGTTATTAATGAATCTAATGGAGCCGAAATTATGGGTGAAGGATTCAATAATAATAAAAAAAATGAATTTATTTGGATAAGATCCTTTCCCGGTTTGGAGTCTAGGGAAGTGATTCGATCGCGAATATACGGTGGTAGTGACTGGTTGAACATACAAGATAGAATCAGAGGTATGCTTGATACTCGTACAGAACAATTACTATATCCAATAGGCTTATGGTCTCCAGGAGACCAATTGTTTCGAACTGATAATAAGAATCAAATTAATGAAATCAGAGTTTACGAAATAAATGAAGGCCAAATGGACGATTGGGTAACGATTTTCCAGGAGAAGATCCTGAAATTACATTATGACAATCATGTTCATGTTGGCGGTTTATTTCGAACAATAGAGGACGACAATACATTTGTCTGGTTTCGATCTTTTGATGACGAAGAGCACAGGAAAATAGCCACACAAAACATTTACCAAGGCGAAGAATGGGCCAATATTAGCGATAGAGTCAGTAATTTATTGAAAGATTACTCTAACATGAGAGAGCTCAATCCATTAAAATGGTTCCATTAGTTAAGGTCTGTAATTATTAAGAAGGTTTCATATTTTATTCAGAATTTTGTTAGAATCAATATTATTAATAATAGGGGGATGTGAGTAATGACTTTTACGGTAGGAATTAATGGTTTTGGTAGAATCGGTAGGCAAGTATTCAAAGCGATTTTGGATAGATATCCCGATGATCTTGAGGTAGTAGCGGTTAATGATCTAACTAGCCCAGAGACTAATGCACATTTATTAAAATTTGATAGCACTTACGGAAGGTTTCCTGGAGAAGTAGATTCCGATAGTGATGGGCTTATAGTTAATGGGAAAAAAGTTAAAGTAGTATCAGAGCGAGATCCAGCGAAAATCCCTTGGGGTGATATGGGAGTCGATATTGTGGTGGAATCAACAGGGATATTCACTGATGCGAGCAAAGCAGCTGGCCATCTAAAAGGAGGGGCGAAAAAGGTTATTATATCGGCACCTGCCTCCGGAGAAGATAAAACGATAGTTTTAGGTGTAAATGATGATACGTATGATCCAATAAACCATAATATTATTTCTAATGCATCATGCACTACTAACTGTATAGCTCCTGTCGCAAAAGTTATAAATGATCGATTTGAAATTAAAAAAGGGTTAATGTCAACGATCCATGCGTACACCAACGATCAAAATATCTTGGATCAAGTACATGGTGATCTACGAAGGGCTCGTACCGCCGCTGCAAATATCGTACCGACCTCTACGGGAGCGGCAAGAGCAGTAGGGCTTGCTCTTCCAGAGCTGAAAGGTAGGATCCATGGTATGGCCTATCGAGTCCCGACAACAACCGTATCGATAGTTGATTTTACTGCAGAAATTTCAGGATCCACCTCAGTTGAGGAGATTAATCAAGCCTTTTTAGACGCGGCATCGAACCATTTAAATGGCATATTGGATTACAGTGATGAACCTTTGGTAAGTTCTGATTACCGAGGTGATCCGCATAGCGCGATTTTGGACTCCTTGTCCACGATGGTGATCGAAGATAATATGGTTAAAGTAGTTGCGTGGTATGACAATGAGTGGGGATATAGCTGCCGTGTTGCTGATCTAGTTGTTTTTGTTGGAAACAAAGGCATTTAAACTAACCTACAGTCCATAAATATTGAAGAGGTAAGTGAGCTTTCCTTGACGGAAGCAGGTTTAATTGAGGATAGGATTTTGATTTCGTGAACCGAATTTTCTGATACTATTATGAACATTTTAGAAATATTAAGTGTAACTAGGGATTTAGTACTAATACTTATCGGTATTTTAGCTATTGGTATACTATTTTTAGTGGTCAGGGTGCTTCTTAAATTAAATAGAGTATTAGATGGATCAATAGGATCACTAACAAGGAGTTCTAAAAATTTAGAATCTATACTTAAATTAATTCTTGATGCACTAGTGAAGCCACTTATCCCAACATTCACCTTTTATTCAGGGGCTAAGGCATTTTATCGAGCGATAAATAAATATTTGAAACGAAATTCTTAAATATAGTTGTATACTTGTCTAAAGAACTTTAGGTATTGAATCTCGTGGTTGAGCGTCATAATATATAAATACGGTATTGAATTTGGAGAATATGTATGTCTAACGAAGATGATAACGGAAGTTCCCTACCCTTTCTTGTTGGGTTTATAGCTGGAACCATATTTGGCGGCATATTGGGGGTGTTGTTTGCTCCGCAGGCAGGTGAAGATGTTCGAGCTGAATTGAAACAGAAAAGCTCAAAATTGCGTAGTAACGCTAGAGACTTAGGGCATACTGGCCAAGAATCTCTCCGAGATGCTATATCAGAGGGCCGAGAGGCCGCGGTCAGAGCTCGCAAAGACATGGAAGAGTGGGTTGAGCAAGCTAGGGTAAATAATGGAGACGGCTCTGATAAATAATTTATCTAGGATGTACCTGTTAGAAGGCGTCTTAAGTGTTCTTCGTCCTCTGGTCTTATAACAGCGATTACTTCGTCACCAGATCGTAAGATAACATCCTGGGATGGAGTTCTAACTGCCCTATCCTGATCAATTATTAATAAAACGCTACTCATCTCTGGCAAATCAATTTCTTCTACTCTCTTACCTATGACAGTAGAATCATCAGTAATTTCAACATGACATAGTTCTTGGCCTGTCCCTTTTAAACTCAATACAGGTATTAGTGGGTGTGTTGGCATTTCTTGAGCGATTTGAGACATAATTACTTCAGTTGTGTTCACCGTTGCGTCTACACCAAGAATTCGGAAAAGGTCTCGATTTTGAGGGTTATTAATTTGCGCGATGGTTCTTGAAACATTGAATTCATGTTTTGCCACTTGGCAAGCTATTAAGTTGTCTTCATCGTCACCTGTTGTTGCAATAAAAGCATCCGCTCTTTGTGCTCCTATTTCCTGGAGGACTTTAACTTCACAACCATCTCCAAGATATGAAGCACTCCCAAGCTCTTGGGATATGAAACTGTGTCTTTCGGCGTTCCGTTCTATGCAAAGTACTTCGTCACCATTTCTTAATAGTGACTGTGTTAACGAAAAACCTATTTTTCCGCCGCCAACAACAATAATATACAACTAAACTTCCCTCTCACTTACTATGAATTGCATTTCATATCTATTTATTCCTAATAATATCATGCATCATATTTGAAATTATTCCTGTAGAGCTAAAAGTCTCTATACCTAAGTTCTTAAAAATTTGTGCACGGCTATCGTCATAAACACGCGATATGACTCTTGCCACCCCATATATATGTTTGGCTATTTGAACCGCAGTTAAGTTACGGTTATCGCCTTGTGTTAGAGCTATAAAAATATCAGCATCGTTAGCCCCTGCTCTATTTAAAGTGCCTTGATCCGTTCCACTACCTACCATTGCTGTACCCTTAAAATGTTCTGGTAGCCTTCTAAATGAATTTGAATCAAGATCTAGAATAGTCACTGAATGGTTTTCATTGTCCAGTTTAGACGCTAAAGATGAACCTACTCTTCCGCAGCCCATTATAATGATATTCATGATTGTGTTGCCTCCGTAGATTCCCGTAGAATCCACACGGATTTGGGAGAATGTTGCAGAAGATTATTCACGGCTTCGTCGAGTTCGAACTCCCCATGGTTTTTAGTATATTGTATTCCCATAATTATCAAATCTACTTCCCTTTCAATGGATTCATTTATAAGTGTATCGCCCCTTGACCTTGTTAGCAGTAACTCAGTTTCAATAGAGCGATTGTTGGTTTTAGCGTATTCAGTTAGTTCCGAAAGTATTTTCTCACCTTTTTCTAGATCTTCAGGAGGAAGAGAATTTAATGGAAGTGAAAGAGGTATTTCGGCAACATACACAGCAAAAACTTGCCCATGGGATGCAGAGGTTACTTTTAGGGCAACTTCTAACGCTTCTGTATCAATGGGAAATCCGGCGACTGGTACAAGGACGCGTGATATAGGCCTTGATATGTCGGTGTTACCTGCGACCCCAACCATATTTTTTATCTTATTTATAAGATTATTCATTAAATTACTGCAATACTATCACGTATTTGGGTTGGCTGAAATTTATGATCACTAACGACTTAGCCTTCTTTTTCGAGTGTTCTGCCTCCTAGGAGGTGCATATGTAGATGATTGACGGTCATATTCGCATCTTTCCCTTTGTTTATTGCTAATCTATAGCCGCTTTTATTTACCCCTTCTTTCTTTGAAATTGTTGTACTCGCAACAAACATTTGTGAAAGAATATCAGCATCTTCAAACATTATTTCCGATGCATCCGAGATATGTTTCTTGGGGATTATTAATATATGGACCGGGGCTCTAGGATTAATATCCCTGATCGCGTAAACCAATTCGTTGTTAAATAAAAATTGGCTTTGATCCTGTGACTCTTGCAGATCACAGAAGATGCAAGGTCCGCCATCCATTTGGAGTCTCCGTTTCTAATTTACAAGTTTATAGGTGATCTCAACCTCTTCGACAACCTTGTCTTTAATTAATTTATCAAGATGAGTTTTAATATTTCTTTCAGCAGGTTTCCGCAAATCTTTCTTTAGGTTTTTAGGGTAAACGGTTTTCCGGATTGATTCTATACTGTCTATTCCGTTCTCGAGTGTCTCCAGAACTTGTTTTTCACGCATGTTTCGGTGGTCTATATAAGATTTTGCTAATACAGGCCCTTTCGGAGACGGAACTACTGGTCCATGAGCAGGGCATATAGTATTTACTCTCAGTTTTGCTAATTTCTCCAGAGTTTTCATATAATCTTTAAGGTCCATTACTGAAGAAGAAGAAGCCCCAAGAATGGTATCCCCTGTAAACAGGACTCGTTCTTTTGATAAGTTATAACAGACGTGGTCGACTGCGTGTCCGGGCGTAAAAATTGCTTTTAAAGCTACATCTTCACCTAATCTCAACATCTCACCAGATTTTAACGGAACTACTTTATCGTCATCTGATAGCACTCGTCTAAGCTCTTTTACTAACTTAGGGTGGCACCTTACGATTGCGCCTGTTGCTTCTTGTATTCTATCTACTCCCCCTGTGTGATCTCCGTGTCCGTGAGAAATTAAAATAGAGGATATTTTGGGGCTTCCTAGTTCGTCTTTCCAATAGTCTAAAATCTGCTTCGTCCAAGAGCGATCATGTTCGCCAGTATCAAGCATAAGCATAGTTTTTTTGGGATCTCCAATAAAATATATATTGGTTCCTCCCGGATGCATGTAGTGTTTATCAGGGATATGGCATTGATAGACGTGAGGGCTAACCTGTGTCATAAGACAAATCTCCTATTAGTACGTTATTAGTAACGTTAATTTTATGGTATCGCACGATAAGTGTATATCTAGTTTGGATTCATGCAAAGGGTAAATCCTTCAAACATCGGGGAGTGTTAATGTTTAGAGCTGAACTATAAAGTTTGAGTGTAAACATCTACTAAAGCTACTCGACCGTTTATCATAACCTCGTCTTTTGCACGTTTGATGGCGGGCCCCAAGTCTTCAATTGTCTCTATAGGCCCTTCTGCCCATGCACCGAAGGAACGTGCCAAAGCTGCGAAATCCACGTTAGGATCATCAATGTCAATCCCGATTGTCCTGCGCTCCATTGGTCGAGAGCGGACATTTGCCATAGAACCTTGGTGCCCTAGGTCGTTTCCATAGCTGCGGTTGTTGTACATGATAATTAGTAAGGGTATACGGTGATGAACGGCGGTCCATAATGCAGCTGGAGTGAAAAGCATGTCTCCGTCAGATTGAATATTGATTGTTAACCTTCCTTTGTCACGATTAGCGAGTGCAACTCCAATGGCATGACCTAGACCTTCTCCAAGTCCTCCTCCCCCGCGCGCCCGCATGTCTTGGTAGGGATGCTTGATATCCCATAGCTTCTGAACCCAGCCACGCAGATTGCCATTACCGATTACCCAGTCATCTTCCTGTACGATATCCCACAATTCTTGTGCAATCGTCGAGAGAGCTAAAGGGTGCTCGCCAGACTGGTATTTGGCGATATCCTGGTTTTTCGCCAAGCTGGTTTCATGAAGGTCTTTGATACGCTGGTTCCGTTCTATAATTTTCGCGAGTGAAACGGTCTCATCATCTAGTTTATGTTGAACAATTTCCGCTAAGGCTGGTAATGCTAGTGATGTTTCCGCGGCAACAGACATTTCTGTCGGATAAAGGTGACCATGATCATCTGCCCAACTTTTTGTTAACAGTTGTCTAAGTGATATGTCGATCAATTTGGTATCTGATCCTAGGATATTCTGGGTCGTGCGTGTATCCCTATTAACGACCGTGAGTTCTTGCTGGAGATCATAAACGTCCAAAGCTAAAACAACGTCAGCTTCTGCCAAAAGAGTGTCCTTGGAATCAGCAGCATATAGGGGATGGCGCGTAGGGAAGTTGAAGAAATCGCCTCCATTTATTACTGGTATAGAGAGACTTTCTGCTAGCTTGATTAAGCCTTGGACAGCTTCATCTGATCTCCCAAGGAAGTTTGCTAGCACAACGGGGTTTTCAGCGTCGATAAGTAGACTTGCCACCTTTTCGAGCGCACTTGTATCAGCCTGAAGCCTCGTTGGTTTTGGGTATTGTGAAAAATCTGGGAGCTTGTAGGGGGTTTCCAGTTTTTGCTCTTGAACGTCGGCATCGAAACATATATATACTGGTCCTAGTGGTTCTGATGTTACTAGGTTGTACCCCCGAATTAGTGATTCAACGGAGGCTTCGATGCTCGCGGGTTGGTCGTCCCATTTCACAAAATTCCTCACAGCTTCCCCTTGAACATTGGCAGTGTGGATCCAATCGATCCAAGGTCGGCGATGAGTAGTGTCTACGGGCCCTGTTGCACCCAACACCAGCACCCCAGAGCGGCCCATCCAGGCATCAAATATTGCCATAGAACCGTTTAGTAGACCTACAATATCATGAACGAATGCCGCCATCGGTTTTCCTGCTGCTCGACCATACCCCTGGGCTAACGAAACGGCGATCACCTCGTGGTTGCATAGAATAAGCTCGGGTTGCTGGTTCCCGAGGTGGTTTACAATGGAGTCATGGATTCCCCGGAACGTTGCTCCAGGATTCATAGCGATGTAGTCAATTCCAAGGCCATGCAACGTATCAACAATGACATCAGAGCCATATTCCTGTGGTGCAAAGCCGCTAGATTTAGAGTCTTCCATTATGGGGCCTCCCATCTAATTTATTCAGTCTTTCTGGTATATCTAGTTTGGGGTTTGCAAAGAGGTAAACCTTTATATAGACATTAAGTCATCTAGGGCTTCATCAAGGCTAGCGATTACTAACTCATCGCCTACCGCTAATTTCTCAAATCTATCAGGTGAGTAAATGATCTCGTTTTGCCCACGTCGCATTAGAACTACCCTTGCTTTTTCCGCATCTGTTCCATCGCTGAAACCTATGTCTTCAAGGGTTTTACCGACGTGAGTTTCGCTTGGTACAAATTTACTGATGCCAAAATTTCGAGAAACACCTAGATAATCGACAACTTTAGGGTAACCCAGGCTATGTGCAAGTCTTTCGCCTGTTTCTTCCTCCGGGGATATTATTTTATCGGCTCCAATACGTTCAAGTGTGGCAGCGTGAAGAGGATCATGCGATCGAGCTACAATGTATGGAAGTTGCAGATTTTTTAATAAAACTGTGACCATAAGGCTTGTCGGCACATCTCGTCCAAAACCAACAATCGCAATATCATAATCTCCTACGCCCAGGTCTTTTAAAGCTGTTTCGTCGGTTGCGTCAGCTTGAACCGCCTCAGTAATATAGGGTGCGATTTCGTTAACGACTCTCTCGTTTTGGTCTATACCAAGCACTTGATGATTTTGGTCAAACAATCTCTTTGCTACAGTTCCTCCAAAAAGTCCAAGACCGATTACCACAACTTGTTGATTTGTCATCAAATACCTCCTAAACTCCGTTTTTATTCTGTGAAGAAATTTTGGTCACTATCCTATCCTAACCTCTTCTTGAGGGAACCGATATAGTGGTTTCCTCTCTCGGTAAGCCAATTCTAAAGCAATATATATAGGTAAAAGCCTTCCAATAAACATTGATAATATCAACACTAGTTTACCTAAAACTGAGAATTCGGAGGTTATTCCCGTGGATAAACCAACTAACCCAAAAGCAGAAACTATTTCGAACAATATTTCAATGAAAGGTTGGGTTTCAATTAAGCTAAGGAATAGAGAGCTTAAATTAACGTAAATGAATGCTAAAGCTACTATTGAGAATGCCCTGCGAACTTGAGCATCAGGTATTTCTTTACGAAAGGCTACTGTCCTAATCCTACCTCGCAGCGTCGACCAAAGTGTAAAAATCATAATCATGAAAACGCCTATTTTAATTCCTCCGGTCATGGAACCAGCGGCACCCCCAATAGCCATTAGGCAAGCCAATAGGAAAAGGGTGTAGTCACGTAGATCTGATATCGGCATTGTAGTAAACCCTGAAGTTCTGCCACCTATAGCTAAAGAAAAAGAGTCTATTAATTTTTGGCTCAGAGGTACGTTAGCTAATGTTGAGGTATTGTTCCATTCGGAAATAAGGATGCCAATAAAACCAATAATTATGATAATAAATGAACCGAGAATAACTAGTTTTAGATCTAGGTTCATTGGGCGCCATTTGCGAATGATGATTATAGCAAAGAGGACATTGAATCCCGTTGCTCCCAATAATGATAGCGCGGTTATTACGGTCACAATAAAACTATCAAATCTATAGGCAGATATAGAATTCCCCATAGTGATGTCGAATCCTGCGTTCTGAAAAGCTGATACGGCGTGGAATATCCCATGCCAAGAAGATTCGGTAAAATTGCTCCCATTTAGTATGAAATAAATGGCAAGAAGCACAGCTCCTATTAACTGAATTCCCAAGGAATATAACAAAATATTTTTTGCTTCTAGATCGATATTACCTAATCTGCCTCCACCAAAAACCAGGCGTAAAGATTTCCTTTGGTTTAGAGAAATCTTGCGGCCCGATGCGATCAGGATGAAAGCTAATCCCGTCATATATCCTAGGCCACCTATTTGAATAAGCAGCAATATTATAAATTGACCTAGGGTGGACCAATGCTGCGATGTTTCTACAACTATTAGGCCTGTAACTAAAGTTGCAGAAGTTGATGTAAAAAGGGAGTCTAGAAAATTTGTCGATACACCTGAGGAAGATGAAGCAGGTAACATTAGCGCTAACGTACCGATTAAGATACTGATGATGAACGCTAGGCCAAGACCCGATAAGGGCGTTTTCCAGTGTGGTACCAAATTGGGCCTACGGCGAACTTTAAGGGTTCGTTGTTTACGTCCAATTTGGTGACGTACTACTTTTTCGAACGGCCTTCTTCTATAATCCTCCATCCAAATTCCTTTTACCGGTAAGAAACGAAAACGTGCCTTACTTCCCGATTATTAGATAAAAACGTAATTCTATTCATCAAAAACTCCATCAATCTAATCTTGATTCTCTTCCATGTGTTTTAGGGCTTTTTCAGCAACTTGTTTGAATACCTCATAAGGCTGAGCTCCCATAAAGAAATAGTTTCCTATGACATAAGCTGGAATGCCTGTCACTCCTACTTTGAGTGCCTCTTCATATTGCTTTTCAACATCTTCTTTGAAGGTTCGCTGTTCTATATGTTGTTTTACAGTGTCCCAGTCTAATTCAGCGGCTTCTACAATGGGTTTTAGGTTATCAATTTTTCCTAAGTCCGTACCATCCTCCCAGTAGGAAGCGTAGGCTAGTTCATGAAACTTCTCTCCTTGTCCAAGAGATTTAGCCGCCTCAGTTGCCTCAAGCGCAAGACGAGTGTATGGAACTATTGCAGGTCGGTTCATCAATATACCTGCTTCTTCGGCTGCCCTTTGAACGGGGCTGTTAGGATTGTTGTATTTTTCAGGTCTAGGCATACCTTCTGGTGGTAGGTCAGGCCTGAGGAAAAAGGCTCTATAATCGATTTCCACATCAAAGTCATTTTTTAGTTGTTCGACCCGATCCTGGCCGATATAACACCAAGGTCAAATATAATCGTACCAAACTGTTACTGGAAGTTTAATTTTATTCGTCAATATCTTCCTACTTTCTACTACAAGCCTTGTTGGCTTCAAGCCTAGACTTCTATTATTAGATCAGTATTAATTGTTATATACGGAATATACTCTTTAATCGGAATAATTTGTAGGCCTCTTTTGAGATATACTGGATTTTACGGCAATATATACGTGTTACATTGACATTCAGATAGAAAAACAGATATACTTTCCCGTGTTTGTAGTGCATAATTTTTGTAGAAATAAAAGCAGTTTTCCAAGTTTGATTGATAGGAACATGTGAATGACAACAGATGAATTAGATTCAGCGGAAAAGAATCAAATAGTTAAAGAAAATATCGCGCAAGACTATAAATATGGTTTTGTTACAGATATTGAGTCAGAAACGGCTCCCCCAGGTCTTACTGAGGATACGGTAAGATGGATATCGGCTAAAAAAGAAGAACCAGAATGGCTTTTAGAATGGCGTCTAAAAGCATTTAGACATTGGGAATCACTGGTTGATGGGGGCGATGTTCCAGAATGGGCTCATATCAAGCACGACCCAATTGATTTCCAAGACATAATATATTATTCGGCACCGAAAACTAAAGAACTTCTAGAAAGTCTTGATGAGGTTGATCCAGACATACTGGCTACGTTTGAAAAGCTGGGAATTCCGTTGGAAGAACAAAAAATGCTTGCTGGTGTCGCGGTTGATGCAGTTTTTGATAGTGTCTCGGTAGCTACTACTTTCAAAGAGAAACTCGCCGAGGAAGGTATTATATTTTCTTCGTTTTCAGAAGCCGTTGTAAATCATCCTGAACTAGTAAAAAAATATTTAGGGAGCGTGGTTCCCTATTCTGATAACTTTTATGCTGCCCTTAACTCTGCAGTCTTTTCGGATGGATCTTTTTGTTACGTACCCAAGGGAGTAAGATGCCCTATGGAACTTACTACTTATTTTAGGATTAACGCTGAAAACACTGGCCAATTCGAAAGAACTTTGATAGTGGCAGAAGACTCTTCTTATGTTAGCTATCTAGAAGGCTGTAGTGCCCCTGTTCGCGATACGAACCAACTGCATGCTGCCGTTGTCGAATTAGTTACTATGGATGATGCTGAAATTAAATACTCGACTATACAGAACTGGTACCCTGGAGATGAAAATGGAAAAGGTGGAGTTTTTAACTTTGTTACTAAAAGGGGTAAATGTTTGGGTAAAAGGTCGAAAATATCTTGGACCCAAGTTGAAACTGGATCAGCAATTACATGGAAATATCCGAGTGTAATACTCCAAGGAGACGATTCTATTGGAGAGTTCTATTCAGTAGCTCTTGCCAAAGGTCATCAGCAGGCAGATACCGGAAGTAAAATGACTCATATCGGTAAGAACACAAAAAGTACGATAATATCTAAAGGTATTTCTGCAGGTAAAGCCGAAAATACATATCGTGGGCTTGTGAGAATCAACCCTGGCGCAGAAAACGCTTCAAATTTCACTCAATGTGATTCTTTGTTAATCGGTGATGAATGTGGGGCTCATACTACCCCTTATGTTGAAGTAAAAAATAAAAGCGCGTTTTTAGAGCACGAGGCTTATACTTCTAAAGTCAGTGAAGACCAACTTTTTTACTGCAACTCAAGAGGTATATCTGTTGAAAAAGCACATTCAATGATAATAAATGGCTTTTGTGAACAAGTATTTAGGAATCTACCGTTTGAATTTTCTGTTGAAGCAACACGTCTTTTGGAGATGAATTTAGAAGGAGCCGTTGGCTAATCCATGTTAACTATCCCTCATAAAACTATTTATCAGTTGCGTATGGTGATTAATTGTGACTAATAAAATTAAAGAACATGATTACCAAGAAGCATATGATCGCCTTGTGAGCGAGAAGCTTTTCCAAGATCAATCAGATACTACATCCAAAGTACGATCCACAGGATTGAAAGATTTTCTGAGTTTAGGTTTTCCTGCAAAAAGGAAAGGTAACGAGGAGTGGAAGTACACAGATATTAGACCCATAATGAACGACAGCTTCGAATCGCCTTATGAGGCTAAGCAAGTTGTGAATTCAGGAGAAGATAACCGTATTAAAGATGCTATTGAATCGGTGCTAATTGACAAAGAAAACACTACAACATCGCTAATTTTTGTGGATGGTATATACAAACCAGATCTTTCAAATATCCCTGAAGAGCAATCCTCTGTTGAAATTAGTAATTTGGTGGATGCAAGAAATAAATCATACAGTTCAGTTATTGATGAGTATATTAGTACGAGATCTACCACTGATGTGAGTGGATTTACTGCAATGAACACGGCGTTTCTTGATCAAGGAGCATTTATACATATATTGCCAAAACAAAGATCAGATCAGCTGATACAGGTCATATTTGTGTCCACTGATTTAGTTAGCCAGAGCTTCTCTATACCTAGAGTGCTGATTGTTGCTGGTAACGACAGCGTATCTAATGTAATTGAAAGTTATGCATCAGTTGGAAATACTAAACATTTCTCTAATGCGGTGACTGAGATTATTGTTGGACAAGGATCAATTTTAAATTACACTAAAACTCAGGATTACAACGAAAATACGTATCACGTTTCTACCACCGATGTCGAAGTCCAAGCGAACGCACGGTTTAGCTCGATGAATCTTGATATAGGATCACGATTAGCAAGAAATAATTTAAATATAAAAATGCTTGGAGAAGGTGGTTTTGCTAGAATCAATGGAGCCTATGTGGTGAGCAGATCCCAACACATCGATAATCAGGTGGTCATTGATCATGTCGTTGGAAATAATGATAGTAACGAAATATATAAGGGTATACTTGATGGTCATTCAAGGTCTGTATTTCATGGAAGTATCATTGTTCGTGAAAAAGCCGCCGGTGTAAACGCTAATCAAGTAGATAAAAATTTACTTCTTTCTAATACGGCTGAAGCAGATACCAAGCCAGCTTTTTGGGTTTATTGTGATGATGTCAGATGTGGTCACGGAGCAGCGTGTGGTCAAATCGACGAAGATGCAATTTTCTACCTAATGAGTCGAGGCGTTACAGAAGAACAGGCTAAACGAATATTAATTAGAGCGTTTGTTGCTGAAGTTATTGATACTGTTGAAAATGATACTCTCAAGGAATATCTCCAATACGTGGTTGAAAACAAACTAGATAATCTTTAGATATAGATAGGATAAGTTTTACAATATGAAAACCGATCCTTTAAACATCGCCATTATTGGTTCTACAGGTTCACTCGGAAGAACAATATTGGATGTTATTGATTCTCTAGAAGAGGAAATCAATATCGTAGCTTTAGGCACGGGATCTAATGTTGATAGATTACAAGAGCAAGTCTTAAAATATCGGCCTAATATGATCTCACTAGCTCATGGTGAATGGGATTCCTCTGTAGGAGATGTACGAGTTGTATCAGCATCTGAACTAGTAACATCTGAAGAAGTAGACATGGTTTTCATTTCGCATGTGGGGAAATCTAGCTTAAGGGCTACCTGGGATGCTGTCCGAGCTGGAAAAAGAGTTGCTTTGGGTAACATTGATCTGTTGTTTGTTATGGGATCCTTACTCAAAAAAACTGCACAAGAAACAGGAGCTTCTATTTTCCCATTGGATGATGAACCAGCAGGGGTTTGGCAAACCTTGTGGGGAGAAGATCGTGAAACGGTTGATCAAGTAACAATTACATCAACTTGGGGGACAATCAATGCTAGGCGCTTAAGAAGTCATGGCCTTAATGCTCTTGTTCGCCCTTCAAGAAAAGTAGGCCAGCGAAGAAGCATTGATTCATCTACTTTGATCACAAAGGCAACCCAATTGAGTGCTATCCATCACCTCTATGATATACCTGTTGAAAATATTAGAGTTGTATACCACCCGGAAAGTGTAGTAAGAGCTTTGACAGAGTTTCAGGATGGTTCTGTTAAGGCCGTATTATCTAATCCCGATATGAGGGTTCCTGTGCAATTAGCACTAGCTTATCCAGATCGCTGGGCAAACGCCCAGGTTACCCGAGTGAATTTACTTGAACTTGGGAAAGTTTCTTTTGAGTCTTTAGAAGAAGAACTATTTTCCAGTTACCGACTGGCTTTGGAGGCTATTAAATTAGGGGAAACATACCCCGCCGTGGTTGCAGCTGCTAATGATGCTGCCGTTGATCTCTTTTTATCTCAACAGATAGGGTTTACAGAAATACCGGGAATTATTGAAATGACCTTAGGCAATCATAGGGCAACTAGCGTTGAAACAATTGATGATATATTCATTGCAGATGAATGGGCTCGGACTTTTGTAGGGTCTCAAGTGCAATATTAGACGAAGTTCTGCAGAAAATACTTGTATCTTACGGTTTTCTCATGCTAGCATATCCAACCGTATGTTCTATTTTGACTTGCATTGCCACTCGATAGCGTCTGATGACTCACGGGCTTCCGTGGAGCAGTATTTGAAATGGATAAAAAGACTTAGAGAAAAAGGATCTAAAATCGATGGTATTGTTTTAACCGAGCATCGCCAGTTCGATTTTTCTGTCGATTACAGTGAACTTTCAGAAAATTACCAAACTGTTGTACTGAAAGGAGCAGAACTTGACACAAAACACGGGCACTTTTTGGTCTATGGCGTTAGCAAGCAAATGACCGAAATAATTGATTTCAGCGATGTGAACATAGACTCTTTTTTCCTTATGGAAATTGCTAAACAGACTGGTGCGATCGCTATACCTGCTCACCCCGGGCGATCTGGTATCGGTTTATCTGAATGGATGAGACAAGGGATCGAGTTCCCAACGATAGATACGGTGGAACAATTGAATGGTGGTAATAGACCGGAAGAAGCGGATATAGCCCAGGATCTTGCTATAAAAATGGGCTACAGAGGTACAGGAGGAAGCGATGCCCACTTTGTTAGTGCTATTGCTAAATGCATGACAGCTTTTGAAAATGAGATTTTGGACGAATCTATGCTTGTCCAACAATTATTGTCCGGTACTTTTGATGCAGTTGTTTTAGAAGAAGCTATAATGAATTAACTAAGGAGTTAAGTGCATGCCTGATTCAGGTGATCTAACATACAATCAAGAGATGCTCAACGTTGAGCAGCCTAACGGATCTATAACTATAACTGATGATCTTATTGAGACATATTGTGAAGCTACTGGACATCCAATATCTAAGGACGAATCTGGGAAAATTGAAGTACCAGTAAATATGTTGAATGTATTTTTCAATAGATCTGTGCAAATTGGCTCTAACGTGAAATTAAAAGGTGCCTCAGTAGGCCTCAATGCTGGGCGATCGATTGAAGTTTTTGACACAGTTTTCGAAGGTGATACTCTCGAGCGTAGCGCAATATTTAAAGAGGTTTATACAAAAACCGGTAGATCAGGAACAATGGCGTTCGAAGTGTGGGAAATTTTGTTCCGAAATCCTAAAGGTGAATTGGTTGCTAGAGCTACTGATTCAATGGTTTATAGGGCTCCCGGAAAGCCTGGAAAGTAAGTTACATGGATGATAATTCTATAGATGTCGGCGATGAACTTGATTTGATGGATTGGGTACCTGATAAAGATATGGTTTCAAGTTTGATGTCGTTATCCGGTTGGTTATCCAATTCTGAACAAGAACCTGAGGAAACCTATAATTCTACTAACTCTCCAATGTCTGGTCCAAATAGGTTTACTGACATAGGTTCGGCTAAAGAGGAAGGATTTAAAGGCCTTATAGTCCCTGGTAATTATGGCATGATGGCTATGGAATCAGCGGTAAAAAAATGGATCCCTGATTCCATTATTAAGAAAATGGATTGCGTTTTTAGACAGCCGCTAATGCAAGGAGATAGAGTTCAGGTTGGTGGTGTTGTCACCGATAGAATAGAGGAACAAGATAAAGTCGTTCTTGAACTTGATTTATATATAATAAGAGATGATGGACAAAGACCTCAAGGAGGAACAGCTATCGTAGAGATTGGTTTAAATTAGAGTATAAAATAATATATGGAGGGGAATATGCCAGTATATTCAGTGAATGGTAAAACACCAAAGATTCATCCGACAGCGTTTATAGCACCGTCTGCTTCAATAATCGGAGATGTGGTTATTGAAGCTAATGTGAGCATTTGGTTTAACGCTACGCTACGTGGTGACAGTGGCAAAATAACAATTGGTGAAAATTCAAATGTTCAGGATGGAGCAGTCATTCATGAAGAAACCACTATAGGAAAAGATTGTGTAATTGCGCATCAAACTCTAGTTCACTGTGTAGAGACCGGTAACAACGTGCTTATAGCAAATGGTGCGAAGGTAGTCGGCGCTGCAGGCGCTCAGGTTAACATCGGTGAAGGATCTATTATTGGAGCAGGTGCTTTGGTAACTGCTGGTACTAATGTAGAACCAAACACAGTAATGATGGGATTCCCTGCAAAACCCGTGAGAGAAGTAGATGAACGTTTAAGACAAGTTCAGCAAGGGCCTCTGAAAGCTTATCTAAACAGCAGGGAGACATACAAAGGTGATTCTTTTAAAGAAATTTAATCAATTAACCTAGAATATGGTGATAGAAACTAATACTACTAATAGGTTAGATTCGGTTCAACTCATGCGGTTTTTTGCTGGGTTATTGGTTGTACTTGCTCATGCAGAAAGTCGTATAGCAAGAACTTTTCCCCAAGTAAACGATATCTTGCAGCCCTTAGATCCTAAGCTGTTGCCCAATTGGGGAGATGCAGTTCAAGTGGGTGTACACATTTTCTTTTTAATCAGTGGATTTATTATGCTGTATTCTGCTTCGAATCAATTTGCGCAAACGAAAGCTCAAAAGACTTTTTTTGTGAAACGCCTTATCAGAATTGTACCTATTTATTGGATTCTAACTACTCTATCTGTCTTTATATTAGCAATCAGGCCTGACCTATTTACGTATAGACAGACTTTAGATGTCAGCTGGATTGTAGCATCCTACCTATTCATCCCATGGACTAGCGTCGATCTAGTTGACTCCCCAGTTATTGGTTTAGGTTGGACGTTGAATTTTGAAATGTATTTCTATGTCATTTTTGCGGTTTCGATGTTTATGAACAGACAGAACGCTCTTCGGTTCATGGCATTATTTTTCTTGTTATCCGTATGTGTTTCTTTGATTCACGCCCCTAATCTACCGCTTTTGATCCAGGTTACGAACCCTATTTTACTGGAATTTTTACTCGGTGTTTTTCTTGCCTATTATTATTTAAAAGGCAATTCGACAGATAGATATATATCAAGATTCACAGGAGTTTTGGGGTTTTCTATTCTAATCCCTGTGATAGTCTTCCTGAGACCAGAAACGGAATTACTTAGGTTTTTGTTATGGGGTCCTGCGAGTGCACTTATATTATTTTCAATGTTGCATGTGTTGAGAGAGCCGATGATAAAACCATTAAAGGTGCTAGTTGCACTGGGCAATGCATCATATTCCATATACCTTATTCAAGTATTTACCCTACCAGCGTTCTCTCTAGTATTTAAATATATTGAACCATCGGTTGAGCTAGGCTTTATAACGATGTTAGTGGTATCCACGTCGCTTACTCTTTTGGTCGGGTATATTTTCTTTGTTTTAGTTGAACGACCTATAACCCAGACTTTGAGGCGATTTATTTAACATATATGTTAGCTAGCCTGTTTCTTGAGCGAGGAATTCACTTATAGCAACAATAGCGGCGTACAAATATGCAACATATTCGTGTAGGGGCAGTTCAAGTGGTTTGATCTCTTCACGCCGATCAGCATAGTCTTGTGCTCCTATGGTTTCAAATGTTGCCCTTACAACCATTTCATATAACTCGGCATCAGGGCATACAACGATCGGTCCTCTTTCCGGAGACTCCATTTCTCTTGGTTCTACTTCAATTGCCTCTAAAGGGGAATCAGGGAATATTGGAGGAAAGGAATCTATTTGTGAGATAGCAGAGGAAAGAAGTGCCCTAAGTTCTCCTACGTCCCTTTCCAATATAGAATCTGATTTGACCCTAAGTGTAAAAGGGTCTATTCCAAAATTTTGTTCCATTATTAACATACCTTTAACTGTATAAACTACAAATTGACTATATTATAGCTGAAAATATCTAGCAGATTGTTTTTTTGACCCTTGAGTAAGAGTAATGCTATACTCCGGCGGTTCGAAGCATTTTCAGGGCAACGTAGCTCAGTGGTTAGAGCGGGCGCTTCATAAGCGCTAGGTCGTAGGTTCAAATCCTATCGTTGCCACCAAACCCAAGGGTGGTTAGCTCAGACGGTTAGAGCGCTTGCTTCACATGCAAGAGGTCACTGGTTTGAGCCCAGTATCGCCCACCATGTATCTGACACGGAACCAAATCTTACGTTTCTATTTGTGTGTCAGGTTGTTTGGCCCACTGACCATATGAACCCGCATATGTTCTAGCATTTTCATAACCCAAGATTTTTAGCACTATCGTCGCGAGCGCCGCCCGCGCACCACCCTGTCAATAACTGTTCACTATTTTTTCTGGAGTAATACCATTAGAAAGTAGCAAATGATTTAATTCGTCGGCACTCTTTAATGTTTTTGTTTCTTTATCAAATAATTCGACCCATTCTAAATGGATTGCCCCAGGGATCCGACCGGGAGGTGTTTCCCCTATTGAAGTAGAACCTTCATACTCTCCCAGACTGCGCGTATCCCAAAAAACGGTGTTGGTATCTGTTGCTCCCTTTTTAGCATCGTTTAAAGAACAGTAAATTGAACTTATTAACTCTGCCTTAAATGATGCTTTCGGATATTCCGGAACGGTTTTTGAGATCGCGTTACCCTCTGATATCCACTTGTTTATGCCGCCGTCCAGAATTTTGGTCTTAGTGTGGCCGTAGTACAGGAAGGCCCAAGCGACTGTCCCCATCATTTGGCTTGGAGTGTCATACACAATAACGGTTGTGTTGTTACCTATTCCCAAGTTACTTACTTTTTCTGAAAATATTTCTGGATCTCCAAGTTCTCCTGACTCCGTTCTTGGAATACCTCGAAAACCGCTAAGATTTACGGCTCCGGGTATATGAGACTCGACGTAATCTTCGGAAGAGCGAGCATCTATTATTCGAATATCTTCGTCAGAAATATGAGTCGCAAGCCAGCTTGTTTCTGCGATGAGTTCAGGATGAGCGTAGCCTCTTTGTTCTACAGGTATTATTTCCAATTGAACACCTCAACTTACTTTTTATTTAAAGTTTAGTGGGTCAAAATATATTAGAGGCCCTAAATCTTATTTATGCGACTAAGGGCCTCTAACTATTTAACATTGCAATGCTAAGGAGCTACTACAGTTTGCCTAATTTTTGACCGAGTGTAATCGACCAAACGGTGAAAACTATAAATCCAATCCCTACGACCGGTGCAAGTGTTAGTTGCATCGAGGTATCGTTTGCAACAACGATATTTACAACCAGTAGTACTGCGGAAACAGCGGCTGCCACCAGGGCAAAATTTCTATTGAAATTTGCATTTGCGGAGACACCTAGTCCGATGAGCAAGAACGCCACTCCTGAAAGTATTCCTCCGGTGACGTTCAGACCGAACGATCCGGCGTATAAGGCTCCGGCCGCTGCGCCTGTATTGCCTCCAGCTATGGCTGCTTGAAAGCTACTTCCTACCAGCCATGCGACTATTCCAAATACAAGAAATACTCTTCCTAGTGCTGCTATGCTACCGCCTTCACCAGTTCGTAGTTGCTCCACTAATGTATTTATACCGTGAAGCAAAATTATTAGTCCAATCGGTGCAAGGGCGCTCGTGATAGAAGCGATTCCTCCATTAGCCAATAGAACTCCAATCCCTGCTTGAGGGTCGGCAAAATCTACCTGGCCACCTATTAAGCCTTGGCCTGGTGATGCTAGGTAGGCTAGTACTGCTAATAACGGGCCAAAAGTCAGTGCTAGTCCTCCCAATTTATTTGATGTCATAGTTCCCATGATAACCTCCTTTGGGTTTTTACATCAGCTTGAACTATGGATTCATCCTAACAAAAATAAAATTTCGTTCAACTTTTCGAAGTCATTCTATATATAGCACCGTCGTAAGAAATGACGTAGAGTTCATTTTTGCTGTCTTTTGCAAAGCTAGAAATCGCGAGGTTTGAATCGATCAAAAGAGTGTTCACAGCGTTGCCTTTTGAATCATGTTCAAGTGCCCATATTCTGCCACTGCAGAAGTCAGCATATATATATAAACCTCTTAGATATTCTATTTGTGATCCTCTATAAATATATCCCCCGGTAACGGAGCAATTACCAGCATCATGAGGATAGGTAAAAATAGGCTCTACAAACTCCTCTTTTAGGCAGTCTTCATTTTGGGAGATCTCCCAAAAATTATTGTAGCAACTGCTTCCTTCCATCTCATTCCAGCCATAATTCCCGCCCCTGACTATTAAATTTATTTCTTCATACTTGTTTTGACCAACGTCGGCGGCCCACAATGTACCTGAATTTGTATCGAAACTAAATTTCCAGGGGTTTCTCAATCCATAGGCCCATATTTCGCCTCTAAACCCCTCAACGTTGTTTGCAAAAGGATTATCCATAGGGACTGTGTATCTAGTTTGTGTATTTTCCGTATGCACGTTAATTCTTAATATAGAGCCGAGCAATGTTGAAAGGTCTTGGCCGTTGTTTAATGGGTCACCGGCCGAGCCGCCATCTCCTAAACCTATGTACAAGAATCCATCCAAACCAAATTGCAAGTGACCGCCGTTATGATTTGAATAAGGTTGTTCAACTTCGAGCAGGATTTTTTCACTTCCAGGTATGGCTTTAAGAAGGTTATCTGTTTCCGCGGTAAATCTTGATATTACACTTCTTCGGGGTTTGCTGGCAGAATAATATACGTAGAAAAAACGATTATCCATATAGTGATTGTCGAAAGTAAACCCTAGTAAACCTTCTTCGTTACCTGTTGAATTCACTTTTTCAGATATATCTAGAAACTCAGTTTCTGGAACGCTTGTAGTAGCAGTATCGATAATAACGATTTCTCCGGTTTTGACGGCTAGGAATAATTTATTGGGTATTCCTGGAGCGGGTTCCATATAAACAATATTGGTTTTAGATAACTCTTGGAAAACCGGTTCTAAATGAATTCCTTCCTCAGGAAGGCTGGTGGTTATAGAGGATGAAGTGGTTGAGCAACTGGTTATTAGTAACGCAAAACAAATTATAAATATACGATAGAGTGGCATGATATGAGTGGCCTTTTCCCAATAATATTACTATTATAAACTAATGTGTGTAAGAGCAATAATTTTCAATCCGCTTGCAATAATTTAGTATACCCAGTAGAATTCTGAACAAGTTAGATCGTACGAAACACAGTTATGGTCTAGGAAGTAGAAGATGACTAAACCTAGTACAAATATTATAAAGGTTGTACGCCAGGACCGAATAGAGAATTCGGTCGAGGCTTGCTGCTGTATGATGTTGTCGCGGGAATAATATTCTTTAAATTTGGATTTAGCCCCGCCTTGAATTAACAAGGCGGGGTTTTTTTTTGTAAAAAATATTTTATGAGGAGAGTGGAATGTCAGATGAACTAACCGTTGAATTACTGGATGTCAGAGGTGAAATATGCCCGTATCCAATGATTCGCACAAATAAAGAACTTGATGGAAGAGATCCTGCGCCTCAAACGCTTGATGTTCTTACGGATCATCCCCCTGCCCTGTCAACTATTCCGCCTGAAGCGATGAAACGTGGATATGGTTGTGAAATAGAAGAAGTTGCAGCTGGGGAATGGAAAATTCACTTATTTAAGTAAACAAAATACAAATAGAGGGAGTTCATAGAAAATGAAGGTTTTTTCGAGTAAAGTTTTAAAAATTAGCCTTGGCGGGTTGGCAATTTTAGGATTGCTAATTACTGGAGCATGTGCAGGGAACGAGGTAGCTTCCGATGCTTCTCTTGAGGATAGAGGATATGCTTCGACTGCCCGACTTGTTTCCACAGATTGGGTTAATGAAAATTTGGATAATGAAAATGTTGTCATCATTGATATTCGTAAAGGTGAAGACTATGCCGCAGGGCATCTTCCCGGGGCAATTAACTATGATAAATCCGAACTACAAGTAGAAAGAGATGGCGTTAAAGGAGTGATTCCTTCTGAGGGAGATATAGCCGCTAAATTGAGCGCTTTGGGTGTATCGTCTACAGATACTATTATCATATATGATCATATCAAAAATTTATGGTCAACAAGGTTCCTATGGACGCTTGACGTATATGGTCACGAAGATGCGAGAATGATGGATGGTGCTATAGCTCTTTGGGAATCTGAAGGTAAAGAAATTACTACCGATGTACCTAATATATCGGCAAGTTCATATGAATTTACTGGTGAGCCAAATCCTGGTCTCGTAGCTTCCTTGGAAGATACCCTTGCAACTATTGGAGATCCAACTAAATTGGTAGTAGATACTAGAAGCGCCGATGAATATGCGGGCCGTGATGTCAGAGCAGAAAGAGGCGGTCATATCCCTGAATCAGTTCATGTTGAGTGGACTAACAACCATGCTGAAGACGGGACATTCTTGAGCGCTGAAGAGCTATCTAAGATTTATACTGCTGCAGCGGTAGGAACTGACCAAGACATTTATACTTTGTGTCAGACAGCAGTGAGAGCGACAGATAGTTGGTTCGTCCTGAGCGACCTCTTAGGTTATGACAACGTCGTTGTGTACGATGGATCATGGACTGAGTGGGGAAATCGAGAAGATACTCCTATTGATTCCTAAATCAAATTGCTAGCCACACTAGAGTTACCTTATATTAGGTAACTGGTTACGCCCCCTATGTTATGCTAGGGGGCGTACCTTTTTAACACATGAATTGTGATGCGACAGAGTGTAATAAAGAAGAAAGATCATGCAAAATATCACTGATATAAATCGGTTTAAAATCAATAACTACTCCTTTTGGGTATGGACAACCATTATTTTTATAACTGGCTTGGTAGTCATACTATCTGTGACCGATCAACCTATAGCAGCGATATATTGGGTTGTTGGTGTCGTATTTGGAGTTACAGTACAACGCAGCAGGTTTTGTTTTACTTCCGCGTTTAGAGATTTTTTCCTTTTGGGTCAGACTAGAATGATAAAAGGCATATTGGTGGGGCTAGCCGTATCTTCAGTTGGATTTGTAATGATAATGAGCACGGTGTCGCCAAACCCTGGGTTTGGTGCATTCCCGAGTGATGCCCATGTGCTTCCTGTAGGGTTATCAACATTAATCGCGGGTATTTTATTTGGTATTGGAATGGTTTTAGCCGGTGGTTGTGTTTCTGGCTCACTCTACAGGATGGGCGAGGGCTACGTTGGTTCCTGGGTGGCCATATTGGGCGTTATGGTAGGGTTATTCTTTCTTAACAATACATGGAACTGGTGGTGGGATAATTTAATCTCCCAAGAAATCGCAGTATGGATTCCCGCGGAAATTACATATTCAGGGGCATTGCTTGTAACGGCAGTAGGACTTTTAGTGATCTTCTACGTTGCTTTAGCAAGAGAGAGACGAGTAACTGCCGGTTTTGTCATGCCAGAGATAAAAAAGTTAACTGTTGAAGAAACTCCAACGAGTACTATTGGTGAAATAACTGGTAATTTGAAGAGCATTTTTAGAACAGAATGGAGCCCTATAGTCGGCGGGATTATATTGGCTGTTGTTAATATCGTTTTGTTCATAAGGTTCCACCCTCTTGGAGTTGTTGGAGAAATATCAAGATGGTCAACTTCGTTCGTTAATCTTTTTGGCGTCCCTCCAGTTGATCTAAAAGGTATGGATGGCTTAGGTGCGTGTGCAGCCGTAGTAGTAGAAGGCGGTAGTTGGTTTACTGAAACGTTCTTTTTAAATGTAGGAATAGTAGCTGGTGCAGCTGCATCAGCAATTTTTGCTCGAGAATTTAAATTGCGTATACCGAGATCACCCGTTAGATATCTACAATCTATAGTGGGTGGGACCATTATGGGTTATGGGGCCGGCTTAGGCCTTGGATGTACACTGGGGGCATTTTTCTCGGCCGTTCCGTCGTTGGCATTGAATGGGTGGGTATACGCCCTAGGACTTGCCGTCGGATCATATATAAGTGTCCAGTGGATAAAGAGGTTTCCATAAAATGGAAGCAAATGAACACGGAGTTGATATAAATGAACGGCCTGTGCAAGAGCAACTGGAGTTTATTGATCAAGCTATCATAAAAGCAACGCAAGGTGTTGCAACTACGGCAATAACAAATGCGAGGATTGTTGCTACATATTCTCTTCCTAATGCATTAAAAAAAGGTGTTAGGTGCCGAGTTATTCCGAATCAAGAAGGATCAATTTTCTCAATAAATATACTACCTACAGAATGACTATTTATATTCAAGGATTGGAACCACAAGGCTGGATTATTGTATTTATCTAGAGCGCATCTTTGCTAGTAATCTGAGTATTTCAAGGTATAACCAAACGAGAGTGGTTAGTAAGCCAAATGCTGCATACCACTCCATGTATTTGGGTACCCCTTTCTCAGCCCCTTCTTCAATAAAATCAAAATCAAGTACTAAGTTTAGCGATGCAATGACGATGACCAGAAGACTGAAACCTATGCTCATCAATGAAGAGTTTGCTATATCTAAAACTGCAATTCTCAAGCCAAAAAACCCACCAATAAATTGGACAAAATATAAAAGAAATATGCCACCTGTTGCAGCTGCAACTCCCAATTTAAAGTTCTCAGTGACCTTAATAAGTCTTGATTTATAGGCAAACAATAGTGCAGCTAGTATAGCCACCGTTAAACTTACGGCTTGAAAAACTATACCTTCAAACATTTCGTTGAAAAAATAGGAGATCCCTCCTAATACAACTCCTTGCGCTGCTGCATAAGCAGGGACCGTATAGAAGGATAAATGTTTTTTGAAAACCGTTACCAAACCCAGAACTAAAGAGAGGATAAGAGCTGGTATCAAAAATATAGCAGAAGCTGCATTGAACGAAAGAGCCCCAAAAATTAGCAGAATCAGTAAGGATACCCCCACTCGATTGACTGCCCCTTCGACAGACATAACGGGCCCGGAAGTGGCATCAAAACCAGCGAAAGTTTTTGGCCCTAAAGCCGGATTTCCAGATCTGAACATCATATGCTGGTTCGGTCCTTTTCTAAACATAAACACAATCTCCTTTTTGTAGATATATAGTATCATCAATTGTCTCAATATAATTATTCACAAGATGTATTAAAATAATAGAACGCAAGAAATATTAACCGATTTATTCTTGTAGATGGATCTACGGTTGTGGTCCAAATTGCTTTTAAAGGTGAACATTGTGTCGGAGTCAATACCAGCTACTCAAACATTTAACCTTACCGTCCACCTATCAGGAAAATTGATTTTGGATGATGTATCGTTTTCAGCAGATCATGGGGATTTGATAGCTGTGATAGGGCCCAATGGATCAGGAAAAACCACGTTGCTGCGGGCTATCGGTGGATTATTAGATAATCACACAGGATCCGTATTTATTGATGGAGTTGATATTGCTTCGATAGACCGTCGTTTGATAGGAACAAAAATAGCGTTTGTGCCACAAACTCCCCCTGAAACCCATAACTTTACAACTTCCGATATTGTATCAATGGGTAGATATCCCCACACAGGTCGATTTCAAATTGACTCTTCTAATGACGAAGAATTTATAGAATCTGCTATGGAAGCAACAGATGTTTTAGATTTACGGCATAGTAAAGTATCAGAATTATCAGGAGGGGAACGTCAAAGAGTGTTTATAGCGCGAGCTCTTGCGCAAAACACTTCTATTATTGTAATGGATGAACCTACAGCAAACTTGGATATTCAGTACCAACTCAAAATATTAAAATTGATGCGAGAATATACAAAGAAAGGAATTTGCGTGGTTACGGCAATCCATGACCTTTCGCTTGCTTCTCGTTATGCCGATAAACTGATCCTGTTAAACGATGGAAAAGTTATATCAGCAGGCCTTCCTGAAGAGGTTTTAATTTCAGAAAACATCAAAACCTCTTACGGTATATCAGCGCTTGTTTATAATGACCCTCTTACGGGTAAAACAACTTTAAGCACCAATGATGAATCTCAAGTGTCTGTTGATGTTCAATCCAAATCGCTTGTTCATGTTATATGTGGTGGAGGTACGGGCGGCCGATTAATTCATTCGTTAATAGATGCTGGAATTAAGGTTACCGCTGGACCTCTAGGATCTGGTGATACTGATAGAATGGTTATGGACATTCTGGGTGTAAATTATATTCCTACTATGGCGTTTGCTCCGATTAATATGGATCTAGTTCGTGATCATACTGAAATGGTAAATGCAGCTGAACTGGTTATTCTGTGTGATATGCCTATTGGGGCTAATAACCTTAATAATCTTGAAGTAGCTAAACTTGCAAAGCAACTGATCGTTTATGGGGAATCGGAACTAGGGAATCGGGATTTAACTAATGGCACCGCTTCCAACTTGTACAAAAAACTGGAAGCAGTTTTTGTGAGTTCGGAATTAGATTTAGTTGTTCAAAAAGTCGTTGAAATCATTCAAACAGCGGAATAAAGTATGTTTTTATGAGATTAACGATTGACCCTTCTAATTAAGCGTAAGAAATCGTACAATTTTCTGGTAACATACTGCCGAGGTGGCGGAACGGCAGACGCGCTGCGTTCAGGACGCAGTGCCCTTTGGGCGTGGGAGTTCAAATCTCCCCCTCGGCACCGGATAAACGTGCGCTTGTAGCTCAGCTGGATAGAGCGCAGCTTTGCGGAAGCTGAGGTCGTGGGTTCGAATCCCGCCAAGCGCGCCATTTTGGGTTATGGTATAAGGGCGGCTAGCTCAGTTGGTTAGAGCGTCTGCTTTACACGCAGAAAGTCGGGGGTTCGAGTCCCTCGCCGCCCACCATGGTATAAAGTAAGATATTAAATGGAAAATATTTGAACGGGTTGAGACACTTTAAGTGAACGACAACTGATGGAACGGTTTGTGTCGCTAGTGGATAGGGGAATGATATGCACGATGTTGAACCTAAAGTCTTTTTGATTGGCGAAACTAAATTATTACCTGAAGGATTAAATGCTTATCTGGATCACGTTGGTGTACCTGACTGGTCTACTGACGCGAACACGGATTCAGAGGCTTTATCTGAATTTATGGGCCGACTATGTTACCGGAGCTTTGAACCGGGGTTGAATCCAAATGTTACAAGGGTTCGACCGGATAACAAATCCCATTTGGAGAACATAATCAGGACAGGGCATGGTTCTGTTTTGGAGCATAGCGTCTTAAATTTTGTCTTTTCCGACGTTAGCAGAGTTTTCACACATGAATTGGTGAGACATAGAGCGGGTACAGCGGTATCACAAGAAAGCTTGAGGTTTGTTAGGTTAGATGATCTGGGGATGTGGGCTCCTACTTCTGTTAAAGAAGATGATGAAATGATGGAAGTATTTGTAAAAACCTTTTCTCAACTGGAAGAATTACAGCGTCTTATGGCCGAGCACTATGAATTGGACGAAGATGGCAAGGCATTTTCGAAAAAGAAAGAAATAACTAGTGCTATGAGAAGGATCGCTCCAATAGGAGTCGCAACCAGTGTGGGGTGGAGCGCTAATATAAGGACTTTACGTCACGTTATTGAAGCCAGAACAGAGCCTTCAGCTGAAGAAGAGATAAGACTAGTCTTCGGTAAAGTGGGCGAACTTCTTATGGAAAAATACCAGGTTCTTTTTGGGGATTATGAGGTCGAAATGGTAAACGGACTACCCTGGTTTAAGTCTCAATTCGAAAAGATTTAACGACAGAATGAGACAAAACCAAGACAATACTCAAAGCATATATATTGATAGAAATGGCGTAAATTTACATGCTTTGGATTGGGGTGGGAGCGGTCCCCCGATATTTTTGATCCATGGTTCAAGACGAACTGCCCAAAGCTGGAATGCGGTTTCAAGAAGAATAAGAAGTAAATTTAGAGTTTTGGCATTAGATATGTTAGGACATGGTAGAAGCGACGCACCTAAAACAGGTTATATGACCAAAGATAAAGCTTTAGACACTGAGTACATGATCAAAGAAATCATAGGAGACGAGAAGCATTACCTCATGGCTCATTCTTTGGGAGGGGCTTCAACAGGCCTTTATGCAGCAAAAAACTCTCAGAACATATTAGGAATGATATTAATAGAACCTGTTATGCAAGGACCCGAACACTATGTTCGGGTAGGTATTTTAGACGACGAATTAAATGAAATCCAAGGTAGAGGACGACGAAATACCTGGGATAATTTAGAAGAACTCGAAAAGCGATTAATGACCAATTCTATGACTAAAGTGTGGACAGAAGAAGTTCTTCAAGATGTTTTAGACCTAGAGACAATAATTCATGAAGATGGAAAAGCAGAAGCAATGTGGCATTTGAATTCCTACAACATCGGTGAAATGAAAAAGGATGAATTTTCGTTGATGGACAAGGCATCAGATATCGACACTCCGGTTTCTATCATGGTTGCGGGAGGCAATTCAATTTTAGAAAGTCACCTGATACCATTTTCAAAAACATTACCGAAAGCCAATTTGTCTGTTTATGAAAATCTAGGTCATGCGATTTACATGGAAGATCCAGATTTAGTGGCAACTGAGACTATTAAGATGATCAATTAGTGATAACTTCAGCTGGAACTATTTCGTTCGTAGTTTCCGCTAGCACCGCCAGTTTTTTTAATTAGTCTAATTTCATCAATGACCATGGTTTTATCTAAGGCTTTGCACATATCGTATACGGTTAGCGCAGCAATACTTACTGCAGTGAGAGCCTCCATTTCAACACCTGTTTTTTCAGTAGTTCTCACAGTTGACTCTATTTCGATCCAATTTTCATCGCTATTAATATTTAACTGTGTATCAATAAACGATAAATTGATGGGATGACAAAGCGGAATTAAGGAAGAAGTATTTTTGGCGGACATAATTCCAGCAATTTTGGCCGTTGAAAGCACGTCGCCTTTGGGATTGTTGGATTCCATTATGGCATTTATGACCTTCTGGTTAACGATTACTTTGCCTCTGGCAACTGCTTCTCTCGCACTAGTTTCTTTAGTACTAACATCTACCATTTTAGCTCCAGTTTTAGGGTCCATATGACTTAGTTTGTCATTCATTATTCTACTCCCATACTGTTAGCCACCGATTTGGTACATCTCAACTTTAGACTTGTTCGATGGAGAGTTTTCGTTCGTTTGTGCTGTTCTTTCTTCAGAGTATTGGTCGGAACGGTTCTCCCAGACACCGGTGATAGCCTTTTCTATATCGTTGTCAGATACCGAGCTATCTCTAACCAATGACATAAGATCCATACCCTCGGAAGCAAATAAGCAAGTGAACAATTTTCCATCTGTGGATACTCTTGCTCTTGTACAGGATGCACAAAATGGTTCTGATACTGATGATATGAAACCAAGTTCACCTGTACCATCTGTATATTCGTAGCGATCAGCTGTCTCACTATTTTTTGTTTTCTGTTTCGGTGATATTGGGTACTTTGCATTGATGGATTCGACTATAGTTTTTGATGGTAGGACTTCATCCATTTGCCAACCGTTTAGGGTACCAACGTCCATATATTCTATTAATCTCAAGATTTGATTAGATCCTTTGAAATGTTCGATTAAATCCAGAAGAGTATGATCGTTAACTCCTTTTTTAACCACAGTATTTATTTTGATTGGTGTCAGGCCTTCCTTCTCTGCAACTTCAATCGCCTCTAGAATCTTGGCTACCCCGAAACCTCTTCCATTCATTTCGCCAAAAACATCGTCGTCTAAACTATCTAAGCTTATGGTGACTCGGTTAAGGCCTGCTTCTTTTAAATCATGCGCCATTTGTGGAAGTAAGTATCCATTTGTAGTTAGAGATAAATCTTCTAATCCATCAATATTTGACATCATTCGGATTAAGTCAGGTAAATTTGATCGGAGTAGAGGCTCGCCACCAGTTACACGGATCTTTGTAACCCCAAGGCCTACAAAAACACGTGCGAGCCTGGTTATTTCCTCAAAACTAAGTATTTCACTCTGGGGTAGGAATTGATATCGTTCGCCAAATATCTCTGCAGGCATGCAATAAGGGCATCTAAAATTGCATCGGTCGGTTACCGAGATTCGAACGTCTTGTAGTAGTCTACCAAGAAGATCCCTTAACCCTGTTGTTTGTGTCGACAATTTATATTTCCTTTAGATTGTTGGTCTTTATATTAACTTATTTGGTTTATCTATTGATACCCATTGAGTTTATAAACTCAATGGCTTGTTTCATCGCCTTGCTTCTGTGACTGACCTCGTTCTTTTCTGGTTTTGTCAACTCAGCCATAGTTTTATCAAATTTCGGAACAAAGAATATTGGGTCATACCCAAATCCATTATTTCCTTTCGGTTGTTTTGTTATTTTACCTTCAGATCTCCCAGAAAAAAAATACTCTTCCCCTTTATTATCTATGATAGCAATTACGCATTCAAAGTAAGCGTTTCTTTTTGATTCTTCTACCCCGTCAAGTTCATTTAGTAATTTATTTACCAGATCTTGGTCCGAAGCATTAATACCAGCATATCTGGCACTATGTATTCCTGGTCTTCCATCAAGGTAGTTTACAAATAGGCCGGAATCGTCGGATAAACAAGGCAGTCCTGAAACACGGTTAAACTCCTTAGCTTTTAACGATGCATTCTCTTTAAGTGAAAATCCATTTTCTTCGACTTCTATATCAATATTCTCTAACCCAGGGCTGGTAACTTGGATATGTGAGTCTTTCAAAAGCGAGGTTAACTCTGCCAGTTTCCCATTGTTATTAGTTGCAATTAGAAGTTTAAGCTGTTGATTTTCTACGGTGCACCTCCAGAATCAATCTGAAATTTCGAATTGTGCCTCGAGTCCCTCAACAATGTTTCTAAAGCCACTGTATTCCAATTCGGAGTACGGTAACATAGCGGGCCCTGACCAACCTTGATCTCTCATATGCATTGCTTTCTCCTGTGCTTTCATCCTCGTAAGGTCCCAAGCAGGGTTATCAAAAAAGTCAACGTAATGATTTGAGAATTTGCCTTCTGCACTGATCGAGAAACCTAAACACTCAACAATTGGTAAGCAGTAGATTCCTGTAACCGGTGTATTCATTGGTACGGGCATTAAAGGCATAACGTGAGAACCTCGAGCATCTCCACCAATATAGTGAGCCTTGGCAAACGGAGATACTAGCTCTTCGGGAGCTGGGAAAATGCCTTGATTTCGGACTATTGCTATTGGATCATCTTTACCAGTATATGTCCCGGCTATGTTATGAAGTCTCTGTGCTGAAATAGCAACAGAGTCTTGGTCTTCATAGGTACGGGATGATATTCTCTCTATTCCAAATCGTTCGTTGTCTCTCAAGAGGACTGTTAATTTATAGTAATCCTCTGGTGCGTTTAGCTCTATTATGCTGTCGCCATCTGTATTATTCATGTCAATAATTCGGAATTTGAAACCATTGATCATTTTAGGAAGCATTAAGCCGCCACAATACATAGGATCCGCGAAACCTAAGAATATCGGTAAGTTGTATGCACCGGGGCCACACTTATCCGCTGCGAATACGTTAAAAGACTCGGCGGGTCTTGTGTCGTTGCCCTTCTGGGGATCATGCTCGAACTCAATTTCTGCTACTCCAGGTCCAGCACCCCTAACATTTCCAGAAGGAGCGTCGACCAGTAGATCTTGCCCTGCCCCATAAAGCCCGAATTCTTGAGCTATTGCTGTAGCATCAAGAAAGCTATCCCAAGCAAATTGATGGATTTCCTCGTTGTCTTTCCCTTTCGTATGGGTCATCACAATCGCAATATCGTCTCCTACGTGAAACACGAAACCATCAATTATAAGTCCACTGGAAATAGCTTGAGCGACATTACTTTTTACTTTATCCAGCATTTCTATGGTAGGTTCAGTATGCCCTCCAATAGAACCAACATCGGCTTTTATCCCTGAGATTGTTAATCGCATGTTATAAGATCCTCCCCCAAAAATTTAACTAACCCATGAATCATACCTCTGATATGCCATGGCGACAATGCTTAATATTGGTTAAGTCAATCATCTAATTAATGTCTTTTGTGTAATAGCCATAATACTCAGTAAATTTACTAAAAAAAATATTAATCACAGAGAAAAGACATTAAGTTTGAGGCAGTTGGCTGTAGATTAATGATATATAGCCAAAGTTTACGGCGTGCACCTTGACAGAACCATGGTTGCAACCTAATCTAAGGCTTCTAACATAAAACAATTTGGGGGGATTATGGCTGACTTACTTTATGAGAAAAACGAAGAAGAACATTACGCGGTTTTCACGATGAATCGTCCTCAGGCGCTAAATGCTATGGGCGGCAGTATGAACGAAGAACTCAATGTTGCTTTACATGATTTCAATAACGATCGAGAAATGTGGGCTGGGATTGTGACCGGAAATGGTCGCGCTTTTTCTGCCGGAGCAGATCTTCGAGAGATGAGTGGACGGAACACTCAAATCGCCGAGGTTAATGAAAAATTTAGCAAAGGCGAAATTGATGGAGATGAGAGAGCAAAAGAACTCTACAGAATTACAGGCGGCCAGCAAGGCGGCCCAATTGGATCGTTGTTTTCTTTTTCTAGGTCTCCTAAGCCGATAATAGCGGCTATAAATGGTTTAGCAGTTGGAGGCGGAACTGAACGAGCAATCGATGCCGATATTAGAATTATTTCCACAGAAGCCTACATGGGCCTTTTTGAAGTAAAGAGAGGGATTATGCCTGGCTCGGGAATGCATATTCTCCCACGTCTGGTCGCTTTTGGTGAAGCAATGTACGTTGGACTCACAGGTGATAGGATTACACCGGAGGTCGCTCTTCGAATGGGATTGGTCCACGAAGTAGTTGAACCCGATGATCTTCTACCTCGGGCGATCGAGATCGCAAAGATGATCTGTGAAAATGCACCTATAGCGGTTCAAGGAGTTAAGGCGGTAGCTAACTACTGGAGGAACCTACAAATTAACGAACATTATCAACTTAGCGATTGGGTGAATAAGCAAGTTGGTGGTTCTGAAGATTCTAAAGAAGGGCCTCTTGCCTTTGCTGAAAAGCGGGCGCCGAACTGGCAAAACAAATAGTTTTTGTATAAAAAAGTCAATAAAAGAGGGCCTTCCAAAAATAGGAGGCCCTCTTGGTATGTCAATAACTCATTAATATTAAAATTATGCACGTGTGACCTACTGATACCTCTGATAGAATTCCAAGAAGCGCATATTGATGTGAGTTTTTAATAAAATGGTTTGAGGAAAGTGGTAAATGGCGAATACAACCGTTCATAAATGTAAAGAGTGTTCTAGAGAATACCCGCTCTCTCCAATGAATGTATGTGATTTTTGCTTCGGCCCTGTCGAAGTCCAGTACGATTATGATGCAATAGAGAAAGCTGTGACGCGAGAGTCTATTCAAGCTGGTCCACATTCGATGTGGAGGTATGCAGAATTCTTACCTGTTGATGGATCGAATCCTGTAGACCTTAATGCTGGATTTACCCCTTTAGTTAAAGCAGATCGACTGGGTAAACTTCTGGGCTTAAATAATCTCTATTTGAAAAATGATAGTGTTAATCCCACTTTTTCCTTTAAAGATAGAGTGGTTGCTGTAGCTTCAACCGCAGCAAGAGATTTTGGTTTTGACACTATAGCTTGTGCCTCTACAGGTAATCTAGCAGGATCAGTGGCAGCCCATGCTGCGAAAGCTGGTATGAAGGGATTTGTTTTCATTCCTGCCGACCTAGAGATCGGTAAAGTTATAGGAGCTGCAATTTACGGACCGACAATGGTTGCCGTTAAAGGGAACTATGATGATGTGAATCGTCTTTGTTCTGAAATAGCCGATCAGTACCGGTGGGCATTTGTAAACATTAATGTGAGACCCTTTTATTCAGAAGGATCTAAGACGCTAGGTTATGAAGTTGCAGAGCAATTAGGATGGCGTACTCCGGACCATGCTGTTATTCCATCTGCTTCGGGGTCTATGTTTACAAAAATTTGGAAAGGCTATAATGAATTTCATAGGGTGGGGTTAATCGATAAACCTACAACTAAGATGCATATGGCTCAACCGGTTGGTTCATCCCCTATTGTTACGGCTTATGATGAAGGAACTAAAGAAATTCGACCAATCCGCCCACAGACTATTGCTAAATCTCTGGCCATCGGTAACCCAGCAGACGGATATTATGGATTAAACGTTATAGAAGAAACAGGAGGGACAGCTCACGCTGTTCCGGATGAGATTATTATTGAGTCGATGCAAATGTTGGCTGAAACCGAAGGAATATTTACTGAGACCGCAGGAGGCGTGACTATAGGAGTTCTAAGAGCTTTGGCTCAAGAAGGAACGATTAAACCTGATGAACTAACTGTAGCGTATATAACAGGAAATGGGCTAAAAACACAGGAAGTAGTTGAGTCGGTTGTAAATCCCATAACAATAGAACCTGACTTTGCTGCTTTCGAAGATGCACTTAAGGCCTTATGATATTGTGCATATATAGTTAGGAGATGTGATGGCTAACGTTAAGGTAAGGTTCACGTTCAAACCTGATTTGATCAAGGACCCACTAATATGGTCTTTAGGTAGAGAATTTGAGATTACCACCAACATACGACGTGCTAATGTAGTAGAAGACCAAGGGTGGGTAATATTAGAACTCAACGGTGATAAAGATGAAATCGACCGCGGTATTTCATGGATTAAAAGTAAAGGTGTTCGGGTTGATACCGTTGAAGGCGACGTAATTGAAGGTTAGTATAAAAAGACAGTAAATCACGAATTTGTATTTGCGTGAAAAGTTTGGACTGTTTATAGTTTCTTAATGATAAAAATATACCAGGGGGGCATTATTACATGGCAATTGAATTGAAGATACCGACACCGTTGCGAAAAGTTACCGATGGTGTAGATGTATTTGAAGCAGACAGCGATGTTCTGTCAGGAGCGCTGGCACTATTGAACGAGCGATTCCCAGGGATAAAAGAAAGGCTGTTCAATGATTCTGGTGAACTCCATAGATTTGTGAATATCTATGTTAATGGAGAAGATGTACGGTTTTTAGATGGTTTGGATACCAAACTTTCACCAGGAGACGAAGTAAGTATTGTTCCAGCAGTTGCTGGCGGCTAAGTAAGCTCGAAATTATTCATGGAGTTGATTGTTAACTTCACTGGAAGCAGATTCAATTGAGCGTTCGATATCTTCCTGTTTACGTTCCTGGCTTATAGCCCATAACCTCTTTTGCTCCCTTCTAACTGATTCTTGAACTGGCTCATATGAATTCATGAAATCCCGCTTGAACTCTAAGTATTTTCCAGTAGCGATTGATTCTCTCAGGGTTTCCATTAATTGAAAAATAAATCGTAAATTATGTATTGTTCCTAATCTGTACGCTAACAATTCACTGGATTTAAAAAGATGATTGAGGTACCCCAGGCTATAGTTTTTACAGGTGTAACAGTCACAGTCATTTGAAATCGGATCGGTTGATATACGGAATTTAGAATTTGTAACGTTTATTCTCCCTTCTGAAGTGTATAAGCTACCTTTCCTAGCGATCCGAGTCGGTAACACACAATCGAAAGTATCGATTCCTCTCCCCACTCCTTCTACTAAATCTTCGGGTGACCCTACCCCAAGTAAATGTTTAGGCATATTAGGAGATACTAAGTCTTTAGAAATGTCGACCATTTCCCATAGCACTGACTTTGGTTCTCCCAAACTCAGTCCACCGATCGCAATTCCTTGGATACCTTGAGATGAACTTACAAATTTTGACGATTCGGCCCTTAAATCCTGGTATGTTCCCCCTTGGATAATTCCGTACAATAAGGAACCTCCCCTGTGAGCATTCACGGATCTAGTTAGCCAAGAGTGGGTTCGTCTCATTGCTGTAGTTACTTCAGTTTTGTTAGCTCCGTAAGAAATAGGTTGGTCAAATGCCATGATAATATCGGAACCTAAATCTTCTTGAATTTTTATAGCAGTCTCAGGTGATAGATGATGTAACGATCCGTCTATGTGAGATCTAAACGTAACGGCTTCATCTGAAATACTGATATTTCTTGCGAGGGAGGCAATTTGGAACCCACCTGAATCTGTAGCGATTGCTCCTGGCCAGTTAATAAATTTATGAAGGCCGCCCATGCTGTTTATTGGACCTATACCTGGTCTTAAACTGAGGTGGTACGCATTAGAAATAAATGCTTTGTAACCCGTGTCTGCAATATCGTCCGAGGACAAAGATTTAACACTCCCTTGAGTAGCGACGGGGAAAAAAGCTGGCGTAGGTATGGCTCCATGAGAGGTTACAAGGGTACCAATACGAGCTGATCCGCTTTGATTATTGGGTTGGTCAATTTTGAAATAGGGCAAATCCATATTTCCCTGCTTTTCTACTTTTGAACTCAATATTTTATCTCTCAAAGGTTAACTATAGTTAATATAATATTGGTAAGAAAGCTAATATGCTGAATAATCCAATCAAAAGGCTATAACTGGCTGTTTTAAAGCGTTTTCTTTGAATAGAATTTGTTATTGAAGGATTGTTTAACTGAAATGTACCCCAAAAATTGTATAGGGAGAGCAAAACACCTAAAACTAATGAGATAGCAGATAAATTTATGGTAATGGCTATAGTTAAAACGATTAACGTAATAGCAATCACCCAAAATACTGGCATTACAGTTTTTCTTGTGGATCGTAAAGGGAAAATTTGCACACCGGCTTGCAAGTAGTCCGATTGATAAAACAACATTATTGCCCATACATGGTGGATTACCCATAGCATTACAAATAAGCCTACAAGTGCGAGAGTTGAGCTCATGTTTGGATCTATTGCTATCCAACCTATGATCACAGGAGACGCGCTGGATGCTCCACCTAAGAAATGCGTGAGCTCTGTTTTTCGGAAGATTACAGAACAAAGAGTGCCTGCTATTCCTGCGAGCATCGCGTAATAATTAAATGAGAGAGCTATAGATAATCCTATAACCACCAGCGAGGAAGACCACAAAAGCCCTAAATAGTGAGGATTTATGCGTTGAGTAGGTAGGCTTCTATGTTTGGTTCTCTCCATTCTTAAATCCAGATCCCTATCGAGGTAATTCGTTAATCCATTGGCTCCTCCAGAGCCTAGCAATATTCCAAGAGTAATTAGCAATATGTCTGATAAAGGGAATGCACCGCCAATCGAATGGTATGCGCCTACAGCTGAACAAAAACCCATGAAAGCCAATAGTAGGGTCACTCTTGGCTTTGTTATTTCTATATATGAATTAACCACGTTCAAATGCATAACCAATCTCGAGGTTTGTTCTTGTCTAGATGTGAATGATAATATCTAAATGAATTGTTTTATCAACTAACGGTAAGAGACAGTTTTTCTACTTATCACCTGACTGCCATATTGTACGGTATCCTTTCCCTTTTATTACAGCTGCGATTTCATCTCTTTCTGTTTCTTCTAGCGTTTTTAATGCAGATCTTAAATCCGTTACTGGTTTGGATCGACCTATCGTCTGCAGACGTTCTTTTATGGAATCATACAAACCAAGCCTTACAAGGCTTGATGCATACTTTGGCCAAGGGATAAACACTATCTTTTCGGGCTTGGCCAGATTGGGCCGTAATTTCTGAATAGTTTCCATTCGCTCGGCTGGACTATTTACCATGGGCATTACCGTTACTATAGGATCGTATTCATCACCATATCTTAGATCAAGAAGTAATGTTTTTCTTAAGAGCGGAAAAAACAAGGTAACTACTTCAGCATCATCAAGATTCTTATTAATTTCCTCGATATTGATGCTGAAATCGTTATCCATTAAATTATTAACCGTCTAGCTTTTTGAGTTCATCCAAGAAAGCGGGGACTACCGCTTGATAATCACCAACAACTCCATATTGAGATTCCTTGAATATATTTGCCTCTGGATCCTTGTTAATTGCCACGATATTTTTTGACCCCGAGCATCCAGCCATATGTTGGCTAGCTCCCGAAAGCGCTATTGCTAAGTAAACCTCAGGGCTCACTACTTTACCTGTAATTCCTATCATCAATTCTTGGCCGCAAAACTCAGAATCGGAAGCGGCTCTTGTAGAGGCAACAGCGGACTCTTGGATTAATCCAGTAAGTTCATAAAGCCCATCGAATGCTTCCTTGCTGCCCATTCCTCTGCCACCGCATATTATTACTTTCGCATCCTCAAGTTTGATACCTTCAGAAACCGCTTCGGTATGACTAACAAATTTCGAACGCAATTGGCCTGCATCTACACTTACCGAAACGTTTACAGTTTCTCCAGTTCGCGATGTATCAGGTTCAGCGCCATCATAAGATTTAGGATGTACGGTTGCTATGTTAGGTACTTTAGGGAAACCTGTCTTTTGGCGAAATAATCCTCCGCTTAGTGACCGGGTCGCCTCCAATTGTCCATCAACAATATCAAGGCTAGTTGTGTCGGTTGCGATACCAGTTTCTAATTTAACTGCGACGCTAGGACCGAGTTCCCTGCCGTTAGGTGTGTGTCCCATAAGTATGATTCTTGGATTTACTTGCGCAGCGATCTCTTCTACTGCGACGGTGTAAGTCTCATTCAGGTAGTTCTCGAAAATAGGATCGTCAACCACATAAACTTTATCGGCACCTAAAGCAATCGCGTCATTTGATCTATTTGCTACACCACTGCCGATAAGTGCCACAGAGATGGGCTCGTTTAGATCTTTGGAAAGGCTGGATGCTGCACTTAGCAATTCTGCAGTGGCAGGTTTGAAATCGCCCTCTGATGTTGATTCCGCTATTACTAGTATTCCATTCTCATTAGACATTAGATAATTCTCCCATCAATTTATTCAATAAACAATCTATATTAATCTTTCTTCTCGAAGTTTCTGAGCCAATAACCTTCCAGAATCTGCAGCATCATCACCTTCTATCATTTCGACGTTGCTTTCACTCTCTGGTGCAAATACGTCAACAACGGAAGTGAATGCTGCGCTATCTTCTAAAGAGGTTAAATCTTCTTTACTCCAGATAGTTGGCTGCACTTTTCTGGCGGCCATTATGCCTCGCATAGTAGCATATCTTGCCTCACCTATTTCGCTACTCACTGTGACAACAGCAGGTAGTTGAGCCGCTACAGTATCGATTCCGTCTTCTACTGCACGGTCAATTTCTATCCAATCATCTTTTAATCTAACTCCTACAGCGTTGGTCAAAACAGGAATGCCTAAAATCGCGGCAAGGCCAGTTCCAACTATCCCTTGATCTAGGTCGGCGGATTGTCGCCCGCACATGACCAAATCAAACTCCCCCATATTGTTTATAGCTGCAGCGAGAGTATGGGCGATTGCCATCGCGTCCCCATTAGCCAGCTCTTCATCTTGGACTAGAAACAGTTCGTCTGCACCCATAGCTATAGGCCGTTTAATAACGTCCAAAACGTGATCTTCGCCTAAACTAAGGACGCTGACTGTTGTTCCCTCTACCTCATCTTTAATCCTTAGCGCTGCCTCTGCTGCGTAAGTGTCATAGTCGCTTACTGCGGCTGGAACACTCGCAGCAACTACTACTTTCTTAGCATCGCTATCGACACTGAAGGAGCTTTGGGGCGCCTCAGGATCAGGTACTTGTTTTGCAGTAACAATTATCCGCATAGTATCTCCTAATCAATATATTTGGTAATTACGTCAAAAAATTTGTGGATTTATAAATCCATCATCCAAATTACCCGTGATATTTTAGTTGCTACGACAATTTTGTGTCAAGAAAATAGTATTAATCCTGTTTGTGATCGAAAATAGACGTATTTTTATCTGGAATTGTGCGTCATTCATGCTATACTCGCGTCAATAATCCGATCACGAGAGGTGCGTACATGGACCCAGTTTCGGCAGTTATTCCACAAAAAGAATTTATGATGTTGATTGGAAATGGCAAATGGTTGCTTTTTGCTCTCGCTGGCCACGCTACGATTTATATTTTTTATCGACTTTATCAGCGTGCTACGTTGTGGAGGCTAGGATCCCCTATTAATAGGTTGGGAACTCCCTTCTATAAGGCAGCTATTGTGAGAGGCCTTGCTTTTGCTAAATTACTCGTGACTCAAGGTTATGGCCACGAAAAATTTATGCGTGATCGATACGCAGGAATAATGCACCTTCTTATTTTTTGGGGAGCTTCCCTGTTGTTTTTGGGTACCGCTGTTGGCACGATTGAAGAAGAATTTCTATTTCCTCTCGCAAAGCGAGAATTTTTAACCTGGCCAATTGGGAATTGGTACCTTTACTCGTCATTCGTATGGGATTTTGGTGGAATCATGGCATTAACGGGCCTTTTGATGGCTGTGTTTAGACGATGGATTATAAAAAAGCCACATTCGAAAGGAATCCTGGACGATAAGATAATCCTTACAGTTGCTATTTTAATGATTGTACAAGGGTTTTCTTTAGAAGCCTTAAGAATGATTGTAGATGTGCCGCATGTTGGTAGTGAATACCTTAATCAGGTGGGTGATGGTCCCAACTGGGCTATCTGGTCCCCTGGAGGGTTTTTATTTGCTTTTATATTCTATGAATTATTATCAATTTCTTCAGAATCTGCTGAAAACCTTTACCCTATTGTTTGGTGGGTACATTCAGGTACAGTACTTGTTACTTTGGTGTACGCTGCGATTACCATATCGAAATTCACCCATACATGGATTTCCCCTGCTAATTGGTTTTTCAGAAACTTAGAAGTTAGAGGGAAGCTAGAGCCGATTCCAAATATGGAAGAACGAGAAACTTTCGGTGCTGCTTCATTAACTGATTTTACTTGGAAACAACTTCTAGACGGTGATGCTTGTACCAAATGTGCAAGATGTACCGATAACTGCCCTGCTAATCTTACTGGGAAAACTTTATCTCCGATGATGGTTATCCAAAACGTTAAAGGATATATGGATGAGGTTGGCCCTGCCCTTATTGCAGCTGGTGGTGATGAGTCAAAAGTACCTCAAGATCTAATAAAATCGCCTGCTGGTGAAGTTGTTAGTGAGGAAGACTTGTGGTCTTGTGTTACTTGTGGAGCATGCATGGAAGCATGCCCGGTGTTTATTGAACATGTTCCATCAATAGTTGATATGAGGCGTTCTCTAGTGATGAATGAAGGTAAACTGCCAGATACGGCTGAAGCAGCCCTACGTAGTCTTGAAACTAGAGGACACCCATGGACCGGTATGAGTAGATCGAGAACTGAATGGGCAGAAGGATTAGAGATACCCTTTATGTCCGAAGTTGAAAACCCAGAAGAAATTGAAGTACTTTATTGGGTTGGTTGCGCAGCTTCCTTAGAAGATAGAAGTATGAGGATAGCAAAAGCAACAGGTAAAGTATTAATAAACGCGGGTATTAAATTCGCGATTTTGGGAGAGGAAGAATCGTGTACTGGAGATCCAGCAAGACGGATTGGTATGGAATATCTGTACCAAGTCCAAGCGGAACAGAACATTGAGACACTTAATCGCTACTCCGTTAAAACTATAATAACAACATGCCCCCATTGCTTTAATACTATTAAGAATGAATACCCACAATTTGGCGGAAACTACGAAGTTATGCATCATACTGAATATCTAAATAAACTAGTTAAAGAGAAAAGACTTGAGCTTTCGACGGGACCTGAAGCACCTTCGTTTGGTACAGTTACCTACCACGATCCTTGCTATTTGGGTCGCCATAATGGCATATACGATATTCCAAGAGATTTGGCTGCAGGAATACCAGGTGTGACTGACATGAGTGAGATGGCCTTAAATAAAAACAGAGCTTTTTGCTGCGGTGCCGGCGGTGGGCATATGTGGATGGAAGATGGTCCTGGCGACGAAAAAATTAATCATCGTCGTACCCAACATGCCATAGATGCCGACGCTGACGTAATAGCTACTGCGTGCCCGTTTTGTGCCCAAATGTTTGAAGACGGTGTTAAAGTGCAAGGACAAGAGGATAACATGCGAGTTTTAGATCTGTCCGAAATGATCGTACAAAATATAGAAATTGAGAAAAAATAGATGGGGAATATTCGAAACATATTTATGTTTAACCAGCCTCGTCAAGACGGTGAAAACGAGCTAGATGAACTTTTAAGACCGTTCCGTCAACTTTTTGGAGGTATTGGACGAGGTAACCGAGGCGGCGGTGTCGTTCGTAATAGAGGGTTTGGTAAATTTTATTTCATACTAATCGTTCTTGCCGCTGCTATTTGGGCTGGATCTGGCGTGTATATTGTTAACCCCGGTGAAGTTGGTATTGTACGGACATTTGGTGCGTGGAATGGAGACCAAATAGAAGAAGGTTTGCATTGGCGAGTTCCGTGGCCGGTTGAACAAGTTGATATTATTAGTATTACGCGAGTTAGAAGTATGGAGCTTGGCTTCCGTAGTTTTTCTGATTCCTCTGGTGAATCTAGTGTAAGTGCGGTGACTAATGAAGCTAGGATGATCACAGGCGATGAAAACTTGGTTGATGTTCAGATGGTGGTTCAGTATCAAGTGAGAAATGCTGGTAATTTTCTTTTCAACGTGAAGGATCCACAAGGTACCCCTGATGGCAATACTTTAAAAGACGCGACAGCGTCGTCACTAAGGCAGGTTGTAGGTCAGAGGCCTATAGACGATGTGCTAACCTTAGGCAAAGAAATCGTCCAAGTTGATACTCAAATACTTCTTCAAGAATTGCTTGATTCTTATGGTGCAGGTATCAGAGTTGTTAACGTCCAACTACAGGATGTACAGCCACCAGAAGAGGTTCAAGGAGCGTTTAAGGATGTAATTGCCGCAAGAGAGGACAAAGAGCGCTATCTTAATGAAGGTGAAGCATATAAAGAGGATATCGTTCCTAAAGCTAGAGGTACGGCTCAAAGAACAATCCAAGACGCTGAAGCTTTTAAAGTTGAACGAATAGCCGAGGCAAATGGTGAAGCCGTTCGTTTTTCCTCCCGACTTAGCGAATATGAACTTTATCCAACAGCTACTAGAAAACGACTGTATATTGAAACCATGCAGGAAGTACTGCCCGAGCTTAAACTGATAATTATTGATAATGAATTTGGCGACCAACTCCAACCATTTTTGCCGTTGCAAGAATTAGTAGGAGGTTCATCTAGATGAGAACTTTCATTCTTATAATTGTTCTATTGGGGGTATTGGCAGTCGTTGGTGCTAACCAAGTTCTTTATACTATTGACCAAACAGAACAAGCAATTATTACAAGGTTGGGTGAATATCAGCGTACTGAAATTGCCCCAGGATTACATATAAAAACGCCGTTTGTGGAAAAAGTACATAGGTTAGAAAAGAGACTTCTAAGGTTTGATGCCAATCCATCTGAATTTTTAACATTGGAGAAGAAAGCTTTAGTTATTGATTCTTATGCCAGGTATCGAATCATAGCTCCAAGAACCTTTTTCGAGGTTGTCAGAACTGAGCCTGAAGCGGCTGCAAGGCTGGAGGCAATTATTACATCAGAGATTCGCGAAGAAGTGGCTACTCATAATCAAATAGAGGTGATTAGGGATCGCAGAGAAGATTTAATGAGAGATGTGACAGCAAGAAGCGATGTTAAAGCTCGCGAGTTCGGTATCGAAGTTGTGGACGTTAGAATTGTTGGTGCTGATTTCCCTACTGAAGTATCTAATAGTGTCTATCAGAGAATGCAGAGTGAAAGAAGTAGAATCGCTAATAGATTTAGGGCCGAAGGTGTGGAGCAGAAAGATATTATTGAAGCTCAAGCGAACCTAGACGCTAGAACAATTCAATCCGAAGCGACAGAGAAAGCTGCCAAAATAAGAGGAGAAGGTGAAGCTGAAGCGATTAGAATCCTTGGTGAATCCATCTCTGAAGACACAGAATTCTACAGTTTTGTTCGAAGCCTAGAAGCTTTGGATAATCTCAAAGGTGGTGATACAACATTAGTATTACCTGAAACCACAGAGCTTTTTAGATATATTAAGAGTAGCGAACCTACGCAAGAAGACTAACGGACTGGATCGTACTAGGTTGAAGTTTCTACTAAACTAAAACCCGTTTTGTACGCTGTCTCTAAAGCTTCTGTATTACTGTAGATATCGTTTATCTGGGTTACGTTTGACACTAATAGACGATGTTCTTCTTTGAAGTCAATTGTTGCAAGCCATGATCTCGTGGATTGAATAGCACCATCAAATTCATTACTACTATCAGTATCCGCAGTGGATATTATAAATCCTTTCCCAGTATTCTTATTTCGAATACGCTCTTTTAATAAATATTTTGAAACCCAAATAGCTTGGGTTCGATCGAACAATTGTTTTGTTTGAGCAGGTACTGATCTGAATGCTATCGGGAATGCAATAAATATTAGATCTGAAGACCTAATGGCGCTGTAAATAGCTTGCATATCATCTTGTACTGTACATATACCCGTTAATAAACAATCTTCTGATTGAGGACATATGCAAGACGAAATCGAGCGATCAAGAAGAGATACTTTCGTAGTGTCCGCCCCGGCTTCGGATGCTCCGAGGAGAGCGTTATCAAGTAAAATCTCACTGTTACCGTTCGTTCTTGTCCCACCAGCGATACCTAAAACAGAAATAGTCATGCCACATTATAGATTGAATTTGCAAGAAAAGATAAGATAAGGAGAACTTATATGTATGGTAAAATTACAAACGAATAGGAGCAAGATATTGACAAGTACAGATCAATCTTTCCCGGAAAATTTAAAGCAAGCTTCAATTAGGAATCAATCACTCCTTTGTGTTGGACTAGATCCTGACTCTAGGTATCTGGGAAATAGAGATCTATTCGAATTTTGTAAAGAAATCGTAGAAGCAACGGTTGATCTCGTTTCTTGTTACAAACTTAACCTTGCATTCTATGAATACCACGGTTCTGAAGGATATAGAGTTGTAGAGAAATTGGTGGAATTTATAGATGGGAGAGTACCTGTTATAGGGGATGCTAAGCGTAATGATATTGGTAATTCATCCTCATTCTATGCAAAAGGTGTTTTTGAGACATTTGGTTTCGATGCCATAGTAGTTAACCCGTATTTAGGTAGAGATAGTTTAGAACCTTTTTTCGAATATACAAACAAAGGTATTTTTGTATTATGTAAAACATCAAACCCAGGTGGTGGCGAATTCCAAAACCTTACTGTTTTAATGGACGGAAATGAAATGCCTCTATATCAAGTCGTTGCTTTGAAAGCGAAATCCTGGAATGTATCTAATAATCTAGGATTGGTGGTAGGAGCTACCTACCCTGAAGAGGCGCGTGAGATACGAGATCTATGCCCTGAAATGCCAATTTTGATGCCTGGCATAGGAGCTCAAGGTGGCGAATTAGAATCTAGTGTTAAAGCAAGCTTAGATGCCGACAATGGTGGTTTAATCGTGAATGTTTCAAGAGGTGTAATATACAGCTCCCAAGGTGATGATTTTGCTGTATCAGCCCGGACGTCAGCCGATAAAATGAGGCAACAAATTGAACTTGCACGCGCTTGATAGTAGTTCTATCCGATAATCGAAAGCATCAGAGTTACGCTGATAAGGCTAGCTAAGGTACTGGTAATAACTATACTGCTTGATAGCTCTGGATCGCCACCATATTCTGTTGCTAATATTATAGTAAAAACAGCAGTGGGCATTCCCGAAACGATAATCAATATTTTGGAATCAAGCGGCGAAATATTCAGAGCGGATGCGATTACAAATGCCAACACACTTGAAAAGACTAGTCTGATAGTTGAAGCCAGAATTATAGGCTTAATCTTATAAGATCTCGCGCTTGATGCTATTTGTATTCCTAATATTATTAACATTGCTGGTATTGCGGCATCACCTAAAACATCAGTGGAATTTAGTAACCACGAAGGGATCTCTAATGAATAGGCCCCTACCATAAAACCGAAGATTGCCGCGTAAGTTGTAGGTACTTTAAATACTGTTAATATTGCCTTCAGATTGCTTTGGTTACCTCTGGAAGCTAAAAATATTCCTACGGTCCAACCAAGAATTGCTTGGATAACAAAAAATATGATCGCTGTTGCAAACCCTTCTTCCCCAAAAGCAAAGTAAGCAACTGGTAATCCATAGTTACCTGCGTTCATAAAAATTCCAGCTATAACTAGTGCTCTTTTTTCAGTCCCTTTGACGCGGAATATTAATGCACTTAAGTTACCTAAGACAAGTAGTGCTATTAATAAGATAATGCTGAATATAACTATGATCCGCACGTTTTCTAATGGCATTTCTGTTGTTGCAAGACCATGAAAAACTAAAGCCGGGCTGAATAAATAAAGAATTGATTGGCTTAAAGATGAAGTTTGGAGAGGTTTGAATTTATGCATTAGAGCACCTGCCGCTGCTATTAATAGAACCGGCAGAACTACATTACTAAATACCTGTATTATGTCCAATTTAGAGCTCCTATTTTATATTAAATAAATACTCTCTAATCCAAGATCTACTTCTAACATTATTATTCACTTAAAAAGAGGTATTAGTTCTTTTAGAGAGTGTATCGATGTAATGTGCTTATTCGGATGTTCGGGCAAATTATTTCTATCTAGAAATACCGGGAAAAGTCCAGCGTTAATAGCTCCTACTACATCGCCTTCATAATCATCTCCGACATGAGCACTCTGATCTGGTTGTGCCCCTATCAGATCTAGCGCGTAATCAAATAGAGCTTTATCTGGTTTTGCTGAGCCTGCCATTCCAGAAGTAGCAATGCAATCTATATATGTTAATATTCCTAGTTTATCAATGATAGAGCGTAAATCTTGGTTCATATTAGAGATTATACCAATAGAGATTCCTAGTTTTTTAATATCGCGTAATGTTGGGAGTACGTCTTCAAATAAAATGAAACGTTGATCTAGTGTAGAAAGTTGCTTGAAAACTAGTCTTGCCTCTTCATCTGTGACTTGTGCTCCTGCTGTTGTGAGCAACAATTTCTCATAATTTGTCCAGAAAGAATCCACTTCTGAACTAGTTCTATTTGCTAAAGGATAGCGTTTATTCTCTTCCCCCATAAAAGCGTCTGCTGTCTTATAGGCGGATTTCAGCAAAACTTCACCGACTTCAATTCCTATATCGTTAGCTGCTTGTCTTTGTAGTTGTTCTCTAGGAGGGTAAAATTCAGCTAATGTATTGAAAAAATCAAAATACACGTGCTTAATATTTGGGATTATTCGTCTATCTATATTTTCCATCGGAGATTAAGACCAATGCTGCTGTAGACGTTTATAAGTTGACTCAAGGTTTTCAGGTTGGACCTTCGAATCTCCTATTACCGGCATAAAATTAGTATCGCCATTCCATCTTGGGACAACGTGAATATGGATGTGATCGGGCACCCCTGCGCCAGCTGCTCGTCCTAAATTCATTCCTATGTTGAATCCATCTGGTCTATATTCCTCGACCAACGTATCAACAGATGAATCGATTAAAAGGGTAGATTCTTCTCTAGATTCCCGTGATAAGTTGAGTAAATTGCCTTCATGAGAGTACGGAACAACTAGTAAGTGCCCTGTTGAATAGGGATACTTATTCAATATTATGAAATTATGTGTTCCTTTGTGTATAACTAAACTATTAGAGTCTGCTGGTAAGGAGTGGCTTTCACATAGGAAACAAGACTCTTTCGCCATATCAGATGTCCCCGTAGAACTCTTGTCAGAGGCCACATAATCGGCTCTCCAGGGGGACCATAGCTCTGTTAATCGTGACTTCAAATTTTCACCCTCTAATCTAAGTTGTGGATATAGGCTCTAAGTTTCCATATTACCCTGATTATGGAAATCCACAAGTGAAGCGATGTTTAAAGATGTTCCTTTTAGACTGAGCTGTTCGCGGAAATCCGAAACACTGTGGGTGGGTAATTTACATGCATAATTTTCACAAACATACGCTGTCGGAAGGCCGTTAATTGCAACTTTAGCATCCATCAAAGGGAGGTGGTCCCATTCAACTAGACTAGTTGGATCAGTTACTACAACTACTTTGTTTGGTATGAAAAGCGAATGAACTACTTGGATCAAATCAAGAGTTAATTCATTATCTTTGTCTCCAATAACTACTATCTCTTTTGGTTGACCGGAATAGTAATCTAAGCAATTCAGCCAATGTGCAAGAGCAGCTGGGTAGTTTGTCATGTGTTCAGAGACACCTAGAATTGCTTTTTCTGCTATGTCTCTGTATTCCATGTCGCCGATAATTGTAGCTAACCTCAATAATCCCTCTACAGAGGAGGAATTTCCACAAGGTATAGCATTATCAAGGATGTTTCTAGGTTTTACTATTAATGCGTCTGATGAACTACTAGTGTCGTAAAACATTTCAGCTTCAGGGTCCCAGTAGTCTTTAATCATGGAATTCGCGAGTTCAACTGCGGTATCCAACCATTCTTTAGCATGATCAGTTTCAAACATGCTAATAAAAGCGTTGATAGTGAATCCGTAGTCTTCAAGAAACCCTTCTTCACCAGGTTCGTCATCGTTGTAAGTATGACTTAATCGCCCGTTTTGGTTATTCGTTCTACTCTTCATTAAATTGGCTAATACCTTTGCATTCTCTAAAAACAGGTCGTTTTGGAAAGCAGCTCCTGCTTCTGCCAATACTCTAAGCATCAATCCATTCCAGCTCGATAGAGTTTTAGTATCAATATCTGGCTTTGTTCTTTCAGCCCTTTTAGAAAGTAAAGTGTCTATAATTCGGTTTAAACTAGAACTTGAATCCGTTTGAGATTCTTTTAATGGGTGATACATAAGATTATTGTTAGCAATTATTGTTGATCTATCTTCAGAATCTATAGAATTAGTTAACCCAATACTGAAATAATTTCCGAAATCTTCTGATTGCTCACTTCCTAGCGCTTCTAGGATTTCTTTTTTCGACCATAGATAGTAATCACCTTCTATGTGGTTACTGTCTGCGTCTATCGATGAATAAAAACTTCCTTCATTCGAACGCATATTTTCAATAACGAATTCTAAAGTAGTCTGACATATTTGTGCATATATTGGATTACCTGTGGCTTTATGAGCGTTTAAATAAATGTTCGCGATTAACGCATTATCATATAGCATTTTTTCAAAATGAGGCATAACCCAGTTTGCGTCGGTGCTATATCTATGGAATCCACCTTGAATCTGGTCATGGATACCTCCTGATCCCATAGAATCCAGTGTGTGGGTTACCATCTCAAGAGCTTCATCAGAGTTGCGGGTATCCGAATAGCGCAAAAGAAATTCCAGCAGAGGAACCTGTGGAAACTTTGGCATTGTCCCAAAACCTCCGTTATTGGCATCATAAGATCCTTTGATCTTATCGTACGACTTGTCTACCAAGTCAGATCCCAATTCTTGATTAGAATCGCTTTTAAAATTCGAACTATTTTCTAAGTGTTCTATAATACGATTCCCTGCATCATCAATTTGGGATCTTCGGTTGTTAAAAGCATCAAGGACGGATGCAATTACTTTTGGAAAACCTGGCATACCTTGCCTATCCTCCGGAGGATAATAGGTGCCCCCAAAAAATGGGACTCCCTGCGGTGTTAGAAAAACAGTCAATGGCCATCCTCCCTGGCCAGAGATTGCTTGGACAGCATCCATATAAATGGAATCTATATCGGGGCGTTCTTCTCGGTCAACTTTTATTGATACAAAATTCTCATTCAATAAATCTGCAATTGTTTGATCTGAAAAAGATTCTTCGGCCATTACGTGGCACCAATGGCAAGCTGAGTATCCAACGCTAAGAAATATTGGTTTATCTTCAGATTGGGCAATTTCAAGAGCTTCGTTGCTCCAGGGAAACCAGTTAACTGGATTATCACTATGTTGAAGCAGGTAAGGGCTTGTTTCATTAATTAGTCTATTGGGCATATACTCCACCCTGACTTTTTACAGTTCTCCATTTTCGCTTTCTCCTTGGTTCCAGCGCCAGAAATCTGGATTGAGATTCGAAAACACTTTGATCCCTTTCATAGTATCACTTGCAAGTCTTGATGAGTCAGTATTCCTCACCCTTTTTCTAAAGAGCCAGTAAGTAAAACTATGTGTTTCTTCTATTGAAGAACTTTCAATTTCCTCGACGTGGTCCTCCAAAAACTCTTTATATAAGATCGTTCGTTGACTACCATAGAGAGATTCAAAAGCGTCTTCCTCTAATGAAACCCCTTTATGAACCGAATTTTGCTTTGCCTTCTCTAACTCCTCGAGTACTGCTTGTTGTAAAGCTTCTTCAACGATAATACCGTACAAAAAATTCAAGTGAGCACGGTATTTTGGGGTTCCTATGAGCTCTCTGAAACTATTTGGGTTCATCGGGATTGGGGGAGTTCCTTTAAATAGTAATGCATATTTCTCGTCCTCAGGAACCATATCTCCTGCAGCTTCAAGAAGGCGTTCGGCAAGAAGTAGCCAGTCGAACGCTTCATTGCTGATCAAATACCTATATCGTCTCCCTCTCCATACTTCGGTCGGTATTTCCCAACGTGATATTGTTTTTAGTAATGAAGGAAACCAATTATCACCACGTTCCAATGACTGGAGAAATAAGGTTACAGGCTCACGCTCGGTACTCATATTTAATTATGCCGATTTCCCGTGACATCTTTTGAATTTCAACCCACTGCCACAATGGCACGGATCGTTGCGCCCTATCTTACCTAAAGGTTTTTCTTTTACGGTTATATGATTGTGGCCAGTTGATCCTGGTGATTTACCGTGTTCTAAAATTTGTTTACTGTTGTTAGATTGACCGGTCGTGTTGCTTTGGACGGTTATATTAAAAATAGAATTGGCTATTTGGTGTCTTACCTGATCCAAAAATCCTTGAAACATCGAATGCCCTTCCTGCCTATACATCACAAGAGGATCCCTCTGACCGTATGCATGGAGCCCGATTCCTAACCTCATTTGTTCCATTGAAGTAAGGTGCTGAACCCACAAATCATCGACAGTTTTTAATAATACAATCCGTTCTAATTGCCTCATATTCTCAGGTTCGACAGTCTCTTCACGTTCTTCGTAACGCAGTTCGATAGAAGAATCGATTTGATTCATTAGAGCGTCTTGGGAATCAAAATTCATTGATTGTTGGTCTAAGGGGTTTGGTCCTCCAACTAAACTATTAAGGGATTCCATCAATGTTTCAATATCCCATTCAAACTTCTCTTTACCTTTTACGGTTGAATCCAATAGATCGTTAATCTCATCCATTACCATCGATTTAATCGTCGGTTTCAAGTTTTCAGATCCAAGAGCTTTACTTCTTTCTGCATAAACTATTTCCCTTTGACGGTTAATTACATCGTCATATTGGACCAGGTGTTTTCTAATTTCAAAGTTCTGGCCTTCGACTCTAGTTTGCGCATTTTCAAATGCTTTATTGACCATTTTATTTTGGATCGCTTGATCTTCAGTCAAACCAGCCCACTCCATGAGAGATTTTACCCGTTCACCCCCAAATCTCTTGATGATGTCATCTTCCAAAGAAACATAAAATTGTGAAATTCCAGGATCACCCTGCCGACCACTTCTTCCTCTTAGTTGGTTGTCGATTCGCCTCGCTTCATGTCTTTCGGTTCCAATAATATGTAATCCACCAAGCTCTTGTACTTTTTTATTTTCCAGTTCCCAATCTTCTTCAACCCTATCTGTTTTGGTTCCTCCAAGTATTATGTCCGTTCCCCTGCCTGCCATATTTGTTGCAACAGTAACAGCGCCTACTTTACCAGCTTGGGCTACTATCGTGGCTTCTTTTTCATGCTGTTTAGCGTTAAGTACATTATGTTGGATTTTATTCTTAGCTAGAATTTTACTAATCTTTTCTGATGACTCTATAGATGCTGTGCCAATAAGTACTGGTTGGCCTGTAGTATTTAATTGTTTAATATGGCTCGCTATTGCGTTCAATTTAGCCCGTTCGGTTACATACACCATATCTTCGCGGTCATCTCGTAGAGTTGGTTGATTCGGAGGTATGGTAACTGGATCTAGCCCATATATCTTCAAAAATTCCTCAGCTTCTGTCATGGCTGTTCCAGTCATTCCAGATAATTTTGTATACATTCGAAAATAGTTTTGTAAAGTGATCGTTGCTAGAGTCATCGATTCTTTTTGTAATGGTACTTTTTCTTTTGCTTCCAGTGCCTGATGAAGCCCGTCTGAGTATCTTCTCCCCGGCATTAAACGGCCTGTAAATTCGTCAACGATAACAATTTCATTTTGATCGGTTACTACGTATTCTTTGTTTTTAGTAAAAATAAATTGAGCTTTAAGTGCATTTTCAATGAAATGGACCAAAGAGAAATTCTCTTGTGAATATAAGTTACTAATATTAAGTTGTTTTTCAATTTTTGATATTCCTGCTTCAGATAATCGAATTGAACGAGACTTTTCATCTATTGTGAAATCCTCTTCCTTTTTTAGTTTAGGAGCCACTTTAGCAAAAATACTGTAATTCTCTGAAGGTTCTTGTGCTGGGCTACTAATGATCAACGGAGTTCTAGCTTCATCTATCAATATATAATCAACTTCATCAACTATTGCATACGAGAGTTCTTTTTGAACTTTTTGATTTTCAGACAGTGCCATATTATCTCTGAGGTAATCGAAGCCAAATTCAGAGTTTGTGCCATATGTTATATCCGCGTTGTACGCTTCAGATCGTTCGACTTCTCGGAAATGTTCGTTGTTGGTAGGGTCATATATACAGGCAGAGCCATTTTGCAGGAACCCTACAGACATACCTAGCCCGTTGTACACAGGGCCCATCCAAAGGGCGTCTCTTTTTGCTAAATAATCATTAACGGTCACCACATGAGTTCCTGTCCCCGTTAAAGCATTGAGGTAAGCGGGAAGTGTGGCAACAAGCGTTTTACCTTCCCCTGTCCTCATTTCGGCGATTTTGCCTTCATTTAAAACTAGACCTCCTATTAATTGCACATCAAAGTGTCTCATTCCTACATTTCTTTTTGCAGACTCTCTGACGGCGGCAAATGCTCTTGGGATCGTTTCTTCGATCGAAGTTCCTTTCTGAAGATTGGTCCGGTATGTCTGAGTAGTTTCGGCAAGCTCTGTATCGCTTAAATCAATAAGATCATTTTCTAAGGCATTAATTTTAGAAACGGTCCCTTTATAGCTATTAATAGATTGGCTATTTAGTTTACGTTTTAAATTGGAAATAAACTTTACCACAAGCAGACTCTTTCAAAGTTAGTTATTAGTATGGTTAGATTATACCCTACTAGTTATTTTCCTTGTGAAAATATTTCTCCAACTGATCTTCCTTCGTGAATTCTCAGTATTGCTTCGCCAAGGAGTGGCGCTATAGATATCGATTTTACAGAAAGAAAGTTGCGCTTCTCTTCAGATACCGGAAGGCTATCTGTTATTATCATCTGACCTATTGGTGACTCGGGAATACGTTCTAAAGAAAGTCTTGAGAGTACTCCGTGAACTGCAGCGGCAGTGACTTCAGTCGCTCCATGGGAGATTAGAGACCTCGCTGCGCTAGCTAGCGAACCCCCTGTGTCTATTTCGTCATCTACAAGTATCGCATGTTTATCTTTAACTGAGCCGATAACGCTCATGCTTTCTGCGTTGTCTGAGTTTCCCACACGTCGTTTCTCAATGATGGCAAGTGGTATACCCAATTGTTCAGCTAAATCTCTTGCCCTTTTAGTGCCACCGACGTCCGGTGCTACTACGACTCCGTCATCTATCTTAGACGTCAAGTATTCACCAATTAATGGCAACGCAGTAAGTTCATCTACAGGAATGTTAAAGAAGCCTTGGATTTGGCCTGCGTGTAGATCTGTTGTTAGTACTCGGTCTGCTCCTGATACTGTTATAAGATCGGCGATAAGTCTCGCGGTTATGGGTACTCTAGGCTGGTCTTTCTTGTCCGTTCTACCATAGGCGTAGTATGGTACAACTGCCGTTATACGTCCCGCCGACGCTCTTTTTGCAGCATCAATCATTATCAATAATTCCATGATGCTGTCGTTAACAGGATTGGCAAAAGGTTGAACTAAAAAGACGTCTCTATGCCTTATGTTCTCGTGGAATCTAGCGAAAATATTATCGTTACTAAACCTAAATACTTCGTTGTTACCTAAGTTTATACCGAGGTAGTCACAGATATTTTTTGCGAGTTCTTTATGGGCGTTACCGGAGAAAACCTTAAGTTCGTTATTGCCGTTCATTTATTCCTCAGGCGACTGTAAGTTAAATATTCAACTACGACGATATACACAATTATTATACCATGGGTTTCGCCTAAGTCGTCGCATATTTTGCTATGGATGATTCTTTCTACCTGTAGTATTATGCTACCCGGCTATTTAATGTTACGTAGGGGGATATATATGGGAGCAACTGCAGTAATCGGTGGGCAATGGGGTGACGAAGGAAAAGGCAAGATAATTGATTTACTTGCTGAGTCGTGCGATTTTGTTGTGCGATATTCCGGTGGTAATAACGCAGGCCATACGGTTATTAACCATTTAGGCGAATTTTGGTTGCATGTGGTTCCAGCCGGTATTTTTAATAGTAATACCCAATGTGTTATAGGTAATGGCGTAGCGTTAGATCCTAATATCCTTATATCTGAATTGGACCAATTACAAGATGCTAATATTGATACAAGCCATCTAATAATTAGTGATAGAGCTCATATTGTATTTCCTTTTCATCGATTACTTGATGCTCTAGAAGAAGCTCGGTTAGACGAAAGAGCTATCGGGACCACGAAAAGAGGGATAGGCCCAACCTTTGTAGACAAAACAGCTCGACGTGGCGTTCGAATGGGTGATCTATTAGATAGAGATAATTTTCGAGAGAAAGTCACGGAGATAACTGAGTATGTAAATGTTTTATTGGAAAATGTTTATGATCACCCTCCTGTAGATCTCCAAGAATTGTTTGATGTTGGAGATGTATGGGCTGAACGACTCAACCACTGTATAACTCAAACAGAGTTACTTATAAACGCTGCTTTAGCAGATAATAAAGAAGTTTTACTTGAAGGTGCTCAAGGCACGCTGCTGGATCTTGATTTTGGAACTTATCCGTACGTTACATCATCTCATCCTGGTGTGAGTGGGGCTTATCAAGGAGCTGGCATTGGACCGGTAGGAATCGACAGGATCGTAGGGGTATTCAAAGCTTACTGTACTCGTGTTGGTTCAGGACCTTTCCCAACTGAACTTTTAGATGATGTAGGAGAAAAAATCAGAAGTATTGGTGGTGAATATGGAACAACCACAAAACGACCTAGGCGCATAGGCTGGTTTGATGTTCCTATGGCACGTCTATCTAACGTCGTGAATGGTTACACATCAATAATACTTACTCGGTTAGATGTTTTAGATTCTATGGACGAAATAGATATATGTACCGGCTACAAATTGAATGGCAATAATATTGATTATCCTCCAAGTGGAACGCATGCGTTAGAAAAATGCGAGCCTGTTTACGAAACATTGAAAGGATGGAATGAGCCCACAAGCGAAGTAAGACATTTCCAAGATTTACCTGATAACGCAAAAAAATATGTTGAACGGCTTCAAGAATTAATGGGGGTACCCGTTAGCCTACTATCCGTCGGGCCCCGCCGGGACGAGAACATTATTGTTCGTCCAGCTTTATAATTACGCTAATTACTAAGGTTATATGAACGCAAAATTTGATCTGCTTGTGCCTTAGTAGCATCATCAGCTTCACCTAAAGGAGGTCTTGGGTTACCAACCGAGATGCCAATTTTGTTGAGCATATATTTTAAGGGTATCGGACTAGTTGAATAAAATATCGCTTCGATTAGAGGCATTAAATCCCGATGAATTTTTGCAGATTCGACCAAGTTATTCTCAGTGAACAACTCGATCATCCGGCTTATTTCTTTACCAACAAGGTGAGAAGCCACACTGACCACTCCATATCCACCGATCGATAAAATTGGCAATGTGTCAGCATCGTTCCCTGACCAGACTAAAAAATCATCGTTTGATAGCCTGATGATATCTGCTATTTGGCCAAGATCAGCGCTGGCTTCTTTAACTCCAATTATATTAGTAATTTTGCTTAACTTAGCTGTGGTGACCGCGGTCATATTCAAAGAAGTTCTTGATGGAACGTTGTATAAAATTCCTGGAATACTTATAGAGTCGGCGATCATTTCAAAATGGTTAATTAGATTCGATTGAGTTGGTTTATTATAGTATGGAACTGTCATTAGAATACCGTCTACACCTATGTCTTCGGCTTTTGCTGAAAGTTCAATGCTTTCTTTGGTGTTATAAGTTGTTGTCCCTGCTATGACTTTTCCTGATCCATCAAGAGAATCGAGGACAGTTGCATAAAGTGTTAATTTCTCTTCTTCACTTAAGCTAGGACCTTCTCCAGTGGTTCCAGTTACGACGATCGATGTAGTTCCAGTGTCTATGAGGTGCTTGGCTACTGCCCTTGCCTGTATGTGATCAACGTTACCATTCGCGTCAAAAGGGGTAACCATTGCAGTTATTACTCTACCAAATGGACTTTCTGGATTCTGACTGCTCATAGAAAACTCCTTTTTTAGTATGTTCTACCTGGAGATCGTTCACCGAAAATAGCTGTTCCCAGTCTAACGATAGTTGCTCCTTCTTGTATTGCAATGTGGTAATCTAAAGTCATCCCCATTGATAGTTGGTTCAATGGTTGGTCAGGGAATAGTTGTTGTAGTTCGCCTAATATTTTATATGCTTTTCGGAAATAAGGGCGTGCGTCTTCAGGAGTCTCCCCTATAGGAGCAACAGTCATAATCCCTACAAGTTCAATGTTTTCTAAGACACTAATCTGATCTATCTCAGAGATAAATTTCTGATGTCGGTTTAAATCATTGTCGTTACCTAATCTAAATCCGTTACGCTTTTCATCATCGGTGAAATCGATTTCAAGAGAAACTTGCATTTTCTTTTGATTTTCGGCAGAACGGCGGTCGATAGATTTCGCTAGACGCAGGCTGTCAACTGTATCAATACTATTAAATAGCTCTACCGCTTCTTTCACTTTATTTGATTGTAGATGGCCTATCATATGCCAATTGGGGACACTTACATTACCCAAAAGTGATTCTTTAATGGTTGCTATTTTAGGGTTTGCCTCTTGAACCCAGTTT
>JBJKVP010000007.1:0-22524 GCA_045562535.1 Dehalococcoidia bacterium | reverse complement strand
ATCTTCGTCATGATCTTTAGAGTGTTCCTGATGAATCTCTGTATTGTGGTCATCATGACCGTGCCCTACGTCGATGTAAGTGTGAGCTACGCTTGCAACAATCAAACCAAAAGCTAATCCGAATATTAGAAAACCAGTTTGTGGACCAAAACGCTTAGTTTCTGTTGAATGGATAGTAGGTACTATGTCGCTTAGAGCAATATAGATGAAAAATCCTGCTATAGCTCCATAGAGGTACCCCGTAGCGATCTCTAAGTCGTGTCCGAATTGGAATGCAAGGAGTGCTCCGATAAGAATTGTGAAGGATGACAGCACATTTCTTGATATAATTTGCCGTTTTGTGAAACCAGCGCGTAATTGCACTCCAAACTCCCCGACTTCGAGAGGTATATCGTGTGAAATTAATGCGACGGTTGCGATCATACCCGTTGATACGTCAATGAGAAACGCAGTTCCTAACGCGATTCCATCAATTCCGTTATGGAATATGTCACCTACCAAGAAAAGCCAACCTTGGGTTTTGTTGCCAGTGTCTTTATCTTCTTCATGATGGTGATGAAAACCGCTAAATGCTTTCTCGATGAGAAAGAATACGATAATTGCGCCCAAAGCGGCGTTTAAGGCGACTACTCCATGTTCTTCTACCCCATGTGGTAAAAGATCTCTGAACGCGGCAACTAATAAAACGCCCGCTGCAAAAGGTGTTCCGTATCGGACTAAGAAGCCCGCTGATTTTGTGTTTTGGATGAGGGCGATTGCCACAGCAAGTGATAATAATCCGGTCATTACCGCAGCAACTATCAAAAATATAATGTTATCCATTAAGTAACTCCATATATAAATTGAGAATAATTCTCATTCTTGTTTTATAAATAATAGCATCAACCGATACTTTGTCAACTGGTGGAGTCTCGACTATAATTGATTATTATGTCTTTAAAGAATCAGTCCAGAGATCTATTGAAATCAAAAGATGCGTCTATTACCAATCCAAGATTGATTGTGCTGGGAATATTATTGAAACAAGCTGGTCCGTTAACTATTGATAAACTACTTAAATTATCTCGCGGAAAACTTGCGCAATCGACTTTATATAGAGTCATTAACGATTTACAAAGGTTTGGTTTAATAACTGAATTTACAAATCCTGAAAAGGCTATGGTTGTTGAGCTTAAGGTTGAAGAGACGAGTCATCATCATCACCTTTTTTGTAAAAAATGCGGCCGGATAATTGATATAGAATTAGGTAGAGAACTGGAAGAACAAATAGAGAATGAGGTTATGGGTATTCAAGAACAATATGCGCTATCCATAGATGGACATTCGCTAGAGTTGATTGGATTGTGCGACTTGTGCAAGTAAGTCTTCAGATTAAATGGAAGCTCCCTAAATGAACAAAGAGTTCTTATTTTTCGAGATTATTAAATGTCAATAGAATCTAAAAATATACGTAATATCGCCATAATCGCTCACGTCGATCATGGTAAGACGACTTTGGTCGATGCGATGTTAAAGCAAAGCAATGCTTTCAAACCCAGCCAAAAAATTACAAATCTTGTAATGGATAGTAACCCAATTGAACGAGAACGCGGGATTACTATACTCGCAAAAAATACTGCAATAGATTATAAGAATACTAAAATCAATATCATTGATACGCCCGGACACTCTGATTTTGGTGGAGAAGTTGAAAGAGTCATTAATATGACCGACGGATGCTTACTTGTTGTTGATGCTGCAGATGGTCCAATGCCTCAGACTCGATATGTCTTGAATAAAGCTTTGGAAAAAGGCCTTGTACCTATAGTTGTAATTAACAAGATTGATTCTCCTAACGCTCGCATTGATTTTGTTATTGAAAAAGTGAATGATTTATTTCTTGATTTAGCTACGACGTCAGAGCAACTGGATTTTCCGGTAATTTTTGCGTCTGCCAGAAACGGCTATAGTAAGTCAACTTTAGATTCTGATGAACAGAGCATGGAAACACTTTTTGACACAATTGTTAATCATGTTCCCAGCCCTAAAGGTGATCCCAATGCTTCCTTACAAATCCTTGTTACCTCGCTTTCATATGATGATCACCTAGGCCAAATGGCTATCGGGCGCATATCGAATGGGACTCTTTCCCAAGGAGAACTAATAACACGAGTTAGTAGTAACGATGAAAATATCAACGCTCGCGCTGGACGTATATATGTTTTTGATGGTCTAGAAAGAGTAGAGACTTCGAAAGCGCAAGTTGGTGAAATCGTTTCTATATCAGGTTTTGATGAAATATCTATCGGAGATACTATCTCTTCTGCTGATGATCCCCAACCTTTGCCAAAGATTACTGTCGATCCACCAACGGTTAGAATGTCTTTTTCAGTCAATACGTCTCCACTTTCTGGACTGGAAGGCAAAAGGGGGACTTCTAGAGAAATAAGAGCTCGTCTTGCAAAAGAAGTACAAACTAATGTGAGCCTTGTTGTTCAAAATGGAAGTTCTGCTGATGAATTTGTTGTAGCGGGGAGAGGTGAACTTCATTTAGCAGTTTTGATTGAGACTATGAGGAGAGAAGGTTTTGAAATAGAAGTTTCTAAGCCTCAGGCGATAGCAAAACATATTGACGGAATAGAACACGAACCATACGAAATGTTGTATTTAGAGACTAGGGAAGATTTCATAGGGATTTTGACCGAAAATTTGTCTTCGAGATTGGCAGAAATGGTTAACATGGATGCTGATGGGAAAGGTAACGTTCGTATGGATTTCCAGATACCAACCAGAGGGCTTATAGGTTTCAACAGTTTTTTTGTTAAATCGACTAAGGGCCAGGGCGTTATGACGAATATATTCAAAGACTATCGACCAATCTCTGGCTTAATAAATAAAGTTCGATCAGGGGTTTTGGTCTCTTCAGAGACGGGAGTATGCGTTCCGTATGGAATTAGAAATGCTCAAGGAAGAGGATCTACTTTTGTTCAACCAGGCCAAACTGTTTATGAGGGTATGATAGTTGGAGCTAATTCAAGGCAAGATGATATTAACTTGAATATTTGTAAGGAAAAAAAACTTACCAACGTAAGGGCAGCAGGTTCAGATGACGCGATTAAATTAACACCTCCAATTCAAATGACTCTTGAGGAGTGCCTAGACTTCATCGAAAATGATGAATTAGTGGAAATTACTCCCGCAACCATACGGCTGAGAAAAAAAGCGTTGTTAGGATCTGAGCGGCATCGTTTATCGAGATCAAAAGCTAAGCAAAACAGATAGTAATTAGATCCAACTCAAGTTAAAGGACGGTTTTTTGATAATAACCTCTCTTTTGTGATAGAGTTAATTCATTGTAGCGATTTAGTTTGGGAGGTTTATTATGACTAAGTTTTTACCAATTGAAGAGGCTGTGGCAAAGATACACAGTGGTAGTCTTCTAGCGATGTCCGGTAACAATCATAAATCGTCTATGGCCATAACAAGAGAATTAGTTCGCCAAAATGTTGGGGATTTAAAATTAGTTTTTACACCTGCAGGCGGAATTAATGGAGACATGCTTATAGGGGCCGGTTTAGTAACCGCTGTTGAAACAGGATCACTTACTTTTGGTGAGAGTGGATTAGCTCCAAACTATCGTAGAGTTGCAAAAGAAGGCGGAATTGCCGCCATGGATACGACTTGACCAGTTACTTTGACTGGACTCCAGGCTGGAGCCAACGGCGTGCCTTTTATCCCTTCGAGAGGGGTTATTGGAGCAGATTTCCTAGATTTACATCCTGATTGGAAGATAATAGAAGACCCTTATTCACCTGGCGAGGATATTGTGCTTGTTCCTGCAACAAAGCCTGACTTCGCACTTATACATGCCTACAAGGCAGATAAGACAGGAAACGTATTAGCACCAGGGTACGATGATCGTATGGTTGCTCAAGCGAGCGACAAGGTTATTGTTACTGTTGAAGAAATTGTTGATTATGACTTGGCTAAAGATCCTAGGGGCGGCTACGTTATACCTTGGCCATTTGTTAACACTGTTGTGCTAAGCCCTAACGCTGCTCACCCAGGAGCGATGGAACCGGTGTATGATGTCGACCAAAATCATTTAAGTGAATATATTGTTGCTGCGAAGTCTGAAGAGGCTTACAGAGAATATTTGAACAAGTATGTGATTGGTCATACGGAGGCCGAGTATCAAGAGATGGTGTTAGCGGTTACTCATTAATAGATGTAATTAATAATTAATTTTGAGGTGATCAATTGCCCTTTACCTCCGACGATTTTACGATTGGAGAACTTATGGCTGCACGCATTTCAAAGGAAGTGCGTGATGAAACCTACGTGGGCACTGGGGCGGCTTCCCCAGTACCGATGTCAGGAGTGCTTTTAGCCCAATATAGTACCGCTCCAGATATGATCTATGTTGCTATTGGATCTGATGATCCAGCGTTAAGCCCTATAAGCGGTAAGGAAACATTTGATATTGCTCAGCGAGGTAAATTAGACCTTTTTTTTCTTGGTGGAGCACAGATGGATGGACATGGAAATATTAATCTGACTACCATCGGAGACCATGACCGACCTGATGTCAGGTTACCTGGAGCTGCAGGATCTGGAATGCTTTATTTTATGACACAGAGAATCATTCTTTTCCGTATGGAACACACACCAAGAGTATTTGTGGAGGATGTTGACTTTATTACCACTCCTGGCACAAGTGATGAAAGAGTTCACCGACCAGGTGGACCAACGATGCTGATCACAAATTTGTGTGTTATGAAATTTTTGAAAGAGAAAAAAGGATTTGAGCTCGAGTCAGTGCATCCCGGTGTTAGTGTAGAAGAGGTTGTAGAGAACACAGGATTCAAATTTGATATACCTTCTGATGTTCCAGAAACAGCACTTCCGACTGATGAGGAACTTAGTATTTTAAGATCTTCGGTGAAAGAAAAAATTGCGGTGGCTTACCCTGGATTCGTTGAAAATGGTGGCTTTGGGGGATAATAGCATAATCGATAATCAGATGTTGACGGGTTAACTTAAAGTTGTGATAATTAGCCATGGACGAACGAACGTCAAGCACCAGTAACTTCAACGCGCTTCTGCGCGTTTTTTTATTTATAGATCCAATTCACCGGTTTTTAAGCCTTACAAACACTAGTTATAGACAGGGGTAAATTTAATGGTAGTATCACCATCTGCTTTATCGGAAATGCAAAATAAAGAGCGTGGAAGAGGTGACTTCAAACAACTCAAACGAGCGTACGGTTTTGAGGAAGTAGCCATAGTCCCAGGGCAAGCAACAATGAACCCAAAGGATGCAGAGATAGGATTAACTATTGGTGATAGGGAATTCGATTTACCAATATTAGCTGCGGCGATGGATGGTGTTGTTGATCCAGAATTTGCTGCTTTGTATACACAACAAGGTGGTTTAGCAACACTTAATTTAGAGGGCGTTCACGGCAGGTATCCTAACCCAGAAGAAATGCTTCGGCAAGTCATAGACGCTTCCGCAGAGAAAGTGACTGCAGTCCTCCAAGAAATATACTCTGCTCCTCTTAAAGAAGAGTATATGGTCGATTCGATTGAGAATATGAAAAAAAGAGGAGCAATAGTCGCTGTTTCAATAACTCCTGCTAATACTAATCAGTTTGTTGATGCCATAGTAGATGCAGGGGCAGACTATTTTGTTTGTGCTTCTACTGTTACAACAGCGCGTTATATTTCTAAAAACTCGGTGGGATTAAATATAGAAGATCTAGTGAAGAGAATCCCTATACCCGTCATAATTGGTAATACAGTATCCTACGGTTCTACATTAGAACTTATGGAAGCAGGTGTTTCAGGGGTACTAGTCGGTGTTGGCCCTGGAGCGGCCTGTACTAGTAGGGAAGTTTTAGGTATTGGTGTCCCACAAGTTACAGCGACTATCGATACTGCGGCGGCAAGAGATGAGTATTACAGGCGGACAGGTCGTTACGTGCCAATAATTACCGATGGAGGGATAAGAAGCGGTGGCGATTTAAGCAAAGCGTTGGTGTCTGGTGCCGACGGAGTAATGCTAGGTTCAATTTTTGCTGGAACGGAAGAAGCTCCAGGAAAAGGGTACCATTGGGGCATGGCTACACCTCATCCTGATTTACCTAGAGGTACAAGAATTCGCGTTGGTGTTCGGGGATCCTTGGAACAAATATTAAATGGCCCTACAGATAAAACAGATGGGACTGAGAATCTAGTAGGGGCACTCAAGACTGCTATGGGTATGTGTGGTGCACAGTCTATTAAGGATTTTCAGCAAGCTGAATTAATTCTCGCACCGGCGATCAAAACTGAAGGAAAACAGCTACAAATATCCGGCTCTGTATAAATTCGAAATATCTTTTTGAATAGATATCTTATTCTATAGATTTTACTTTCAGATCTATCACTCCACCTGGAGTGTTTACTTGAGCTGTATCACCCTTTTTTCTACCGATTATTGCTTTGGCAACAGGGGACTCATTAGAGATACGTCCGTTTGTGGCATCGGATTCCGCTCGTCCCACTATTTCCCATTTTTCCTCAACTCCGTCGGTGTCGATTAATGTGACCTTTGATCCAATTCTTATAACATCTCCTGATGAATCACTTTCATCAATGATACTTGCGTGATTTATTTGATCTTCAAGCTGTCTTATACGACCCTCTAGAAACCCTTGTTCCTCTTTAGCGGCATCGTATTGTGCACTATCGGTGATATCTCCTAATTCTTTCGCTTTTTGGATTAGTTCTGCTACCTCAGTTCGGCGAGTGGTTCTCATCTCGTCTAGTTCGATCTTGAGGGCTTCTAATCCCTCGGCTGTTATATATACTTGGTCATCGGTTTCAATATTTTGTGAAGACATAAAAATTCCCCCTTAGTTAAACCCACATCTCTTTGCAGAGGAATCTAGTCTACTCGTAAATCCATTATCTATCCAGTGTATTTAGCACAAACCCGGTTGCTACCTTAGGATGGAAGTAGGTGGATTTGTGAGGTAGCCGTTCGCCTTCTTGCGCTATTTTTGTCATTCGGGCCATAGGTACACCATCCAAAATAAAGACCTGGTCAACTTTATTAGATTTTAATTTATGTATTGCATCTAGCGGATCCCTTGTATAGGTTAAGTACCCTTTATCTTCGGCTTCTTGTTGAAGCATTCCTAATGCCGGTTTTAGTAGTAAATCCGAAAAAATACATGGTGAGAGTTGCGCCCAAATTTCTGATTCGCTAGAGAACAATCCTTGAGCAGCTTCAGTATCTTTTACGGTTAGAACCAATATTTCATTAAGATCGTCGTCTATAAAACCAATAGAAGGCTCAGGCGTTTGATATATATTTTTATCAATTAACTCTGATATTTCCTCTATAGATTTGTTGTTGATGCTTACAGTCCTAGAGTCAAAATAAACATCGATTTGCCTTAAAATTCTTTTAACTTGATCGGACGATAAATTTTCGAGCATCCTATGATAAGGAAGGCTAATCAATCCTGGATCTTGAATAGGAGTGATAGATGCCATGATGTAATTTGTTTTTGCGTTTTCATCTATCGTAGAGCCGATTTCATTTTTATAATTCAGTGATGTTTCATATCTATGATGTCCGTCTGCGATGTATAGGGGCCCATTAACAGAATTTTGAATCGCCTCTATTTCGTCTGGCTCTGTTATTTGCCAAAAGGTATATTGCTCCATTTCTTGAGTCGTGAATTCGTTCACTGTGGGGGGTCTTGTTACAATACGATTCAGTATTTGGCTCAACTCGTTTGTTTTATCGTCGTACAATGTCATTATAGGGCTTATATTAGTGTTGGTTGCTCTTAACATATTCAATCTATCAAGTTTTGCGCTTTCTCCAGTGTGTTCATGTGGAAGAACACTTCCCTGTGACCAAGGTTGAATACGAACCGTTGCTAGTAATTCCAAACGTTCATATGATTTACCAATAAAATTGAAGGAGTGGCGTATAAGATAAAAACTTAGTACATCTTTTTTTAAAACACCTTTTTCTTTCCAGTCTTCAAGTGTTAATGCTGAAACCTCGTAAGCGTCATGATTAGAGTTTGGTATTGGGTATTCTAAGCGAATTATGTTGTAGGGATTTCGTTGATAGAAAGCTTCCTGTTGTTCTTTTGATATAACGTCATAAGGGGGCGCAATAGCAGAGGACAGGTCAGGAATAGATTCAGGGTTATATCTGGTCCCAATGAATGGCTGTAATTCTACCAATTATATCGCCCTATACTGATAGCTAACTAAATCTACCGCTCTAAGTTTTAGATAATCTATGGATGGATCGATTTTTATATCGAGAACAGACGGGCGATTTTCAGAGAGCGCTTTTTGTAATGCAGGTTTAATTTGTTCTGGATCGGTTATATTGTAGCCCGTTCCCCCGTACGCTTCTGCTATTTTCCAGTATTCCGTTGGTCTGAATTCTGAGGCGATTCTTTTCTCACCTTGTCCTCTAGTTACCATTCCCAAGGCAGAATCATTCATAACTATAAATACAATGGGTAAATTTTCATCAACGGCTGTTATATAAGAATGAATGGCTAAGCCGAACCCACCATCGCCACTGATACTAACGCATTGCCTATCGGGAGCTGCAATTTTAGCTCCAAGAATTGCTCCGGGTCCCCATCCCATTCCTGCAGTTCCTCCAGGCACTAGCACAATTCCTGGATCTTTTACTTGATAGTAATGGGTTGTCCATACCCTATTATTGCCCGCATCGAGGGCAATAATGGCGTTAGGCTCGACGATTTTGTTAATTTCCTCTAGTAACCTTTCCGGTCTTATTGGGAAATCACTAGAATTAGACTCTGGATCTGTGAAGTAGTTATTTTCCTGTTTCTTGGTTGTAATATACTGGGTGCGCTCAGTTTTAATATTTTCTGGTAATTCATCTAGAGCATCTTGGAGTTGATCCAGTATTAGGGACGCGTCTCCCACCAAACCTACATCCACCGGGAAGGTCCAGCCAACATTCCTTGGCTCAATGTCAATTTGTACTATTTTCTGTCGAGTTGGATCAATTAGAGCTGGATTTTCATTTGCTGTGTCACTAGGTCCTAACCTACATCCAACGACAAGCAGTAAATCAGCATCCGCCACCAAGGAATTGGCAGCTGGTTCTGGGAATAGGCCCATCACACCTAAACCTAATGTGTGCGCCTCTGAGAATGTCCCTTTTCCTCTGTACGACGTAGCCACTCCTGCGACCATTTTTTCAGAGATCTTTTTAAGTTGGTCATAAGTTTTTGATTGATGTACGCCATTTCCAGAAATAATGACAGGTCTTTTTGCTTCAGAAATTAGGTTAGCTGCTTTTTCAATTTCCTCTTTGGGTGCAACTGTTTTTGAGACATTTAGATATCGTTCTGAAGGGTATACTTTTGGTGCTGTTTCTAGATCGACTTCACCTAAAGCAGACGGATCTTTTATTATTACGCAAGTTGGACCAGGTCTTCCTGAAATAGCATGTTTATATGCAAGCTGCACACCCTGAACTGTTTCTTTAGGTGTGGTTGCATACGCCACATATTTAGTCATCCCAGACATCATTTGTCGCAAGTCATAACTTCCGTAGTCGCCTGTGCCTGATTGGTATACGCCGTGCTGCGAAAAATTATTGATTGATGCATCTAATAAAATAACCATGGGTGTTCCGCTTAGGTAGGCTTCTATAATCGCTTCCCCACCATTTGTTGCGATAAAAGGACCCTGCCCAAGAACGATAGCAGGTTTTCCTGTGACTCTACCGTACCCTTCAGCCATCGTTGATGCTGTTTGCTCGTGACGAACGAGAACTACATTGAATTTGTCCTGACGTTCGTACAAGGCATTATAGAGGCGAACGGTGACTGCGCCAGGGATACCATAAACTTGGTCTATCCCGCATTCTTCGATTGCATCCCAAACAGCATCTGGTGCAAGCTTAGTGCTATCTTTTTTAGTATCCATTAGCTATCGATCCTTTACGCCTAAAAGTTCTACTAGAGCAGGTAGTGCGACTCCGGTTGGAGCTTGGATTACAATATCACAAATCGGAGATAAAGCCGATGGTTCAGGATTAATTTCAATTAGCTTCGCCCCGTTGTTTGATTTCGCCATCGAAGGCAACGCTGCGGCTGGATACACTACACCTGAGGTCCCTAGAATTAGCATACAGTCGGTTTGGGAAGTTTGATTTTGGCAGTTCAATAAAACTGATCTTGGGATTGGCTCTCCAAACATTACGGTATCAATTTTTATCAAGCCATTGCAGTCTGGACATATTGGAGGGAGCACTTCCGTAGGTATATCCTCAGGATTGTATCTGGTTTCACATTGGATACACCTAAGTAATTTATTGTTACCGTGTATTTCAACGATATTTTCAGTTCCCGCTTGTGAATGAAGTCCGTCCACATTTTGAGTTATCACATAATTTATGTGCCCCATTTCTTCTAGTTTCGCCAAAGCAAGGTGGCCAGCATTTGGTTTTGCGGCTTCTAAGGCTGTTTTCATTTCTGGCATATAAGTACCACTAAGTCTGGTTTCCCACCAAAGTTTTGGGTCCTGTTGGAATTTTTCATATCCTAAGTCATCTGGTTCTCCGTATTTTGTCCAAAGACCATCTGGGCCTCTGAAAGTAGGAACTCCGCTCTCTGCTGACATCCCTGCACCTGTTATTGCGGTTCCATACGAAGATGACATCAGAGTTCTGGCTGCATCTTCAATTTTCGAATATAGTGTATCGTTTATTGTCATAATCATACCTACTGCACGTTGTTATATTGGTCTATCTATATTTGAAATTATACCTCTATTTACTGAGTAATGATTAGATTCCACATTATTTTTTCTTGGAATTAATGTCGGTTCCGCGGTGGTTAGAAGCACTTGTTCTCCAATGGAAATCCCAAAATCTAGGAATCTTTCTCTATGTAAAGTATCTAATTCGGATAAAGGGTCATCAAATAACAAGATGGGGGTCTTTTGTGTTTTGGCTTGTATATATGTAGCTTCTCCTAGAAATAGTGCTATAGATACTACTCTCTGCTGACCTCTTGAACCAAAAATTCCGATATCCTTGTTATCCAAGAATGTTCTAAAGTCGTCCCTATGAGGGCCTACTGACGTTGTCGAGGTAGCTAAATCTTTGTTCCAGTTTTCTTCAATTGACTTTTTGAAATTTTCGTTTATGTCCGTCAAGGAGGATTTTTCAGAAGAGTTAGTACTGTCAATATAAACTAAATTGAAATCTCCTGATTCTGCTGATAAGTATTGATAAGATTGATCCAGTTCGTGTTTAATGGATTCCAATAGTTGATAGCGGCTATACAAAATATATGATCCGAGTTTTACTAGTTCTTCTTCCCAAGCGTTTATTTCATTAGTTCGTGTATTTTGCTGTTGTCGTATTCGTTTCAGTAATGCATTTCTTTGGCTAAGAACCTTTTGGTATCTTTGGTTGGTTTCCAAAAACTGAGGATCTGTTTGGGCGCTTATATCTTCAAGGAAACGTCTTCTTGCTGACGGAGAACCTGATAATAAAGATACTTCCTCTGGACCAGTTGACACGACTTTTATAATTTCTGAACCGATGGTTCTTTTTTGGCGAACCCCATTTAATTTGAGAGCTTTTTGGAGCCTTCCGGTTTTCAGTAAATAATTTTCATTTGAACGGTCGTTGCCTTTGTTTAAATTAGATAAATTATTTATCTGGAGTACCAATTCTATATCTGTAAGAATAGAATTTTCCGTTACTTCTGCTTGGATTTTTGAGTAGGGTATCGGTTCGCTTGCCGCCGTCCAACCTATAGTTTCTCGATCATTGGAAGCTTTGCTCGAACGGCCGGTTGGTAACATGGAAATCGATTCAAGCAAATTTGTTTTACCATGACCATTACTTCCATGTAGTATGCTAAGACCCTTATGGAATTGCGTGTTAATTGCTACGTAATTCCGGAAATGGGTTAGATGTAAATTGCTAATGAATATTTGTTTACCCCTTGAATCCCGGTTAGTCTTGCTCTTTGAGGTTATAATAGCGGATAAACTACGGGATTACCCTTGGGTTTCCTAATTTAAATGGTAAGAGATAATGAAATATAGTCGAGTGGTTGTCAAACTGGGCACGAATTTGCTCACAGGTGAATCTGATTCTCTCAAGGAAGAAATTATTGCTTCTTTGGTCAGTCAGATTGCTTTTCTGAGATCAAAGAATTTGGAAATTTTAATTGTTTCTTCCGGAGCTATTGCCGCTGGCCGAGGCCTTTTGGGTCAAGAGAATATGGCTCAATCACTGAAAATGCTTCAAGCTCAAGCAGCTGTTGGGCAAAACCATTTAATGCAAATGTACGCGAAGCTTTTTGCGGATTATAAAATTATTGTAGGTCAAGCTTTATTGACAAGAGCTGAATTGTCATCGAATATCACTGCGTCTAATGCTAGAAGTACCTTAGAAGAATTGTTTGGCTTGGGAGTTATTCCTATAGTCAATGAGAATGATGTAGTTGCAACAGAGGAAATTGACGAATCTTTTGGTGATAATGATAATTTATCGGCCGCCGTGGCTAATTTGATAGAGGCTGATCTTTTGGTGTTTTTAACTGACCAAATCGGTTTATTTGATTCAGACCCAAGGACAAATCCCGCAGCAAAATTAATAAAAAGGATTACGAGTGTTGACGACGCTATTATTAAGAGTGTAAATGATATTCCCGGTTCAAGAGGGACGGGCGGGATGGCTACTAAAGTACTGGCGGCTGCAGAAGCGACCTCGTGGGGGACGGCGACTGTGATAGCTGGTGGATATGAAGATAACGTGCTAAATAGAATAATTGACGGCGAAGATATAGGGACATTCTTTGAGCCTTGGCCTAAAAGAAGTTCTGGGGCAAGGAGGCGATCTCTCGGGAGTGCTTTTGTAAAAGGTAAATTAGTTGTAGATCAAGGAGCTGCACAAGCTTTGCTCACTGGAAAGTCTAGTCTATTAGCGATCGGCGTCTTAAATGTTCAAGGTTCGTTTGGTTCAGGAGACGTTGTGGAAATTGTTGGCCCTGATAATTCACCGATTGCGCGTGGAGCGGTTGCGTATCCGTCAGAGGCAGTTAACCTATTTAAAGGGCAGCAGTCTGAATCTGTTAGAGATATAATTTCTTCTCCAAATTTTGAAGGAAGATTTGTTGGAGATGAGATAGTTCACATTGATAATATGGTGTTAATTTAGATAACGGAATACGAGAGGGTAGTATCGAGAGGAAATCTTATGAGTGATGAAATCTCTAAAGAATTAAAAGAAAAAGTTCAAGTAGCTAGAGATGCTGCTAGTGTTTTGGCACACGCTTCGACCGAGGAAAAAAATCTGACTATACTGGCGATTGCCGATTTATTGATTGAATCAAAACAAGATATTTTATCTTCTAACGCTACCGATTATTCGAACGGGTTAAAATCTGGGATGTCTGCAGCAAACTTAGACCGATTGTTGCTTAATGACGAGAGAATTGAATCTATGGCAGAAGACGCTCGTTCTGTTGCTTTATTGCCTGATCCGGTTGGCGAAGAATTTGATTCAAAACAAATGGAGAACGGACTTGAAATATCCAAAAGAAGGGTTCCACTGGGTGTTATTGCAACAATTTATGAGAGCAGACCTAATGTAACTGTAGATATATCCACCCTAGCAATAAAATCAGGTAATTCAGCGGTTTTACGTGGAGGTAAAGAAGCTATAAATTCTAATATTGCTATTTCTAATGTGATAAAAAGAGCTCTCAAAAATTCTTCTTTGCCGGATGGGTGTATAGATCTTATAGAATCTACCGATAGGAAGATCGTTTCCGAAATGTTGGCTTTTCGAGGAGGAATAGATCTACTGATTCCTCGTGGGGGAGCTGAACTAATACGATTTGTAGCTGAAAATGCATCTGTTCCTGTAGTTACTGGAGGAGTAGGTGTTTGCCATATTTATGTAGACTCCAAAGTTGATATCGAAAACGCAGTCGGTATATTGGATAATGCAAAAGTCCAAAGACCTACGGTTTGTAACGCTCTTGATACGATCCTAATTCATTCTGAAAAAGCTCCTGAGATATTGAGTGCAATAGAAAAAATGTGGGGTGAAACAGGAAATGTAGAAGTCCATGCCGACGAGCGGGCGTTTGGTATGTTAACAGGAGATACTAAATTAGTCGTTAAACCGGCAACCTCCGATGATTGGGGCCGAGAGTTTCTTTCGTTAACGGTTGCCATTAAAGTGGTTGATTCGATTGATGAAGCAATGGTTCATATAGCACAGCATGGAGATCACTCGGAAGCAATTCTTACTCACAACAAGGAAAACGCAGAGAGATTTTTGAATGAAGTTGATTCAGCTGCTGTATATGTAAACGCTTCTACTAGATTTACTGATGGTGGGCAGTTTGGGTTAGGAGCTGAGGTTGCTATTAGTACTAATAAATTGCATGCTCGTGGACCTATGGGACTTCAGGAATTAACTAGTTATAAGTGGATTATATTGGGTGACTGGGATGTTCGTTCTTGATCCTGCGATATCATGTCTATGATTGTGTTTAATTACTGTAGGGTTAATAATTTAACGCAAGTATGTGGTTTGTAGAATATAATCACTATATGGCGCTGGGTGAAATGGCCAATAAAAGCCGAGTTCATACCAAATATTTATACTTGGAGGAATGTTAGTAAATGCGTGTTGAAAAAGACTCAATGGGTGAAATGCAAGTTCCAGACGAAGCCTTGTGGGGTGCACAAACACAGCGGGCCGTGGGCAATTTTCCAATTAGCGAACTTCGTTTTCAAAGGCAATTTATTAGATCTTTGGGAATGCTCAAGATGTCAGCTGCAGAGGTTAACAAGGATTTACAAGGATTGGATCACGAAATCGCGGATGCTATTGTATCGGCAGCAAAAGAAGTTCTAGAAGGATCCCTTGATCAACATTTTGTTGTAGATATATTCCAAACAGGTTCTGGAACTTCAACTAATATGAACGCCAATGAAGTTATTGCGAACCGAGCTATTCAAATATTGGGTGGCGATGTAGGCACCAAAAATGTACATCCAAACGATCACGTTAACCGAGGGCAATCATCAAATGATGTTATCCCTAGCGTTATGCAACTAGCAGCAGCAGAAATGATTTCTAATGATCTGATTCCTGCGCTAACTAGACTAAAGGACTCCTTTGAAACTAAATCTAAAGAATTTTGGTCTGTAGTCAAAACAGGGCGTACACATTTACAAGATGCTACCCCTATACGATTGGGTCAAGAATTTTTAGGTTACGCTGGCCAGATGCATAGATCGATAGAACGTCTAAATTTGGCAGTGAATGAGCTTACAGAATTGCCATTAGGTGGGACCGCGGTTGGTACCGGAATAGGTTCAGAGCCAGAATTTGCATCCAAGGTATGCGATCTGTTATCTCAGCAAACAGGTTTGAATGTAAGAGAGACGACCAATCACTTCCAAGCTCAGAACACACTTAATATAGTAGTTCAATCTAGTAGTGCGGTTAATACCTTGGCAGTTAGTTTGTTAAAAATTGCTAACGACATTCGTTGGCTAGGATCAGGTCCTCGTGCAGGATTCGGAGAACTATTGTTGCCTGAAGTTCAACCAGGTTCTTCTATAATGCCTGGTAAGGTTAATCCGGTGATAGCTGAATCCGTATGTCAGGCAGCAATTCAGGTTATGGGGAATCACTTAACGGTCACTCTTGCCGATGCACAGGGTAGTAACTTTGAACTTAATGTGATGATGCCAGTCGCAGCATATAATTTTATTGAATCGATCTCTTTACTTGTGTCCGAGGCGGATAATTTTAGAACTAAATGTATCGATGGGATTATAGCTACTGAAAAAGGGCCTGCCTCAGTGGAGGCTGGTTTAGCAATTTGCACGGCACTAGCGCCTGTAATAGGTTATGATAATGCGGCTGCCATCGCAAAAGAGGCTGCTAAGACGGGGGAAACGATTAGAGAAGTTTCTAGAAGAATGACTGATTTAAGTGAGCAAGAGCTCGATCGGATTCTTGATCCAAGTACGATGACGGAGACCGGGATCACCGAAAAATAATAGTCATAATGTATCTGAAACACAATTAAAGGAAATATACAAAATTTAGTTATTAATGATGGAGAAGGCTGTGTCTGCTGTTAAAGTTTCAAAAAAAAATATACTAGTTATTGAGGATCTTCACGTTGAAGTCGAGGGTAAAGAAATACTACATGGAGTAAATCTTTCTGTTCCCAAAGGGGAGGTCCATGCTGTTATGGGACCGAATGGATCTGGGAAAAGCACTTTAGCTAATACCCTAATGGGGCATCCTAGGTACATAATCACCAAAGGAAAAATTATTTATGATGGCCAAGATATAAGCACATTATTACCTGATGAGCGATCTGTTAAAGGATTGTTTCTAGCTTCTCAGTATCCAACAGAGATCCCTGGGGTGACTCTTATAAATTTTCTTCGCCAAATGGTGAACGCACGACTAGAGGAAGAAATGCCTCTGATTGAATTTCGTAAAATGGTCAACGATCACATGGATGCTCTTGATATGGATCACGAATTTGCCACTCGCTATGTTAATACAGGATTTTCTGGTGGAGAAAAAAAACGAAGTGAGATATTACAGATGGCAGTCTTACGACCAGGTTTAGCAATAATGGATGAGACCGATTCAGGACTAGATATCGATGCACTTAGAATTGTTTCGGACGGAGTTAATAAGCTTATAGGTCCCGATATGGGAGTTTTACTGATAACTCACTATACTCGAATTCTTGAATATATTGATCCAACAGTCGTCAACGTTATGATGGATGGGCAGATTGTTAAATCTGGAGGACCTAAGCTAGCGCACGATCTGGAAACTCATGGGTATGATCTTGTTCGTCAGGATAAAAGTGATTAAAACATTAGTCTAATTCAATATTGAAATCTAGTCTAAATTGATTAGGAGCTGAAGGGTTTGAAAGAAATGTCATTCAGAAATGATTTCCCGATTATGGAGCGTTTGATTCATGACAAACCGCTTACTTATCTGGATAGTGCTGCAACCTCCCAGAAGCCGGCGGTGGTGATTGATGCTTTGGCGGATTTCTATAGAAATAACAATGCCAACGTGCATAGAGGTATTTATACACTTAGTGAAGAGTCTACGCTTGCTTATGAGACCGCTAGAGATAAAGTCGCTAAATTTATCAAAGCTGGTTCCGAGCGAAATATCGTTTTTACTAGGAACACCACTGAATCGTTGAATCTTATTGCTTATGCATGGGGTAGAGAACACCTGAAACAAGGGGATGAAATTCTGATTACTCCTATGGAGCATCATTCTAATATTGTTCCTTGGATGATTTTGTGTAATGAGATTGGCTCAACGATTAAATATATTCCAATTAACGAAGATGGAACTTTAGATTTATCGGATTTAGATGAATTGATATCCGAAAAAACAAAGATAGTGTCCCTAACACATATGTCTAACGTGTTAGGGACAATTAATCCGATAAAAGAGATCATCGCAAAAGCTAATAAAGTTTCGGCGTTATCTGTTGTAGACGGAGCACAAGGGGCACCCCATTTACCTGTAGATGTAGTTGATTTAGATGTTGATCTCTACGCGTTCTCAGCTCATAAGATGCTTGGACCAACTGGTGTAGGTGTTTTATATGGTAAAGATGAAATCCTTTCTTCAATGCGCCCATTTTTGGGAGGAGGAGAGATGATTGATGAGGTCTATGAGGATAGATTCACGTGGAAAGAAGCGCCCTTAAAATTTGAAGCTGGAACTCCTAATTTTGCGGATGTTGCTGCCTTTGGTGTGGCCATCGACTATTTGGATAACATTGGTATGGAAAATGTTCGTAAGCATGAGATTGATATAACGACTTATGCTATGGACCAAGTTAAGAAGATTGATATGGGTATTAAGGTGTTTGGACCTGAAGACTTAGATATTAGGGGCGGTGTACTCGCATTTGATTTTCCTGGTGTCCACCCTCACGATGTTGCTCAGATGATGGACTGGGATGGGATTCAGATCCGCGCTGGTCATCACTGTGCGCAGCCGCTTATGCGTAGACTTGGAGTCGCTGCTACTGCGAGAGCGAGTTTCTATATATATAATAACGAAGAAGACGTAGATCGATTTGTTGATTCATTAAAAAAAGGAGGTGAATTTTTTGGTGATGCCTCCCGATGAACCTAAATTTGATGAACTATACAAAGAACTGATACTGGACCATTATCGATATCCTCATAATAGAGGTATATTGGAAAAACCGGATGTCGATATGCAGCAGCATAATCCAGTTTGTGGCGATGAAATCCGATTAACAGCTATGATAAAAGACGGTGTGATCTCCCAAATAGAATTTTTTGGACAAGGTTGTTCTATATCTCAAGCTTCTGCATCGATGTTGACCGATAGAGTCAAGGGTTTAGATTTAGGTGATGTAGATACTCTTTCAACTAATTTTAGAGACATGTTAAGGGGCGGGACACCTGATGAACAATTAATGCAAGATTTGATGTCATTACAAGGAGTGTCTAAATACCCGGTTAGAGTAAAATGTGCTGTTTTGGCTTGGGATACACTCGAAAAGGCTTTGACGTTAAATTGATATTTGATTTACTTAACAAATATTTAATGGAAAATAAACATCAATTTAATCTCAGCCTTCTAAAATTCATAAGAGTAAAATAAAATTAAATTCATACAAAAAGGTAGATGTAATTTATTGGAGTAAATCAATATGTTTATTTTAAATTTTTTGAAAGATTATGAGAGGATAGCACGGTTTAGGTGGGGTAACTTTGAGGGTATGAGAGGCCCGGGCCCTGTATGGCTGATACCTATAGTCCATTCGGGTATCGCAGTCGATTTACGGACAGAAGTTATTGATATCCCACGTCAGACAAATATTACAAAAGATAATGCTCCTATAGATATTGATTTCCTCTTATACATGAGGGTCAAACAAGAAGAAGCCCAAAAAGCAATTCTTGAAGTGGAGAACTATAAGTTAGCTGTCATCGGATTGGCTACGACTACGCTAAGAGCAGTCGTGGGAGAAATGACGGTTGATGATGTTTTGTCCCAAAGAGAGCGAATCAATAAAGTACTTACTGAAAAACTTGCTGAAGAAACTTCAAGATGGGGAATCCTTGTTACGAATGTCGAGATAAAAACAATCGAACCAGCTGCTGATATTCAAGATGCAATGAATCGCCAAATGTCTGCGGAAAGACTAAGACGTGCGGTGATAATTGAGGCAGAGGGTACTAGGAAAGCAGCGATTACTGTTGCAGAAGGAGAAAAAGAGGCAGCAATATTGAATGCAGAAGGTAAGAGGCAAAGTGAAATACTTTCTGCAGAAGGGGATCAACAGGCTGCTATATTGAGGGCAGAAGGGTTTAGCAATGCCTTGGCCCGAATCGAGGTCATTGCTAAAGATGTATCACCAAATGCTATGAGTCTCCAGTACTTTGATACTCTTAAAATTATGGGAGAGGGCGAGGCCACGAAGTATATATTCCCTTTGGAATTCACTAATCTTTTGAACTCGTTTATTCAAAGTAGAGATATATAATAATTACTAAACTATTGCCCCGTACGCGGAAGATTCATATATAAATCTTCCATAATTATTCGTGCATTCCCGTTGTTTTGCAGTGCTAGCCGTGCTTTTTCGATCGCTCTTATAGCTCTGACAGCCTCGATAACATCTATACTCATTTTTTTAAGATCAGTTTTTGTCATTAGTTCACTTTTGACGGATATATCTTGATTGAGGTCTATCTCTTTCGATAAAATTATTGCGTCTCTCCAAAATATCATCCAAGTATCCATGGATGATAAAACCATTCGTTTATTTTCTCGATAATTTTGCGCACTCTCTTCTGCTGACTTTATTCGCATAGAGATTGGTTGATCCAGTATTTTTGGCATATACATGTAATCAGAATACATTTGATCTAACAAAGCGGGGTCTCCTGCAAAATCCAACGCTTTTTGTATATGCCCTCCGGTGATTCTTGATAGGTGAGAAGCTAATTCTTCTTCTATGCCGTTTTTGATTAATGATGTTTTAACCTGGTCAAAGGGTATGGGTTTTACTCTTAAGATTTGGCATCTTGACGCAAGCGTACTATTTAAAACAGATTCGTCTTCTGTGGTCAAAATAAAAATTACGTTAGCAGGAGGTTCCTCGAGGATTTTTAGCAGTATATCCCGCGTTTCCGTGAGCATTGTCTCCACGCCATGAATAATTATTATTTTTCGATCAGCTTCTAAGGGGCTAGTTATAGCGAAATATCTTGGAGGAATATCCTCATCTCTCCTCTCTAATTCCTTGATTTGTTCATTTGGTATATCTCCTAAAAGCCGCCTAATGCGATCTATCCCTATGAATCCAGTTGAACCAGGTTCGATAGTTAGTAAATCAGGATGCAATTTTTTATCAATATTAGTGCAATGCCGGCATTCGTGGCATGGCGGATCATTGGATTTACAGAATATTGCTTGGGAAAATTCTTGGGAGAGTCCCATTGTTCCGGCGGTAGCAGGGCCTATGAACATGTATGCATGAGCTAGTCGCGTACGTTCTATGCTTTGCCGTAGAAAAGCTACAGTTTCTTTGGTTGCTAAACTGTTCCAAGGCATAACTAAACCACATCAAACTTTAGTATATCTTCTATCGTTTCTCTACGCCTTATGACACGAAAAGCCCCTTCTTTTAAAAGTACTGCTTCGGGTTTTCGAGAACCATTGTAATTGGATGCCATGGCAAGCGCATATGCCCCAGATGCAGGGATTGCTAATAGTTCATCTGGGCGCGGAGAAGGCAAGTTATAGTCCTTGACTAAGATGTCACCGGATTCACAATACTTTCCAGATATCGTAACGATTTTTGATTCTTCGTCATCCATTCTTGTGATTAGGGCCGCCTCATATTTAGCGTCGTAAATTGCGGGACGGATGTTATCTCCCATTCCTCCATCAACAGAAACGTAGGTTCGTATACCTGGAATCTCTTTGATGACACCAGTTCTATAAACTGCGATCCCAGCTCTGCTGATTATAGAACGACCTGGCTCTATGGTAAGTTTGGGCAATTCTAAATTTAAGGATGCACAGAGGGCTTTAATTTGATTACAAATCGTGTCTGCATATACTTCTGGGTCTGGAACTTCATCCGTTACAAGATACTTAGACGCGAATCCGCCCCCTGGGCTAAATTCTTCCATGATGAAACCGTGTGCCTGTTTCATTTCCGAAGCGAAATTAAAAGCGACCGCTATAGCTTTTTCGTAAGGGGATAATTCAAAAATAGGGGATCCCAGATGGAAATGCAGCCCTTTTGGTATTATATGATCTGATTCCATTGCTTTTATTATTATTTTTTCCGCTTCACCTGTTTCAATTGGTATGCCAAATTTGCTATCTAGAACACCAGTAGTTGTTTTGGAGTGAGTATGTGGATCCACTCCTGGTGAAACCCTAAAAAGAACTTCCTGTTTCTTATCAATTTCTTGTAATACTTCTTCAAGGAGATCTAGCTCATAACTATTATCAACTACTATGCGTCCTACCCCTGCAACCACAGCTTGAAGAAGTTCAGATCGCGATTTATTATTTCCATGAAAGAATGTATTGCCTAGATTTAATCTGGCAGCTTCCACTGTAGATATTTCCTCTCCGCTTACCACATCAAACCCTAATCCTTCCTCTTCAAGAATTTGAAGTATGGCTACGTTTGACCAAGCCTTGCATGCGTATACAACTTGAACATCCGCATAACGGTCGCTAAAAGCTTTATTGAACCTTTTTGCAGTTGTCCGTATTGTATTTTCATCAAAAATATATAGAGGTGTTCCTCTTTCATTGGCTAATTCAGTGATATCAATATTAGATATGTTTAAATGGCCACTTGAAGTGACGGACGAGCCCATTGGGAATATATTAAGTATGTCGGATCCAGGCATCGATTTCTCCTATTCTGTGTAATTTATTATTTGGTAGGTAGTAGAGTCATCTCCTGTGCTACCTTGATCTTTTATCAAACGAGTTACTTTCTTCTCCGTTTCCAACTTTATTATATGTGCCTCTATTTGTTTTTTTGAAGCCTCAAGTAAATATCCAGTCAAATCACGTTTACCGTATATGGTGCTCCAAATCCCCTCTAACGAACTTGGCTTTATTTGGAGAATATCTAATATTTGTTGGTCGCGATCTTCTCTGATGTTGATCAGATTTTTAATTCGCTCTGCTGCCGAAGTTATAGGTTTACCATGGAAAGAGAGTATTAGGTCTATTTTGTATGCCTGAACTTTTTTTAAAGAAACTAGGTAATCGTTCATATCGCCTTCTTCGGTTGGATCTATAGCAGTTGAAGTATTTGGCAATATGCAATCTCCAGAGAATAAAACTCCTTCGTTTTGAAGAAGGTAACAAGAGCTTCCCGGAGTATGGCCTGGAGTATCGATTTTTTGAAGTTT
>JBJKVP010000006.1:0-152980 GCA_045562535.1 Dehalococcoidia bacterium | reverse complement strand
CTAACATATATATTCTTAGCAGGATTAACCCTCCTAGTAATAGGTTGTAGCACAAGTACAGGAGATATCGATTCCACCTTAGAGGCTACGGCTGAAGAACAACCAGCAGCTGAAATCACCCCTACAACAGAAATAGTTAATGGAATTCCCAAAAGTACAAATTGCGTTTTAACTGGAGGAGAGGTTGTAGAGGATGGATGGTCTGGTAAAGACACGGGCTCTAATTCGTGTAACCAGTGTAGATGTATGGAAGGTGGTTTAGCATGTACAAAGATGGCATGTGTGTCAACAGCCACCGCCAAACCAACTCCTACCCCGACGCCAACTCAGACGCCGAAAGAGCAGATTTTCGTTAAGTGGTCTAACTGGGAAACTGGGGAATGGTCTCCAAGTTCCACTCCTCCTAAGTGTGGACCACTCGAAGACATGTTTGATGTTTTTCCACTAGACATAGCTGTTGTTGATGAATTCACACCCCCGGGTCGACCGGGTGGAGACGGATCATACTATATCTCTCACGGTCATCTTAGGTCACATAACACACCGCATGATCAAATCACCGTCAAGTTTCCTGCTGAAGGATTCAGTCTATATGCTGCAAGCCGTCGGCTGCAGGACTACTCCGTTCATGGAAAAACTTCTACAGATGAAGAGCAGGTCAAGCTTCATTTTCATCATCCTTGCGGAATAAAAATCATGATAGATCATATTGCCCAAATCACTGACCGATGGTCCGAAATCACTGCAAGCGTACCAGTGCTAGTAAATGATTCAAGGGAAACCTTCATGCCAGATGGCCAATACTTCGTAGAGTCGGGAGAGGTATTGGGGTACGCCATAGGGCATTCCACCAATACTTATTTAGACTTCGGGGTCTATGATTTGCGTGAGAAAAATAATGTATCAGAGATAATGGAGAGAGATTTCCCTCAGTACGCTGCAACAGCTAGCCACGGAATATGTTGGGCCAACCTATTCGGTGCTGAGACGCAAAAACTACTTGAAGGAAAAGCAGTCAGTTCCAGTGACTTCTGTGAAATACCAAAATCTTAGGGGAAGCCGCATGAGATATCTAACATATATATTCTTAGCAGGATTAATGCTTCTAGTGGTGGGTTGTAGCACAAGTACAGAAGTAGTTAAGGAAACCCCAAAGAATTGTACTTTAAGTGGAGGAGAGGTTGTAGAAGCCGGATGGTCTGGTAACGACACAGGCTCTAATTTTTGTAACCAGTGTACATGTATGGAAGAAAGTCCCAATATGGGTGTTTTAGTATGCACAGAGATGGCATGTGCGCCAAATGCCACATCAGAGGCAGCAAAAGCACAAGGCCAGTATCAAAAATATGATAATTCAGAAATGCCTAAATTACATAATCTAGGAATAATGAATCTGGGACCTTACAACGAGGCGGACGGAACTTTTGGAGATTTACTTTTTGATACCAGCCTAACATTACCAATATTTATTGAATTTGGAGCGAGTCAAAAACGGATGAGTAGGAGCGGGCAATCATACAATTATGCCAATCCAACTTTCGAGTTCAGAGGCCCGGCAGAGACGGTAGTAGTTGCTCCAATTGATGGACTAATTACTCAATTAACATGGCAACCTTCAGATGGATATGTACAAGATGATTGGGAGATCATAATCTCTCCTACCTTACATTCTTCTTGGGGGGTAAGCATTGACCATATCGTAAGTATTGATTGTGATAGGGAAGGAGCTGCCCCGATTCGCTGTGATAAATCATTACAAATCGATGGCGTCAACGTAGAAATCGGTACCGAGGTTAAAGCTGGAGATGCTATTGGTTATATAGGAAACTGGATGGAGAATGGTACAAAAATTAATGGCCGTACTGAAATCACTTTATTTCAATACATCGAAAATTATGAAACTAGATCGATTAATACAGTAAGTTATTGCCCTACTCTCAGTCTGGCTAAGCCAGTTGAGTCACAGATACAAGCAGCCGTAGTTGATTTGATGGCAAAATATGAAATAGTGCATGAACAAGAGATAGCATACGACGAGTCAAGTATGGTAGCTCCGGGCTGTTTAAAGAGTACAGTGGAGCAAAATTAAGTAGCGCTTCGTAACTCAATCAGCAAATCGGGCCAAATCAGACTCGTGTAAAACAGGATTAGCAATCCCTTTTGCAACCAGGTCTGCTATTAACATACCAGCGCCTGGCCCTCTTCCGAAACCTGAGGATGCCAAACCGGTTGCGATGAATAAATTTTCATTATTTGGCACCCTTCCAATGATCGGATGCCCATCCATTGAGAATGGCATGAGGCCTGCCCAAGTAGTCACGATAGGAAGATCAATAAGTAGCGGTAGTATCTCTGTGGCATGTCCTTTGTTGACGTCAATTCCGGAGCTTTCAATGGTCTTGTTGAAGCCAACATTTCTTCTATCACCACCGAATATAATTTCACCGCTTTTCCTTTGCCTGCCGTAGAGATGTCTTGTCAAACGTTGGCCGTTTGAATGGGTTAGTTCAGGAGGCGCTCCTATGTCTGCATATAAATTTTTGCTCCAATGGAACCGCGATTCAAATGAGCCAATCGTTCCAAAAATTCTCGGAGGAAGAGGTTCCGTAGACCACATCTGACCAACCACTGGTTCAATTGGGATTTCTACCCCAACCATTTTCCCAAGTACTTTACTCCACGCTCCAGCCGCAAAAATAACAGATCCAGACTCGAAGGAACCCTTGTTAGTCTCTAATTTCCACGCCTTGTTCTGTGGCTTCATCGACGTGACTTCGGTACCCGTTTCTATGGTCGCGCCCGCCTGAATCGCGGCTTGCCCGAACGCCCGAGTAGTTTTTAAAGGATCAGCCTGTCCTCTGAAACGACTATATACATATCCAAGCATATCTGGACTCAGCTCAGGTTCTAGTGCTCTCGCTTCATATGAACTCATTAGTTCAAGATTGAACCCGTTGTTTTGCCCTTCCAGTATTTGTTCTTTAACGTAGGCGTATTGCACCTCATTATGGACGGCCGTAAAAGAGCCAGACTGACGAAACTCAAGATCATATCCCAGCTCGTTTTGGAGCCTTTTAAAAATATCCAAACTGCCCATTGTCAAATGTTCTTGGAGTGAGGGGGATTTGCCCCAACCTGCTCCTCCAAGCCCTCCCATGTTCACCCCTGAAGCTTCACCAGAGATTTCACCTTTCTCCAATACCAAGGTAGAAATACCTGCCTCCGCAAGATGGAGAGCGGCCGAACACCCCACTATGCCAGCACCGATAACGATCACATCTGCATTCAATTTCTGTGTTCCCATTTATCTTTCGTATAAACGAGCATCGCTAGTAAACCCAAGAATCTCCTCTTTAGCTTTGCCCAAAAACACTTCTGCCCGAAGTAATCGTTCGTCTTCCAATGCGATCAAAACATAACCAACAGTTTCTGGAGCAATGTATACCCCATATACATCTGTTTCATCGTAAGGTTCTTGCCACCATCGCTTGTCAGGTTTGGCTGGTATATTAACCCAATATCTTCGGAGTTCATAAGTTACAGGCTCTAAATTAACATTAACTTCAAGCGGAGTTTGGTCACCGAATATAATAAAGTTGTTATCCTCAGTATCCAGGGAGCCCACCCCAATCCTCCATAAAGTAGGATCTATTTCATGGGGTGCAACTGATAAGTGCCCGTCCCAATATTTACGCTGATCAATACCGTTGTACCAATCTGTTCCTTGCTGAAACCAATTGCCGGATATCGTACCGTCTACATCGTAATCAATTTTCCCCGCCCGTGGTTCAGCATCTCTAATCATTTTCTTAAGCAAAGCTTCTCGAATTTCTGTGGGGAAGTACTGGAAAGGATCTACTGTATGGATTTTCCAAGGTTCTCTCATTGCGTAAGCAGAAGGGTTAATGAAGCCAGGAAGTTCAATCCCGTAATCGTAAACCCCAAAGTCCAGAGTTTGAGCACCAATATATCCAATTAGTTGACCTGCTTTAACGGAAATTCCTTTCCAAGGACCTGTTCTACCCCCTTCAGACTTAGCCCATTCTTTTTCAAGCTCTGGGGTCAGAGATGTAAGGAGATCAAGATAACTAGAAAAGGTACATGTATGTGCCATATCAACCCGGAATTCACGTAATTTTGTTTCGTTGGCTTCATTAAAATCTCTTGAGGAAAGATCAAAGATTATTGCATCTTGAATCGCTCTCACCTCATAAACATCTCTTCCTAAAGATCTGTCTTTGGGTTCAAAATACATGTGATCTATTGGTGTAACATGCCCTCCTACCACTTGGCCGTAGGGAGTAAGATTTTTGATATCTTCAATTCTCATCGGTGAATTAGTAAACATCACAGGGCCGCTTCCTGTACAGTTTTCTGCCCACACGGGATATCGGTCTATTACCTTCTGTGGTACAAATTCGTTGGCCGGCTTCACTTCTGGGTATCTTCCCGAACGGTCGCCGGATGAACCATCTGTTTCTTTTCTTGATCGTTCCCCGTCAGATTGTTTAGCGCTATCTTCTACTACTGGTATCGTTGATGTAGGCGAACTCTCGTCATCCGCAACGTCAGGACTTGAACAAGCAATAAAAACCGTGAGTAGAACAAAACTAAGAAAAGGATACAGTTTATTGACCGACGATTCTCTTTCCATCAAGCCACCCTTTATGCATAATCAGGCAATATAGCCATTTGTTCACTCAGAGGTAGCTTAAGAAATTCATCAAACTCAACATAGAAGTCTTCAGATGAGATTCCGAAGGTCGCCACAAATGCGCCTTCCCAACCCAATTCTTCAAGTTGTGCATAAAATTCCGCGCTAAAGGCTGAACCTTTCTTGTCATGTAGGTAGGCAACGGCCCAAGCACCGAGTTCATAGACGACTGGATTACCCATTGAGTAACATGCATTGGAGTAACTAAGATCTTTGATCCCCTGACCAGGGCAATTCCGCTCCATATTCAGCTTACCTTGTCTCATCTTTTCCGACATTTCCTTTTCGAAAGAAAATTTAGAGTCGATACCCAGTTCCGTGGTTACAAGGTCTAATTTACGATTTTCCAACGCTGAGAACATTCCAACATACGCCATCCACTCAGCTGAACCCTCATTCCACCAGGTCGGGCCTCTTACAGCGCTTCGTTCATCTTCTGGTGTACTATAGTCATCCATAGTCAAGATGTGGCCTCCTTGGAAGGAATGGTAGCCCTCATGGAAAACAATTTTCTGGTCAACTTCTCCTGATATCCCACCATGTCGCGTCCCAGGCCCAATAGGAATGCCCACATCGAGAAAATGGAAGCCAGGCGACACTGATGCGTAATACTTCATATAGCCATTTGGAGCGTCACCGCTCAAAGCTGCAGAGTTCCCATTATTACCCTCGTTTATAACTCCGTGACTCAGTTTCCTGTAAAATTCCATTTTATAGCCATTGGGATCATTTTCATCAGCCAGACATTGCTCTTGATTCTTCCCCCAAACCTGGTCTCTCGCTACACGACGATCACAGTAAACTCCGGCAAGACCTACTTGATTTGCTTCAACATCTGCACCGACTACCCAGTATTCAGTAGGAGCATATAGACCGTACTCCTGGAATGTCGCGACAACGCTTTTTGCATACCAAAGACAAGTCCTGTCGCTTACATCAGAACCACAGAATATCTCAGGTGAATAATCAAGTTTAGTACCCCAGGGATCGGTAGGCTTACCGTCTGGAGGGGTCGCTAGGTCTGGAGATATGCAATAGGTATGAGTAGTCTTGTCCTCACAAGTTACTGCAAGTCCCGCATATGGCGCAAGCGGTTCTGGTTCTGGTTTAGGCTCTTCTTTCTTAGGTTCTGGTTTAGGTTCTTCTTTCTTAGGTTCTGCCTTAGGTTCTTCTTTTTTAGGTTCTGCCTTAGGCTCTTCTTTCTTAGGCTCCTCTGCCTTTTGGGCAGGTGCCTCTGTAGATGCCGTAGAGGTCGTTTCTTGAGGTTTCACAGTCTCAGTCTCACTAGAACTCGTTTCTCCGCCTCCACACGCTACAAAAATAAATAAAGAGGCTATAGCCATCATCCCCAAAAAGTACCTAGAGGTTATCATTTAACTCTCCTATCTTTGAATTTATCTTCCTAACCGTTTCCCCATTGATGAGCTATTGAATTGGGCCTTAAGCTTATCTCCAAGCTCAACCCAAACAGGATCAGGTGCATTTGACAATGTAGCAGGATTGTCAATAAAGCCTTGTAATTCATCATTCGCTATATTAAATGCAACTCTAATTTCTTCACGGGTTTGACCTGATACCACACCAGAATTATTAACTAAAGCGACAACCATTAAATCATGAGCAGCCCAGTGACCAGCCTGGTTATTGGGTGGCCCCATGCTACTACTGCCAACTCCAGAATGCCAAAGACCCACAGCATGTCCCAACTCATGGGTTAACGTATGTCTGGATCCCATAGCCTGATCTGATACACGAATGAAACCCCAACCTGTCGCGAGATTACCCGAGCCCCACTGATCCGAAAATCCGCCAGATGGGCCGGACGTATTGCAATACTGGTCGATAGTCTCATTTATGAGCTCAGTGCATGAAAGCAAATGCATCGGAAACGTGACTTCTGAAATATTATTTGCCCAAGCTATGTCTAAATCAGGAGCTACCACTGCGAGGACTTCGATATAATCACGAATTGTTTCATAGTCATCAGATTTGACGTCTCCAAAAAGACCCACTCTTAGAGTGCTCGGGGGCTTCTTTACAAAGTAACCTTCAGTATTATTTACGCGGACTTTTCCATAATTATCGTCGTAGTTACTCTGCGATGTAGCTAAGAATAAAGCTTGAGCTGTAGGTGCAGGAATTGAAAATGGCTTATATTTGTCTTTATCGGGTATAGCGTTGCTGGGTATAGACAGTTCTGCGCTAGGATAAAAATCATCGCTACGGGTAAATTGTTCCGTTATTGTAGTCGAACATGAGTTACCATCTGATCCTTTCCCTGACACAGCTATGTTTAAATCCAACTTAAATGGCGTTTTCCCTGCAGGTATAGCTACCATATGTATTGACTTATTTATATCTATTTCTGTTCTGGTATAGTCATGGAAAGCAAAACCTAACGTTTGATTTTTAAGATTAGAATGTGTCTGCCCAACCATAGAAGGTATGAAATCAAGATTTAAATTCCCAACAGATTTACTCCCTGGGGTTTCAGTCGATGAAAGAAACAGCGAGCCGTTATCAATCGCATAACTTGAATCCCAACCACATGCCGAGAAATTAGTAAAAAGGTCAGCGCTTGGAAGAATAATAGGCGCAGGTGTCGGTTCTGGTTTAGGTTCTTCTTTCTTAGGTTCTGGCTTAGGCTCTTCTTTCTTAGGCTCTGGCTTAGGTTCTTCTTTCTTAGGTTCTGGCTTAGGCTCTTCTTTCTTAGGCTCTGGCTTAGGTTCTTCTTTCTTTGGCTCCTCTGCCTTTTGGGCAGGTGCCTCTGTAGATGCCGTAGAGGTCGTTTCCTGAGGTTTCGGACTCTCCGCCTCACTAGAACTTGTTTCTCCGCCTCCACACGCTACAAAAATAAATAAAGAGGCTATAGCCATCATCCCCAAAAAGTACTTAGCTTTTACCATTAAACTTAACTCTCCTATCGGCTGCTCAAGCCATAATTATATTTCTCAATCCGACTCAGGTACTATTTTCAAAAAGTCAGCATATTCTGATATTGCACCTTCTGGAACAGTCCATCCTTCAGGTGGTGCATCGTTTACGTCTCCAGATGTCATGAGGTTATTATACGCGTCATAGAATTCTTGTTTTTCCATGCCTATATGCTTTTCAAAAGATCCCCAAAATCCGAGATCGTAATAGTCTTGGGGTATGTCAATCCAAACAGTTTTCCATGAGGTTAGATGTGCCATATAAGCAACAGCCTGTAGACTTGAGAAACACCTTGTTTCCGTTGCAGAGTCTTCTTCACTCTCTTGTAGTTTCCAGTCTGAAGTACAACCAGCACCTATTTCATGTCCTTCTAACTCGCCTCTAACTAGTTTCTTTGTGTTTTTGAAATCTTGAGCTGTGGCTACAGTACCTATATTAGCAGTCGCTAAATCGTATTCTTGGCCATACCACATGACTGTTTGATCTTTCATAAATGATAGAGACTCCCAGTTAGCTTTATACCATGCATGGGAAAAACTAACCGCTGCTCCTTCTATCCACCATCTTGGAGCTTGTACCGTTGTCTCAGGGTTGTCTGGATCTGAAGCAAGGTCTAACCCTCGTTCCAGAGCATGGGCTTTCTGGTAATGATGGAAATATTCATGGGCATCATGGATAGCTAATTGCGCGTGATTTTTTGCTGTCGGAAGACCGGCATCGTACCGATAGGCACGAAACTTTTGGTATTCCATAATGCACATACTGTGCGGGTTGCTTGTGGACGTTCTCCTTACCCCTGTGTCACCGGAAGTAAGACACGTTTTGTATTGGTTCAGAGCATCAACGGTCCAGTTCTCTACATACATACTAGAATTAGTGTCACCAGGCCATTGAAGTTCGGTAAGTCGGTTTCCAATTGCTTGAATATCTTCGTCTGTTCCACTCTTATCATAAGCTATGATCATAAAGTTCGGGTAGGCTCCCAATACGCTATTTATACTGGTCTGATGCTCCACCCAACGCTCTTTATAACCTGGGTCTACATTTAATCCTGCCATAAACTCATGATTCGCTTCCTCAAGTGAGCCTGTCTGGGGCACGTTAATACCGAGGCTAACCAGTCTTGCTTTAGCACTTGCATCTGCTGGTACATGAATTGGGAACACCTTGTTGGTATTTAAGCCCAAATTTGGTCCAGCATATTGAGCTGGATCTGGTTTAGGTTCTTCTTTCTTAGGTTCTGCCTTGGGCTCTGGTTTAGGCTCTTCTTTTTTAGGTTCTGCCTTAGGCTCTTCTTTTTTAGGTTCTGCCTTAGGCTCCTCTTTTTTAGGTTCTGGCTTAGGTTCTTCTTTCTTAGGCTCAGGCTTAGGTTCTTCTTTCTTAGGCTCCTCTGCCTTTTGAGCAGGTGCCTCTGTAGATGCCGTAGAGGTCGTTTCTTGAGGTTTCACAGTCTCCGTCTCACTTGAACTTGTTTCTCCGCCTCCACACGCTACAAAAATAAATAAAGAGGCTATAGCCATCATCCCCAAAAAGTACCTAATTTTTACCATTAAGCTCTCCTACCACTATGTATTACAAGATCCATCTTTTTATTCTATCAAAAATTTGAGTGTCTTCCCTAGCTAATCTCTCTATAACCTCAAAATGATCAGCGCCAGGCTCGGAATGATATTCAACGAGTGCTTCGTTAAGTTTCCATTTCTCAATAAACTGGTCAGTTTGCCAATGGAATGCTGGCGTTTCGGCTTCGCCAAGAATTACCAGAATTGGCGCTGTGGTTATGGGTTCCAAAAAATGTGGACTCAAAGCCATCGTTTCAGCGTCATCCAAACCAAGAGCCTCAGCAATGCTAGTCTTTCTAAGTGGTTCTAGTTGATATAGTCCACTAATTGGAATACCTGTTTTGACAAGATTTTTCGGTAAATCCGAAGAGATTTGTTGCCAATCTGTAGCCAATACCATGCCAGTAATATGACCACCAGCGGAATGACCAGAAATATTAATACGATCCTTTGAAATAGCATAATCGCGAGAATTCTTCCAGAGCCATATTAATGCAGTTCGAATTTGGTTGACGATCTCTGTCATACTTGATTCAGGGCATAATTGGTAACCGATTATAGCAACATCAATTCCAGATTTAACAAAAGGCTCGGCAATGAAACTATAAAAAGCCTTATCTCCTCCTTGCCAATACCCACCATGCACAAATACATATAATGGTGCATTGGGCTTACCAGAACGAAATAAATCTAGTTTATTTTTTTCACCTTCATCGTATTGACAGTTAAGTGAGCTATTAGCTGTACTTCGAAATTTCTCACTCCTTGCTGCCCAAGTACTTATGAGGCCTTCAAAATCGTCAGCCAAAAGGCGTACGTTGTACCCTTTTTCAAGAATAGGATCAATCGGTACAAATCTTGACATGCATTCTCCTGCAGTTTTATAAGGGTTATATTAGTTATAAGTGTCCGTACCTATCTCCAAATGTTTATCTAGAAACTGTACCCTTGAAGACCTTGAGTCCCTTTTTGAGATGCGATCTCTCCTATATGGTTAGCGCTGTGAATTGAAAGAGTAAGCAATATATCTGAAACCCTGGTTCCAATAAGAACACGCTTGAGAGCCCGGCCTTTCCCTTCAATATCAATATCTCGATTTAAGTCTTTTGGGTCCAAATTCCCTATATATGCCTCTGTATTTTCAAAAAGCTCATTTACGTATACTTTCTTTAATTCTTCGATATCGATTTTGGTAGTCTGCGCCCATTCCAAATTAGGAATAGGGCCTGGGCGAATCCCTGTTTTCTCTTGCAACCCTAAGTCAGCCCATACTGTAGTCGATTCCCTTATCACCGCGTTAACGAAGGCATCCTCCACCCACAAAATATGAGCAGCGCTCGTTCGAATCGGATGAGCTTCTCCAGTTGGAAGCCAATCAGCAACCTCTTGATCCACATTTTCCATAACATCTAGAAAAGATTCATGCATCCTTACGATCAATGTTTTTATAACGTGTAAGCCATCCATCTGAGTCCTCCTAAAAGCTGTAACCCTTAAGACCTTGCGTCCCTTTTTGAGATGCGATCTCTCCTATATGGTTAGCATTATGAAGTGCAAATCGAATCAATATTTCTCCAGCTTTTAGACCATTTAAATCTGCAACATCAGATTTCACCGGCTTATCTAAATCATCGGCTTTTAAACTACCTAAATATTTATCAGTTCCTTCAAAAAGAGCGGGCATATAGACTTCTCTAAGTTGATTGATATCAATAGGCGTAGAACGGGCCCATTCCGCGCTGGGAAGTCTTCCAGGTATCAACCCAGTTTTTTCCTCAAGTCCAATAACACTCCAAATTGTTGGAGCCTCTTGGAGAAAAACATTTATAAAACGATCTTCAGCCCATAAACAATGCAGGTTACTCATTCGTATCGGATGAGCTTCTCCCGGGGGAAGCCAATCAGCAACCTCTTGATCTACATTTTCCATGACGTCTAGAAAAGATTGGCGCACATGTTCCATTAGGGTTTTAATAATTTCAACATTATCCATTTAGAATCTCCTTTACACATAAAGTAATTAAGCATAAAAAAATTCTGCCGAGACTGTGACTCAGCAGAATTTTTGTTTCTTATAGGTTTATTATCACCTTATAGACCATTAGTTAACTTGGATCTGGTGCTCCTACAGGTTTCCACTGCGGGATCATTTGATCTCCACGCTCTTCGAAGTAAACTTCGACTTGCATATCGATCTCAACATCCTCTATGTCAATACCATTAACATTACCATTCATCCTAGGGCCTTCATCCAGCTGGATTATCGCATAGATATAAGGAACATCTGGAGTGAAAGCTGGGTTGCCCGGCTGCCTCACCACGATAAAACTATATATCCGTGCTTTACCACTAACTTCAACCCACTCAAGACGATCTGATAGCGTATAAGGGCTTCGCTCTCTTGGATAAAAGAACACCTTTCCGCTGTCGATATCCCTCTGGACCATCAATTTACCTTCTTTAGTAGCCTCCCAAAAAGGCGCGGTAACCGCGTCAGCAATTGGAACTGGCTTCTGAGGTGCTTTTTGTTCTGCCATGATTAAACTCCTTTAATAACTTATATTCTAAGAATTAGCCAAAGACTCATCATTGGTAAGAACTATTGAGCAAAACTTGCTCAAAATGCCGCCTCAACCATTCACGAATCCTGTTGTTGCATCCTTAACTTGTCTTTCGCCACCACGCCCCATTAATTGGAGAGTTGCTTCCATAGGCTGTGAGAAGCCGCCGGTGTTTCCTGCCTGCTGTCCGTAAGACAACTGGCCACCGTGCGTATTAACTGGGAAATCTCCCTTATAGGTAGTATCAGTCTCTTGGTACCAAGGTCCTGACTCACCTTTAGGCATAAACCCAGCGTCTTCGAGAGTCACCATAACCGTTATGGTATAGCAATCATAGATCTGAGCGAAATCCATATCTTTCGGACTGAGCCCTGCCATGTTGAACGCTCTAGGAGCAGAAACAACGGCTGGTGTCCTTGTAATTCGGTCTGCCCAACTCAAATCATTATGATCTGTATGATGGCCAGCTCCAAGCATGTAAACTGGTTTGTTTTTCATCGCTCGAGCTTTTTCCGGTGTTGTGACAATCATTGCCCCACCTCCGGCACAAGGCATAACACATTCGAGCAATCTGAGAGGGTCTGCAACATATCGAGAATCAGCAACGTCCTGTACCGTAATCGGCTGCTCAAGAAAAGCAGATCCTGGGGTCACTTGTGAGTTAAATCTCTGATCAGCTGCTACTTTAAATCTCATTTCGTCTGTAGTTCCATACTCGAAAGCGTGTCGACGTGCGACCTGAGCATACCAACCGTTTGCAGCAACAACTGGGCCATATGGATCCACAAATGGATTAGGCCTAGGAGCAACTCTGGGTTGGGTCCCTTGATTACCTCCAAAAACGAGTAGAACTGTCTCAGCAAGACCGCTGGAAACCCAAGTAGACGCAAGAACTATTCCGGTAGTACCGGTAGCGCCCATATTGTTGACTCCGCTGGCCATATTAGGCTTAATTCCTAAATAATCGGACATTATAGCTGGCCAGTTGTTGGCGTCTTCCCCTCCGGGTGCTTCTGTAACCAGACCATCGATGTCCTCTGGGCGCAATCCTGCATCCTTGATTGCCATCGCGGCAACGTCTGCCTGCATACCTTTTTGTGTTTTATCCGGCCATTTTCTACGAGCAGGAGTCCAACCAACCCCTACCAAAGCCGCTTTTCCTTTTAATGTCCCTGTCATTGAATTCTCCTTCTGTGAAGAATAAGATCAATTATCCCCCAACCCGGTAATTCTACTTAACCCTATATTCAGACGTCAACCTATTTATACGAATTTCCATATATATTAAGTTGTTCAATTTATCCTATTGATCATCTGTTTCATAATTCGCATAATGAATATTAATTATGTCCGAACAAAATCACACATACTTCCACAAACAATTACTTTCTTGGTACAAAGATGTTGGACGCAAATTGCCTTGGAGAGAAACTAACGACCCTTACAAAATATTAGTCTCGGAAATCATGCTACAGCAAACACAAGTTAGTAGAGTTATCGATAAATACGATTCTTTTATTCGACAGTTCCCAGATGTGTATTCCTTAGCACAAGCTTCGAAGAGTACAGTGATTAGAGAGTGGTCTGGAATGGGATATAACAAACGCGCAGTTAACCTACATAGAACTGCTCAAATCATTGTTCAAAATCATAATGGGCAAGTCCCCAAATCACTCGAATCCCTAGTTGCGCTTCCAGGTATTGGTCGTTATACGGCTTCAGCAATAGCTAATTTCGCTTTTAAACTAAGAGTCCCGGTGGTAGACATAAATATCAAACGCGTTATCGGCAGGGTCGACCACGGATCATCTTTTGATACTGATAAATTAGCATGGGATACTGCAACCAAGTACCTCCCAGAAAAAACAAAAACGCCAGATTGGCATCAAGCCTTAATGGATTTAGGTGCAACCGTTTGCACATCCCGAAAACCTAGCTGTGAATCATGCCCCATAGTACTGAATTGTTCAGCCTCGATAAGATTTGTTTTTACGAAAAACAATACCAAGATGGGCACACCATCTTCTAAGAAAACAAATCCTACTTTTGTTGGCTCGAACCGATTTTACAGAGGTAGAATTGTCGAAGAACTCCGGGGCCGTATTGATCCTATTGAAATTGATAAACTAGGTTCCCTAATAAAACCCGATTATTCTGCCCATACAGATAAAATATGGTTTGAAAAACTGATTAATACTTTAGTAAAAGACGGTCTGATCGAAAAAGAAAAAGGTATGGCTTCCTTACCGTAGTCTAAGTACAGTACTATCCCATCCATCATTGTCCATCCACATTTTTATCTTATTCTTAATATTAACCCAAGGATCCCCAATCTTTTGAAGTTCCTTTTGATTTAGCTCAGTATAAGATTTACCAATATCTGGGAATACCCAAATGCTTGCAGCCCAAAACCCGTGGATTTTAATTTCAGATGGCTTCAAAGCTATTCTTCCTAGTTTACTCTTTACTGACCATTCCTTGATTAATCGGCCCTTATATCCTAGCGCGACCGACTCTTCCCAATAAGCAGAACGCTCATCATCACTATACTCAGACATCCGTTCGAGCAAAGCATCTATACGATCTTGGTCATTTGCATCAGGGCCTGCAAACCGATGAGTATACACACTGTCCCAATTATTGTTCAATATCGGAATTTGTAAGCCTCCATCACTGGACACCGCGTGTCCGCTTGCCCAAGAAGACCAATGTTTGGCTTTCTCCACAGCATTAGATTTATGGGTGTCTCCTGTTTCTTCTGGAATCTCGTGTAGTTTAATACCTCTAGGAAAGTCTAAATGGAATTGCCAAGAAGAAAAGCATCCAGCAAGCCTCTCTCTTTTAGCTGGATTCAATGTTCCAATAAAAAGTGGTACCTTCTCATCGCTACGCATAATTCGATTTTATCAAATACATCATTGAGCGTTTCCCTTTTCTCTACTGCGCCCATTTAGGAACAAGCCGAGCCCCATAGTTAAACCAGCTATAATAGGGGCCCATTGAGAAATAGGGTCGCCAATTTGGCTATGTCTTATTCCAAAGGAAATAAATGTCCCCCCTAATATGACAGCAATGAGAGTAATCAAACGACGCTCCCAGGATACAGCGACAATCCCTATCGCAATACCTGGAACAGCTGCAGTAGCTATCAAAGCAAACATATCACTTCTTCTTATAGATAAATCTGTAATTGTTTGAACTAGAGAAAATTCACCCGCACCTAATAACCAAAACCAGACCCCTACGGACGCTCCTGCGGCGAGGCCTATAATAAAAACCGCAGTGTGGTATAGCAGCCAACCTACTATTAATAACATTAAAAAGACTCCGATTGCAGCCATCCATAAAGGCCCAGATTCCAATCCGAAAGTCGGGCCAAAAATAAAAAAGGCCGTCCCTGATGCTACAGCTACGGTTAATGCAATCATAAATCGGTATAAAATATACCCAATAAGACATAAGGCTATTCCAATCAAGATGAATACATAACCAAATACAGGGTCGATAGTTAAATTGAGTAAAGCACCAAGATCTATAGCCCCCACCATTTCTTGTGCCTGGAAAATCCCGTCGTTCTGTGACACCAATCAACCTCACCTGGTCCCTGTTATATTATAAAAACATATAAACAATTCTAATCATTGGGGTTTTTCAATCGGCAAGTGCTACCTCTTGACTTCTTTCAGGTTCTTCCTGCTTTTTTATAACATCGTTTAAGTATTTACCCGTATAGCTGCTACCAATTTCCATAATAAGCTCCGGAGGTCCTTCAGCAACTATTTCTCCACCTCTATCTCCAGGCCCGGGACCTAAATCAATAATCCAATCAGCATTTTTAATCAAATCTAAATGGTGCTCTATAAGAACAACGGTATTGCCTCGATCTACTAGTCGATGCAAAACGTCCAACAACGCGTGTGCGTCCGAGAAAGAGAGCCCTGTTGTAGGTTCATCTAAAATATATAATGTCTTACCTGTAGCCCTTTTTGATAGCTCAGTAGCCAATTTTACTCTTTGAGCTTCGCCTCCCGAAAGTGTTGTAGCCGGTTGCCCAAGACGCATATAGCCTAGTCCCACATCCGCCATAGTTTTCAAACGATTGAACACTTTCGGTATCGATTCGAAAACTGGAAGAGCCTCGTCAACACTCAAATCCAAGACATTCGCGATGGATAGGTCTTTGAATTTAATTTCCAAAGCCTCACGATTATACCGAGCCCCTGAACAAACTTCACAAGGTACTGTAACGTCGGGCAAGAATTGCATTTCTATAGTTTGGTAACCTTCTCCTCGACACGTTTCACATCTACCACCTTTGACATTAAAAGAAAAACGCCCCGGTTTATATCCTCTAATTCTTGATTCCTGAACTGACGCAAATAATTCTCTAATCGGAGTAAACGCCCCTGTATACGTAGCAGGATTTGATCTAGGGGTACGCCCAATAGGAGCTTGATCTATATTTATAACTTTGTCGACATGTTCAATTCCATTGATGCCATCAGAAAGGCCAGGTAGCTCTTTAGCATTATATAATTTCTGTGCCATCCTCTTATGCAAAACTTCATATACCAAACTCGACTTTCCAGATCCCGACACGCCTGTCACGCATGTTAGAAGACCAAGCGGAATATCAACATTAATGTTTTTTAAATTATTTTCACGGGCATTGATTATACTGATTTCATAGCCAGTTTTTGGAGTACGCCGTGAAGAAGGAGTGGGGATACTTCTGGCACCACTCAAGTATGCACCTGTTACGGAATCTTTCGATTTAGTTATGTTTTCAATTCTCCCCTGAGCAACAAGTTGACCTCCATGTTCTCCGGCTCCAGGACCAATATCAATTATATGATCTGCTGCTCTCATAAGAGCTTCATCATGTTCGACGACAATAACGGTATTACCTAAATCACGTAGGGTTTTCAAAGTTTCTATCAGGCGAGAATTGTCTACAGGATGCAATCCAATAGAAGGCTCATCACATATATATAATACGCCCACAAGACCTGAGCCTATTTGAGTTGCTAAGCGTATTCTCTGGGCTTCCCCTCCAGATAAAGTTGATGCCGTACGATCTAACGTTAAGTACTCAAGGCCAACATTAGTGAGAAATTGTAATCGTGAAGATATTTCTTTAAGAATTTGGGCGGCGATCAAGGCTTCCCGGCTAGACAAAAACCCGTCGCTTGTCTGTAATTCATCCACCCAATATTTAGCCGAATCTATAGAAAGTGCAGTGATTTCATTAATATTATTTGTTCCTATTGTTACTGCGAGTGCTCCGGGGCTTAAGCGTTTGCCTCCACAAGATAAACACGGCTTCTTCGCCATGAATCGCTCTATCTCTTTACGTTGATGATCCGATGAGGTTTCCCTATGGCGTCGTGCTAAATTCGGAATCACTCCTTCAAAATTAGTATCGAACTTAATTTCTCTGCCTCTTCGAGTTCGATGCCTAACTTCAAGTTTAGTATTCTCACGGACAAGACCTTGGCCATAAAGAAGCCAGCCCATCTGGGCATCATTAAATTCTGATAACGGTGTTTTTATATCTATGTCAAACGCAGTAGAGGCGGCTCTCAAGATCGACGAATACCAAGGAGCCATTGTGCCAGAACGTTTCCAAGGCAAAATCGCCCCTTCTTCAAGACTAAGATTTGTATCGGGTATTACTAGGTCGGGCTCTATCTCAAGTTTATAACCTAATCCGGTACAATCCGAACAAGCTCCTTGCGGATTGTTAAAGGAAAATGTCCGAGGTTCGATTTCATCTATCGAATAACCACATTCTACACACGCAAAATGTTCGCTGAATAAACTTTCCTCACCCGTTTCGGAATCAAGAACTTTTATAAGTCCATTTCCAAGTTTGAGAGCGGTCTCTAAAGAATCAGTCAGCCGAGAGCGTAACTCGTCAATTTGGTCATTAATGACAAGGCGGTCAACTACGACCTCAATTGTGTGCCATTTCTGTTTATTAAGCTTAATTTCGTCTGAAAGATCCAAAATGTCACCATTCACTCTGACTCTAACAAACCCAGACCTTTTTGCTTCGTCAAATATAGTTTGATGTTCACCTTTTCGCCTCGTTACCATCGGTGACATCAAGACTAAACGAGTTTCCTGGGGAACAGATAGTATTGCGTCGGCTATCTGTTGAACAGTTTGGCTTTCTATTTTTGTCCCACAGTTAGGGCAATGCGGTATACCAATTCTTGCAAATAAAAGCCTAAGGTAATCGTAGACTTCTGTAACAGTGCCAACAGTGGACCTAGGATTGTGCGAAACTCCCTTTTGGTCAATGGATATTGCGGGAGATAGCCCTTCTATATATTCAACATTAGGTTTTTCCATACGCCCCAAAAATTGCCGTGCATACGCAGACAATGATTCTACATACCGTCTTTGACCTTCGGCATATATTGTATCGAAAGCTAAAGAGCTTTTCCCAGACCCTGAAACCCCCGTAATGACTACTAGGCGATCTCTCGGAATTTCAACATCGATATTTTTTAGGTTATTCTCCCGAGCACCTTTTACTTTTATAGCCCGTGTCGGCATTTTTAGAAATCCCCCAATATATAGCTTACCCTCATACAACAATACCATGGAACAACTTTATCGGAACCACTGTTCTGCCTATAGTAATGTATCCCCTTGTTACCTTAACTCCTCAAGATCATTCCCATCTGGCAGCTCTTGTTCCCATACCATCGTGAGTATTGCTTTATAAATGATTTTCTTAGTAGCATTATGACCCAGCTGTTTTGGGTCACCAAATGGATTAACCTTTTCATTTATCTCGCCACATAATTTTTCGTAATAATCTTTACTTAAGTTCAAATCGTTAAATATTTCATCTACAGAAAACTCTCCAGAATTGGTTCCTTGAATAAAGTCCATCAAAAACTCATCAACCAGAAGGCTAGCAACCCCAAACCTATCTCTTCCGGTAGAGTCACTTAACTTACCTGAAGCAATCAATTCTTCAATTTCCTGTATGGTTTTCCTCTTCTCTTCTTCTTCCATCAGTTTTCCAATTCTCACTCTCTCTTAATCGACATCATTAGAGCATATGCCTGAAGTTATAAATAACTGAGTATCCGAATGTCCCCACGATTATTTTTTTTTCTTATCTTGTTTAGGTTTTTTGACTGCTTTTTTTGCATCACGACCTTTACTCATCGAATCCTCCCTTTCTATATTTTATACATCTATTTTCTGAGTGTTTTTATACCAAAACATGGAGACATCTAAAAATAACAACTTTATCGGAACCACTATTCTGCCTATATTAACCGTCCTATTTAACTCATATACTATTTAATATACACTGATGATCGTGTTTCCTAGGGGGCATTAGCTCAGTTGGTTAGAGCGCAGTCCTGATAAGACTGAGGTCCCTGGTTCGAATCCAGGATGCCCCACCCACCATTACTCATATTTATTACATCCTCCAGTATTTATCCTGGTACGTTATAAGTTATCCTGTAACCCGTTTCTGCACTGGTTCTCTCGCAAAAACAAGAAACACTATAGCCACAAACAACATTATACTGGCGTTAACATACAAAGTTATGTTAATGCCAAATAAGTCTGTTAAAAATCCCATAATAGGCGGCGCACAAAATAAAGAAAAATCACCCATAGATCTAACGAAACTTTGCGCCACTGCCTGCTTATCCTCACTAGAAACATCCGACACGTATGCTACTGGAGCAGGTCCCTCTAGCCCTTGAGCAATACCATAAAGAATCACACCAACGCCAAAAAATATCCATTCTTTACTTATGCCAAGTACAAAAAGAGACACTGCAAAAAGTGCAATTCCCGGAACTATAACTGTTTTACGTCCGTGTTTATCTGAAAAAATACCCACAAATGGAAGCATGAATAAAGAAAAGACAGAAGGCAGTGTTAAAAAACCTCCAATTTGTCCCTCAGACATCTTGAGTATACGAGACCCTTTTAATGGCAAAAGCGTAAAAAATGCGCCTCCACGGGTGAAAAAGGTCCCTGCGAACGCCAGACTGATGAGTAATAAGTCTTTCTTAAGAAGAAAACCATACCCTTTTAGAAAGTTAAGTGTACCTCTATGCGTATCTTCTGATGCTATTGAGGCCTCAGATATAATTGAATTCTTTGTTTCTGGTACTAGAAAAAAAGTGCATAAAGCACTGAGAATAGAAACCACTCCAATTGCCAAAAAAGGAGCTCTAATTCCAAAAATCTCAGCGATGACGCCTCCCAGTACCGGTCCTATACTAATGCCAACCAAAAAACTTACTTGGAAGACACTCATCATGCGAGCTCTATTTTCTACTTTGCTGACGTCGGATATAAACGCTATGCCACCTGTGATAAATGATGCAGAACCAATTCCTGCAATAAAGCGAAAAAATAGTAACGGCAATAAGGATGGTGCATAGCCCGACAACACATTACCAACAGCTGCGATCAGAGCCCCACCTATCAATACAGAACGTCTTCCCATTCGGTCTGAAACAAAGGCTGCGGGAATATTAGTAATAAACCTTGCAAACCCAAAAGCGCTAACAGCAAGACCGATCTGTGCTGCTGTTATACCAAAAGTATCTGCAAAAAGAGGGACCATAGGCACTGCTATGCCTTGCCCGGTAGTCATAAGTGCAGTAGTGATAGACAAAAATATAAGAGATTGATTTGTAAGTAAAGCCGGAATAATTTTTAACTGAATCAAATAAATACCATCCTGTTACTAATTCTAATGTATGATTATATGTAAATATTATAGGATGCTGGAGGAATCTCAATAATGAGAATGGGCTCCGATCACCGTCAAAGATCACTAGTACAGTCAATCACAAGAGAACTTGCTCCTATATTAATTTTATTTTCTGGCATCTTCTTAGGATCTATATGGTCGATAGCTACTAAAAGTGATCTCATGTCCTCTCCACCTTATATTATTGCAAATGTGTTACTATTTTTGGTTGCATTTTTCCTAGGAACTCGAGGAGCTCCTAGATGGAGTTATACGTGGATCGCACTCGGCATCGTCGCAACACAGGCTCTGCTTGTAAACACATTGCCGAAAGACATAAGTGATAGTAGTTCTAACGCTACAGTAGCTTTAGCAATATTCGGGCCTCTACTGACGGCGATTATATCTGGCGCAATAGCAAAAAATCAATGGAGTGATGCCTTCATTTTCGTACTACTATACGTAATGGGTACCACCATAGGGTTGCCGATAGTATTAAGACAAGTAGAGCAAGCTTTTTCTATTCCCATAGAAATAGTCCGAATCCTGATATTAGTGGTACAAACTGTTGTTACATCTGCAGCCATCCTCTCTTGGAACCGAAACGTCCCTTTCCTAGCGCTTGCATTGATTGGTGCAGGAATATTAGCTTCATCAGTTACTGCTCAATTCCTAGTCGCGATTGTGGATTCAACTATGCCAACAGATTTTTCATTTATTGATCTTCTAAGGCTAACTCTTCTTATAAGCCTGATTACCTTTGCAATCGGTTCTGTCAGAAGAATTTTTTCAGGAAAAGGATTCATAGCAGCGTCGTATGCGGCGCTAGGAGTAGACACCCAAATACAAGAATCAGAAGTAATCCAAAATCAAAGAATTCTACGAAACCGTAGATTCCTTCTAAGAAGAAACCGTCGGTTATATAATACTTTAAGGTATTTTAGGTTCAAAAATTCGTTATAGAGTTGGAGATTTTAGCACCATGCATCAAAAAGGCAATATAGGCGAAGATAAAATTAATATAGCAATTTTAGACGATTACCAAAATGTTGGTTTGGATTTTGGAGGTTGGTCAGATCTCCCTTCTAATACAACTGTTACCGTATTTAACAGCGGAATAGAAGGTGAATCTGAGTTAGTTAGTAAATTACTACCTTTTCAGATATTAGTTACTATGCGAGAAAGAACCTGGTTAACTAAATCAACTTTAGAAAAACTTACAAACTTACGCCTTATAGCAGCAACTGGAGGCAGACAATCTAATATAGACATGGCGGCCGCAACCAATCTGGGGATAACGATTTGTAACACCGGAGCTCCTGGTCATTCTACAGCCGAGTTAACTTGGGGTCTTATATTGAGCTTAACAAGAAGCATAGCGCTTGAGGACAAGAAATTAAGAGAAGGTATATGGCAAACGAGCATAGGGGTTGGTCTAGATGGGAAAAAACTAGGGCTCATAGGGCTGGGAAGAGTTGGAAAAGACGTTGCAAAAGTCGCACCTTTGTTCGACATGGAGCTATTAGTTTGGTCTCCTAACATGACGCAGAAAAGAGCAGACGAATATCAAGCAAAATCGGTATCTAAGGATACTCTTTTTAGTGACTCAGATATTATTAGTATTCATATCCCCCTAAATGCGTCTTCAAAAGGCATCATACAAAAAAAAGAAATCTCTCTTATGAAAAGTAATGCGTACTTAATCAATACTTCTAGGGGCCCCATTGTTAACGAAAATGCTCTTATAGAAGCACTGCAAACTCAAATGATAGCTGGAGCGGCACTAGACGTGTTTGACGAAGAACCTTTAGAGAGAAACCACCCTTTTCTAACTTTGGAAAATACATTACTAACACCTCATCTGGGATATGTAACTAAAGAAAATTACAATATTTTTTACGGGGAATCTGTCGCAAATATCCAAGCGTATTTAAAAGGTGCACCTATGAATGTCATGAATCCTGATTCTCTATAACACCATCGGCCTGCAGGCAAAACCCACTAGTTACTTGACTTGTAGATAGAGGATATATAGGATACATTCAAATATAAACTGAATAGGGTAATTAATGAGTAATCCATTTGAATTTTTGTACGCGGTATTTATCCGAAACCCAGGAACCAAAATTCGGCTTGCCATATTCGATTTTTTAATACTAGTTGACTCAATAATAATAACTGCGTGGTTACGAAATTATCTATATTCAAGCCTGGACTTAAGAATGGATATCATAGGAGGCGTGTTAATTGGCCTTACCATTCTCACAACATTTAACGCCTTGGTATACATAGGCTCACTAAACGAGTCGAGCTAATAAACATACCTTAGGTAATACCTTTTTTGCATTACCCAAGTAAGAGCAATTATAATTCTTTATAAGCAACACTAATTTTTCTTTTTAAAAACATGAAACTGCACAAGGTTTGGGACAAGAAGATATCTGCAATGGAAAACAATCAGGGTACATTTTCAAAAAGTTTGTTCGCAGCTTTTTACCAACTAACTATGGCTCAAGCCTATTGGCAAAATGACAGAATTGGTCAGTCAACTTTCAGCCTTTTCATACGTAGATTCCCACCTACAAGGGGCTATATGGTATTCGCCGGGTTAGAAGATATATTAGATCATTTACAAAATTTTGGATTTAACTCTACTGATATTGATTATCTCACCTCGCTAAATCATTTTGAAAAGGAATTTTTGGATTACCTCAGCGAATTAAAATTCACTGGACAAGTACGGTCGATCCAAGAGGGGACTGTATTTTTTCCAAATGAACCCGTTCTTGAAATTACAGCTCCCTTGATTGAAGCTCAAATAATCGAAAATTACTTACTAAACAGAGTTAACCTAGAAACAGTGCTGGCGACAAAAGCCGCGAGATCCATATACGCCGCTAAAGGTCGTACCATCAGTGAAGTTGGATCGAGGCGATCCCACGGTATTGATTCTGCTGATTCCCTTGTTCGTATCGGGAAAATAGTGGGAATACAAAGTACCGGGAATGTCCATGGGGCGGCAAAACATTCACAAAAAATATCTGGCACAATGGCTCACTCATTCATAACTAGTTTCGACTCAGAATTAGAAGCTTTTAGGGCATTTGCCCGTTCATTTCCTGACACAAGTGTTTTCTTAGTTGATACTTTTGATACCGAACAGGGAACCCAAAATGCTATAAAAGTTGCGAAGGAAATGCTGGAAAATGGCCACAGTCTTAACGGGGTACGGCTCGATAGTGGGGATTTCGGATTAATCTCAAAAGAAGTCCGCAAGATGTTAGACGACGCGGGGCTACACGAGGTAAAAATCATTGTTAGCGGAGATATCGACGAATATATGATTAACAAACTTGTGGAATCCAATGCACCTATAGACAGTTTTGGTATTGGGACGAAGATGGCGACCTCTAGTGACTCTCCTGCAATCGATTGCGTCTATAAATTAGTTGAATATGAAAATAAACCTGTGATGAAATTAAGCAAAGGTAAAGAGACCTTAGCAGGAAGAAAACAGGTTTTTAGATTTACTCAAGACAATGGTGCCTACAAGAAAGACACTCTTGCTTTAGACGATGAGGATAAAACTCAGTACTTGGGCAGTCATCCTCTTCTTGAAACAGTACTTGAAAACGGACATTTAACGCGACCTCATCCAACTCTTGAAAATTTAAATCAACATTTTTTGAATCAATTCTCAGCTATTACCCATGCATATAAATCTCTTGATACACCAGAAATTTATCCTGTGGAACAGAGTACGGCACTAGTAAAATTACAAGAAGATACTCTTAACCAAATTGAAAACATTGAGGCTATTTAAGAGCCTTGCAGTTTTCTCAAGTGGTGAACAATTGCCCACCGTTGTTCAGTTGTAAGTAATTTTGAAAACGAGGGCATGCTCGTCAATGTAGACCATACCTCAGGATCAACAGCATCAGACGGCGCCGGTATAGAGCCTTGACCATGAGTCAGTATTCCAAAGATATCTCCATCCGTTCTATTTTTCGTTTCGCCTAAGGTTAAATCTAAAGGAGGGTTAACCCCTGCCGCTTCAAAAGAAGCCGCCAAGAGTGCTGGACCAGCACCACCTTGCAAATCCCCTTCCATACCGTGGCAAACCGCGCAATTACGGATAAATAATTGTTCTCCTTCATCGCGCACAAGGTCGTTCAAAACAACAGGGTTAGCCGTGACTAAAATCAAATCTTCTTGTTTCATCAAATCATACGCCGGGGGTACGCTGACTTCGGCAGCAGGACCTCCAGCTCCTTGATATCCAATAGAATTGCTAGGTGCTGACATAACAGGCATTTCTTGTCTCCGAATTGCCTGTGAATAATGCATCTCTTGGAAGTTATCGACCGGATAAGCTCCTACAGAACACCCGCTTAGAAGAAAAAATAACACGGCAGATACTGCCATCACTCGTTTTTTCCCAGCAACGGATAGTTTATTTGAACGCTGTTTTTGCATCAGCTGATTAAGTAGTTTCACTTCTAGGATGACTCCCTCACTATATCCTCAGCACCGGCCGCCTTAAAAGCTTCCTCTGCCTTTTCTAAGCGATCTTCAGTAGTAGTGACTATTAAACCTATATACCCCAAAGTAATTCTTGTGTCGTATACAGGTCCTTCGCCACCAAGCCTAGGCAATCTACTTTCAAAAATCACACCAGTAACGGTGAAAATCATGGCAAACAACAAAGTCATTTCATACATAATTATCATCATTGCCGGTAGTGCCAGAATTGGTTTTCCGCCAGTAACTAACGGCCAAGCAGTTTGGGTTGCTGCAGTAAATAAGAATGCTATAGCAAAGCCAACAAAGCCCCCCGCTAAAGCAAAGACAAACAGACGATTCGGTTTTACATGCTCACCAAAGGCTCCCTCGGGGTAAGGGTTGCCAGTAAGAACATCATAATCATCCTGTACAAACCCAGCACTCTTTAATTGGCGAGCGCCCTCTGCCGCAGTATCTGTATCTGCAAAAACACCCATTAAATCTTTATTATCCGCCATTTCGAAGCTCCTTAACAACGACCACTACCAAACATTTTCCTCTTCTGTTTCTTTAATAATTCCGGGAAGTACTACTTCTCCGAATTGGACATCTTCTCTGAATACTACTCCCTCCTTCGCTTCCCAAGCAGGAACCAAAGGAACAACTTTCGCAAAAAGTAATAACAAGAAGCCAACCATACCAAAGGACGCCAACACTACCAAGCTCTCAATCAAACTCGGAACATAATTAGACCAAAGGAAGGTAAGCTCATTTTTGCGCTCGATCGCAGGTATTATCAGGAAATATCTCTCTAGCCACATACCAATATTGACAAGTATAGATGTCCAGAACATCAATGGAATATTCCTTCGTACTCTCCTACTTAACCACAATGGTATAGGAATAACATATGAAGTGAACACCATGATCACCGTAATAGCATTAAAGGGCCATTCGAAAAGACGTCTTTCCATCACTGCCAACTCTTGCTCTTCTCTCGTATAAAATGAGAACGCAAAATCAAGGAAAAAGAAAAATAACCACAAGGTGGCGATTACTATTAAAAGTCTCCCAACTGCGTCAAAATGATCTTCCCAGATATAATTCTCTAATTTGAATATCCATCTCATAAGAGCCATCAATGTCAAAACCATGGAGACTCCCGAATGAACAGCACCGATAACAAAATATGGCGCATAAACGGTAACGTGCCACGCAGGAACGACTGAGACCGCGAAATCCCAAGAAACTATACTATGAACCGAAACGAAAACTGGAAGAATCAGTGCTGACATCAATATTCCAAATATTCCTTGCAATTTCCATTGTCTGGGAGTCCCTCTCCAACCGAAAGCCAAACTCCCATAAATTTTCTTCCTAAGTCCGGTACTCTGATCACGAATCAATGCAAAATCTGGTATCAACGCTGTGAAAACGAACAATACGCTACCTGTTAAATAGGTTGTTATTGCTATTGGGTCCCAAACGAGAGGAGACCGAACGTCAGGCCATATACCTCTCGAAAAATCGTAAGGTAGTAACCAATATATAATCCGCCAAGGTCTACCGGCGTGAATAACAGGGTGTAATAATGAAGTCACCAAAGAAAATATTGTCATGACCTCAGCTGCTCTTGTAATAGGTCTCTTCCATTCTGCTTGGGTCAAACGCAATATTGCGGAAATCATAGTCCCCGCGTGGCTCACCCCAATCCAGAAAACGAAATTAACAATGAAAAATCCCCAAAAGGCGGGCCTCTGCAGTCCGGTAACCCAAAGTCCTTGATAGATAAGGATAGTAACAGCTGCTACGCCACCCATTAACAATATCATCGGCGGAATGAATGCTACCGCGTGCCGTTTTCTAAAGGAGAAAACAGGCCACAGTAACTCGTCGTTGATCTGTGTAGGCGTTAATGTGGGTCGATCTTGCATGTTACGCTCTTTCTATCTCCTCTAAATCCCCATTAATATTCAAAATCAATTCTGCACTCCAATCCTTATTCCGGTTTAATTACCACGCTTGCGTGGCCAACGCCCCATGGTTTAACAAATCTTAAGAGTAATGCTTGTCTGGTCTCCCATAAGGACACAAATCCAACTACTCTTGAAACCAGTAAGTATAAGAATAGTATAGAAGACACCATGCCAATCAATACAAAAAGGTCAGGAATTGTCGGGGCATTCACCTCTGGTATGTGATGTAGCCCATGCCCGCCTACCTGATCAACAGACCAAGAGTTAGCGTATAATCTCATACGATCGAAAAATCCACCTATAAGCACAATTACACCCACAATCGTAGGGGCAACTATGCTACGCCGTAGAATATTCCACATCAGTAAAAGGAATGGGAGAATGAAGGAAAATCCTATGGCTCCCACAAACATTAAGAACTGAGGCCTAGTAAAAACATTTGGATCAGCATAGTCTCCGGAAATAAACAATGCCACTACAGATTGCTCATGTGGTAAGCGAGCATACCAGAATAAAATAAAAGCACACCACCAGAAGTAGAAATAAAACAAACTAAGTGCAAGTAGTAAACGACTATACCCCCAGAATTGTTCTAGCTCGAAGTATCTCCCGAGGCCACCTAAACGGCGTAATAAGTACATAGTAACTATTAGTAAGGCTGCACCCATCTGGATCCCTGTAACAGCATGAAATGCCGGGAAAATAGGGTCCTTCCATCCAGGAACCAAAGTCATGGCAAAATCAGTAGATAAAACCAGATGAGTCATAGCATATGCTGTTATGTAGAACGCTCCTAAAATACCTAACGCCGACTTATGAATCGACCACTGAGATTTCGTTCCATTCCAGTCTCTAGACAAGGTTTTTGCTACCCTCTGGGCTCTCCCGGTCCCATGATCTCTAACGCTAGCTAAATCAGGAAGCAGCGAAACATACAAAAATGCTAACCCTGTCACCACTAATAACACCATCATTATTATATCTGGGAACCACGGCGCAAGGGCCCAATCCATCCATAAGCTATTTCTTCCTTCAATTGGAGGAGCAACCAATAAAATTGGTATGAAGAATATCAAATTAATTGGCCCAGCTATTGCAAATAGCTCCGCAGATCTACTAGTAGGGCGCCGCCACTGCGCACGCGCCATCCTCAGCCCAATGCTCGCCATAGGTATCCCCATGGTCACAGAAAATACATAAAAATATACAACAGCATAAAAATTCCAGGTTGTATGGTCGCTAGTTCCGCTAGCAAAATGCATAAAAAGGCCTACGAATCCAAGAATCGATAACACACCAGAGATCAGCAATGCTTTGCGCATCCTAGATCCTGTCTGAAGAGAGTCATGGAGCAGTTCTTGAGTAAGATCTTCCTGGGTCGCAGGTGCCCCAGGATTTACCACTTCATTTCCATCAGTATTTTGCATTCTTGTATTCTTTCCGTCCTTTTTTTCTAGTGAGCATGTGCCTTTTCAGCAGCATGTTCATCAATTTTCTTTAGATACCTTATATTAGGCTGAGTTCCTATGGATTCCTGTAGTACGTATGACCTTTCGTCATCGTATAGCTGAGATACTTGGCTATCTGGATTATTAAGATTACCAAAAACCAGAGCATCGGTTGGGCACGCCTGTGCACAGGCGGTCTGAAGTCCTGCAATAGCATCTTCATTCCCATCTCGTTTTGCAATTCGGGTCGCAGCATTAATTCTTTGAACACAAAAACTACATTTTTCCATTATGCCTCGATCTCGGACAGTGACATCTGGATTTAGGTAGTTATTGTATGTTTCTGGCCAAGTGGGACGACGATAATTAAAATATCTAGCATGGTAAGGGCAATTATTTGCGCAATACCGGGTGCCGACACAACGATTATAAACCTGGATGTTCATACCTTGATCATTATGGAATGTTGCATAGACTGGGCAAACGGGCTCGCAAGGAGCATTCCCGCAATGCTGGCACAAAACCGGTAAAAATCTTGCTTTTACATCTGGATATTCGCCTTCCCAATATCTTTCTATGCGAATCCATGCAATCGACCGATTCTCTTTAAAATCACGGTCTAAATTAATTGGAATATTATTTTCTGCCATACAGGCTATAACACATGCCTGGCATCCCGAGCATTTATCAACATCGACGACCATTCCCCATTTTACATCTGACATCTGTCACTCACTCCATTCATAATTATCTAACTTCCCGTAACTTGAATAATATGTGTTCCTTCGAGTTGCATACCAGTTATTCCACCCTCCATACGAGGTAATCGAAGCCTTTGGCCCGTACCACTAATTGTCACCTTGCTAACTCCCCAAGCCTGGGCTCCTGTGCCTTCGACTTCACTGATGGACAAAAGTTTTCTTACATTCGTTCCAAAGTCTTTTGCATATCTGCCTGATGCAGTATGCCCTCTACCCATAGGGATGCCCACTACATTAGGAGGTATCCCAGGGTGTATATAAACCGGTGCCTGAATGACTGAAGATTCCTCCCCAGTAGTTACTGATTCAACGTTCACTATGTCCCCATCTCGCAAACCAAGTCTTTTCGCCTCACGAGCATTAACCTCTACCCAAGTCTCCCATACTACCGAAGTCACAGGGTCGGGAGTCGATTGCGGCCACGGCAAATAGCTTTGTGACCCCGAACCAAGTCCCACGCTAACAAAAGGAACAAGGTGATAAACACCGCTATCCTCAGCTTCGGTCGGGCTGTTTTGTACAGTAAGTTCCGTGTCAGATAATGATGCTATAACAGGCCCAAGATTGGTTTGCTGAGCTTTCGTATCCCACCAGCCACCTCGCTGGAGCACTCCTGCCCAAAACGCCTCAAAAGTCGCCCCTTGAATCGAGCCTCTTCCTCTATTTCGCCTGTGCACCTCTGACATTTTAGTTTTCACAAGATCTTCCATATTTTCCCAGGCGATCGATTTGTAACCAAGTTCTTGACCAACGTGTGTCAAAATATCGCCAAATGGGCGATTATCGTAGACAATCTCATTTTCTTCATTAAGTAATGCGGGAACCACCGGTTGCTGAAGTGTCAATACAGGGTACCCAGGGTTTGGGTTCGGAACGCCAATATTCCAAGTCTCCAAATAATTTTGATCAGGTAGAACCAAATTTGCCAGCTCTGCACTTTCATCCATAATCGGAGAGAAAGATATAATTGACCCAACTTTAGATAGCTTATCTTTGAAATCAAGAACTTCTAAATTGTGCACCGGGTTGGCTCCATGAATTAAAACTAAATCAAATTCGCCTTGGTCCATCCTTTGAGTTACAGATTTCCAATCAGCAAAAGTATTAGGTGCTTTAAAATTATTCAGCTCTCTAAGAGGGGAGTCTGTGGTCCATTGAATCCCACCTTGTTTTCCAATGTTGCCAAGTAGGGCATTAATTAAAAGTGATGCCTTAATATTCAAGTTACCATTTTGTTGAGCCGACGCAGAGCCACCTGCTAAAACAAGTCCGGGCGATTCTTCTGATAAATGCTTAGCTACATCTTCGATATCCTTAGGCGAAATTACACCTTCGGTAGCGCCTATGAGGGGAGCTATAGTCTCTGGAGCAAACGCAGCTAGCGCAGTCGCCCCTCGGCCATTAGTCATCTTATCCACTACTGATGCATCTGCTAAATTATCTCGTATTAGTACGTAGGCAACGCTTAAAGCGAAATTACTTTCCTGACCTGGAGCAATAGGAAGCCACTGATCGGCATTTGCAGCTGTCATCGAAAATCTGGGGCCCGCATATATCAAGTGGCCGCGGACACCTGTCCCACTATTTTCAGAGCTTCGAAATTCTCCATATGCTCTGCTGTATTGTAGGGGTGCAACCCATGACTCTAAAAAGTCTGCTCCTATAGATAAAACGGTCTTAGCGTTCTGGATATCAAAATGAGGAATCCCGTCTTCGCCAAAAATATCGCTGACGGCATTGCGTAGTACAGTATCTTCAAGATCTTCAAGAACCATATGCTCGATTCCAGAAGCGTCTACAAATTCATCTACCACATGAGATAAAAGCGTGGTGTCAGCGCCTGTTATAAGAAGTGTCCTCTTAGAGTTATTACTATTAAAAGCATCGACGACCCTCTTCATTCCATCATCCCAACTGATAGGAGTATCCCCTGCCATAGGAGTTGTAAGCCGATCAGGATGGTAAAGTGATTGAACCCCACTCAAGCAAGTCGGCAATAGTCGACCTCGGTTGGTGGGGTGATCTGGGTTCCCTTCAATCTTCTTTGCTCGTCCTTCTAAAACTCGGACGATGATTCCATGATGCTCATTGCAGATACCGCATTGAGTCGCGTACCAATCTTCTGTACCTGTAGCTAAATCTTCAGGCATATCTCTTGGGCTTTGTTTTATAAGTTCTCTTTCAGGAATAGCACAGCCCGCAAACAATATGCCAGCAACAGATGATGCTCCAGCTACTCTCAAAAAGTCTCGCCGAGTGAGATCCATCTTATTCCTTCCAATCCTTACAAATATTAACTATCTAATTATGACATGTAGAACACTGAAGAGGTGCTCCGTTCTCCTTATGACAAGCTACGCAATCTCCCATTTTGAGGTCTCCAGCTTTTTCAGTTTTCACCTGGACAACTTGTTTCATCGCCGCAACGTCTCCATGACACGTAGAACATTCAAATCCTGCGGTGATATGAGGTTCATGCCTAAAATGAGTATGGTCAGGTAAACGGTGTTGTCTAATCCAATTCAAGGGTTCCTGAGATTCCCAAGCTACTCTTACCTTCTTTGCCTCTGGATTCTCCAAACCCGCCACCTTGTGACAAAACATACACTGTTCTAGAGCGGGCACATTAGCCCCTCGAGTGTTCTCGGCACCTGTGTGACAGAATTGGCATTCAAGGGCCAGAGTACCGGCATGAAAATCATGCGGGAAAACTACTTCGTTTTCAGGTAACGGATACACAAAAGCGACGGCCTTAGGTGCAACTACGGTAAGTAAAACACCAACGACGCCAAGCAGAACTGCTATAGCTATTATTGGTTTTAGGTTTTTTTTCACTTTTTCTTACACTCTACTGTTCTAAACCCAAACACGGGGATATATATTTCTTAGTACTTCAGAGGAATTTATTACATTAACCATAGACCAAACAGCACCCATGCCGAAAGCAATTGTAGCGCCATAAAAAAATGGTCTGATTTTATTAGCAGATTTAGGAATGTGGCCTGTTGTAACTAGAGAGGGAATAAACGCATGGGCCATCACGAAATTAAGGGCAGCAGATACTTGTGCTCCAAAAAAGGCCCATATGAACGATAAGGTTACGGTCACCTGGTCCCAGTCTGCTGCCGTGAGAGCCGATGGATCTACCTCGTTCACTACTAATACCTCTAATAAATTAAAGTATCCAACCAAGAAAAAAAGCTCCGGTAATTTTCGTGTTTACCAGTAGCCTTACGAAAGATTACTTGCTATCTATAGAGCTGTCAATCCCTATTGGATCATTAATTGGCTCATTACCAACTATTAGCCACCAACATACATGCCAAGTTGGGTTCCTCCTAATACGTGAATATGTGCGTGGGGCTGGGATTGCATGCCATCTTGCCCAAAATTAGACAGTAGTCTGTACCCATTAGGAGCGAACTCTTTACCAAGAGAGTTGGCAAGTTCCGCAGCTCTCCCAATATCAGACCATAGTTCTGACTGCGTCATATGTTTTTTAGGAACCAGCAAAAGCTGGACTGGTAGCCATCTTAACTGATTACGGAAAACAATAAATTCTTCGTCTTGATACCACACATCAGCGGGCTCCCTCCCGGCAATGATTTCGCAAAAAATACAATGCTGAAGATCATTTTCTTGTGTCATTACTGTTCACCATACGATCATAATTATCTTAGAGTCACCCCATAGTTTGGGGCATCTATGTGAAAAGGTACGCTAAATCTTGTATCTGCCAAACGTGAAGCGATCCTTGGCTCTGATCTTTCAAGTTCATCTAAAGACAAATTTGTGGTTACTACAAGAGGAAGCCGTGCAACATATCTGTAGTTAATTATCTGATAGAGTTTCTCTTTGGCCCACGATGTAGTGCCATGTGCACCTAAATCATCCAGAACCAACATGTCCACGTGTTTTATTTCTTCGAATAATTCATCATAAGTAACATCGCTATCCGGGCGAAAAGTGTACCTCAAATGGTCAAGTAAATCAGGAACTACCAAAAACAAAACACTACGGCCATCTGAACGAGCCCTGTGAGCTATAGAAGCTGCTAGGTGTGTTTTGCCAACACCATTTTCGCCCATTAATACTAGCCAACCTTCTGGAGTTTCACCATAGTTTTTAGCAAGGGTATAAGCCATTTTTAAACTTGCTTTTTGAGGAGAAGATAATTCGGCTGATCCTTGTCGGGCTGGGTCAAACGAGGCTACTGTCATTTCTTTGAATAGTGGGAGGTCCAGAGCATCATTTCCACTCCATTTCCCGTCTTCGACTCCAAGCGGTAAGTATTGAGAATGACTAACATCCATCACTCGACTCTGAATCCGTTGCTCAAGGTCACCTAGAGGTTTTGCTAAAGTTATCACTGTGGGCATCTTTGAAACGAAACGGTGGTTCAATATTTGGAAAAGTTTTTCTTGGGCCCAAGTGGTAGAAGATTGAGCGCCTAGGTCGTCAAGAACCAAGAAAGGGGCTTCTTTGATTTGTTGAAAAAGCGAATCATATTGAACTTCTGAATCCGGAGCATACGCAGCTCTTAAATGGTCTAGGAAATCTGGAATGAATACAAAAAGAGCTGGGAAATCCCTACTAAGTCTCTCGTGGGCAATAACAGCACCAAGATGTGTTTTACCACTTCCCGAAGGGCCAGCAAAAACTATCCAGCCTTCCGGTTGTTCAGCGAATTTCTTCGCCTCTTCAAAGGCCGTCTGGAACATTTCTTTGCTAGTTGCGTCTTCTCGAACACCAATTTCCTTAGTCAATTCAAAGGTAAGCCCTTTAAATTGCGAAAGGTTACTATATTTCTCTAGCCGCTCGAAATTTGCTTTTTTGATTTCATCACGGCGATGCTCACAAGGATAGATTTTACCAAATTCTTGCGCATCTACTTCTGCGGAGTAGCGTACCCACCCAGTGTCGTTACAAATATCACATTCTGGTTTTTGAGAACCTGAATCTTTTAAAAAAGATCGCTGATCATTTTGACCTGACGATTTTCCCGTATTTCCCGGATTGATACCTGCTCTCTGAATTGCGTCCCCCAGTCTTTCCATCGTAATTCCCTCTACCCCCATTGCTCCAGCTTGCTAATATGGCTCTTATATAGGCCCACCTTCTTACATCCTGAGTCACTGCCTCATCAAATGCATCTTGTAGCCATTGAGCTGGATAAGTTTTTTCAGCTTCCATTAATTCTTGTGCTATTTGCGCTCCCGGGATCATTCCAATAACGTTTTCATAAAGGTCAAATATTGTAGTGCTTCTCTTTGGATTATCTATTGTTGCTTTTGGAGAGACAATACCAAAATTAAGATTGTCAGAAAGTTTGCGGCCTTCCAAATCATCTAAGAAATATATTTCTTCGGAATCTGCTTTTGCAACCTCCGATAACCTTGAGAATATCACACCCAACTGGATTAAATTTTTTAGAGTTATATCAATTAATTGTATTAGAGTCTGATTTTCAGTGGTTTGAAGCGACCCTAATTGTTCTAATTTTTTTATATCCCCATAGGTTAAAAATTGGTTCTCTTTTTGTCGTATTCCAATTTCATTCAAAATTATAAGGCTAGTTTTTAGCTCTAGAATATTAGTTGTGGTTGGAAGAACTTCTGAAAAAAACCGTTCCGGGATTTCTAAACGGTCACCCTGCTGAGGTATATGTCTCGATTTTTTCATAAATAGCTCACCTATTAAAACATTCCTACGTTCGGAGCAGGCCCGTCTCGCAAGGCGGCATCAACGAAAGTAGTAGTTCGTTCTCGAAAAACCAACTGTGGTCTACCCAATGGACCATTTCTATGTTTAGCTACAATGAGGTCAGCGACTCCCCTTGGATAATCTTCACCAGGGTGCTGTCTTTCCCATTCTTCTTCGGTGAAATAAACATCCGGTCTATATAAAAACATAACTACATCGGCATCTTGCTCAATGCTTCCACTATCTCTAAGGTCGGAAAGAAGTGGTTCATGTCCAGGTCTCCCTTCAACAGCTCTAGAAAGCTGTGACAGGGCCAGAACAGGGACATTCAAATCCCGAGCCAGTGCTTTCAGTGATCTAGAAATCTCGCTGATTTCTTGAACTCTATTGCCACCGAATCCACCACTGCCGCTCATTAATTGCAAATAATCAACAACAACCAAATCTAATCCCTCTTCTAAATAAAGACGGCGGGCTTTTGATCGTAGCTCAACAAGACCTAATAAGGGCGAGTCATCTAAGTAAAGTGGGAGGTCCGCTAATTGGCCAACGGCTTCCATTATTTTCGCTTCGTCTTGCTCCGACCATTCTTTAGACTGGCGCAAACGTCTCGTATCTATGCCTGACTCTCCTGCTAATAATCTCTCAACTATTTGTTCTGTTGCCATCTCAATACTGAAGAAAGCCACCACTCCTCTTTTCCCATCAGGGTTCCTCTGTGAAGTAATGGCTTTCGCGATGTTAAGAGCCAGGGCGCTCTTCCCTACTCCAGGTCGTGCCGCAAGTATTATTAAATCCGAAGGCTGAAATCCTCCCAATAATCGATCCAAATCAACAAAGCCAGTTGTAACGCCTGCGGTGTTCTCGTCTTGCTTATTTAAATCATCCTCAAGATATTTATCTAAAGCTTGGTGGAGGGAAACTAGATCACGCTCAGACCGACCCATTCTTAATTCATAGATAAAGTCTTCTGCTTTCCTCAGAGCATCTTCCTCGTCGGTTTCTGCTTTATAACCAATATCTACAATTTTGCCTCCGGCATTTATTAATTGCCGCATAATCGAGAGTCTTTTCACAACTTGCCCGTAATGTTCAACGTAAACTGAGGTTGGCACACTAGTAACTAAATAACTGAGGAATTGCAAGCCTCCAATTTCCTCTAATCTTTTTTGCCTCGCTAATTCATCCGCCAAACTAATCTGGTTTACAGGTTCATTGCGAGAAAATAAGGCTAAGCAAGCTTCAAATATCCAGGAGTGTTTTTGTCGAAAAAAATCAGACGGAACTAGTGTTGCAGCAACTCTTGGAACGGACTCACTATCGATTACCAAGGAGCCTAATACAGCTTCTTCTGCTTGATCATCATGAGGAGGTAATTGTTCTGTATACAATCTTAACCCTCGTGCCGAAACTTAATTTTCTGATTCTTCTGTTTCGTCTGTACTGTTAGACTCGTCTTCAGAGTCTTCTTCTGATTCGCTTTTTATAGTTTCATCATCAACAATTTGGTCGGGCAAGTTTTCAGATGGTGTTTCGCTTTCTTCAGCTTCGTTCTCTTCAGCTTCAATCTGCGCAATGGCTCCTTGGAAAGTAGGTTCTTCTTCTTCTTCCTCGTCTTCAAATTTAAAGTCAAGGCCCGGAACCGGATCCATTGAATCATCAAATACCGTTACCGTTATTTCCGCAAATACATCTGGGGCAAAGCGCACACTAATTTCATGGTGCCCTTGCTCTCGAATGGGACCTGAAAGATTAATAGCTTTCCGATCAATATCTGCACCTACTAAATTGCTTATAGATTCAGCTATATCAGCCACACTAACACTGCCATACAGTTGACCAGCTCCACCGACTTTAACAGGCATTAATAATTGATCTATCAAAGAAGCCGCTACTGATTCCATCTCTTCATTTAATTGTTGTCTCCGTACAAGTTCACGCTCTCTTCGGGCGCCTGCCGCTGCCAGTTCTTGGGGCGTCGCCAATACTGCTAATTCTTCCGGCAACAAGTAGTTCCGTGCATATCCACTTTTGACATCTTTAATATCTCCGGCTATGCCCAGGTTTTCTACTTCTTGAATTAAAACAACCTTCATCGTTATTGCTGCCTCCTAAATTGCTGCTCACGGAATAAATGATTATAGAGTTTAAATATATTTTTTTAAAGTGCTTCTTCCCAAGCTTCCCTTAGGCTCTCGAGAGAAACGTCGATTGTGCCAGCCCATTTGAGCTTGTCCCCACTTACGACACCCAAAGAATATATAGGTATTTGTGACTCCATTGCAAGCGATTTGAACTCATTGGCAACAGTTTGGGAAACTGAAACAACGATCCTACCAGGAGTTTCAGCGAATAGGCAGGAATCCAAAGAAGCTTCTTTGGGTAGGGGTTCACTGATTGAGGCTCCCATATTACCCATTATGCAAGATTCAGCAATCGCAACAATAAGACCTCCTTCAGAAACATCGTGGGCTGAATTGATTAAATTTTTATTACTCGCATCTCGAATAAATCCTTGGACATTTTTCTCAAGACTGAAATCTAATTGTGGAGCACCACTTATTTTCCCATGTATCACAGATAAATAACTAGACCCACCTAAATCTTGTATTTGGGATTCCAAATTCTCCCTACCGAGCAAGAAAATCTGATCTCCTTCTGAGACAAACCCAGCTCCGTTTCTATGTTCCACATCTTCCAACAAACCAACCATCCCTACAGTAGGGGTTGGATAAATTGCTCCATCCTGCGATTCGTTATATAAACTAACATTTCCGCTTATAACTGGAAGTTCCAATTCACGACAGGCATCTGCCATTCCTCTTATTGCTTCTGTCAATTGATAAGCAATCTCTGGGCGTTCGGGGTTTCCAAAATTTAAACAGTCGGTGATAGCCAAGGGAGTAGCACCAACGCATGAAATATTACGAGCGGCCTCTATTACTGCCAAAGCCCCGCCAACATATGGGTCTAAATAGCAGGCTAGAGGGTTAACATCTACGGTTAACGCTATTCCCTTTTTCGTGCCTTTTATCCTCATGACAGCAGCATCTCCTGCTCCTGGGGCAATAAGGGTATTATTGCCCACCTGGTGATCATATTGACGGTAAACTGATTTCTTGCTCGCAATATTGCCATAATCTAGCATTTTCAATAGGGTACGGTTCCTATCGGTTGGCTCATCTAAAGTCTCTAAAGATTCATTCCTTAAATTTATGATTTTTGTATCCTCTTGTCCTTGAATGTCGTAGGCAGGAGCATTCACCAGTGAGCTGATTGGTAATTCACCAACAATAACTCCAGAGTCTCTAATTATTGCAGTGTCTCCATCGATTACAGTTCCGATCTTCACGCACGATAGATCCCATTTCTCAAAAATCTTTTTAGCGGATTGATATTGGTCATCATTTACAACGATTAACATGCGCTCTTGGGATTCAGATAACATAATCTCGTAGGGAGTCATCCCTTCTTCGCTCCTTGGCACAAGTGCCACATCAATATCAATCCCACTACCTGAACTGGCTGCGCTCTCAATGACTGCGCTTGTCAGGCCTCCTGCTCCAAGATCTTGCATACCAATCAAAGCACCTTCACTTGCTATCTCGAGGCACGCTTCCAGCAAAACTTTTTCCAAGAAAGGGTTCCCGACCTGTACCGCTGTTTTCCGTTCTTCGGATTCCGCAGTTAAGTCCACGGAAGCAAAGGTTGCGCCATGTATCCCATCCCTACCGGTATCTGCTCCAACAAGCAACAAACTGTTTCCTTTGCCCCCAGTTTGTGCTCTAACAAGTTCATCTTCTGGTGCTATTCCAACACACATTGCGTTAACCAATGGATTACCATTATATGGGCGTTCAAAGGTGACTTGACCTCCTATATCGGGTATGCCAATACAATTCCCATATCCACCAATACCAGCAACCACTCCATCAAAAAGAAAAACATTACGTGGGCTTTCATTAAGTGGGCCAAAAAATAGAGCGTTAAGCAAAGCAATAGGACGCGCACCCATACTAAAAATATCTCTGACAATCCCACCAACGCCCGTAGCAGCTCCTTCATACGGCTCGATAGCAGACGGATGATTATGAGATTCGATTTTCATAACTACCGCCAGACCGTCTCCTATAGAAACTGCGCCTGCATTCTCTTCACCAGGGCCAATTAAAACCCTTGGAGATGTATTAGGGAAAGTTCTAAGTAGGTTTTTTGAATGTTTATAACCACAATGTTCACTCCACAATATCCCAAACATTCCTAACTCAAGCTCATTTGGAGTCCGTTGTAAACTTTTCAGGATTAATTTGTACTCATCTTGTGTCAAAGATAGTTCGGCAAGGATCTCTGGAGAAACATCGTTCATTTATCGCTCCATAATTGATTTATTTTCATGACTATTGTAGCAGTTGATACCACTCCAATTCTCAATTAATTCTATGCTAGTTCAGCATGAGGTTTATCCCACTCACGAGCAAATTCCATCAAATCTTTGATGCTATGCCCACCTCTTTCACTATCGACAAATGGGACTACCATTTTATCCAAGTCATCTGACCAGCCTTTATTATTGCTATCAATAAATCCCTCAATCACTGAATCTCTATTTAAATATTCGTCGTTCTCTCTAATTATCTTTAGTGTTGGATCAATGACCGCTAGAGCTGCTGATTCCAAAACTTCGGATTGTACCCAATACTCTTGCTCAGATATGTCCGCTTCTTGAACATTGCCACACCTCGAACAGGAATATTGAATCCTATCCCAGTCCTTAATATATTCCATTTCACCTACAGAATATTTACACTCTCTGCAAACAGGGCCCGCCAAACTAGAGGGTTCTCTAGAAGAATCATTGGGGCCGAATATTTTCTCTGCCAGTTCAATAATAGACTCAGGTTGATTCAAGGCTATCCTTAATAAATCTAAAAACGAAGTTTCAGATAATAGTGAGGAAGCTCTAATTAACTCTATGTTAATTTTCTCAAGCCCTTCAGTAGCGGCGGCAACGTCTTCTAGAAAAATAGATTCCCAGTGATCCGATCTATTTTCATGACACCCTTCAGGATCTAATTGATATTTATATATTCTCCCATGTGGTTTCAAATAAAATCGATTCGATCCTAAAATCTGTACTTCATCAGTATCCCAATCAGGTACCAAGAAAATGTATTTTGTTTTTACTGATTTACCAGAAGATTTTATTTCCTGGTCCAAAATCAATGGGAAGATTACAAGGCGAACCCAATCCCCTGTAGCCATTTTCGCCATAGGAAGCACACCTCCGTACACCACCTGGTTTTTATCCAGGTTTGAGGTAAATGTCTTTACTCCCTCGTAATAGTAGTAACTTTGTCCCATACTATATCTAATTCTCTCCTTTTATCCTGTTTTCAAGGAGCTCAATATCTTGCGCTCCTAAATTGAAATATTTTGCATCCGGGTGATGAAATACCATCGCACTTACAGATGCCTCAGGATCCATCATGTATTCATCGGTCAACTGAACGCCGATATTATCAGTAGGATTTAATAACTCCCAAAGTAATAATTGATCTTCAAGCCTGGGACATGCAGGATATCCAAAAGAGAATCTCTTCCCATGATACTGCGCTTTAAAAAGTTGCTCTTTAGTGATGTCCTCAGGATCTGAGATTCCCCACATTCTTCTTATCTGCTGATGTAGCAACTCGGCAAAGGCTTCTGCACCTTCTAATGCTAGCACTTGCAATATATGTGATGCTAAATAATCACCTTTTTCATTCCATTCCTCTGCTAAATTTCGAACACCAGGTCCAATATTGGTAACAAATAAAGCAGTGTAATCAGTTTTATCTGATAGTTGCGGCAACACATAATCAGATAAACATAAATGGTCTCCTGCCGTTTGTCTTCCAAATTTGAATGTCGAGCTAGTTCCATCACTTGTGAATAACTTAACATCATTGCCCGCCGCTTCTGCAGGAAAAAATTTATAGACCGCTTTGGCTTGGATATCATCTCTTTTTAACATTATTTCTTGGACCGCTGATACCTTAGCTGCAAGCTCTAAAGCTTTAGCGTCTCCCTCGTTTAATCTTTCCGTAAATTTTCCTCTGAACCCCAAGTGCCGGACGTAAAGCATCGTTGGGTTTATATAAGAAAAAATCTTGTTCAAATCGTAGTCGTTAATAGTGTGCCCCTTTAAATCTGGCGGGACAGGTACTTGGCTAAGTACTTTTACCGAAGAGCCTTTATTATTTTCTGTTACCAAGCCTGAGCTACGACGCTCCGCATCTCTCTGGGCGCGCTTAGCTAATTCCTCGGCCTCTTTATCTATTTGCACTACTAATTGTTTTCTCTTCTCTTCATCCTGTATTTCACCAGCAATCCTAAGCCCTGCCATAGCATCTGGAGCGTATGCAACTAAGCCTCCATAGTTAGGTGCAATTCGAAGACGGGTAAATCTGTTACTCAAAGCAGCTCCGCCAACCAATACTGGTACCTCAATGCCGGCTTCTTTAAGATCTTTAACTGTCTCTACCATCATTTGAGCTGATTTTACTAAGAGCCCTGATAAACCAATAATATCGGGGTTATTTTCCTTAGAAGCCTTTACTAGCTCCTGAGGCAAAACTTTTATCCCAAGATTGATTACTTTATAACCGTTATTTGAAAGCATAATGTCCACAAGGTTTTTCCCAATATCATGAACATCCCCTTTTACTGTCGCTAAAAGCACACTTCCTCTTATATTTGACTCACCAGATTCCATAAACGGTTCCAAGTGGGCAACCGCGGCTTTCATAACCTCAGCGGATTGTAAAACTTCGGCCACTATTAGTTCATTCCCAGCGAATAGTCTGCCGACTTCGTCCATTCCATCCATTAGAGGGCCATTGATAATATTCAACGCCGATGATTTTTTAAGAGCCTCATCTAAGTCTTGTATAAGTCCTTCTTTAGTTCCTTCAATAATACATCCAGATATTCGCTCGTCTAAGGTTAGGTTTTTATTAGCTGATGGGGCAATTTTAACTTTTCGCTCTCTAAAATGATCGGCGAATTCTGCTATAGGATCATCGCCTTCCCACCAAATCAGATTCTCTGCAAGTTTACGTTCTTCATCCGATATAGATGCATATCGTTCGGTGCTTTCAGTATTCACTATTGCTGTATCAAGTCCAGATGAAACGCAGTGATAAAGCATAACAGCGTTGAGTATTTCGCGACCTGCTGAAGGAAGCCCAAAGGATACGTTGGATATACCTAGAATAGTCTTTGCTAAAGGGAGAGCTTGTTTTATGTTTTTAATAGCTTCGATCGTCTCAATTGCCGATCCAATATAATTTTTATCTCCTGTTCCAATTGGGAAAACTAATGGGTCAAAATAGATATCTTCTGGTAAAACCCCATATTTTTCAGTGAGTAGCGTATAAGAACGTGTTGCTATTTCCAGTTTACGCTCCTTAGTTATTGCCTGCGCTTGGTCTGGATCGTCATCTATGCACCCAACAACCAACGCCGCTCCATACCTCTTAGCTAAGGGGACTACTTGTTCGAAGCGCTCTTCCCCGTTTTCCAAATTTACTGAATTTATCAAAGATTTTCCGGGGGTTCGCTTTAGTGCTTCTTCTATAACCTCTGAACTAGTAGAATCAATCACCAATGGGGCTTTTATTTTCTTTGTGAGCGCATCTAAGAAATCGATCATGTCTTGTGTTTCTTCACGGTCAGGATCCTGTAAGCATACATCTAACAAGTGCGCCCCACCCCGTAGTTGGTGGCGTCCTATCTCAGAGGCTTCATCGATTTTACCTTCTAAAATTAACCTTTTAAACTTTCTGCTACCTAACACATTTGTTCGCTCACCTATAAGAATTGGTTTGGAATCATCATTAACTACGACGGCTTCCAATCCTGAAAGCTTTGACTCAGGCGTAAAATTTATTCTTCTTGGATGATACTTATTTACCAACAAGCACATCTGATCAATATGGCTGGTTCCTGTCCCACAGCATCCACCAACAATATTAACCAACCCTTCTTTAAGAAAAGAATCAAGGATTTCAGACATCTTCTGGGGAGTCTCATGATAAACCCCATCCTCGTCTGGTAGTCCTGCATTTGGAATTACTGAAACTGGGAATTTTGAAATCTCTGCTAGGCTCCTAACGTGATCACGCATAAACTCTGGGCCAGTTGCACAATTTAAACCAACCCAGATCAAATTACGGTGAGATATTGAAGTATAAAACGCTTCAATATCTTGGCCTCCTAGAGTAGTGCCCATAGTTTCTATAGTGCACTGAATAGCGACAGGCAAATCAATGGACGTATCTGCTGAAGCTCTGTCAATTCCTTCCAGTCCCGCTTTCACATTGAGGGTATCTTGCGAAGTTTCCAATAAAAGTAAATCTACTCCTCCACTTATAAGCCCTCTTGCTTGAACTCGGTAACTCTCAACTAATTCGTCCCAAGAGACGCCACCTGTGACTGATATTGCTTTTGTAGTTGGCCCCATAGAGCCGGCTACAAACCGAGGCTTATCAACTGTAGAAAATTGCTTTGCTTCTTCAACTGCATTACTAGCTGCGAGCATGCTGATCTCTTCGGCGCGGTCTTGAAGGGAATATTCGGCTAAAACTAAAGGGGTACTTCCAAAACTATTTGTCTCAATTATATCGGCTCCAGCTTCCAGAAATTTGTTATGGATGCCGCGAATAAGTTCTGGTCGAGTTACGTTCAAGAATTCGTTGCATCCTTCATACTCGCTGCCTCCAAAATCTTCGGGGGTCAGTGACAAATCTTGTATAGTAGTCCCCATTGCGCCATCCAATACCAGAATGCGTTCACCAATCAGGGTTGAGAGAGTTTTAGGTCTATTATTATCTACCATCTACTACCAACTTTAGATATTTTAATTACATATTTAACAATTTAGAGTAAAAGCTTTTATTACTGTATTCTATTCTAAACTTACGTAAAAACGATTTCGTACTTAATAAATATATATTATTCGTATGATATGGTAAAAACTTATTGGAAGGAAATGCCTAAGTTCTTATAGATTTACATTACATTTGATATATCATCGGGGCGTAGCGCAGTTCGGCAGCGCGCCGCGTTCGGGACGCGGAGGTCCCCAGTTCAAATCTGGGCGCCCCGACCATGGAAAGAACTAGAATAGCAAGGAAATTATTAGGAGGAGATCATGGCGAACTCAACAAATAACACCGTAATCTATGAGAAGAAGGACAACATCGCGTATGTGACCATTAATCGTCCCGAAGCTTTAAACGCATTAAATAGCTCAGTAAATGAAGGCCTTTATAATGCATGGATTGAAATCAAAAATGACCCAGAAGTTTTTGTAGCCATAGTTACTGGAGCAGGAGGAAAAGCCTTCTCAGCAGGAGCTGACTTAAAGGAAGTCAACGAAAGGCAGGAAGAGGGGTTATCAGCTTTTGCAGAAGCAAGCTTAGGGTCCCAATATATTCCTGATTTAGGTGTATGGAAACCAATAATAGCCGCCATCGACGGGTTTTGTGTAGCCGGAGGATTGGAATTAGCAATGCAATGTGACATAAGGGTTGCTAGCAAAAAATCCCAGTTTGGGCTGCCGGAGCCAAGGTGGAGCATAATGCCAGGTTACGGACTACATTATCTGACCCGTATGATGCCACTAGGAGATGCACTAAAAATAATGTTGACAGGGGAAAGAGTCTCATCAGAAGACGCGCTTCGATCAGGTTTAATACAAGAGGTGGTCGAAGATAGAGAGGAAGTCATGGCAGCGTGCTTGCGGATTGCTGAACAAATAAAAAGCTGCGCACCTCTTGCGGTCCAGGCGATCAAAGAAATAGCTTACACGGGCAAAAGTATGTCGCCTGAAAATTCACAACGCTTCTCTAAAGAATTATCTGCCAAAGTTTTAGGCAGCGAAGATGCTAAAGAAGGGCCGTTAGCTTTCACGGAGCGACGATCTCCTCAATGGAAAATGAGATAACCATGGCTATTGATCAGCAGTCCAATACCGCTACTTCCATACTGGACGGATATAGCGTTATAGATTTAACTAGTCACCTGTCGCAAATGTGCGCAAGGACTTTAGGTGATCTAGGCGCAGATGTGATAAAGGTAGAGCCTTCAGGGGGCGACCCCTCAAGGTCAATTGGCCCTTTTGCTGAAGATATTGCTGGCCCTGAACGGAGCTTATCATTTATCAATGCAAACAGAAGTAAGAGGAGTATTGTTTTAGATTTCACATCTTCGGATGAAGACCGGAGTGTCTTGGTCGACTTGATTCAGCAAGCCGATATTCTAGTCGAAGATTTTCAGCCAGGGTTTCTGAAAACTTTAGGGTTAGATTATGAAACCATACACGATCTTAACCCAAATCTAATATATATATCGATTACTCCTTTCGGGCAGTCTGGCCCAAAAGCAAGTTGGGTAGGCGGAGAACTGATAGCAGCAGCAGCAGGGGGAATAATGTATGCGAACGGTGACGATAATGCTGCTCCCTGCATGGCCCCATTCGAGCTTTTGTCTCAATTTGCCTCAATTCATGGAGCATTTGGAGCACTCTTAGCTATTAGGGCAAAATCAATTCTTGCGGGTAATGGACAACACATAGACGTATCTAGGCAAGAGGTTGTTTTATGGCTTCAAAATAGCTATATATCCAGATACCAGTATCTAGATATGATCACTAGAAGGGAAGGTTCTCACACTGCTTTTGGTGCGGTCAACACTTATCACACAGCCGATTCTGGATACGTAAATATCTCAGTTTATTCAGACGAGCATTTTGGAAGACTCGCCCGAAACGTTCTTGACCATCCCATTCTGTCAGACCCGCTTTGGCAAAAACGAGAGGTTCGAACTGAGAATAGAGAAATGATTGATTCTTTCGTTCAAGAATTCGCGATACAGGTTAACAGGGATGAACTTGTAGAAAAAGGGCAAAAAGGCGGAATTCCTATAGTCCCTCTACTAAAAATGGAAGAGTTTGTTAAGCACCCTCACGTAGAAGAAAGAGGGTTCATAGTCGAAGAAGATCATCCGGTAATCGGAAAATTTAAGAGACCAGGACCCCCTGTAATCTACGAAAAGTCTAAGTGGCAAGCGTCACGCCCAGCTCCAACCATTGGTGAACATACCAAAGAAATAAAAGAGCAGTTAAGAGGAAAAGCTTCCATTAAAAAAACACCGGCATCAGCTAAAAAAACACCGCCCATAACATCCTTAGATTCTCCTCTAACAGGTATAAGAGTGATAGATCTAACAAGAGCGCATGCAGGATTTATTGGAGCAATGTATCTAGGATTCTTTGGCGCAGAGGTAATAAAAATAGAATCCGAAGGATTAGAGAACCCAAGAACAATGGGGACTAATTACACTGATATGAACAGAAATAAACTCAGTGTCACCATCGACATCAGGACCAAAGAGGGGAAAGAGACTTTCTTCCAATTGGTTAAAAAGAGTGACGTGATTATAGAGCATTTTAGGCCAGGAGTTATGGAGAAACTAGGGATTAGTTACTCCGAAGTAAAAAAATATAAAGAAGATATTATCATGCTATCAATGCCAGGAATGGGATCTTCTGGTCCTATCCATGAATACCGATCTTATGGACAGCAAGTAATGGGCATGACCGGACTCACTCACCTCTGGGGTGCAGAAAGTAGCCCGCTGGACACAAGGGTGAAAATGCCATTCCCAGATTACGTTGCCGCGATATTGGGCGCCATGTCAGTCGTTGGAGCATTGGAATATCGAGATCGGACAGGTAGTGGCCAACTTATTGAAATAGCCCAACTGGAAGCGATGGCGCATTTCCTGGGCGTCGGAATAATTGACTATACTCACAATCAGCGGCCTCCGAAACCTGTTGGCAACAACTCAAGCGAAGCTGCTCCTCATGATGTTTATTCTTGTGTAGGCTACGACTCATGGTGCGCAATCTCAATACAAAATCAAGAACAATGGGAAAATCTAAAGACCGCTATCGGTTCACCCAGCTGGGCAGAACAAACGGAGTATTCAAATATAGATAGCAGAGTCGCTAATAAAGAGGCACTAGATCAACGATTAAATGAATGGACAAACCAGTTCACAGCAACAACCGTAGCAAGGATCCTTCAAAAAGCAGGAGTCCCCGCCAGCGCCGTAATGAACGCAGAAGATCTTTATCACGACGTGCATTTACGATCTAGGGCCGAAGGAATTGTTCAGATAGACCACCCAGAATTCGGCTTTACAGAACATCAAGGCCTGAACGTTCATTTATCAGAAACCCCTGGGACATCAACCAATCCAGCCCCCGCAATGGGAGAACATAACCAATACGTGTTTGAAGAAGTATTAGGATTCTCAAAAAAAACTACTGCTAATTTAAAAAAGAAAGGAGCTCTTAGTTAGCGCTGGTTTTACAGAAAAAAAGATTTCTTTAACGAACCACAAGTTGACAGGGATACTACAAATTCTTATCTCGAAATATGGGATGGTCTACAGGGTATCGATGTACTCTAAATAACCCATTGTTCAGCTGTCCTGACTGGTTTGGTATAAAATACGGGTTAGTATATTCCCATAATATGCTCCCCGATCCATCGCTTTCAAATATTTTACCTTCGGAACCTTGGCATATAAACCAATTGCCATTTGGAAGTCTTTCTACTGATCCTGCGTAAGGTGCTTTAAATGGTCGGTCTTTTGGTCCAGAGTATTCCCAAATCACCTTACGGGTCAAAATATCGACAATCATAACCCTGGCACCTTGATTCTTATGTGTAGCATTATCAAGAACCAAAATCTTTGTTTCATCCAATAAAGTAGCATCGTGTTGGTGCTGCAAGACATCGCTTCCCCATTCCCAAACTATATCTCCAGTAACCTTATCTATAATGATGATGGTATTAGTGTTTCTGAGACTCACTAATATGTTGTTATCTGGCATTACAAATACCGAATTTGCATGTGTCCACTCATCTCTTTTTTCCATTTCACAAATAACCTGGTTATCAAAATCTAAATGCTCCCAAGATCTCCATTCCCAAACAATTTCGCCTTTAGAATCTATTTCTCTCAAGACATCACCAAACATGAATTCGCTTTTTTTATCAGGCTGTACCCCGCCTTTTATATTTGATACAAGATGAACTGGAATTTGCTCCCATAAAAGGGCTATCGTATTACCATTTTTTATTCGGGAAAAATCATGGTGCAGTGAATTATGCTCGTAGTTCCATATAAGATTACTATCCCAGTCAATTTCTATAATTGATGCACTCGACCCAGCAAGCGGTGGTATCCCCATTGACAACTGTTTAGGAGCCCTGGTTCTAGCCAATAAATTACCATTAGGTAGCAGCATTCCATACTTTAGGCCTGAGCTAACCTCCCATTTGTGGCGAACTTCACCGTGCATATCTATAAGATAAGCGTTGTTATCTAGCCCATTTCTACCCATGCTTTGAATAGGACCATTCGGTATGATTAAGTTATACCCAGGGAATACTTGGGAGGTACCAGCGAACTTATCTTTCATTTCAAATACGACACCCCTTTTAGTGTGATCGTTTCTTTAATTATAATGACAATGATGAGCTATTATGAACAAACTATCCAAAATAGGATTTTTGGTTCAAGCATGGGACACTTGCGTGTCAGAATGGGTTATAAATAAATAGGGGGCTATATGTCAGAACTGCTAAAAGGCATTAAAGTTTTGGAAATCGCAAACTGGGTAGCTGCTCCATCAGCATGTTCAATTCTTGCGGACCTTGGTGCTGAGGTTACAAAGATTGAGCATCCAGAGACTGGGGATCCTGTGAGAAGCATAGACGTGACGCCTGATGGGATCATAACGAGTGAGTCAGACGATGAGAATACATCTTTCGAACAGCTGAACAGAGGAAAAAAAAGCGTTGGTATAAATCTGGGTAACACTTATGGACAAGAAATAGTTCGTAAATTAGTTGAGGACGTAGATATAGTAGTAACCAATCTGGTTCCTGAAAGACAGGCAAAATACAACCTAACCTACGAGGATTGTTTGACTGCAAATCCACAAATAATCTATGTGGCTCTAACCGGTTATGGAACCAAAGGAGAAGAGAGAGATCGTTTAGGATTTGATTATGCTGCTTTCTGGGCAAGGTCAGGAATAATGGGTTCTATCGGTAACGAGGGAGAATCACCTGCACAACAAAGGCCTGGTATGGGAGATCAAGTAACTTCTCTAGCATTGACCACAAGTATATCTTTGGCTTTATTAGACAAAGAACGAACAGGTAAAGGCAGGAAAATAGAGTGCTCTCTTTTACATTCAGGATTATGGGTTCTTGGATTAGATTTCGCGGCAGCTATGAGGCATAAAAAGGCAGTTAAAAAGCACTCACCGAAACATACTAACAATCCACTATCGAATTTTTATAGGACAAAAGATCTCAAATGGATACAATTAGTCATGTTTGATTCCGACCGTTTTTGGCCGGGTTTTTGTAATGCCCTTGGTATAGAAAATTTGGGTGCCCGGTTTGGCTCCGCAACTGCCATGGGTAGAGCTAAAAACAGTACTGAATTGATACAAGAGCTTACAGAAATATTCTTATCAAAATCATTAGCGGAATGGGGAGCTAAATTAGATGAAGAGGGTTGTATATGGGCACCTGTTCAAACCCTTGATGAATCAATAATAGATCCGCAAATAAAAGCAAACGATTATACTTCTATTATTGAGAATTCCTACGAAAAAGAAGTAGAAATCATCAAGGTTCCATTTAAAATATCAGGGGAAGACATCGACCCAGTCTCCGGTGCGCCAATCCTCGGGCAACACACTGAGGAAAAACTCCTGCAAGCAGGTTACTCATGGGAACAAATCGGCCAATTTAAAGAAGAAGGAGCTATCATATAATATAATTTGAAAGAATTGTATTATTTGATTGTAATATTTAAATAGGAGGGAATAATGACCACTTCAGACGAAAGATATGAGCGTGGGCAAAAAAAAATAGAGGAAATATTCGGAGAATACTCAGAAAGCATCCGTAGTGGATTTGAAGATGTCGCACCAGCATTTTTTCGTTATGCGGATGAGTATGTATTTGGAGAATTGTGGTCGCGCCCAGGGCTTGATCTTAAAACAAGAACGCTGGTAACCGTAGGCACTTTAGCAGCTTTAGGCATTGAGTACACTCTAGGGTTACATATAAAAGGGGCTCTTACTCAAGGTATAACAGAAGAGGAAATCATAGAAACCATAATGCAAGTCGCACCATATGGAGGCCATCCAAGAGCCATCGCTGGATTCAAAGTTGCGAAAGAATGCTTTGCGGACTGGGAATCTAGAAAACAATCAAAATAAAAAGAGCAACTGGGGGCATGTTATGCGTAAAATAGAAGGCATTGTTGTGGCAGGAGGCGGAGCTGTCGGGCTAATGACAGCACTACGAATTGCCCAACAAGGTGTGCCAGTGACTGTTTTTGAATCCGCCCCTACTTTAGTCGAAGAATATAGAGCTTCGACGTTCCATCCTCCAACAATAGAAATGCTTGGGGAAGTAGGAATAGCCGAGAAACTAGCAAAAAAAGCGTTAGTAGCCGATAAATTCCAACTTCGTGATAAGGAAAAAGGAATAATTGCAGAATTCGATATGGAGGCCCTAAAAAAAGATACCGCATTCCCATATAGACTCCAAATCGAGCAATATGCTCTAGTGCTTTTACTTTTTGACAGTTTAAAATCTTTTCCCAACTGCCAAATACTTTTTAACCACGAAGTGATCTCGGCAAATCCAAAAGAGGGCGAAGTAGAAATAAAATTTCGCAACCTTGAAGGTGAAGATACTGTCATTTGTGACTACCTTGTTGGGGCGGATGGAGCACGAAGTGCCGTGAGAACAAGTGTCAACATTCCATTCGATGGCATGACATATCCCGAAAGATACTTAGTTACGTTCACTACTTTCGAATTTAGAGAGATAATGCCAGATTTAGCTTATGTAAACTATGTCTCCGATCCTGAAGAATGGTTTGTACTACTTCGATCGCCGGGCCTTTGGCGTGTTTTATTCCCAACTAAACCAGAGGAAACAATCTTTGATACAGATCCAGATCCGGCTGTTTTAGATGAAATTGCTCAAAAGCGCTATCAGAAAATACATCAAACAGAAGTACCTTATCCAATAACTTGGCGAAATATATACAGGGTACATCAGAGAGTCGCAGCATCTTACAGAAGTGGAAGAGTTTTCATTGCCGGAGATGCTGCTCACGTTAATAATCCCTTGGGAGGCATGGGGCTAAATGGAGGCCTTCAAGACGCATTCTATCTAGGTAACGCATTAGCTTTGTCCTGGAAAAATGCTCTTAATGAACCCTTGCTGGAACATTACGCAGAAGAAAGAAGAAAAATAGCTTTAAATTTCATACGAGCACAGACAGCTCAAAATGAAGAAAATATCCGGCAAAAAGACCCCGTAATAAGAGAGGAAAAACAGGGCGAGATGCGTGCAATGGCAAAAGATAACGCCCTTACAAGAGATTACCTCCTAAGAACATCAATGATCCAAGGGATTAGATCGATGGCCCCACTTCCACAAATTTATTAAGGATTCTCTATTTACAGGGCAGCTTTACAAGCGATGGAATGGGATTCCATTATATTGTAGAATTACTTTTGTAGAGCTTCATAAATATAGTGTATTCTATGTAAACGCCTATTACCGATGAAGACCATTTCACAATAAATGTAGGATGAGAAACGAGGCTTTAATGCTAGAAAAAGATGACAGTTATTATCAATCCAATCTTACACCGGAACAGTATCAAGTAACCAGGTTAAAAGCGACCGAACCCCCTTTTACTGGAATTTACTGGGACTCCAAAACTGACGGAGTATATAACTGCATATGTTGTGAAATCCCTCTTTTTAAATCAGATACCAAATATGATTCTGGTAGTGGATGGCCAAGTTTTTGGAAGCCTATTGATTCAGAATCAATAGAAACCGAAACCGATACATCTTTCGGAATGGAACGTACAGAAATCAGTTGTAAGAATTGCGGTGCGCACCTAGGGCATGTATTTCCTGATGGGCCTCAACCTACCGGGCTACGCTATTGCATAAATTCAGCGTCTTTGGACCTGAAGAAATCTGATTAGAGAAAATCATGGCTGTATTAATGAAAGTCCCGACTGCGCTCCGGCGGGTAACTGATGGCAAAGAGACTCTCGAAATTCCTGAAGGAACGGTTACCCAAGCACTTGATATACTAGATTTACAATACCCAGGATTTAAAGAGCGTATATTAGATGATGAATCAGGGGATGTTCATCCATTTATCTCGATTTTCTTAAACGATAATGACATACAATATATAGATGGATTGGAAACGACTTTATCTGAAGGGGATGAATTAATCATTATCCCCGCGATCGCCGGTGGATCTTAAATAATAAAACGAAACGAGGAACAGGAGAGCCTAATGGCAAGAGGGTTAAAAATATTTATCTGGATCATCCTAAGCGTTTTAGGCGGTTTGTTGCTTATGGCATCAAACAAAGATGGCTCGGATAAGAAAAATTAGTAGAACGTTAGATTATTAAATGTATCAACATATTTCTAGTCTCTACCTGGGCTCATAGATGGCTCCAGAGAAAACTGGCACTCCAAGTATGATTGGCAATAATCCCACGACGAACAATAAAATTTTCTTTGGATGGTGGGTTGCGATAGCAGCAGTTTTGCTGAATCTGTTTCAAGGGGGGGTCTTATTCTACGGTTTCACCGTTGTTATATTACCTTTAACCGAAGAAACAGGTTGGAGCAGAACCGTTGTAACAGGCGTTTTCCCAATAATTGGAATACTAGCTGGAATTCTTGCACCTTTCTTAGGAAATATTTTTGACAGAGTTGGTCCTCGCCCGATAATTGCAGTAGGTCTGACGGCAATGGGAGCTGGTTTGGTTTTAGTTTCAAACGTAACAACGCTGCCAACATTTTATGCTGCTTTCACTTTAGCTAATCTTGGTTCCGTCTGCATATGGTCTTCTAGTGGACCGGCAGTGGCAAACTGGTTTGTAAAAAAACAAGGTCGGGCACTAGGTCTCTACAGTCTAGGGTTCGCTCTTTCAGGGATAATGTCTCCTCCTTTTTTCTGGCTAGTACAAGAAGTAGGATGGCGTACCGCTTTCATGTATGTAGGAGTCATAGCTTGGATACTTATCCCGTTTGCCATGTTTTTCATTCGCCATAGGCCGGAGAATTATGGTTTATATCCAGATGGGTCTGACAGCCCTCCTTTACAGGTGGGTAATGCAGACATGGAACACGACGACGAAGGCGAGCTGAATTTAAGCCCTTCTCAAGCTATAAGAACACAAGCTTTTTGGCTTATGGCAATAGGATCTAGCTTGGCATTCCTTACTATCGCAGCTCTCCAAGTCCACTGGGCCCCATACCTCGAAGACGTAGGATATTCGAGACAGGCAGCCGCCTTGCTACTGCCTGCCATGCCGCTTAGCACAGTAATTGGGAGAATCCTTTTTGGATTTCTAGCAGATAAATTTAATAAGAAACTTATAGCGAGTGTCGCTTTTGTTCTCCAATCAATCGCAATTTTAATACTGGCAATGATATCTGCAGATAAACCATGGATATTGGTGTTGTTTTTATGTTTTTGGAGTATTGGGTTTGGTGGAACGATAGTGACAAGGTTAGCACTTCAAGGATATTTATTTGGAAGATATTCTTTTGGAACACTACAAGGGCTATTTTCCATGTCTAGTGAAGCTGGCTTTGCATTTAGCCCTTTAATCGCTAGTATCGTATTCGATCTTACGGGATCTTACAGTCCGCTTTTCTTCGGATTTGCGGCCCTAACTTTATTAGCAGCTCCAATCACGATGCTAATCAAAAGACCACAACCTATATTGACAAGTAAATAGCCTAATTAACCTATATCCAACAGTAAGAGAGGTATGAAATTTTGATAAATAGAGCGAAAAACCAAACTGGCTTATTTTATGGTTGGTGGATTGTTGCAGCTGCTTTCGTTATGTCTTTCATCTACAGCGGATTCTACTTTTGGGCATTCACATTATTTGTTACCCCCATGCAAGCCGAAATCGCCTCCATTGAAAATCATATCGGACCAGCATTCCTTATCGCTGGAATAGTAGGAGCAATCCTTGCTCCAATTTCAGGAAATATTTTTGATAAACGAGGACCTAAACTTGTGGTCGGCGTTGGCATGATTTGCGGCGGACTTGGATTTGCTCTCATGGGTTTTATGCAAGAAATATGGCACTTCTACTTGGGTCTTTCGTTAGCAGGTATAGGCCCTATCGTTATATGGGGTGGAGCCATCCCTTCCGTAGCAAACTGGTTTAACGTATTTCGCGGAAGAGCTATAGGAATCACCACTGCAGGTTTGGGGTTAGGAGGGTTACTTACAACTCCATCTCTAATATTAATAAACCAATTTGGATGGCGAAGCACGTTTCTATTAATGGCCATAGCTATTTGGATCATAATTTTACCTCTAACAATGATATTAAGGCGTCGTCCTGAAGATTACGGTATGTTCGAAGACGGGATACAAGGAAAAACCGATACTGAAGAAGAGGTTGAGGGGTTGTTTTTCTTGCAAGCTATGAAATCAAAAACTTTCTGGGCAATTGCTGGTATTTTCTCGTTGGCGTTTTGGCCAATAGGCTCTCTACAAATCTATCAGTCCCCTTTTATGGAATCAGTAGGATTTACGAGATCTGTTGCTGCATCCACAGTGGGGATTATGGCAATAATCACAGTAGTAGGGCGCATTGGAGGTGGATGGCTAGCAGATACCATTGATCCACGTAAAGCAACGACTCTCGCTTTGAGTCTACAAGCGTTGGGCATTATTATCTTTGCTTTTGTGACTCCGGATCTAGGCTGGCTTTTAATCATATTCTTAGTCGCATTTGCACCAGGGTTTGGTGCCATTACAGTGTTACAACCGGCTCTATTAGCAGGGTACTTTGGGCGCCGCTCTTTCGGGGCAATCCAAGGAATATTATGGACAGCGACTTCCTTCGCTTTTTCGTTAGCCCCTATAGTGCTCACATGGATAGCATCGTTCTTCAATGATAATCTATCGCCGGGATTTGCGATATTTGGGGTGTTAAGTGCAATCGGAGCAGTCTTAGTAATAATTTTGCCTAAAGTGATACTGCTAACTTCCCAAACGCAAGAAATGCCGAAATAATTACTCGATTATATTCCGTTCTTTTTTGTATAAAGAAGGGAAAATCAATAAGCACAGGATCACTCCAGCAAGGCATATCATTCCGGTAGCAGCTGTTGCGTACGCAGTACCAATTTGTTCAGACGCAACACCGACTGCTAATATTCCACCTGGAGTCATACCAAACACAATGAACCGAACGCTAAGTACTCTGCCTCGTAATTGATCTGGGACCAAAACTTGGATTAACGAAAAGTTTCCTGTCATCACTAGTTGGAAAAACAATCCAGCTAGAAGGGATAGGACCATGGACAAAGCAAATGATACAGAAAGTGAAAAGCCAATAATGAATACGCCTAAACCTATTGCTCCAGCGACAAGAAACGCCTTCATCTGATTAACTGTATTATAGGCCGCTATTAATAGAGACCCCGCTATTGCTCCAATACCTCCTGCACCTGCTAGGTAACCTAGGCCGGCAGGGCCTACTTTTAATATATCTTCAGCAAAAACTGGGAGAAATGTTTGATAGGGTAACCCAAAAACAACAACAAAAAATCCAAGTGCCATCAGTCCTAATATAAGAGAATTACCTCTTATAAATTTAACCCCTTCTCTTATATTCTCCAATACAGATGCATCTGCGGCGGAGTACCCATTATTGCTTTGTCGAACCTTAAGAAGCATAAAGAGAGGAATCCCTACACCAACAAATCCTGATGCTGCAAAAAATGCTGTGGCAGGAGAAACTAATATAAGCCACCCTGCTATAGGTGGACCTATAAGCTGAGCTCCGCTAAACATGATCGAAGATAAAGCGACGGCATTAGCTATATTTCGGGGTGGAACTAAACTTGGAACAATGGCAGCGCGAGCAGGGAAAGCAAGAGAGAAAGTAATACCATTAATTAGTCCAAGTAGCATCAAATGCCAAACCTCTACGACATCAGTAGCCACCAAAATGGCCAAAATTAGAAGTATTGTGAAATTAATGGCTTCATTCAATAATAGGACTTTTTTGCGATCAAATCTGTCAGCGATTACCCCTCCAAAAACCGACAAAACGAGAGAGGGAGTCTGCGCGACTGCTGAAACATAGCCGACCATACTCGCAGATCCCGTCATATCGAATACAAGCCAGCCTCTTGCGATCATCAACATAAAAAATGATGTTATGGACAATAAGGAAGCGAGCCAAAAATAAGTATAGTTCCACGACTTAAATGATTCGAATGCACCTACCTTGGGGCTTTCTTCAGCGGACGACTCGATATTGGAGGTCATATGATATTAGTACTCAAAGAAAAATTAATGTAAAACTTGCGACCAGTCATTCTAACACTAAATAATGAACACTTGTAAATTCCTAAACAATCGCTTGATCATTCCATTAGGAAACTATGGTTCATTTAGAATACCTTTGCTGATCTCCCAATATTCCTCTAATTTTCGCCCATCTGTATCATGAATACTAAGACCATCGCGTTCCAGTAACCCTTCCATTAATTTGAATCTTTCAAGAAAACGGTTGTTTGAAGATCTAAGGGATTTCTCTACATCAATCTTCAAGTGACGCCCTAAATTAACCAACGTAAAAATAATATCTCCAAACTCTTTTGTCTTATCGACATCTGAGGTAGCTTGCCTGTATTCCTCTACTTCTTCTACTAATTTATCCAAAACTCCGGTTACCGTTTCCCAATCAAATCCAACATTAGATGCTCGATTTTGCATTCGCTGAGCATATAATAAGGCCGGTAATTCTCTTGGAAGACCCTCCATTATGGATGCTCCTTGTCTTTCTTTACTTTTTATTGACTCCCATTTCTCTTCTGCATCCGAAGGTGTTTCTACATCGTCATTACCAAAAACATGTGGATGACGAAAAACAAGTTTTTTTATCAAAGAGTCTATGACGTCAAAAATATCAAAGTTTCCAGACTCCTCTGCGATATCAGAATGTAAAACAACTTGTAACAATATATCTCCGAGTTCTTCTTTAATCCCTTTAGAATTATCATTGTCGATTTCTTCTAATACTTCGTACGTCTCTTCCAACAGATAAGGTGCCAAGGTTTCATGGGTCTGAGACCTATCCCATGGACAGCCATCAGGTGCACGCAGTTTTCTGATAACTTCGATCAAAGTACGCATATCCTTGTAGTTGTCTTCCCATGAAACTGCTGGGATATGAATAAAATCCCATTTATTAGTATTAAGTGTTTCTCTCGTTAAATGATCTTGTTTGATTTCCTTGCCATTCAAGAGCTGTATCCTCCATTGCGTTGGATATCGACTCATAACGTGTTCCGTGTTGTTATGTGTAAGCGGCAACTCGATATAGGTTGAAACTCTTGGGTCTACTTGGAAAGGTTCTACCCCAGATAGGATTAGAACACCCGATTGAATATCCTTATCTTTTATAATGTTTAATGCGTTTGTTAATCTACCATTTGTGGATTCTACCAAGTTAACCCCCTGTTTATTCAAAAACATTCTGAACTGTTGGTTGTTTTGATTATAAGGGCATGGTTAAAAAAAATTTACTGTTGCTCCCTATTTAAACCATTGTTAGACTGAGAAACGCCTTACGTCTATGTAATTATATCGCGGTGGGCGTGGCCAAGCTGGTTTAAGGCTCCAGATTGTGGCTCTGGTGATCGTGGGTTCGAATCCCATCGCCCACCCCCTTTTGAATTAAAACTTTTTTATACACAACAAATATAAATGTAAAAAGGAGAGCACTTATGACATTATCCAGAAAAGAATTAGAACTAAAGTTTAAGGAATTTCTCTTTGCACAAACACAGGCAAACCAGCAACGTTTAGAACCTCAGAGCCCTACATATGATCCTTTCGCTCATGCTCGAGATCGTCATGGAAGAGAAGAGCATGGGGATACACATGTTGAGATGGAGGCACAAATTCAAGCCGCTGCTCTAGCTTTACTCGATGTCATTGCTGAAAATAACAACAGTAATAATCGATAAAATCCAAATTCATTATGAATACGCTTAACGAAAATTCGTTCCTGATAGTTTCTGGTTTCATTATCGCGTTCATCGTTATTGTATTGTTGAAATTAGATGGAGGAAGTATTTGGAAATGGGGCATCCTATTGATTGCTATAGTAAGCTTAAGTTTTCTTCAAATCAGTTTAAGCAGCAACAGTAGTTCCCTACAAAAATCCCAAGATTTTGAAACCCTCGTTGGAGGGGGCGATAAGGTGGTAGTTTCATTTTATTCAAATCGTTGACTAGGATGCCTTTCAGCCAAGCCGCTCTTGGACCGGCTAGAAAAAGAACTGGAGTCTAAAGCTCAGTTTATTCGAGTAGACATCAATACTGAGTCTGGCAGAAAAATTAGAGAGGATTATGAAATCCAACTTGTCCCTGCAGTTTTAGTCTTTGATGAGAAAGGAAATGAATTATGGCGACAAACAGGAGCACAACCAGATGCTGTTTCCATAACCAAGTTAATCAAGAACTAAAATATGTAACTTAAAAAGTAGTTCCCGCTATTTTATAAGTTCGGTGCCATTCAAGATAATCTGCTATTCCCTCGTTAAGCCCAAATTGGGGTACAAACCCCACATCTTCCTTAAGTCTAGTTATATCAGTCAAATTATCTCTCCCTTTTGGCATAGCATGAAGTTCTTCAGCAAACAAAACTTCTTTTACCTCTAATCCAGGGCATAATTCCTTCAGCACCATTAGTATTTCCCCAAATGTACTTTGTTTTCCTGAAGCATTGTTATAAACATCATAAGAAAGTGAGGGAGAATCTAATATTGCAGCAATACCTTCAGCAATATCCATAACATACGTCGCTTCATACTTTATGGATTGATCATCTATTTCTATAGGTTCCCCTCTTAATGCCTGGCCAACCCAATTTTTGATCAGAGATTGATTCACTCTATGCCCAGTAATTTTTTCCATAGGTCCGTATGGTCCACTTAGCCGAACACTCACACTATTAAAGTCGAAAAGTTCGCTATACCTTTTTGTAAGTAGTTCACTCGCATACTTAGTCATAGAGTAAAGATTATCAGGGTTTACCTGGCTCTCCTCATGTAAAATCTCATCCGGTGACCTGCCTGTTCCATATACCGCTCCCGAGCTAATATATAAAAACCTTTCCAGAGATATCTTTCGAGCTAGTTCAAGTAAATTAGTGGTCCCTAAAACATTAATATTTACGATTGAACGAGCCTGAGCACTTTCAATTTTAGGGAGGATTCCAGTGAATACAGCTGCATGCACAATCTTAGTAATACCCAAGTCTGTTATTTTTTCAAGGTCTTGCTCTTTTAGAATATCGCCTTGAACATATTGGATCTGATCTTGCCAAGGTTCAAGATAGCTCTGCATCAGTTGGTCTGGAGAAACCAGATCAAAAGAAACAATGCTATGGCCTTTTCTAGCAAGAGTTTTTATAATGTTGCTACCTATAAATCCGGTCCCACCGGTCACTAAAATGGCCATTTCCCCTCCATCTAAGATTTGCCAAAAATATTGCACCTGATATCAATAGCTACGAAAAAAGCTACGGATAAATATTGTTCATCACGTCAAAAACATTATAGGATAATTAAGCAGAAATCGGGGCCCCCGTAGCTCAGCGGTTTAGAGCATCGGTCTTCGGATTCGATATTTTAGTTTTGGAGAGATAAATTGGACATGGAATATCTAAACCTATTCTTGCCCACTGCAAACCCTGTAATACTCGTCTTTTTAATATCAACGTTTCTAGTCGCAGGAATCATAAAAGGATTCCTTGGTATGGGGTTACCAACAACTGTAATGGCTCTACTCACACTAGTAATGGAACCTACAGCCGCAATACCTTTACTAACAATCCCAATCTTCGTGACAAATTTTGCCCAATATATTCGATCCCCAAACCCCTTAAGGGTCGCGATTACGTATAAGTATTTTTCGCTATCAATAATGATAAGTATTTTAATTACTTCAATGTTTATAACCTCGTACCCCCAATCTTTATTAACCATGACAATAGGATTTGCCATGGTAATTTTCTCGTTACAAACAATGTTTGGCATAAAAATGCCCGTAGGTAGCAGTTATAAATGGCATGTTCCCCTTGGTTTAAGCGCAGGAATACTAGGAGGGTTAAGTTCAATTTGGGCTCCGCCTGTAGTCATGTATTTGATAAGCAAGAACTATTCGAGAGATGAATTTATTAGTATCACGGGTTTCTTATTTTTATCAGGGTCTTTACCTTTAGCACTCGGGTTATTTATATCGGGCATTTTAAACATTGAGACAGCTCTACAGTCACTAATAGGTTTAATAATTACACTAATAGGATTCAGAATAGGAGAATTAATACGAAAGAAGGTACCACAAGATACATTCCGTAAAATTCTTTTGGTTGCTTTTCTGGTGATGGGATCACGCCTGATAATTCAAGGAGTCTTATAAAAGAGCTCTTAACATCGATAAGGTACATGGAACATCTGGGGCATAGATAATATAAGTACCAATAGGAATTACCCAATTATAGGTTTAATATAACCAATGTGCGCCCGTAGCTCAGCGGATTAGAGCATCGGTCTTCGGAACCGAGTGTCGGGGGTTCGAATCCCTCCGGGCGCGCCATATTAATTGACGGATTGTAGCGAATGGTATGATGTTTACAGGTTCGATTTTATAGGAGTTGGTTAATATGGATGATAAGAAAAGCATTTCTTCAACTTATATAGATGTTCATGTAGATGAAGGCGCAGATGCCTTTGTTGAAGCACTGATAATGTACGGGGTCGAATATATATTCATCAATTCTGGTACTGACACATTCCCTGTTCAAGAAGCACTAGCAAGAAAAATTGAGAGTGGAGAAAAAGTACCGGAAGTTATTTTGTGTCTTGACGAATCTATGGGGCTTTCAGCAGCACATGGATATTATCAAATTACCGGTAAACCACAAGCCGTGCTAGTTCACGTTGATGCTGGAACAGCTCAATTAGGTGGTGCCCTACACAATGCGCAACGATCGCGCGCTGCCATGTTAATAGTAGCGGGGAGATCTCCTCTAACTTTCCTTAACGAAGTTCCTGGAGGGCGAGACCTCCCCATACACTGGATACAAGAGCAAAGAGATCAAGCTGGAATAGTGAGAACCTTCACGAAATGGGATTATGAACTACGGAACGCAGAAACAACGGGCGTGGTTATAAATCGAGCTTTGCAGGTTGCAACTAACGAACCTGCGGGGCCAGTATACTTAGTTGTACCAAGAGAATCTTTGATGCAAAAAATTAGTAGTGTAAAATTCCCATCACCCAATAAACATCCTATGTCTATAACTCCTCAAGCTGATCAAGAATCGATCGACAAAATAGCTCGAAAAATGCTCGAAGCAGATTCCCCACTTATTATCGTGGGTCGGTCGGGACGAAACAAAGTTTCAGTCTCTTCATTAGAGAAAATCGCAGATATTTGTGGCGTTCAAGTTACAACAACTCCAACAAGTTTTGGTTTTCCTAGTGATCATCCAGCCTGGGTAGGGATGAGCTCAGAACAACACATAGAAAACGCTGATATGATCCTAATAATAGACTGTGACGTACCTTGGATACCTGCAGAGGCTCATCCCAAAGATGAGGCTTATATTGCTTCTATAGATATCGAGCCAGTCAAAGAATCGATGCCCCTCCTATTGTTCCCTGCGAATATTGTTCTACAAGCAGATTCTTCAAAAGCTCTGGATCAACTCTTAGAATCCTTACAAAAAAACATGGACGAAGATGACCAGGAGAAAATCACTGTCAGAAAAGCTGAAACAAAGCGAAATAACGAAGTAAGGCAAACCCGTCTTCTACAGGAAGATATAAAGTTATCCGAAGAGAATCCCATCGACCCAAAATGGTTAATACGGTGCATCGCAGAAGAATTACCAGAGAATAGTATTATTTTAGAGGAAACGGTCACTAATAGACCTCGAGTGCATAATATATTGCCACGAAACGCAAATGGCGACTTTCTAGTTAGTGGTGGTGCTAGTCTTGGATGGGCAATAGGTGCAGCTGTAGGAGTGAAGTTAGCTGCACCAGAGAAAGATGTTATAGCTTTAGTCGGCGATGGAGCATTTGTTTATGGAGCACCCACTTCTGCTATATGGGCTTCCATGAAATACCAAACACCGTTTTTAACAATAATTTTTAATAACAGTGAGCACTTTTCTACTCGGCGGTCTTTACAAAAATTTTACCCAGAAAGTGCGGCGAAGCGCATAAATACTTTTCCTGGGTTAGATATATCCCCATCACCCAACTATGCCGACTTAGCCAAAGCATCCGGAGCATATGGAGAAACCATAGAAGATCCAAACGAAATCAAGGATGCAATAAAGAGAGGTCTATCACAAACGCGAAACGGCATATCAGCAATAATAGATGTGAGACTCAAAAGACCTTAAATATACCAAGTGCAATATTATTTTATTAAGTACCGACTCTTATAGTAGATACCATCTGTCTCAGATACGATAAAACTGAAAAGGGCGTAGATGCACTGGTACGCGGATTTTCATCTGATGCTTTTCCTTCAATGTAAAGATGCATGCGGCCTATAGAAGAATCAAGCATGATTTCATGTATATTTACACTAATATCAGGGTCAGCAACTACCTCCATTTTCGTCTTCTCTACGCCTATGCCAGCTAAGCTGACAGCTACGGCGACATTCACATTTGCTGGAAACAATCGGTACCCTTCAGCAACGGTACCAGAAAATAATGTATAGGGTTTGGTTATCGAATCTAGGTTTACTGGAGCAATATCTGCCCCTGGAGCTCCCATCAACGCACTTGGTGGTTTTCGATTAATTATTTTAACTTCTTGTATCTCGCTTAGTGCCGCTGCTTTGATTCCGTCTAACCCAGCTATAGCCCCTGATGGAATATGAATTCGTTTATTAGCTTCTTGAGCTACTTTCATCAATCGTTCGTTCTCAATTAACGCTCCGACACTTAAAATCATTACATCTTTTCCATTAGATATTGAAGTGCGAACTATCTCATCGACAGTCGCTGCACCAGAAGCTTCGATAACCAAATCACAGCCGGTAACCCAGCTGTTTAAATCTCCTATCTCAACAGGACTACTAAGTTCTTTCGAAAAAGTTTCTAAGCGATCTTTATTTCTTGCAGAAAGAGCTACCAGTTCAATACCAGGGATCTTTCCGTTATCTAATTCTTTTGCAACTTTACCGCCTATTGAGCCAATACCAACAATTCCTACCTTCAAAATTCACCTCTTTAAAAAAAATCATATTTATGAAGAGTAAACGGAGTATACTAAATACGCCATTTTTAATCCTCTATTCCCAATTAGATGGAGTACAGGCGAAGAAAATCGAGGTCAGTTATGGAAATAAAAGAATGCATTGATCATTTACTTCAAGGAAAGTCTTTAAGCCAAAAGCAGATGGTAGAAGCAGCTGAATCAATAATGAACGGATCTGCAACAAATGCACAGACAGCATCATTCTTAGTAGCACTTCGAATGAAGGGGGAAACCTCGGACGAAATATCTGGTTTGGCAATGGTCATGCGCGAAAAATCATTAACTCCTGAAATCAGTGATCCAATGAATTTATTAGACACTTGTGGCACTGGTGGAGATGGCTCCGAAACCTTTAACGTTTCCACTGCTTCCGCGATAGTTGCAGCTTCAGCCCAAATTAGAGTCGCAAAACACGGTGGGAGAGCCATTTCTTCGAAATGTGGCTCTGGTGATTTACTTGAATCAATGGGAGTGAAGATTGATCTAGGGCCGGAAGGGGTAGCTGAGTGTATAAACAAAATTGGCATAGGGTTTATGTACGCTTTCATATTCCACCCCGCCATGCGTTTAACAAACGATGCGCGGCGCGAAATAGGAATACGAACCATATTTAATATCGTAGGGCCTTTAACTAACCCTGCTAACGCAGGACATCAATTAGTAGGAGTCCCTAGCCCTAACCTCGTTCCAGTCATAACAGATGCTCTTCAATATCTAGGAACAAAAAAAGCCATAGTGGTTCATGGAGAAGGGCCTATGGATGAAATTAGCCTATGCGGACCATCTATTATGGGTATATATAGTGACGGAACCCCTACTAAAATCATTGAAGTTGATCCCCGAGACTATGGCCTCAAACTAGTAACCATCGATCAAATCCAATCTGGAACAATAGAATCAAGTAAAAGAATATTATTAGAGACCTTAAGGGGAGAAAAGGGGCCCTATAGAGATTTCGTCTTGATAAACTCTGCCGCGGCGTTGATGGCTGCAGAAAATGTCGAAAATCTACAAGAAGGTGTGGAAAAAGCAAAGCATATTTTAGACTCTGGTGAAGGCTTATCTAAACTTCAAGAATTTGCTGATTTAAGCCAATCTTTAGTCTAGTTTATATATACGTCGACCTCGATCGATTATAAGTTACTCTTCAGTGACTCTCATGATAAGGTCTGCTTCCAAACGAATTTCATCGTCCATACTAAGTATAAAAAGAAGAGTCGGCTTAGGTATTCCATAGTCAGAAAAATAAAACCTAGTATCGGCATGACCAGTAATCAACCCTTGCTCTAAAATTGCCTCTACTGTCCATGTCATCGGTTTAGTAGTTCCTCTTATTGCCATCTCTCCTACTATTTCAAATACTAATTGTCCGCCTTCTTTTATAGGCCAGTCCAATCCAGAAACTTCTTCAGGAATAAAAATTGCTTCAGGGAATTGTGCAGATCCAATCAATGTTCTTGTCTTCAAATAATTATCACGCCTGGAATCGTCACTCTCTAATGAATCAAGTTTGACTACGATTTTGGAATTATCCTTATCAACTACCCCCGATTTATCCAAAAAGATTTCACCTATAACCTCGCTGGTAATTCCTATAGCATCGTTTGGCAAATCTCGACGAGCTAGCTGTTCACCAACCAAATAACGAACGCTAGAACCTTCCAATATTTCTAAACGGATAGCTTCCCCAGAGTGTATAAATTTCGCACCAGTACCGGTGGTTACAATTTCATTATTCGAAAGCGCTTCTTCACCATTATCATTGCCGTAAAATAGAAAAAAACTGCCAACCGCCAGACCAATAGCTAAAATAACCCCCATCCATAGTCTCGCAGACCTTGAATTCATAATGTTCTCCTTTATGGGAATAATAGACCCCGTGAACCCTATTAGCACTACTGTGTTTAAAGCTTATTAGTTACGCTCCCGAAGCATAATCACATATTATAGGCTGCTTATCTGATAAATTGTATTGATTCTATCCGGTTTTGCCGATAGTATGTGCGCGGTAGAAAAACTTGGTCCGCCCCAAAAGAGGCAATCTGCTAACATGGATATAAGGACCATATAAAAAAGCTTCAGGAAGGTAACTACTTTGGCAAATATTGTTTCTACACCCCTTACAATGAAAGGGAAATTGATTGCTATCCAAAAAGAAATGCGAGAAAACTATGAATCGTATTTCAAAAGAGCAGCAATTCATAGAATGTGGTTCCCAGATCACCTAACTCAACGCGATGAGATGGCAAAAATGGGCCATATGATAACCGATAACACCAAAGAAATTTTATTAGGTTTCCTAGGAGTAGAATCCGTGGTCGATGACTATGTTTTCGAAGGAATAAAAGGTGCAGGTGACAGCATAGCCACTAGAGAACTATATATGCAATGGGGATTTGAAGAGCGAAGGCATGGTCAAACATTCCGCCATTCCTTAATTGACTCCGGACTTTATACCCAAGAGTTTGTAGATAAATACCTCGCCGAAGTTAACGAACACCACTGGACATTTCAAGAACAAACTGGGTATGAAGGAAATGTTTTACTAGCATCAGCCTACGCTATCTTTCAAGAACGACATACTCGCTGGAACTATACAAACATAAGAAAAACTCTATGGGAGGAATATGGTAGCCCCACAAATGATCAAGGGCGTCGAATCGACCCTGCTGTTGCCGGTGCGATTCGTTTTCCCGAAACTGATGAAGGAGCCCATGAAGCTAATTTCATCAACATAGTTGCGATACATATGAAATACTTACCAGATTTAGCTATGGATGCGCTTGCTAAAGTTTCAAAAAATTACACGATGCCAGTAGTGCAATTGCCCAATGGAGATGAGTTTTTAAGAGCTATTCTTGCTTCAGGACTTGGAAAAGCTAGAGATGTGATAAATGAAATAATGACTCCCAGTATCCAGCGCTTCGGTCTGGAAAGCCGCCAAGCGCTGAAGAAAGCAGTTCATGGGTTTAATTCTCTTCCAGAGGATGCGATTGTTAAATTACATGATCAAGATATTGTAGGTTTCGAGCTTTCTAAAGATTCAAAGATTTTTGAACTCCAAGAAAATGGTAACTTTATCTTATTGGCAAATCCCACTGCTTAGAGCGAAATTTCTGAATAAATATTATAATTTATATAAAATAATCATGTTAGGTATATAGCTAATGTACGTTTGTGAAAAATGTGAAACAGAGATACCTGAAGGAAATAATTTCTGTGGAAACTGTGGTGAACAGATCTCAGATAAACCACTTCAGTCCGCTACCCAAGAAATAGACATAACTCCTGACGAGCCAGTAGACACTACTAATGGGGAATTAGTTAAACAGTCAAGCTACGCTTGGGTACTTCCTATTGTTCCATGGATGATATTTATCGTGGTTTCCCTTTTTATCGACTTTCTCACGTTTGGACTTCTTCAGCTAGGAATAGCTTTATTATTCATAGTACCTAGGTGGATTTCATATAGTAGAACTGCTTTCATCCTCACATCTGAATACATCACGATAAAGCGAGGTACATTTACAGGATCTGATAGCCTAGATTTACCTATATCCGCCTTACAAGAGGTAAATTCAAAGCCAGGCATACTCGGACAAAGTCTTGGGTACACCTCCCTCACCCTAGTTCTAAAAGATGGCAGAAGCGCTCATTTGAGTTACGTCCCAATAAATGCTCCAATCAGGTCACATATCGAGTCAAGGATGACAGATAATTAGCTTCACAAGCGTTAACTACTTGATTTGAAATTATTATCAAAATATCGCGACGATCCAAACTGGAACGGTCAGGTAATTACGCTAGTAGTTTCTCTAGGATCCAATGTATTGTCGTATTCGATACTGGCTACCTTTGGCTTATTCTTTGTCTCTATGGTTGAAGAATTCGATTGGAGCGCAACCGCAGGAAGTTTAGGGTTCGCAGTAGCTTGGCTTTCGAGAAGTGTATTTTCGCCCCTAAGCGGTTTTTCTTATGGGAAATTTGGTACACGGATAGTTACAGTATCCGGCTCCTTGATTCTGGCCCTAGGGTTATTATTAAGTTCCTCTATGGATTCCCAGTGGGAGTACGCATTATATTTTGGCGTAATTGTGTCAGCTGGTACAACTGCTTTATCGATGAGTCATTCGATATTAATACCGAGATGGTTTACGCATAATAGAGGATTCGCTATGGGAATCGTTTCTACCGCTTATGGATTGGGGCCGTTAGTTTTTTTCCCTTTGATTAATGTATTAATAGACTCTCTGGGGTGGAGAAACACTTTGAACGTGTATGCATTAACTCTAATTATTTTTGGAATCATAGCCCTATTGACAATACGTAATTTCCCTTCCGTACACTTTGATGCTCCAGTTGCCGACCAAGATTCATCCCAATCTTGGTCGTTGATAGATGCGTTAACTGGCAAACGGTTCTGGGCCCTAGGAACTATGTACGTTGCAGGATTCCTTGGATACCAAATGCTGGTAGCCCACCAAGTTGCATATGTTGAAGCTACTGGTATAGAACGAGGCGTCATCGTATCTGCTCTTTCATTTATGGGTGGGCTAACACTTATTGGGGCAGTCATTGGAGGATCGCTATCAGATAAATTAGGCCGCGAGATAGTTTTTTTTGGCTCTAGCGTCATAGGGTCATTAGGCATCTTATCTTTTATATTTCTCTCTCTGTATTCAGGAAACCTAATTTTCCTTCTTGGTTTCTCAGTGTTTGGAGGTATCGGTTTTGGTATGCGATTACCATTAGTTCTCACTATCGCTGCAGACGTTTTCCAAGGCCCATTGTTCCCTAGATTGTTAGGTTTTCTAGGTGTTGCAACTGCCATAGGAGGATTCGCCGGCCCAATGCTTGCAGGAATCATTTTCGACGTAACTAACTCGTATTTACCTGCTCTTATCGTAAGTGCAGCCGCGATGCTTGGGTCTGGATTAATGGTATGGGTAGTAGCCCCAACAAGAAAGGGGGCTTTTTCCAAATAAATGAAAAGTGGTTATTTTTTCGTAGAGTATTTAGATTCCATTTCCAACAATTTATCTATATTTAGCGTTTTCGTAATTGCCTCACGCAATTCCGCACCATCCCCGTCAGCGTCTTGATCCATAGCTCCCGTCTCAAGAAGCTCCTTCATAAACGAAGATATCGCAGTGTGTAAACCAAACATAGGTCCTCTATGTATCTGAATCTGAAACCCTAATGCATCTACGTCGGATACTGGCAACTGGCCATTGTACATTCGTGGTATATCTTTAAGGTTTTCGGCATACTTTCTCAAATCTTCTTGGGTTTTTATTCCGTCTACAAAAACAATGTCCGCACCGGCTTGATAAAAAGCTTTGCAACGATTTATCGTATCTTGCCAACCATTAACAGCTAGAGCATCTGAGCGCCCTATAATAACAAAATCTGGATCGGAACGAGCATCAACAGCAGATCGGATTTTTTCCACAGCTTCCTCTAGAGGGATAACATCTTTCCCTTCAAAAAATCCGCATTTTTTGGGTGCTACTTGATCTTCAATATGAATGGCGGCAACCCCTGACCTTTCATACTCTTGTACAGTCCTAAAAGTATTGATTGGGTTACCATAGCCCGTATCAGCATCTGCGATAACCGGAATATCCACCGCCTGTGCAATATAAGTTGCATTCTGAACCATTTCTGTCTGTGTAAGTAATCCAAAATCAGGAATGCCTCGTGACATAGAAACCCCGAATCCAGACATATAAACAGCAGAAAACCCAGTCTCCTCTGCGATCCTAGCGGCAAAAGCATCATAAGCAAAAGGAGCAAGTGTCAACCCAGGTTGAGATAGTAAATCTCTCAATTTTTTGGTCTGTTTTTCCAATTTATTTTCTCCGATCTGTGATTTGTATATCCATATTGCATTATTGTTTCAATTTATATTAGGTGAGTTCGTATTGGCGCCCTGCTTCGCTTATGCATAAACTCCAGGTGAACTCTCTTTGAGCCTGGGGTACAAGATTAAAGGTAAAAGCATAATGGCACCACCCAAGAGTCCTACAGCAACTAACCCTAGGTACTCTACAACTATGCCTCCCACCAAGGGTGTAAGAATGGAAAACGCCGATGCTACAGAATCGTTAGTCCCGATGGCTCTACCTCTCTCCTCAGGGGCACTGGTATCTGCTATTAAGGCAGTTGATGCCACATTGGTCCCCGACCAACCTAATCCAATTATGAACAATCCAAAGGTTATTACCCAATATAGGTCAGTCAAAGGTACCAATACTGATCCTATTGAAACCAAAATAACGCCGGCACCTAAGACGGTTTTTCTACCTATCCTGTCAGTCAATCTCCCCATCGGTACAGAGAATGCAAACATGCCAAAAACATGCAAAGACACTGTAAGAGAAATAGAAGATAAAGAATAACCAGATTCAGATAAAACCAATGGCGTCATCACCATCATCATTGCCATTGTGCCTTGGGCGGCTCCATAGCAAGAAAATGCAACTTGTTTATTTTTGTCCTTCAAAAATTTTTTGATACCTACATTTGAGTCTGAACCTTGCTGTTGAATAACCTTCTCGCCCGTTTCTCCCTCCCAAAATTTCTCAAGGTTCATAGCAATAAATTTAGGGTCCGGCCTAACTAACAAAATAAAAATTAACGCGGGCATGAGGACTACCGGGGTGAGACCCCAGGAAATTGTGATTGGATCATAGCTATATTGCTTAGATAAAACCTCCCCCAAAGCAACCAATATAGGTGCACCAAACGCCCCTATGACGCTGCCAGTCAAAACATAACCGAGACCTTCGGCTCTTCTAGAAACAGGATACATATCAGCGGCAGCGACTCTCAGTTGCATAACAGCACCCACTCCTAGCCCAAGAATGAGTATCCCAATAACAAAAAGAGGAAACGAAAGCGTGGTCATACAAAAACCTAAAATGATCGAGCCAGTTGTTGTCATCAGTAAACCAATCAACATCCCTGGTTTTCTGCCATAAACATCAGTCAATTTACCCATCGGATAAGCTACCGCGAATCGGCTGATTCCTAAAATCCCTCCTCCTAACCCTGCCAAGCTTGCGTTCCCCAATATTCTTATTACCATGATTGCGCTAAATGTCACAGCAAGTTGCATGCCTACTCCCTGTAGAGCCTGTGCTAATGCAAAGAAAACAGTGTTCTTCATTATTAATCTAGGAATAGGGGGTATGCTTGAAGATGCCTGATCTGTCTTTAGCTTTTGTTCCTTCATTTCATCTTCTTTTTGCATTTCATAATCTTTCTTTAGGTAGTCTATAAATATTACCTAATGTGTTAGCATAGCATCTCAGACTTTTACGTAAAATAGATTAAGGAATCGAATAGCTTTTGATACAATTGTCGTGGAAGTTGATACTTGGAGGTAAAATTGGATTCCCAATTCCCAACAAACGAAGAGATTATAAGAGCAGCCAAGCGAAACATGAATCAAGCAGGCTGGGACTATCTAGTTGGTGGTACGGAAACGGAAACCAGCATGCGCAGAAATCGTTTATCATTAGATAAGAAAGGGTTTCGTCCTAGAGTTCTGGTAGATGTCTCTGAATTAGATACCTCTACATCATTACTTGGCTACCCTATGCAAATTCCTGTAATACTAGCCCCTATAGGTGGTCTTGTAAGAATTCACCCTAATGGCCCTGTGGAAGCCACTAAATCCGCAAATGAATTCGGGGTTATCCATACGTTAAGTTCCGTAAGTGGAGCAGAACTTGAGAGCGTAGCTTCAGACAACGATAGCGCAAAATTTTTCCAGATGTATATCCAGGGAGACTGGGACTGGATAAAAGCTCTTATAGATAGGGTAAAAAAAGCAGATTTTAAAGCTCTGGCACTTACCGTTGATAATGCACGTTATAGTTTAAGAGAGCGTCCTTTAAAGTATGGAACTACGCCACCAGGCCTTGGGCCAAGAACACCAGGCCCTGGGGCTTCAGCCACTTGGGAATTGATGGACAAAATCAAGGACTACTCCGGGTTACCCTTTATGGTCAAAGGTATTGCTACTCCAGAAGATGCGCGTATAGCGATAGATCATGGCGTAGATGTTATCTGGATATCGAATCATGGAGGTCGCGGCCTGGACCACGGGCTGGGAACATTGGACATGCTCGAGGCTATTGTCCCTGAGGTTAAAGGAAAAGCTGAAGTAGTGGTAGATGGCAGCATATTACGAGGAAGCGATGTTATAAAAGCCGTTGCACTTGGAGCAAATGCTGTTAGCATCGGGAAGCTTCAAGGTTGGGGGTTAGCAGCAGGAGGAGCACCAGGTTTAACCAGAACGCTCCAAATTATGGAAGAAGAAATAATAAGTGCCATGGCTCTTCTTGGGGTAACGCAAGTTGATCAATTAAACAAAGACTATATAACATCGGCAGAGGCGGTAGCACCACCTCACGAGTACAGTACTTGGGTTAATATGCCAGAAGGGCGAATGCTTTAAAATTATAGGAACTCACTCAACTATGTTACTAGAATCAATTATCGTCTGTTCACGCTCAATACATATATGTTCATGGACCACGCCATGAACGAACAAATTTCTGTTTTGATTATTGAAGATGAAGAAAATATATCAGAAGCAATTCAATACAATTTAAAACAAAATGGCTACCAAGTTTCAGCGGCGCAAGATGGCGTAAAGGGCTTAGAAATCATTGAAAATGAACAAGTAGATTTACTCATCCTAGACATCATGTTACCAGGGATGGATGGCCTTGATGTATGTAAAGAAATACGAAAAACATCGGATATGCCCATCATTATGCTGACCGCTAGGAGCGAAGAACATAGTAAAGTTGTGGGGCTAGAATTAGGGGCCGATGACTACGTTACGAAACCATTTAGCATGTCAGAATTACTAGCCCGTGTAAAAAGCTTGCTTAGGCGGTCAAAAATGAAGCCGGGCGCAACGGACAAGGCTATCAATATTTTAGAGTCAGGTGATTTACAAGTCGATTTAAATAAACACATAGCAACCATAGAGAAGACTAATCTTGATCTGAGGCCAAAACAATTTGACCTATTAACTTTTTTCTTACGTAACAAAGGAAAGGCTCTTAGCAGAGATCAAATATTAGAAAATTTATGGGGGTATGACTATATAGGCGATGTAAGAACAGTTGATGTTCATGTTAGATGGCTAAGAGAAATAATTGAAAAAGACAGTAGGAAACCGAAGCGAATTATAACAGTAAGAGGTTTTGGATACAGATTTGACCAATGAGCAAGTACTTTCGGCTGCCAAGAAAATCAACAGGAGAAATACGTCTCAAAGGGATCCTGTGGAGTGTTTTTATAACTTGGGTTATCCTGATAGGGATAGTAAATTTATTACTAGTTACCATATTTGAACAAACTACAGGACAATCCTTAATATATATACGTAGTATTACTTTCATCTCAATTAGCTTGATAGCTTTGGTGATCGGGGCAGCACTGTATTCATTTGAAAAAATGATGGTTTCTATTAGAGAAATTACTGGAGGGTTAGAACATCTCTATGAGAGAGACCTACCTCATTCAGAAAAACATCGAGGCCCGACAGAACTGATTAATTTAATATCTTCTATGAACAGTAATGCTGTAGATGTGCGATCCAATTTTAGTGACCTCTCTAATGAAAGAGATACTCTGTCATCTTTGTTAGAAACCATGACTGATGGAGTAATACTAGTAGAAGATGGCAAGATCGAAATCATGAATAATTCAGCGTATGAGATCTTAGGGATAACAGAAATTCCCGCAGAATCCAATTCCTTTATGAATATTATTAGAGACCATGAAATGAACTCAATTCTAGAAGAAACAATAGAAACAAGTGCACGGGTGGAATCAGATATTTCATTTAATCAAACGAACAAGATCGTTCATGTCACATCCTCACCCGGGACACAAGGGAACGAAAAGAAAGTTCTGCTTACGCTTCATGACTTAACAGAATCACGCCATATGGATCAAACCCGGAGAGAGTTCGTCAGTAATGTATCACACGAGCTGAGAACTCCCCTTGCTTCGATAAAAGCGATGGTTGAATCATTGGAAAATGGGGCTATAAAAGACGAGAAATATGCATCGGATTTTCTGCATAGAATTCACTCCACTGTTGATTCAATGAACGACATCGTTTCGGATCTTTTGATATTATCCAAAGCTGAATCAGACGATAAAAACATAACAACAGAAAAAGTAGATATTAAAAGAGCAGCCGAATTTGCATCCAGGGCCTTGAGCGAAAAAGCTAAAGGGAAATCAGTTGCTATATCCATCACTTCCAAAGGGCCCCTTGCATTAGTAAAAGCAAATGAGACACAAATTGAAATCGTTTTCACTAATTTAATTGACAATGCGATCAAGTTTTCTGACAAAAACGGTAAAGTGGCAATAGAAATAGATTCGAAGGACAACGTAGTAGTTACATCTGTAAAGGACAATGGAATAGGAATCGATCGAGAGCATCTAGACAGAATATTTGAAAGGTTTTATAAAGCGGAAAGGTCACGCCATAACGAAGGAACTGGGCTTGGATTATCTATAGTTAGGCATGTTATTGAATCATATGGAGGCTCTATTGCAGTCGAAAGTAATTTAGGAGAAGGAGCTAGTTTTTCATTTACATTACCTACATTAGATTGAGTTTATTAAGCCCGGCAAAATCTTAACTACGCTTTAACAAATCTTTAATGTAAAAGAAATCTTTTTTTAATCTTAACCATATATATTTCTTGTAAAGACAAAACGTACAAGGAGATATACATGGTTTCGAAACTGGTATCTAAACTTATATTAGTATCTATTCTTCCTATCGTATTAATCGGATGTTCATCAACATCCGACAATACAAGTACGTCATCTAACCAAACATCGCTTAGTGGAACAGTCGAAATTGACGGATCAAGTACTGTTTTCCCCATATCAGAAGCAGTAGCAGAAGAATTCTACCAAGAAAATCCCTCCGTTAGAGTTAACGTAGCAGTTTCAGGTACTGGAGGAGGATTTAAGCGATTTGCCAACGGTGAAACTCACATTAACGATGCCTCAAGGGAAATGAAAGAAACCGAACGTATTGTAGCCAACCAAAACGGTGTGGAATTCGTTGAACTTCGAATTGGAACAGATGGATTATCAGTATTAGTGGACCCAGCGAATAACTATGTCGATTGCTTGACAACCAATGAGCTAAAACAAATATGGGAACCGGGAACAACTATTGAATACTGGAGTGACCTGAGGGCAGAATTTCCGCGACAAAAACTGCACCGCTTTGGGCCTGATACGGATTCAGGAACGTTTGATTTTTTCACAGATAAGATTAATGGTGAAGCGCAGGCTAGCACCGACCAATATCAAGCAAGCGCCGATGATAACGTGTTAGTTCGGGGGATATCAGGAACAAAGGGAGCCATTGGTTATTTTGGTTATGCATATTATCAAGAAAATAAAGAAAGCCTGAAGACCATCGGAATTGATAATGGGAACGGTTGCATTATCCCAACAAATATTACAATTGCTGATGGAAGTTATTCCCCACTCTCACGACCATTGTTTATTTACGTAAATGTTGAGTCGTTAAATGAGCCGCAGGTTAAAGCATTTGTGGATTTCTATTTGATTCATGGAGCTGCGCTGGCTAATGAAGTAGGATACGTAGCTGCCAGCGATGAAGTTTATGATAACAATAAAAGATTGGTAGATTAAAAAATAAATTAGTAGTCAAAATACCTCCTATTAACCTCATTGCTACCGCCGAGCGGATCCTACAGGGTCCTGCTCGGTGTGGTTTTTATAGGGAGATGTTAGCTTTATAATTTATTGTTAAGATATTAGTATCTTAACGTTGAAAGGCGCTAAAGGGATTGCAAAATACCAACTTAGTCAATGGTCCAGTTAGGTTTCACCTTGGAAAGCGAAAGGGTAGTTTACAAGAAAAGATTGTAGGGTCTATTTTTTTCCTGTGTGCATCTGTATCAATTGTTACCACTATCGCAATCATAGGCACACTATTGATTCAATCCTTGCCCTTTTTCCAAGAAGTAGGTATTTGGGAGTTTATTAGCGGAGACCGATGGTCTCCTATACTTAAACCCAGGGCTTACGGCGTACTTCCCCTCGTTTTTGGAACCTCGCTAGTCGCTTTTATTTCTTTGTTAGTAGCAGTTCCAGTCGGCTTACTGCTAGCAATATTCCTATCTGAATACTCTCCAAAACGCTTACGAAGTATCTTAAAGCCAATGTTGGAAATACTTGCTGGTATACCTACCGTCGTATATGGGTATTTCGCGCTAACATACGTGACACCTCAACTACAACAAATACTCCCAGATCTTATGGTTTTCAATGCGCTTAGTGCTGGGCTTGTTATGGGGTTAATGATAACCCCAATGGTTTCATCGTTGAGTGAAGATGCGATGACGGCAGTCCCCCAATCGTTAAGAAATGCTGCCTATGCATTGGGAGCAACTAGAAGAGAAGTGGCGACTAAGGTAGTTGTTCCAGCAGCCACATCAGGAATAGTCGCTTCTTTCCTACTCTCTTTCTCAAGGGCAATTGGAGAAACTATGCTGGTTACCATAGCAGCAGGTGCAACTCCGAAAATGACTCTAAATCCTATGGAAAGCATCCAAACAATGACTGCGTACATCGTTCAACTCGCTTTGGGAGAAACCCCTCACGGATCTTTGGAATATAACACTATTTTCGCGGTGGGCTTATTACTGTTTATATTTACCTTAGTAATTAATTTAATTGGCCATTTTTTAGTACAACGTTGGAAAGAAGCTATATAGAAAATGATAGGCAAGCATTCGGAGGAAAAATACGACCTAGCCCCGCATTCCAAAGGACGCAGGGTTAAAAGTATAATCTTCTATTTATTATTGTTAATAGCAATAGGTCTAAGTTTAGCCGGGTTATTATCATTGATCATTGAGATAGGGCGGGAAGGACTCCCATGGCTTAGCTGGCATTTCCTTACAGAGTTCCCATCAAGGTTCACTGAGAAAGCCGGGATGAAGTCCGCTATCATGGGCACTGTATGGGTAATAAGTTTCACAGCACTCATTATAATTCCAGTAGGTATTGGGGCAGCTTTTTATCTAGAAGAATATGCCAAAAAGAATTTATTATCTAAAATCATAGAAGTTAATATCTCTAATCTCGCCGGCGTGCCGTCTATCGTTTATGGGCTACTAGGGCTTAGTGTTTTTGTTTATTACATGGGATTAGGACGAAGCGTTTTAGCTGGAGCACTAACTCTATCGTTATTGGTACTGCCCATTGTCATTGTTGTATCCAGAGAAGCAATAAGAACTGTACCAGAAAGTCATAAACAAGCGGCTTATGCATTAGGGGCTAATCGATTCCAAGTAGTGTATAAAGTAATCCTGCCTCAAGCAATAGCAGGGATCATGACCGGCACTATTCTTGCCCTTTCAAGGGCAATAGGGGAAGCTGCACCAATGATAGCAATAAGTGCTCTAGTTTATTTAACATTTGTGCCAACAAGCCCCTTAGATCGATTTTCAGTAATGCCTATTCAAATATTTAATTGGATCTCGAGGCCTCAAGATGACTTCAGGGGATTAGCAGCTGCCGGTATTATTGTCCTACTTATAACGCTAGTTATAATGAACGCTTTAGCAATATATATTAGAAATCGAACTCAAGTAAGGTTGGAGGAATGAATGACAGATAATGACGCGGTATTATCGGTCCGAGATTTAAGTGTGTACTATGGAGACTTTCGGGCTATAAAAAATATATCGTTAAGCTTCCAGGCAAATAGGGTTACTGCGCTTATAGGCCCTTCTGGTTGCGGGAAAAGCACGTTACTTCGTTGCCTAAATAGAATGAATGATTTAGTTCCCAAGGCAAGGGTAGAAGGTGAAGTTGTTTATTCGCAACAGGATATCTATGATCCTCAAATTGATCCAGCCCAGGTTCGATTACACATTGGAATGGTATTTCAAAAACCTAACCCATTCCCAAAGTCAATTTTTGATAATGTTGCTTTTGGGCTCAAAATAAACGGCTTAACTACAAACATCGACGAAGCAGTCGAAAAATCGCTTAGGAGCGCAGCTCTTTGGGACGAAGTAAAAGATCGACTTAATGAAAGTGCCATGACTTTATCTGGAGGACAGCAACAAAGACTTTGTATAGCAAGAACTTTAGCTGTTGAGCCAGAAATTATTCTGATGGACGAGCCCGCTTCTGCATTAGATCCTATAGGAACTCTAGCGATCGAAAGCCTAATGAGAGATCTTACGGAAAAGTACACTATTGTTGTAGTTACACACAACATGCAACAAGCTGCGAGGGTTTCCGACGAAACAGCGTTTTTAATGATGGATGAAGATCGTGCAGGCTACCTGGTCGAAAGCGGTAAAACTGATAATATTTTTCAAAATCCAAAAGATGAAAGGACTGAAGCGTACATTACTGGTCGCTTCGGATAACTTGAAAGAGGGGATAGAAATGGCTAGATCACCAAGAGCAGAATTTGATGCAGAACTAACAGACTTACAAAACGAAGTTCTCGTACTGGGGAGTATGGTTGAGAAAGCCATTGCTAAATCAATTGAAGCACTAAGAACAAGGAATATTGATGATTCCAGAGACGTAATAGCGGAAGATGATTTAATTGATGATAAAAGACATGAAATAGAAGATAAATGTATAGCCTTAATAGCACGACAGCAACCTATGGCAACCGACCTTAGGCAAATAGTAGCTTTTTTACATATAGCCGTCGATTTGGAAAGAATGGGCGATTATGCGGAAGGTATCGGGAAAATAGGGTTATTGATGGGAGAGCAACCCCCTCTGAAACCTTTGATAGACATCCCACGAATGTGTGAAATAGCTAACGACATGCTTAGAAGAAGCCTCGACGGTCTGGTAAAAAGAGATGTGATTATAGCAAACCAAGTTGTAGAGGACGATGATGAAGTAGATGCGTTATACGATCAAGTTTATCGCGAACTTGTACTGTTGATGGTGCAAGATCCCAAAACCATTGAAAGAGCTACTTTTTTGCTATGGACGGCACATGATTTAGAGCGAGTTGCTGACAGAGCAACTAATATAGCTGAACAGGTTATTTACTTAGTAAGCGGTCGAGAGCCACGGTAATCTCATGTTATCTAATATTAGTCCGGCAATATGGTCAAAGCCGCGTTAAATAGCATTCTTCCTAAACGTGTATCCGTAACTCTCAGGTGGTACGAAGCACTGCCGGAAATCAAAATTTCTGGTTCTATAGTGATAAATTCTATGCCTTGCCCACCTGGCTTCATTTGATTGACTTCTCCAAATGGATTGTACTCTAGGTTCTCCATACTAATCTCTCGGGTAAGAGTTCCATCACTGTTTAAATATAGGCGAGTTTTACCGTCTTTGGTTTCAATTTCTATATGGTTATTCCTACCAGTCCTCGGAGAATGGGTTATCCTCATCATGGATTGTTCTTCTCCAGCGTCAGTATATTTTGGTACGTTGAGAACTAGAGCTATGTTCACTGGTATTGGAGTTCCAGAAACTTCAATCTCAGAAAAATAATCCTCATATACATTACCAGGTTGTCCACTTCCTTCAATTTTTGCTTGTGCAACTATAGTTCCAGGGATTATATATTCTTCTACATTTTCTTCTGAAATATCTTCAACGATAGGTTTAGGTTCAGGTTCTAATAACAGATACTTTTCGTTTATCTCTACAGCTTTTTGTGTTAAATCTAGTCTAACTATTCTGGAATCATCAGATCCAGACAAAAACGATTCTCGCTCGATCTTTTGTTGGCACGCGTTAAAGGCAAGCAGCGCAATTAATATAATTAACAAAAATAGTTTATTCATTATTAATCTATACTGTAATAGATTACATACATTCAAGAAAAGTATTGAAACCTAATTTCAGGGCTTTTTTTGCCCTTTGCTTTATGAATAGCTATAATCGGAAGGTCGCCCTTGGAACGGTATATAATTAAAGGGCAGGAGGATATGAAAATATGGCAGTGGCAGGAGCTAGACCTCTTACACCTTCGGAAGTACAAAGGTATAGCAGGCATATCATAATGCCTCAAGTAGGTAGTGTGGGGCAGCGTAAACTAATTGACTCTAGTATTTTGCTAGTAGGCGCGGGGGGCTTAGGATCACCATTGGCTATGTATTTAGCTGCCGCTGGCGTCGGTAAAATAGGAATAGTAGATTTCGATTCAGTAGATATAACAAACTTGCATAGGCAAATACTGCATGGTAACGAAGATGTTGGAAGAGCAAAGGTTGATTCTGCAGAGGAACGACTTATATCTATTAATCCTGATGTAAAAGTTGAGAAACTTCCTTTTCACATGAATAGCGAAAATGCAATGGAAATAGCGAAGGATTTCGATATATTGGTAGATGGTACTGATAATTTCCCAACTAGGTACTTGATAAACGATGTTGGAGTTTTATCCAATAAACCAGTGGTACATGGAAGTATCTTCTTATTCGAAGGCCAGATGACAACATTTTTACCCGGGCAAGGATGCTATAGATGCTTGTACCCAGCCCCTCCTCCTCCAGGAATGGTTCCTTCTTGTTCTGAGGCCGGTGTGCTCGGGGTCCTGCCAGGAATCGTCGGATCTATAATGGCAGCAGAAGCTATAAAAGTAATTTTAGGGCTTGGTAACACTTTGGTAAATCGTTTACTTATGTTTGATGCTGAAGATATGGATTTCCGTAAAGTTAAGTTACGTAAAGATCCTGAATGCCCAGTATGTGGAGATAATCCAACTATAGATGAGTTGATTGATTATGAAGCATTTTGTGGGATGCCAGCTATAGAGTCATAATTACTTTTTACAGTCACATCTTGAGAAATAAACCAAAAATATAGAGAGGCGCCGTTGGCCTATTCCAGTATCCTCGACACCATAGGAAATACTCCGCTCGTAGAGCTTCGTGGGTTTCAACCAAGCCCAGACGTTCGGATTTTTGCGAAACTAGAAGGGCAAAATCCCACTGGTAGCGTAAAAGACCGTATTGCCAAACTGATGCTCGAAAAAGCTGAATTGGCTGGTGAATTATCCTCTAATAAAACTATACTCGAGCCTTCTAGCGGCAACACTGGTGTATCTCTTGCTATGATAGCAAACTATAAAGGATACAAAGTCGAAGTAGTGATGCCCGACAATGTTACTAGTGAGAGACAATCTTTGATCGAATCTTTCGGGGCAACCATAACCTTTAGCGATGGAGATAAAGGAACAAACGGGGCAATTGAATTAGCAAAACAAATCGCTGAGAATAATCCCGACAAATATGTGATGCTCTACCAATACGGGAATCAAGCAAATCCAGAAGCTCACTATTTGGGAACTGCTCAAGAAATTATAGATGAACTGCCAAGCGTGGATGCTTTTATAGCTGGGCTAGGAACGGGAGGATCTCTAACGGGAGCGGGACATCGTTTGAAAGAAAATAATAAAAATACCAAAATTATCGCGGTTGTTCCTCATCCAGAAGAAAGAATACAGGGGTTACGATCGCTGGAAGATGGATTTATCCCACCCATTTTGGACCAGGAAATACTAGATGGCCAATTCATCATAACCAGTGAAGAATCGTTCCGATTTACTAAGGAGCTTTTAGAAAAAGAAAGCATATTTGCAGGAATATCTTCTGGAGCCGTTCTAGCCTGTGCATTAAGGGTCGCTGAAAAGATGGATTCTGGAAATATTGTCTGCCTTTTTGCCGATGGAGGCTGGAAATATTTATCTACCGGCGTATGGACTAAACCAATCAAGGAACTAGAAGCAGAAATAGGGAAAAAGATTTGGTGGTAATAAATATTTAAATAATATATATCTAATAAACATAATGTATAATAGGAATTAGGAGTAAGAAAGCAAAAATGACCAGCGAACAAAGCCCACTATCGATAAAAGCTACCGTGAGAGATGTAACAGGAAAAAAGGTTAAAGTGTTGCGTCGTTCAGGTGTAACACCGGGCAATTTATATGGTGAAGGCTTAGAATCTAAGTCGTTACAAGTAGATACCAAAGAACTAGAAACTATTATACATAGTGGCGGAAGAACCTCCATTGTAAACTTATCAGTTGATAAAGAGAGCTACCAAACTCTGATAAGAGAAATTCAGCAGCACCCTGTAACGCGAGAAATTTTACACGCTGATTTCCATAGAATAGATATGCAGAAGGCAATCCAAACCCAGGTTTCCTTAAGAATCATTGGGGATGCCCCTGCTTCTAGGCTCCCAGACGCGCTTCTAAACCAATTAGTATTCCAGGTTGTTGTTGAGTGCCTTCCTTCTAATATCCCGCAATTTCTAGAGGTGGATATTTCTTCGTTAGTAGACTTTGATATGGCTATTCTCATAAAAGATCTAGAATTACCTGAAAACTTAGCGGTTATTGGTGACGATGATCAGCCAATAATAAGGGTTGGAAAATCTAGAGTCGCCGCAATGGACCTCAGGGATACGGAAGCTGATGCTGAAGCTGAGGCTGAGGCTGCTGGAGAAGGCGAGGAAGAGACCACAGACGAAGAAGGTGTCCAAGAGGAGTCGTCTGATGAGGAAGAGCAGTAAATCACAACCGGTGACTAGCTCGGCAATATACTGCCAACAAAGTCTTGGTAGCCTCGTATAAACTCTGTAGCCACGACAGGGCGTTTCCCTTCAATCTGTATTTTTTGTATATCTAGAGACCCTTTTGCAGTTCCCAATAAGACCTTTTTGCCAGACGGGGAATATAGTATTTCTCCAGGATCCAATGTTGCTTCTGGTTCATCATGCACCCAAGCCTCTAATAGGGTTAGTCGCTTTCCTTTATACATGGTAAATGATAACGGCCATGGATTAAAAGCATCGATTTTTCGCTTCAAATTTATAGCTGGCTCTGTAAAGTCCAGTTCTCCATCACTCTTTTTAAGCAACTTCGAATAACTAGCCAAATTGTTATCTTGGGGCGTTGGATCTATGTCTCCTTTGATCCAATCAATTAGTGTGGGAACAAGCATGTTTGCGGCCTCTAGGGACAAACGATCAGTCAGTTCTCCCCCGGTCTCATGTACATAGACAGGGGTAGTTTTCTGCCTAAGTATAGGGCCGGTATCCATTCCTTTATCCATTACGAAGATGGATACTCCCGTCTCTGTATCTCCTGCCAAAATAGTGTTCACTATAGGGGAAGGGCCACGATGCAATGGCAGCAGGGAGGGATGGATGTTCAGGCCCCCATTTGTCAACAAGTCTAGATAGTCTAAAGGTAATATGGCCCCATAAGATGCTACTACTACTATGCTAGGCTCAAGAGTTTTGAATCGGGCAAGCTCAGTCTGGTCTCGTAAAGTTTCCGGCTGGATGACAGGCAATTCATACTCTAAGGCTTTTTCTTTAACAGGAGAAACAAGGCTACGGCGTCCTCGCCCACCTTTTCTGTCAGGCTGAGTATAAACAGCGCTAGGCAATATGCCTTTGCCAATCAATGCATCCAGTGCTGGAACCGCGAAGGATGAGGTGCCCATAAAAATTAAGTTGTTTAAAAAATCCATGATTTATTTTACACTTTTTACCTCCTGTATTGGGATGTGTAAGGATAAAAGAGCTTTTATGAGAAAAAAGCATTAGTTAAGGCCAGCCTCGCCCTGTAATGATCTAGGAAACTGCCGCTCATCCGACCGGTGGTAGTTTGACCCAAACCCCTGTTAAAAGGTAGTCTTTCCTAGTCGCTTGTTTCACAGCAATTTTGGGGAAGCAAACAAATCATTAGATCCAAGTGACACCCGATAGTTTTATATAGCCTTGTCTTAAGGAGGGGTATGCCTATGTCTCAAGAGTCTCCCAAGACAATATGGAAAGCTGCTCTTGATTCTTTAAGAGTTCAAGTTAGTGCTTCCGCTTATGATACTTGGTTAAAATCAAGCACTGGGGCAGATTTTGACGGGAAGACTTTTGTAATAGAGGTAGAAAACAGCTTTATAGCCGAATGGCTTGATAAACGAATGCGTGCGTTGCTTGAACGAACATTAGCTGGAATGCTTAACGGTTCAATCATAGTATCCGTAAGAGTCGTTTCTTCTGTAAAAGAACATCGCGAACATCAAGAGGTATTCGAAAAGCCAAGCATATCAAAAAAACCGGAATCTCATTCTTTGTCGGCAAACCAAGCTCCCTCATCACATTTTACATTTGACCACTTTGCTAAAGCACAAAACTCGGAGCTAGCTAGAGCTGCCGCCTTAGCAATATCAGAAAGACCAGGCGAAACATATAATCCTCTTCTTTTTTCAGGCCCTTCTGGAATCGGAAAAACTCACCTTCTAAACGCGGTTGCACATGAAGCACAAAAGAATGGCCGGGAAGTATTACTCACCACTGGAGAAGATTTTGTCAATGATTTCATTGAAGCTGCCCGCCATAGAACTATTAAAGAGTTCCGTGATGCCCACAGGTCGCCAGATTTGTATATTTTAGACGATATACATTTCATATGTGGAAAAGAGAAAAGTGAGGAAAATTTATTTTACACATTCCACAATTTATTACGTTATGGAAAGCAAGTGGTTATTTCATCAAACACACCCCTGCAAGAGCTTCCTTTCACCCATAAAAAACTAATGGGGAGTTTATCTTCTGGATTAACAGTTACTCTAGATCCCTTAGATCAATCTAGCAGAGTATCTATCCTGGCGTTTAAGGCAACAAGGCTCCCTATTCTATTAGGTGACGATGTATTACATTACATAGCAAACAGGCCTTACGTTAATGTCCATCAGATGGAAGGTGATCTTAACAAATTAGTTGCCCTATCAACTTTGCTAAAAAGGAATCCTGACCTCTCTTTAGCCACACAGGCGCTCCATTCAAATATAGTACCTGTCAACGAATTAGGGCCAATATCTGGAGAAACCATACTCGATGCTGTAGCTGCCTATCACCATGTTCCAAGTGAGTTGTTAGCTGGTAAAAGCAGGGTGCGAAGCCTAGTCTTAGCAAGGTATATAGCCATGTACCTTATTCGACACCACACTGAATTATCGCTATCGGAGATAGGGGCCCTTTTTAGCGGAAGAGATCACTCCTCTGTTATCCACGGAGTAAGAAAAATTGAAACTGGTATATTAACAACGCCCGAATTACAGGAAACCACCGACGCAGTTTTAAACATAATATCTACAAAACACACACTTTAACCTCTTCTTTTAACAAATTCCCCCTAATTTACATAAATAGGTTTCCCACATTTCCATATGTAAGGAGAAGAAAGAAGAAAGATAATAATAATATAATGTAATAAATATCTTATCTTTTATTATAATAGCCTAATGATTGATCACGCACTTATAAATGTTCTTGCAGGCAAAGGTGGCAGCGGAGCTGTGGCTTTTCGTAGAGAAAAGTATGTTCCTTTCGGCGGTCCTTCTGGTGGAGATGGAGGAGAAGGCGGATCTGTCTTTATTAAAGCTAACTCTCAAAGAGCAACCCTTGAAGAATTTAGTGCTGGGAAAATATATAAAGCAGGGGATGGACAAAACGGAAAAAATAAAAACAAAACAGGCCTTTCTGGCAAAGATTTAGAAATTAGGGTTCCTGTAGGAACTGTAGTTCAGTGGAACCATATGGATACGGGTGAAGGTGGATCCATTGATCTAGATAAAGAAGGAGATTCTCTATTAGTGGCCCAGGGAGGCAAAGGAGGCAAAGGTAATGCCCATTTTGCAACGTCAACTAACAGGGCACCTCGACTAGCTGAATCAGGGGAAAACGGAGAAAATCTGGAGATAGTCCTTGATCTTAAACTGTTAGCGGATGTTGGATTAGTTGGTCAGCCGAATGCTGGGAAATCAAGTTTCCTTGCAAGAACCACAGGAGCTAATCCGAAGATAGGAGGCTATCCGTTCACAACCCTGGAACCCAACCTCGGTGTGGTTAATGTTGGATGGGCAACGTTCATATTAGCCGACATTCCGGGTTTAATAGAAGGATCTCATGATGGAAAGGGTTTGGGCGACCAATTTTTACGGCATGTGGAGAGAACTTCCGTACTTGTTCACATCATTGATGGATCTCTCGAGGATCTAGCAGGATCTTGGAAATCAATCAATATGGAACTAGAATTATATTCTCCAGAGCTTCTTTCTAAGCCCCAGATAGTTTTTATTAATAAGCTTGATCTGCCTGAAGTTCAGTTAAAGAAAGCCCAAATACCTATGGAATTAAAAGAGTTAGGAATAGCGGAAATATATATGGGGTCAGCTATTTCGGGAGAAGGGCTGGAAGAAGTAATGCGTTCATCTATGAAATATGTAGGGGAAGCGAAACAGAAAAAAACCAAAGATGCACCTTCTGACAGAGTAATCCTGAGACCAAAACCCGAACGGATAACGCCTGTTGTCGAGACAGTTCAGCCGGGAGTTTGGCGTGTGATACATGAAAAAGCAGAGAGGTTAGTAGGCGGCGGCCATTTATCTGATATGGTCCTGGCGGCGGATATTTGGCGAGAACTCGGAAAATTTGGCGTTGTTGAGGAACTTGAACGTGCTGGAGCTTCGAGTGGAGACACTGTTTTTCTTGGAGAAATGGAATTAATATGGCGGTAACCTTTGGGATTCTTGGCGGAAGCTTCGACCCTATACATTTAGGTCATATGGCTATCGCGGAACATGCCTTTGAGAAACTTGGCCTCGATAAAATTATTTTCGTTCCAGCCGGCGATCCATGGATGAAACCCAATGGATTAGTTGCTGGAACAAAGGACCGCATTGATATGGTTGAAGCTGCGATCGCTGGTCATGATTCGTTTGAGATTTCCGACGTAGAAATAGGTACAAAAGGGCCATCTTATACTATAAATACTATAAAGAAACTTAGGAAAAGTATTTCTGGGAATGATGAACTAATATTTATTTTGGGGCAGGATTCTGTGTTAGATATCGACTTGTGGGAAAAAGCAACAGAACTAATTAAACTCTGTAAATTTGCAGTTATGCCCAGGGGTGGGGCAAGTACGGTGAACACTTCGTTTCTTGAGAAGAAATTAACCGGCCTAGGTGAAAGGACTCTTTTCCTCGAAGACATGCCTAGAATCGATGTAAGTTCCACTCATATTCGGGAACGAATAGCAGCAAACGAGTCGATCCAAACAATGGTTCCAGAGAAAGTGTTTGAAATAATTGAAAACAGGAATCTTTATGGGCGTTAAACTAATCTTCGTTCAGCTCTCGTAAAAAATTCCCGTCGCCTCTCCATTTTTGCTTGGTTTTGACCCATAAATTTAGGTATACATTTCTTTGTAGTAACGACTCGATGTCTTTGCGCGCGGCTATTCCTACTTCTTTTAGAGCGTTTCCCTCTTGCCCAACCAGTATCCCCTTCTGTGATTCTTTCTCCACAAATATTGTAGCGTCAATGATTTCGGTTATTCCCTCTTTGGTATCTTTTTGTTCAAAAGGGTCTACTTTAACTGCAGTTGCATAAGGTATTTCTTTTCCATAAAGTTCAAAGACTTTTTCTCTGACTAGTTCACCGACGAGAAATCGTTCTGACCGGTCCGTTAATAGATCTTGATCGAATAGTGGTTCTCCTTTGGGTAAACTCATAGCAAGCCGGGAAGGAAGGGAAGAAATATCGTCATGAATTGCGCTTAAAGGGATTATTTCTTCGAATTCATAAAGGCTATTATATTTGTCAATAACTGGAAGGAGGTTTGTTTTTTTTACAGTATCAACTTTATTTATTAATAAGAAAACGGGCTTTTCTTTTCTTTTTAGCTCCTCTATTAACACTGCTTCGATCCTTCCCGGCAACAGAGGAGCTACCATTAGAACTATCAGATTTGCTTCATCCATAGCCTCTTTTATTTCTCGTATCATTCTTCTTCCCAGAACATCGACGTTCACATTGGAAGGCCATCCTGGGGTGTCTAAAAATCCTATTTGGAATGTATCTTCGTTAACAATGCCGAGCAACTTACCCCTGCTTGTTTGTGGCTTGGAGCTTACGGCTGCAATTTTTGCGCCCAATAACTTGTTTAAAAGAGTCGACTTACCTACATTGGCTCTACCGAGTATTGAAATATAGCCACGATGAAAATTGTTTGACGAGCTTCCTTTACTCATATAGCTACATTATACGTCTAAGTTTTCCACTAGAAGAGCATTGTCCCGTATAAAAGTTGCTCTTGGCTTTACTTCTTCGCCCATTAGGGTTTCAAAAAGTTCATTAGCTTGGTAAGCATCTTCAATTTCAACTTTGAGCAAAGTTCTTACTTGAGGATCTAGAGTAGTTTCCCAGAGTTGTTTGGGGTTCATTTCCCCCAACCCTTTGTATCTTTGTACGCCTACTCCTCTTGTAGAAACATCCGTGATAATATCAGGTAGATCAAGCATCGAATTGGCGCGCCCTACAGCTCGCTCTCCTTTGAAAACGGTACCCACCTTTTCGAGGTGTTCTCTTAACCCCGTTGATAACTCGGTCATTCTCTCTGAAGCATCTAGTGCAAAGAAAGAATGGTCTAACTTAAGGGTTCTACCGCTTTCTTTATCCTGAATGGTAAGAAAACTACCATTATCTTTGTTTGTTGCTTCTTGTATATCAAACATTGTTTGCTGGGTTTGTTTGGAAGGCTGTGCTTTGTCCTTCACTACTTTCCCCGGCTCTTTTTCATCAATTATTCTGACGTCACGCTCTAAGAGAGCAGTTTTCAGCCTATTAAAATTGTCTTTGCTGGAAAGATCTTTTTCTCCAGATATCACTGACTGTGCAGTTGCCACCAATAGAGGCCATGGATAACCGATATACTCCAAATCTTTAATGGCTTTAGCCAAACGCTTCAAAGCCGGTAATACTTCTTTAATTTGAGCCTCTTTATATATAACATTTGACTCTTTTTCCGAGCTCTCCCGGATGGTGAGCCCCTTTAGTGCTTGCTTTAATAGAGTAGTATCTTTTTCTTCATCTGAGTAAAGCCAATGGATGTTATTTTTTCCAATTTGAACCCTGTATAAAGGGGGTTGGGCGATATATATGTAACCTAGTCGTATTAATGGCTGAAAATGCCTATAAAATAGGGTTAATAGTAAGGTTCTTATATGCGCACCATCTACGTCGGCGTCAGCCATTAGTACTATTTTATGGTACCGAAGCTTGGATAAATTTAATCCTTCCGATTCATCTGGCTCTTCTGGATTTTCATCGTCACCGGCTGCTCTGTTGGTCACGCCTCCTAACCCTACACCTAAAGCGCTTGCTATTGAACGTATTTCTTCATGGCCAAAAACTTTATCAATTCGAGCTTTTTGTACATTTAGTATTTTCCCTCTTAGTGGCAATATAGCTTGAAATTGCCTATCGCGGCCTTCTTTGGCTGAACCTCCAGCAGAATTTCCCTCTACTAGAAAGAGCTCACAATTTTCTGGATTTTTATCGGAACAATCCGCTAGTTTTCCTGGTAATGAAGTAGATTCTAAGGCTCCTTTCCTAATCACCATTTCCCGAGCTTTTCTTGCTGCTTCGCGAGCTCGTGCAGATGTAAGGCATTTATCTAATATGCGTCTGGCTTCTTGGGGATGTTCTTCTAGGTGTTGAGTTAAGCCTTGTGCAAATAAACTTTCTACCTGACCTTTGACTTCTGCGTTACCAAGTTTCCCTTTCGTTTGTCCTTCAAATTGCGGCTCCCCTAACTTAACACTAATAACCGCTGTTATTCCTTCACGGGCATCTTCTCCTTGTAAATTAGGGTCATCATCTTTAAGGATTTTGAATTTTCTTGCATAATCATTCAGTGCTCTTGTAAGTGCACCCCTAAACCCAGTTAAATGAGTTCCTCCGTCAACAGTGTGTATGCAATTCGCGAATCCCATAACTGTCTCTGCGAAACCATCGTTATATTGAACTGAAACCTCTACTCTGGTTCCGTCCGCTTCTTTTTCTACATATATTGGGTCTGGGTTTAATACTTGTCTCTTAGCGTTTAGATGTTTAACCAAACTTTTAATGCCGCCCTCAAAGTAGAAAGTTGCTTCTTGATCACTAGCCTCATCTATGAGAGAGATTTCCAACCCTGGGTTTAAATATGCCATTTCTCTGAATCTCTCTACTAATGTAGAAAATTCAAAAGTGGTATCTTTAAATATCTCTGGATCTGGGGTAAAAATAATAGTAGTTCCCTGTCCCTCAGAAGGTCCTTCGTGCGCCATTTCTCCTATGGCAGTCCCTCTTTCATAATTTTGGGTGTAAAGTTGGCCACCTCTGCGGATTTCTGCTCTTAAATGTATTGAAAGAGCATTTACTACAGATGCTCCTACACCGTGGAGGCCACCAGAAACTTTATAACTGCCGCCTCCAAATTTGCCTCCTGCATGCAACGTAGTCATAACAGTTTGTAGTCCGGTCAATCCAGTAGTCGGATGTACATCTATAGGTATACCGCGACCATCATCTACGATCACAGCGCTTCCGTCTTCTTTTAAGGTAATCATTACGCTTTCGCAAAATCCTGCCATTGCTTCGTCAACGGAATTATCAACCACTTCATATATTAAGTGGTGAAGACCACGCTCATCTGTACTTCCAATGTACATACCTGGCCTTCGGCGTACTGCCTCCAACCCTTCCAATACGGTTATATCATCGGCGGTATAACTATCTTTTGGCTTATTGTTGTCTTTATTTTTCGAAGATTTAGCCATGGACTGACACCTCAGTAAAATTTCTAGATTTGTTGCATATCTAAATGCGTACTTTATTTTTCAATTAGAGTAACAATGATTTTTCTTCTTTAATTCTAGCAAAATACGCCAGTATGAGCAAAGTTTGTTCTATATGTAGGGATTTACAGCTCAAAATTCGATATGTTGCGCTTAGAGATATAATTATTTTAGCTATCCAGATTGTTTTTCTGGGCAAGTATTCTATGAATTGTTCTTCTACTTAATTTAAACCTGGATGCTATTTGGTCTATATTACACTTTTCCTCCATCCAAGTTGATCGTATTAACAAGTTTCTTTGCTCACGGATACCTATTTGTTCAGAAGTAGCGATATCTAATATGCACTTCTCAAATGGACACTCCAGAGATTTTTCACATCCATGGCCGCATCCATTATCTTGGTAAATAGAATTTTCTGCAGGGTCGCCGTTAATACGATCTATCAGATTTCGTGCCATATCAAACCTCCCTAATTTGTCCATTATGCTTTGAAGGGTAAAGATAGATCATATGTTCTGCTTTTGTCAATATCTAAATGTCGCTATTGATTTTAATGAGCTAGTAAATCTAATATTAAAAACGCAGTGCCTTAAGGAGGTCAGTGTATACATGATGCGTTTCAAAGAAATCTTATGGATTTTGCCTATTTTTATATTACTCGGTACGCTCGTTTCTTGTAATCAAATAAAGGCGGGATTTCAAAGTCCAATTCCTCCGCCGGAAACACTACAGTTGCAAGCGGATGTAATGGATTCAGCAAATATTGGAGGTAAAATGATTCATTTTTCGTGGACACCTCCTGACGAGAATAGCAATATTGATTTGGTTATTATCGAGAAATCAGAGAGCCTTAATGGTCCTTGGGAAGAAATAGCGGCAGCCCGCCCTTTTAAAGGCTATTATCAAGAAAAGGGCTCTATATTAAGAGGGGGCAGAATATATTATTTTAGGGTTTACTTGACACGAGGCGGTGACAAAACCACCCCCACAGAGCCTATGGAGATACTGATTAGCAAGTAACAAGAAGAAGTTTGTTGAATGATGAACTGGCTTACTTAAAGAGATGTGGTGATTAATATGTGGAATGTTTCAGAAGATGATCTTGAATCGATAGCAATTGGAGCAGGGATATTAGGTACCGGTGGCGGAGGAAATCCTTATATCGGAATGCTTCGTGCTAAACAACTGATTAGAGAAAATGGCCCTGTAAAAGTTCTATCTCCAGAGGAATTAGATGAAAGTGATTATATTGTTTGCGTTGGTGGAATTGGAGCTCCTACGGTTGGAATAGAGAAAGTACGTGATAAGCAATCATATTACGCATTAAAAGCGATAGAGGATTTTACAGGCAAGAAAGCCACTGCGATCATTTCTAACGAAATAGGAGGAAGTAACTCTGTAGAACCACTTATACCAGCATCATTAGCAGGGCTTCCAGTGGTTGATGCAGATGGTATGGGGCGAGCTTTCCCGGAAGTTCAAATGAAGACTTTCTTCGTATATGGTATTCCTGCCTACCCAATGGCAGTGTGTGATGAAAAAGGAAATACGGCATTAATTACAGAGGCTCTTGACGGGAAATGGGTTGAAAGGATGGCTCGTGCAGTCACAATCCAGATGGGAGCCGTTGCGTGTTATGCACTGGCACCTATGACCGCTCATCAAATACAAACAACAGCTGTTTTAAATTCCTTGAGTTTAGCTAAAGAACTTGGGGAGGCAGTTCGAGTTGCTAGAACTGCCAACGAAGATCCAATAGAAGCTTTGTTGAACGTCCACCCAGGGAAAGTTTTATTTCAGGGAAAAATCATTGATTTAGATAGGCAAACCACAGCAGGATTTGCAAAAGGGCAAGTAGTAATAGAAGGTATGGGCGAATATGAGTCAAATAAATTGACTGTTGAATTTCAAAATGAAAATCTTGTAGCCCGTTTGAATTCGGAAATAATTTGTATTGTTCCAGATCTAATATGTATAGTCGACACAGAAAGAGGAGAGCCAATAACGACCGAACTTTTAAGGTATGGGTTTAGAGTAACAGTACTTGGATTTCCAGCGCCGGAATTATGGAAGACACCAGAAGGACTCGCTACTGCGGGGCCATCCGCTTTTGGATATGACGTTAAGTATGCGGATCTAGAGCTGACCTAAATTTTTATGTTGAGCTCAAAAGCAAAATGATGTTGGAAGAAAGAACAGAATGTTATGCATATAGGAATTGATGTTGGAGGGACCAATACAGATGCCGTTTTGATGGATGGTGAGGTATTGGTAGGCAAGATAAAAAGCCCAACTACGCCCGATGTCACATCTGGGATAATTTCTTGCATAAATACCCTCAATGCCTCTAAGCCAAATGATGCGGAAATAGACGCAGTAATGCTGGGGACGACCCATTTTGTTAATGCACTGCTACAACGTGCGGGGTTAGCCCATTCTGCAGCTTTGAGGCTTTGTTTACCAGCTACAACAATGCTTCCACCCCTAGTTGATTGGCCTGATGATCTAAGGAGTTCAATCGGTGGCCATACTTATATGGCAAAAGGTGGGCACGAATATGATGGGAGAGAGATTTCTCCCATTGACGAAATTGAATTACGCACCATAGCAAAAAAAATGAATGATGAGGGAGTAAGGTCCGTTTCCATATCCGGAGTGTTTTCTCCAGTTGATGATTCGCACGAGAAAATCGCAGCCGATATTATCACGTCAGAAATTCCTAGTATGAAAATAACTTTGTCATCGGAAATAGGCCGTGTTGGAATATTGGAACGGGAGAACGCAGCGATGCTTAATGCTTGTCTCGTTGAAGTTGCTGCTAAAACAGTAGCAGCAATTGAAACAGCTATGAGTTCAGCTGGGCTCGAAGCGCCGTTATTTTTTAGCCAGAACGATGGAACCTTGATGCAGTCGGAATTTGCCGCTCAGTACCCTGTTTTTACTATTGCATCGGGTCCAACTAATAGTATGAGGGGGGCTGCTTTTCTATCAGGAGTCCTTGATGCAGTTGTAATAGATATTGGAGGGACTTCCACTGATGGAGGCATGCTCGTACGAGGTTTTCCTAGAGAGGCGATTGTAGCCGTAGATGTTGCAGGAGTGAGAACTAATTTTCGGATGCCGGATGTTTTTTCTATAGCTCTTGGAGGTGGGACCGTAATAAAACAAAACCCTTTAGTTATAGGCCCAGAAAGTGTTGGTTTTCGACTGACTCAGGAAGGCATGGTTTTTGGTGGCGACCAACTCACTGCAACCGATATAGCTGTTGCCAATGGAGCTGCTGGGGTCGGCGACCCAAACCTTTTGTCCGATATTAATGCCTCGTTTGCCGAAGAGGCAATCAATGAAATTCAAAAACGAGTCGAGGTGGTAGCAGACCAGATCAAAGTTAGTTCTCATCCGGTGCCTGTCGTACTAGTAGGGGGAGGAAGTATTCTGGTAAAAAATTCTTTCGAAGGTGCTTCGGATGTTCTCCGGCCATCTAATGCTGACGTAGCCAATGCAATTGGAGCTGCGATATCGCAAGTAGGAGGTCAAGTTGAAAAAGTGTATTCGCTGACAGAGATGACTAGAGAGGAAGCCTTGAACTTGGCGAAAGAAGAAGCGACTAGTAAAGCTATTGATGCAGGTGCAGATCCAGGGTCAGTAGAAATTATGGATATCGAAGAAATCCCCCTGGCGTACCTCCCCAGTAATGCATTAAGAGTCAAAGTTAAATCTGTTGGAAACCTAGATACCTCGAAACAAAATTGATTTTCTGACTTATTCGTTGAAAGAAAACGGCACTAGGTTTATTCTTGGTTTCGGCCATTAAGAAAGAAGGAAATAAATTGGATTTTGTTTTCAGTCCAGAAGAAGAGAAATTACGCTTAGAAGCAAGTAAATTTGTTCGCGAAGAGTGGGAAGATCGTGGAAAAGATGTAACTTCTTTGTGGGTTGCATCTCATGATGTCGATGATGTTGAGGAACGAGAAAGAATTCATGAGTTTACCCAAAAACTTATAGAAAAAGGCTGGTGGACTATGCACTGGCCTAAGAGATATGGCGGGCAAGACGCTCCCTTTAGCACTTTGTTAGCTTACAGAGAGACCATGGCATACGAAGGAGCGCCAGAATCATTGGGAGGTGGAATTGAAGCTCCTACTCTCATGCTACATGGTACCGAATGGCAGAAAGATTTCTTTTTACCCAAGATATCAAATGGTGAAATAACACGATGGTCTCAAGGTTTCAGTGAACCAGACGCCGGGTCGGATTTAGCATCCATAGAAACCAGAGCCGTAGAAGACGGAGACGACTATATCATCAATGGACAAAAGATATGGAATTCAGATGGGGCATGGTCAGACTGGGGACATTATTTGGTAAGAACCGATCCAAATTCACCAAAGCATAGAGGTATTTCATACCTTTTGCTAGATATGAAATCTCCCGGGGTAAAAATATTACCCATATATGATGGTTTGGGACGAAGGCGATGGAGCCAAATTTTTCTTGAGGATGTTCGGGTGCCTAAGCAGAATCTTTTAGGAGAAGCTAACAGAGGTTTTTATGTTGCTATGACTACCTTAAGCTTTGAAAGAATCCCCGTTGAAGTACCAGCTAGGCTACTAAGGTACTTGGAAAGATTTATTGGCGAATTTACCAAAGGCAAATTAAAACATTTACAAAACAATGCTGCAGCAAAACATATTTTAGCTGACCTTCGAGTTCAAATCGAAACGGCAAGAATGATAATGTATCGTGGAGCATGGTTGCAAGGCCAAGGATCCGTTCCTGAAAGCGAAGCTTCGATGACAAAAGCCATGTTGGATGAAACTGGTATAAGAGTTTACAAAGAATTAGCCAGGCTGGCAGGAGCTGATGCGCTTTACAGACCACGGACAAATCAGAAAGCTCCAATGCACGGATTATTGGGAGCAAACGCGTGGTTAAGTACGGCCTTTAGTTTGGGTGGAGGAAGCTTAGAAGTGCAACGACAAATCATAGCTCAGCGAGGGCTTGCATTACCCAGGTAAGTAAAAGGTTTTTATTACAATCGACCACAATTATTAGAGGTGGAATATTACCGAAAATAAAATAAATTCCCGTAAAATATTATGGATAATTTTATTAGCCCTAGTGATTTTTACTCTTCAAGCAAATAAGGTTTATGCACATCAACCATTTGAAATCATTCAGCATCCTACGGAAGAAACTATTATTGATTTAAGCGATGCTTCTGTTTCGCATGCGTTTTATGGTGAATTTGAATCAGATAATAAGGAAATAATATTTAATCTTAATAGTTTTTCTGACAATATTCTAAAATTTAGTATTTTAATTCCAGATCGTGAACCTGAAAACCAACTAACACAAAATTATCTGCCTGAACTTACTATAACTAAAATAGCTAACTCTGAAAATCAGAGTGTTAAAACAGTTGAAGAAATATACAAAGCTAATTCACCACCTAGTACATTTTATGAACCCTATAGTCGGATGAATTTAATAAGAGTAATTTCTCATCAAGAGACATTAGAAAATGGTATTAAAGTTAAAGTCACACTCAAATCTAATGGATTATTAAGGTATGTATTATCTGTAGGTTCTAAAGAAATTTTTTCATCCATATATGCCTCAGGTGATACCAAATACTTCAATTCACCTGAACAAAGGCAATGGTATATTAAACCTGCATATGAAAATAAAGATAATCTATCAAACAAAAAATTAAATCTATCTAGCCAAACGCAGGAAACAATATCAGAGCAATTAGAAAAAACAGAGAATCAACAAAGTAGATTTCATTTATCAATGGGTGTATTAATTTTTTCTGGCATATTATTATTTATCCTAACAAGCCTAATCATTTACAATTTTAAAGTTAATAAAAATAAACCTTAGATAATGTTAAAAAATTTATGATTATCTTTTTATTGTAGATAATCCACTTTGTATACCCTCGGTGGCCCAACCAGTCCAAGGCATTGTAAAAAACTTAAACCCTTTATCAACATAAAAATTTGGGTCCATTCCATGGGGTATAAAATACATACCTGGAACCACATCGTGATTATTGCATGATGCAACAATCTTATCTAAACTTTTTTGATAGGTATCACTACGATAATCAATAGCGACTCCCAATTCAATGGAAAGGTCAGATGGACCAATCAGTAAAACATCGATTCCTGATACGCTAAGAATACCTTCAATATTATCTATAGCTTCGTTTGTTTCAATCATTGGAATAATTACCAAGTCTTTGTTAACCATATCAAGATAATTCCTATAATCTTGACTGGTCATCTCATCCCTACTGATATTTGATACATCTTCACCCCAGTCACCTTTTATTCCAGAATTACTTCGGGTGCCTAAAGGATAATATCTGCAAGCACGAACTAAATGCTCAGCCTGCTCTTTAGTGTTTACCATTGGTGCTATGAGTCCCCTAGCACCGGCATCTAAAGCCATACATATTAGATCCTCACGATTTTGACTAACACGGATAATAGGCGCAGCCTTAGTCCCTCTCATTGATTGGATGGCGGGGATTAATTGCTTAACCTCAAAAGGAGAGTGTTGAGTATCAAAAAGTAAAAAATCATACCCAGAATTTGCAAGAGTGCCGACATCTACTTCAGGAGTCACAGAAGTTCCTACGGCAGTCTTCCCTGATTTTAAAAGATCTTTAAGGGTATTCATATAGTGATTTTTCGTCCTAATTTAAAATATTACTTAGCGTATTACAAAGATCGGCGTCTTGTTCGGGTAAAACGGTTCGAACATCTAATAATAGATTGTCTTCGGAAACCCGAGTAATTATGGGAATCTCACTTGTTCTTAAATTTTCGGCAAGCTTGTCTGCACCCCCCGGTCCACATAATTCTCTTGGTATCATCAGATTTTTAGTATCTAACATCTGGCCCGGTAAACTGCCACCTCCAACGGCTGTTTGCCCATCAATAATCAGAACTTTCGAACTCTCTACGCTTTTCGCCCAAGATTTTGCCCGGGAATCCAAAGATTTCATAGTTGCAGAAATCATGCGCCATATAGGAACCTCATTTTCAAAGTTCCCTGTGAGGTATGGGATAAGAGTAGCGGTTAGAGCAGCTAAGTCTAATTTGTCGATCCGTACTGCTCGAGCAAGCGGATGAACTTTCAACCTATCTATGTAGTCCTTTTTTCCTACAATGATTCCTGCTTGAGGCCCACCCAGTAGTTTATCTCCAGAGAAAAGAGCCAGATCTGCGCCTGTTTCTATGGCCTCCCTTACAGTAGGCTCTGGGTCCAAGCCATATTTTGTTGTCTGAATAAGACAGCCGGAACCCAAGTCATTTATTAGAGGGATGGAGAACTGATTACATAGTTTAGCCAAATCTTTTTCTTCGGGGGTATGGGTAAACCCTATGATTTCAAAATTGCTTCGATGAACTTTTAATATTGCTGCTGTGTTTTCAGTGATGGCGTTTTCGTAGTCTTCAACATAAGTCCTATTTGTAGTTCCCACCTCTACTATTGTTGCACCACTTTGGTTTAGCACATCAGGGATTCTGAAACGACCTCCTATTTCGATTGATTCTCCACGAGAAACTATGACTTCTTTACCATCTGCTAATGCACTTAACGTCAGTAGTAACGCCGAAGCATTATTGTTTACAACAACAGCTGATTCTCCCCCGGACAAGAAGCGCAGGAGTTTTTCAGGATGAGAGTGCCGTGAACCGCGTTCTCCGGCGACAAGATCATATTCCAGATCAGAATACCCACCACTAACGTCCAGCATTGCTTGCTGAGCTTGCTCGCTAAGAGGAGAACGGCCAAGGTTAGTATTTATTACCACTCCCCCAGCGTTGATTACTTTTCTAGGTCTCGGTTGTAATATAGATAAGATCCGGTTTCTTATTTTTAATATAAGGTCATCTTCTGAGCCAAATTCCTGGTTATTTGATATTGCTTCTCGTGCTTCAAGCAATACTTCTCTTGTAATTTCGGTCATGAAAGATGCGCCATCATGATATCCAAGGTCATTTAGAGGTTTGCTATTTAATATGCTATCCACGCTAGGAAGATTGCGGAAAGCCGCATTTTTTTCCTTGCTATTCATTGAAATCCCCCGATATGTTTTGGTCTTATAGTGCTCTGCTTTAGTTTATTGGTTTAGACTAAAGCTTATTACTTTTCTGACGTAACTCGTTTATTATAGATCTTCTCAGACAACTAAAGTAAGGAGCTATGATAACTTCGCGCTTTACAGTGGTAAAGTACAATTAGGAGGATTAATGCTAGTAATTGGATTAACAGGTGGGATTGCCAGTGGAAAAACTACGGTTTCAGAGCAGCTAGATGGTTTGGGAGCTCAAATCATTAATGCTGATTTAGTCGGGCACCAAGTTTATTTGCCGGGGACAGACGCTTATAAAGATATAATCGACACATGGGGAGAAGATTTAGCTGATCCAGACACAAAAGAGATTATTAGGCAAAAACTTGGAGGGATCGTTTTCTCAGATCCTGAGCATCTAAAAACTCTGAATTCTATTACTTGGCCCCGTATCTATGATATGGTGGACCAGATATTGGATGATCACCGATCAAACGATGTAAAAGTTGCTGTCTTGGAAGCCGCTATATTGATCGAAGCTGATTGGACTGCGCTAGTCGATGAAGTTTGGGTTACGGCAGTACCAGTTGATGTTGCATCAGCCAGACTGCAAAAAAGAAATAATTTAACGGAGGAACAAGCTTTGTTACGAATCAGCTCACAGATATCTAATGAAGAGAGAGCTGCTACCGCTGATGTCGTGATTGATACAACTCCTAGCTTGGAGCAAGTAGAAGCAACAGTTCTTGATGTTTGGGCGGAGCGCACCAAAAACGCTTAGAATAATAAACGATAACATTTTTATTGTATTGGAGGATTAAATTTAGTATGCCAAAAAAATCAAGTGGTTCAGTCGCAGATACAAACAGAGCATCCTATAGTGAATATGAAGTAGAAGAATTTACAATAGATGAGGAACCCTACTATCTTCCAATCCAAGATGAAATCGAAGTTTTTACGGCTGCATACGAGCAAAAAATACCAGTTTTATTGAAAGGGCCCACCGGTTGTGGCAAAACCCGTTTTGTTGAGTACATGGCTTGGCGCTTAGGTAGGCCGATGTCTACAGTAAGAAAAGGGAATAACCAGGAATCTGATGGTCAAGGTAAGCCATTGATTACTATAGCTTCTCACGAAGATTTAACAGCAAGTGATCTTGTGGGTCGATTCTTGCTAGATGGCGAGGAAACAAAATGGGTGGATGGTCCTTTAACAAGGGCAGTCAAAGCTGGAGCTATTTGTTATTTAGATGAGGTAGTGGAAGCAAGAAAAGACACAACGGTTCTTATTCACCCTTTAACTGATCATAGAAGGCTTTTGCCAGTTGAAAAACGAGGCCAGATTCTAGAAGCTGCAGATGGATTCTTACTGGTAATATCGTACAATCCTGGATATCAAAGTGCCTTGAAAGATTTGAAACAATCTACTAGGCAACGATTTATAGCGATGGAATTCGAGTACCCCCCTAGAGAACAAGAAGCGGCGATTGTACATAAAGAGAGCGGTGTAGATCAGAATAATGCTGATTTATTAGCGAGATTGGCAGAAAAAGTACGCAATCTTAAAGAACATGGATTGCAAGAAGGAGTTAGCACACGACTGCTTATATATGCAGGAAACTTGATTTCCAAAGGGATATCACCTAGGAGAGCATGCGAGGCAGCGGTAGCACAGGCTTTAAGTGATGACCCTTCTGTGCAGCGAAGCATAAACGAAATAATAACTAGCATTTTTGAGTAGGAAGTCTATATGACATATACCTCCAAAGAAGAAGAGATAAAGGCTCTTTCTCAAGAGATCCAGTCTTTACCGGTTTCCGTTTCACAGATTTTTAGTCAAGTGAACGGAGAAGCACAAAAACGGTTTATAGAATTAGATAATTATTTATTGTGGTTGCAAGACGCCTTAGAAATTTCTAGATCTTCTTTTAGAGCATGGGAGGCCACCGCAGAATATCTTCGAGCAACTATTGAAATTCTGAATAATATTGATAATCAAGACGAATTTTCTTTATGGGCTGAAGGAGGAAAACGACTCTGTTCCACCTCGGCCCCTATCGCAGCCTCTTATTTCAGATCATCACAGGCTTTCCTTGATGAACATAATATGGATGATTTGCAAGAGTGGGTAAAAGCAGGAGAATCTCTTTACCACGGGACATGGAAATCCGGAGCTCTTGTAACGAAATTTTTTGAAACCTCCCCCTCGTTACTACTAGATTTCACAATGGAACATTTGTTGCAATATGTTGTGATTCTGGACAGTGTTGCAGAGCATTCTAGTGAAATGGCAGAAGAATGCCTTTTACTCGCTAGAGAATCTTTTTCTTTAGTAGAGGAAGAATCAACGGAAGGTTATTTTAAAGTCTTGAGTTCTACCGTGAGTAATAACTGGAAGTATACGAAAGATACTCAAAGATCAGCGGCATTGGCCCTTCCTAGAATAGCTAGGCATGAAAGAGCTCGGTATATGGACCTTGCGGCAAAGATCGCTGATGAGAGAGGTAAACGTTACCTTATCTTTTTAAACGAAGGATCTAAGTCGCTAGGTGAGGTAACCTACGATGTTCATAGCAAGATATTGGATATGTTTGAAACCCTATATTCGATTTCACCCGAAGCGGCTGTTGAGTTTATACACTCTTGCCCCGAACTCATTAGAAGAGTAGGCGCCAATGATATGCATAAATGGTATGAAGCCGGCCTAGGAATGCTTCAACAGAACGAAGCAGCGGGATTAGGTTTCTTTAAATTGGAATCTGCAAGAGGAGAATCACTTATAGATCAGATTTCAGCTACTGTTAACTTGGAAGATATTGCCCCTATATTGCAAATGTATGCTCGAGGTCTAACAGGAGGTGATATGCAACTTCGTTCTGTTACTGAATTGCAAGAACGAACTCTTGGTTGGGCTCGTGAAGAAAAAGCGTCGACTGACGGGTCAAACATATTTTTGCCTGACGAGATATCTTCGTTCCCTACTAAAAACGAAAACTTTTCTTGGTTTAAAGTTTTGTGCAGTCATCAAACAGGACATTTAGAATTCATGAGCTTCCACTTTGACTTTGAAAGAGAAGGAAACCTTTTTGCATTGCGTAGGGTTGCCACGGAAACAGCAAAACTAGAAACTGATGGAGGATCTCCAGCAGCAGTACTATCCGAATTCGAGAGATTTTTCGACTTATTCCCACAAAGAAAGCTAGCTTCCGATATATATCAAGCATTGGAGGATGCGAGAATAGATTATTTAACTCGGCATGCTTATGCAGGGTTAAGAGATCCTTACAGACTTGTGCAAGGGGCTGCAACCTATGGTCGTCGCTCACCTCAAAATTTGCCTTTAAGAGAAGCTTTAGTTGAATTACTTATTAGGATGACTTTATTGGAGCGGGAAGCAACTATTCCTGTACCCCGTAATCTCAGAAGTGTCGTTAATAATATGGCAGCAACACTTGATAAATTAATGGATATAAATGCCTTGCCAGAAGATACTGCTGAAGCATGTTTAATTATATATAAACTATTGATCAAAGTACCGAATACCCCTCCTCCAGCAGATATGGATTGGGATGAAACACAGATTGGAGAATTGAGTGAAGAGGGCAGTAGTGAAATACAAGAAGCTGATAGCGCCTCGGCGGGAGGACAAGATATGGTACCAGGGTCCGGGACAGAGGATGATGTTGAGTATAAACCTGCTGAAGATGTAGATTACAGAGGGGATTTCAAACCGGAATTAGTACAAACTTTGGCTAACTTGAGAAAAGGACAACAACAAACCGATGAGATGACAAAAGCTCCTCCGTTAACAGAAGAAATGATTAAGCAATTACTGGAAAAAAGTGCTGAAATCGATTTATCGAGCGTCGTTGATGGAAATATTGATGACCCTTCCGGATTATTCGTATCAAGCTTGATGAGTGAATCAATTGAAGGCCCCGATGCTGAATTTAAGGATGAAAGCGGGCCTGGTGGCCTTGGCGGTAAAGAAGAAGTCGAATCTGAAGAAGAGCTAATGGAAGAGCCAAAAACATCTTTATACAGTGAATGGGATTTTGTTGCTTTAGATTACAAGCCAAATTGGTGCAGAATCCATGAGTCGGTAATTACTGAAGGGTCCATTGATTTTTACCAGGAAACTGTGGACAAATATGCTGGCTTGATTAACGAAGTGAGACGCCAGTTCGAAATGATGGTCCCTGAGACCTATCGTAAAGAGAAGCGGTTGCCTGATGGGGAGGAATTTGACCTGGATGCGGCAATAGAATACATCGTTGAGAAACGTGCTGGGTCAGCCCCTGATGAAAAAATATATTGGAGACGTAACAAAACGCAAAGAGACGTTGCGGTAATATTTCTTTTGGATATGAGTGCATCGACAGCGGAAGCGATTGATGAAAAGGAACTTAAAGCACTTAATGACGATGATGACGATGTTCCTGAAGATCCGAAACAGTATTTAAACTGGTTGAAGTCTAGACGTGAAAAGGCCAATAGGAGCTATCGGCGGATTATAGATCTTGAAAAAGAATCTACTGTTCTATTGATCAGAGCATTGGAGACAATAGGTGATACATATGGCATCTATGGATTTTCTGGATATGGAAGGGATAACGTTGAATTTTATACAGTTAAAGCTTTAGAAGAGCCCTTTTCAGATAAGGTCCAAAGAAGGATTGATGGAATAAATCCGCTTCATGCCACCAGAATGGGCCCAGCTATTAGGCATGCAGCAGAAAAACTCGACGATATAGGTGCCAAGACAAAAGTACTTTTTCTTATATCTGATGGAAGGCCTCAAGATCGTGGCTACAGCCGAGAAGGGGCTGAAAAAGAATATGCGGTGCAAGATACACATATGGCTCTCTTAGAAACAAAAGCTAAAGGGATTATTCCGTTCCTATTAACTGTTGACAGAGCGGGTCACGATTATATGAAAGAAATGTGTGGAGACTTACCTTACGAAGTGCTTGCAGACATAAATTTGTTACCCAAAAGGCTTCCGCAGTTATATAGTCGTTTAACTCTTTAAGGGCTGCTCAATACGCTTGATATTCCCTCTGATAAGTAATATAAACAACCCTAGAAAGTTTATTCGCTCTTAGTATTTTATGGAGAAATCATATGAAATATATAGTTGCTCAACCTGATTTAATTTCGAATTCTTATTTTCCTGCTTTAGCAGCGGTAGAGCTTGGTTTTTTTAATGAAGAAGGAATTGATGCAGAGATCAAGCAGATCTCACCCGTACCAGACTCTTTTGTGGCTTTAAGGGATGGAGAGTGTCATTTTGTTGCCGGGCCAGCTCACGCAGCTCTTTGGGGTTTTCCCCGATGGCAAGGGGCTAAAATCCTTTGTGCCTTGTCACAGGGTATGTATTGGTTTCTGGTAGTGAGAAAAGATTTGGATATAGAGCCTGGTGATTTAAATGGGCTTAGTGGTTTAACGCTCGGTGCTGCTCCTGGGCCTGATATGGGGTTTAGGCAGCTGTTAATTTCAGCTGGTATTGATGTGGAAAAAGAGAACATTTCGATCGGACTGCCTCCTGGGGGACTTATTCCTGGGACTTCGTTTGGTGTTTCAGCAGCACAAGCTCTTATAGAAGGCAAAATTGATGGTTTCTGGGCGAATGGAATGGGGGCAGAAGTTGCGGTTACAAGTGGAATTGCAAAGAAGATCATAGATGTACGTAGGGGGGATGGCCCCAAAGAAGCTTTCTATTTTACGCAACCCTCTTTAACAACCAGCCAACAATTTTTGGATAAAAACCCTGATGTCGCTGCAGGTGCAATTCGGGCTATAGTTAAGGCTCAAAAAGCCCTTCTAGAGGATGTGAATCTTGCCGAGGTCGTAGGGGAGAAACTTTTTCCTGAAAAAGAAGCTAAATTAATTACTAGGCTGATAGAAAGAGACTTGCCATACTATGACGCTAATATAAAAAAGGAATTTATTGATGGGTTGGTCTCTTTTGTGACAAGATCGGGATTGCTAGAGGGAGGACCAGTGGGCTACAACGATATAGTTGCAACAGAATTTACGGATTTATGGAGTAGCTAACGTCCTTCTAGGTAGTTCCTACAGTATGTAATAAATGCAATAAGTCTTTTGGTAATTCTCTTTCCATGGAAGGTAGTTTTTCCAGGGGTGTGAATACTATGTTGTTGTTTATTTCTCCTACGAGGTGATTTGAGGCTCCTTTTTCAAAGCCCTCGACAGCTGCTGCTCCAAGAGTAGTGCCGAGTACTCTATCATTTGAACTAGGAGTACCTCCTCGCTGGAGATGACCTAAAACGGTCACTCTATAATCGACGCCAACTCTTCCTTCAAGCTGCTTTGTGACCCTTTCGGCTACACTAAACGCACCGCCAGCCTCTTCTCCTTCAGCTACCACCACTACAAAACTACTTTTCCCTGCTTTATGTCCGGCAACTAGCCGTTTGCATAGAGCTTCGATATCTTCTTTTTCTTCCGGAATAAAAATAGCATCAGCCCCCCCTGATAAACCTGCGTATAAAGCAATGTAGCCCCTGGAGCGCCCCATTACTTCGACGAAAAATATACGGCCACTTGATTCTGCAGTATCACGGATTCGGTCTATAGCTTCCATCGCACCGTTGACCGCTGTATCAAAGCCAACACTGAAGTCGGTTCCTGCGACGTCGTTATCAATACTTGCTGGGATCACCAGGCTGGGTATTTTATATTCTTGGTGAAATATTAAGGCAGCTTCTGCTGTCCCCTGACCTCCTATTAGAATTAGCCCATCAATCGCATGGGATTTTAAATTTTTCGCGGCTTTTTTTCTTCCAGCTTTTGATTCGAATTCTGTGGATCTAGAAGTTCCAAGCATTGTACCGCCCCGTTGAAGTATGTTTGTCACCGATCGGGCGTGAAGCCTTTGGAAGTCTCCGCTGACTAAGCCAGAGAATCCATTTTTTGCTCCATATACTTGAAGCCCTGATGATATTGCAGCACGAACCGACGCCCTAATAGCAGCGTTCATACCAGGGGCATCGCCTCCACTTGTAAGTACCGCTATCGTTTCCATATATTCAACAACTTTCTCGTGCTAATTTTATACATCAATGACGCCCTTTATCCATCCTTGTATCTCAAACATTGCAGTCCTAGCTACCCTCAATTTAAAATCCTGCCGGTTTGTGGGGAAGATTCCTTCTCTAACTTTGCTTCTTTTGCCATCATAGATTGCAATATATGCTAATCCGGGTTCTTTATCCTCTATAGAATTTGGTCCTCCAATGCCAGTGATACCAACCCCGATGGATGCTCCCGTTTTATCACGAGCACTTAAGGCCATAGCAGTTGCGCATTCCGGACTAATCGCCCCATATTTTTCCAGAATATCTTTGGGAACTCCCATACTTTCTTTGATTTTATTTGAATAAGTCACAAACCCACCTGAGAAAAACTGTGATGATCCTTGGATATCGGTAAGCATACTAGCTAAAAGACCACCTGTGCATGATTCCATGGTTGATATGGTTTTTCCCTGATCGGTACAATTATTTAAGATGATTTCTTCAAGAGTTTCTTCATCGTATCCCCAGGTATGTATTCCCATGATATTTACGACTTTTTGTTCAACTGGAGTAATCAAGCGGTCTACTTCTGTAACAGATTGGCCATATGCAGTTATTCTGATATGAATACCATCAGATTTCGCATATACTCCGATAGTTGGATTGCTGCTATGCAGGAGTTCGCCAAGTTTTTCGTCCACTAATGCCTCACTCATACCAAAAGTTTTTATACTACGAGATCTAATAAGAGAACCTTTACTTAAGATATAGTCATTGATTTTCGGAGTTACCTCTTTCTCCCACATCTCGTACATTTCTCTTGGAACACCAGGCATCGCAACGAATATGGTTCCTTTTGTTTCAACCCACCAGCCAGGAGCAGTCCCCCTTGAATTATTTATTGGCTGTGCTGAAGGAATTATTTCAGCTTGTTTCAGGTTTCTATCTGGCATAGGGATACCACGTTGAGAAAAAATCTTAGTTAGCTGTGACTGGAGGTTCGGATCCAGGACAGGTGTTTCTCCAGCTAGATTTGCTAAAGCTTCTCGTGTAATGTCATCTTCAGTTGGGCCTAGACCGCCAGTGAGTATTACTAATTCTGAACGTTCACAAGCTGCTTCAAGCACGCTTGTGAGTCTATTTACGTTATCTCCTATAGTTGTTACCCGGTAATTACCAATGCCAAGCTCCGGGAGTTTTTGTGACAGATAAGTTGCGTTTGTATCCGTTATGTATCCCAGTAAGATCTCGGTGCCAACAGAAATAATTTCAGATTTTAATGGGGCTGAACTACTTGTCATGTTTTGTCTCCTAAGAACGTTACCCTTCTCAATTTGAATAGTAACACTTTGGGAATCATTAGGTGATTCAGTGTAGCTGTTTAGGGTACTATTGCAACAGCTATCGATTGATTATTGATGTGAGTTGAGAATAATGGAACGAGACGAATCAGTGGTAAAACGTTGGGGGAGAGTGGTAGACGTTGTTGAGTCGGGCGTTATATATATGGAAGACGCGGAAAGGTTAATTCTATATCAAGTTAAGCTTCCTGACGTTCCAGATAAACGTGCCGAGGCAGAAGCATTATTGATGACTACTGTGTCTGACAAGATTATTTACTATAGTGTTTCTGGAGTAGATGAACTAGGGCGATTAGAATCAACAGTATGGGTTGATGGGGTAGAGGTAAATAAATTAATGCGTGATAAAGGATATGGTTAGGGAATTGCGGATATGCTGATTAGCGATACGAAAATATACAGATTAGTATCTGGTATCAAAAATTTTTTGATATACGGGGATGGTTTAAACAAGAAATTACACCCCAAAGATATTAGCTCATATTATGGAATTACAGATTCTTGATATGAAGATATTAGTGTTGCCGTGCGCACCATATATTCAACATCAGGACTTGATCGTACTTAGATCGATGATTTTTGCTGTAGGTTTCTTGCCAGATTCTACTTCTAGAATAACGACATGCCCTAATCTTGATTCTAAGTTATGAGGGTAGGTAGCACTTCCGGCATTTATGAGTAACATGTCATCTTCCCATCTCACAAACTCAAAATGTGAGTCGCCGCATACGACAATGTCAGGAAGTTCTCCCAAGTATGATTGCACCACCCTTTTCGCCCCTAGATCCCAGCTGTCAATGATATGTGTCATTCCTAGCCTGTAACCTTCAACATCAAGAAATTGTTTCTTTTTGATCCTGCTATCAAGTTCGCTTAAGCCTTGATCATGGTTCCCTTCTGCTGCCAGTACAGGGGCTATTTCTTCAAGCATGTCTAAAACACCAATCATTTCTAAATCTCCGGCGTGAAGGATAAGATCTACTCCTTGAAAGGCGACCTTAACTTCTGGCCATAATACTGGTGTTGATGCGGGCATGTGAGTATCCGATATAATTCCGATTTTCACTGAGTTTACTCCTATGATTTCAGTATCTTTGCTCACCTCGTGGCACTGGTTGAAAAATCGACTCTTTCGTTTAATACAAAGGCGAGCAAACCAGATAAATGTACACTATTTACTGTAATTTTTCTTTAATATACGCTTAATTTGATCTATAGAATCGTTAGTGGAAGGCTGAACACCTCTAATTAATGCTAGGTAGTAACTTGTATAATCAGCTAGCAAGGATGCTCCGAGTAATTGTGACAAAATAGTCGACCCTGGTGCGGCTAAAGTAGCATGTGGGACGTTTTTTTTCTCGAGAAATAATTTAGTCGCTTTGTATCTCCGATCAATGTTTTCGTTAGTTACAGAAGGAGTTATTAGAATTATATACGCGTTAGTTTCCTTCTCTAGTGCCATTATTGAATTATGGTGAGCTTCCGGGAGAAGCTCATACGATGAAAAAATCTTTGCATTTTCGTTGAGTTGTGCTTTCCATCTCCGTCCAACGGAAGAAAATTCCCTCGGTATATAAACAATGGGGACAGTGTCATCCAGTATGGCGGCTAAACTCTTCGCTTTATTGACTTTTGCGTTACTGTTGCGATTTAAAGATTGCTCAAGCTCATAAATTTCCCTTTTTGTTTCAGAGATTTCTAGTGAAAAATTCAGCAGAGAAAGAGTATCTAGGATGCCACATAATAGACCAACTACAAAAGGGAATAAAGTTCTTGGTGGGCCTTCTTTAGGTAAAGAAAATACTGGGAGATTATACTTAAGATAATGTTCTTCTAATGTACCTCCGCTTGTTATAGCGAGCATCTTTGCCATATTTTCTCTACCAATATTAATTCCAGAAATCACCTCTTCTGTTTCTCCGGAATGGCTTGAAGATATTACTAAAGTGTCTTTACCAACCCAGCCAGGGAGATCGTAATCTCTATGAACAAACACTTCTAGTTCTGGAGCTTCTCTATTTAGCACATTTAAAAGAAGATCCCCTGAGATAGCTGATCCACCCATTCCATGTATGAGTATTTTTGATATATTTGAGTACTCAGCTGGTAGTTTGGTTGTCTTTGATTGCCGCCATCCCTCCGACAATAAATCTGGATATGATTTCAATCGCGAATTCATATCCATTAAATCAGCGGTTTTATAACTTAGCTCGTTATCTAAGTCAAAATTCATAGGTGTTAAGTAGTACCTTTCTTAGTTTCTCAGAGTATGTCTTATAGCTAATATAGCATTTACTTGGTGTTGCTAACTAACAATCATTCTACAATGTTTCATCTTTGTGCATTTTTCTTCAATTACGATATTTATTGTTGATATGTGCGTAAGGGGTCTTCTGATTTGGGAGTACGAGACATTAAATTTTCAAGTGCTTCTTTTGGATCTATTTCCCCTCTTAAAACTAGAGAGGTTTGTTCAGTTATGGGCATCTCTATACCTAGATTCTTAGCTAAGATTAAGGCAGCGTGGGTAGTATCAACCCCTTCCGCAACCTGGCCTAACCCTTCTAAGATCCCACCTATGTTTCCCCCTTTTCCTAGTTGTTCTCCGACAAACCTGTTACGAGATAACTGGCTATAGCACGTGGTTAAAACATCGCCTAGGCAAGCTAAGCCTGCGAAGGTTATTAATTCTGCTCCAGCTGCTATTCCTAATCTACTGATTTCCGCTATTGCTCTTGAAATAAAAGCAGATTTTGCATTATTGCCTAGCCCAATACCATCAATTAAACCAGCTCCAATAGCGACTATATTCTTTAATGTTCCTCCAAGCTCGACACCCATAAGATCTGTGTTGGTATAGACTCGGAAATTGCTGGAATTGAAGACTTGCTGTACCAGTTCAGCTACTTCTATCGGTGTTGAAGCAATTACCGTAGATGCCGGTTTCCCGTCTGCGATTTCGGTCGCAAGATTTGGACCAGAAAGAACGCTAAAGTTTGAATCGAACCGCCCATTGAGTTCTTCGGAAAATAGTTGGCTCATTCGTTTCCCTGTGTTTTTTTCGAGTCCTTTTGTTGCACTTACAAAAACGGTGGTTTGCTTAATTTGTACACTTGCAATTCTCTGTATATTTTCTCGATAGTTGTTAGATGGGCAGGCTATAACAATTAAATCTGAATTTCCTACAGACTCTGTAAGATTTGAACTAGCTGACAAGGTTGATGGGAAAGAGTGGCCAGGAAGCCGAACTACATTTTCCCTTGATGAATTTAGAGTATGTTCCTCCTCTTTTGAGCGCGCTAGTAACTTAGTTTCTATACCTTGTTTCGCAAGCAAAATACCAAGCGTAGTTCCCCAACTAGTGGTACCAATAATAGTAGCTAATTGTATTTGTGAATTCATGGTGCTAAATCTAATATAGCTCAGATATAATAACTTGCAACTAAAAAGCTAAGTATTCATGTTTAGTCTGTTACGTTGCCTAACTTACGTTCTTCACCGCGAATTAGTCGGGCGATATTATCTTTATGGGTAAATACTATCCAAGATCCCACGTAGATAGCAAGTACGCCGTATGGTGCGGGTTGACTGACTACCACAGTCCCAATAATTACTAATACACACGCACTCGCTGTCCCTACTAGGGATCCTAAAGATACATATCTCGTTATTGCTATAATGATTATCCCTATACTAACGCCTACAATAGCGGAAATAGGAGAAACAACTATAGCTATGCCAACAGCAGGAACTACACCTCTCCCTCCTTTTAATCCGGCGAAAATAGACCAACTGTGTCCTAACAAGATTCCAACCGACGCTACCAATTGCCATACAGGACCGAGCAAGTACCCAAAAGCAAGTATTACCAATGAACTTTTTAAAAGATCGAGAGAAGTTACAACCAATGCGGCTTTCCAACCTAGCGTCCGAAGTATGTTTGTGGCACCAGTTCTGCCACTTCCTTTCATCCTTACATCAAGCCCATTCAATTTACCTATTATCAATCCAGATGGGAATGAGCCTACAATGTAACTAATAAGAATTGTTCCTATTAAATAAACAAAAGTTTCCATAGACTAATCTCCTGCAGACGACTCTTCTGATCTTCCTTTAAATAGAGTTCTTATGGCAGTGCCTTTGAATCCAAAATGTTTCCTTATGGTATTTTCTAGGTATCTTTTATATGAAAAATGTACTAGGGAAGGGTCGTTAGTAAAAAACACAAATGTTGGCGGGTCAACCTCCGCTTGCGTACCATAGTATATTTGGAGACGTCTTTTCCCTGAAGTTGCGGGAGGATGAGCAGATATGGCTTCCATCAGCATTCGGTTTATTTTACTGGTTGTAATACGCTTCATCCTCTCTGCTTCTATATCTTTGATCGCATCAAAAATACTCATTACTCCTTTGCCACTCTTAGCAGAAGTAAATCGTATTGGCATATCTGGGAAGAATTGGAGCCTTCTTCTAATAATGGATTCTATTTCTTCGCGATCAAGTTCTTCCTCCTGAGCTAGGTCCCATTTATTTATTACTAATACTAATCCTTTGTACGCATCCTGAACGTATCCTGCTACGTGGAGATCTTGCGCAGTAAGGTACTCCTTTGCGTCAACTACTAAAACGGCAATCTTTGCTCGTTCTACTGCCTGTAAAGCTCTGCTAACACTAAATTTTTCGACTCCAGGCGAGATATGACCTTTTCTTCTTATGCCAGCAGTATCAATTAGTACAAAATCCGTATCTCCATACTGAAATTCGCTATCAATCGCATCTCTTGTTGTGCCAGGAACTTCACTAACCAGAGTACGATCTTCGCCTAAGATCGCGTTGATCAAAGAAGATTTCCCGACATTAGGCCTTCCCACGATTGCGACTGGGATCGATCCCTCCGGATAATCAGTGTATTCGGGATTATCTGGTAGTAATGAAAAAATCTCATCAACCATCTCAGAGATTCCTATTCTATGTAATGCACTTACCGGATGAGGCGCTCCCATACCCAGTTTGTAGAATTCAGCTATAGTTGATTCTCGTTTTGCATTGTCCGCTTTATTAGCAACCAAAATCACGGGTTTATTCGTCGAACGTAGAAGGTTAGCTATTTGTTGATCTAACGGGAGTATTCCAGAATTTGTATCTACAACAAACATCAAGGCGTCGGCCTCTTGTATTGCAGAATTGACCTGAATTCTTATCCCTTTATCAATTTGATTTCCATCTTGAAGAGAGAGGCCTCCAGTATCTACTAATATAGCCTTTTCTTGATCTTTTGAAACAAAACCTGTAACTCGATCTCTAGTGGTTCCAGGCTCGTCTGCTACTATTGCGACTCTTTTGTCTAATAATCTATTAAACAGAGAAGATTTACCTACGTTAGGACGTCCGACAATTGCTATAGTCTGAAACATAATCCAGCCCTACGATCCTTTTGCCTGTTCAGCTGATAAAATCATCAACAGTAGAGCTTTTTGTGTGTGTAGTCGGTTTTCAGCCTGGTCGAACACAGCGGATTGTGGACCTTCGATTATTCCGTCTTCTATCTCTTCCCCTCTGTGTGCTGGTAAGTCATGTAAAAATATTGCGTTTTCTTTAGCCTTGCTAAGTAGTGAAGTTGTTACGGTATAGTTTTCGAAAGCAACAGCTCGCGCTTTAGTTTCAGTTTCTTGTCCCATGCTCGTCCAAACATCGGTATATACAATGTCTGCTGCCTTTACTGCTTCATTAGGATCTTGAATAAGATTTAGAGACCACTTATTGTAGCTGGCAATTCTATTCGCATTTTCTATTATTGGGCCTGGTAACTCATATCCCTTTGGCGAAGATATAGTAAAATTTATTCCAACTAAAGCACAAGCTAAGGCCAAGCTAGACGCAACATTGTTTCCATCGCCGATAAAAGTTAGATTTAATCCTTGAAACGAACCTTTCTTTTCCTTGATAGTCATAAGATCTGCTAGTGCCTGGCAAGGGTGTTCAATATCGGAAAGAGCATTAATTATTGGGATCGTAGAATATTTTTTTAATTCTACCAAAGTATTGTGATCCAGAACTCTTGCCGCAATAGCATCTACATATCTGCTTAATACTTTAGATATATCCCTTAAAGCTTCTCTTTTTCCCATCTGTAGTTCTTTTTCATCAAAATTTACGCTGATACCTGACATTTGCGCTATCCCTAACTCAAACGCGATTCTTGTCCTTAGCGAGGGTTTTTCGAATAAAAGGGCAAGGCTTTTCCCGTTGAGCGAATAATTGGGGTTGTTCAATTTAATATCCGAAGCCAAATCAATCAAGGAGATTAAAGTACTCTCGTTGATATCTTGAATGGATATAAAGTGGTTTATTTGATTATTTACCTGTTGCATAGTTATTCAATTGTAGTGATGCCTAAGAAGACGATCAAGGAAAACCTTATTATTGTTTGACACTTTAGTCATAGATTGCGAAACTCTACTTTACTGCAATATTAATTGCAGTCGATTATTAGTAGGGTATATGGAGGGGGATAGAAATGTCTGATTACGAGAATATTTTATATGAAACAAAGGATGCAGCGGGTGGCCAGGTTGCGTATATTACCTTAAACCGCCCCGAGAGACTAAATGCTCTTAGTAGGCCGTTGTTGGCAGAGCTAGAGCTTGCTTTAAATGAAGGTAAAAACGATGACAACGTTCGTTGTATTGTAATTAAAGGGGCTGGAAGAGGTTTCTCAGCTGGTTATGACATGAACGTACAGACCACAGGGCGAGGTGGGGAAAGACCTGCAATAGAATCCACAACTGCGGATGGGCCTGCACAAATGTATAGGCGCGCTATATGGGATAATCCAAAACCGATCATAGCTCAGGTACATTCGTTTACTTTAGCTGGTGGTGGCCAATTAGCTTGCCACTGTGATATTACCATTGCAGCGGACAATGCACTTTTCGGGTATCCGCCTGTTCGATATGGCAGCGTGATGATGCCTATGGTGTGGCCTGAATTAGTTGGTATGAAAAAAGCGAAAGAGATGGCTTTTACTGGGACAATGATTGATGCCGAAGAAGCGTTAGATCTTAAGCTGATCACTAGGGTTGTTCCTACTGAAGAACTGGATGATAAAGTTTGGGAACTGGCAAATACAATATCAAAATTGCCTCCAGCTTCCACTCATATCAATAAAATGGCGATAAATCATTATTATGAGCAACAAGGGTTGTTTACATCCATGACGTTCGCTTCTCATTTGACTAATATTGCTTATTCGTCTTCTCCGGAAGTAATGCCACGAGGGATCCAAGATGTTAACAGAGTTACTAACGAAAGTGGCATGCGTGCAGGATTCCAATTTATGAATGAACAATATTTAGATGAAGATGAATTAGCGAGAAGCCAAATGGCTAGACCTGATAGGCAGCCATAGTAACTAGATCAAGCAACTTAGACTTAGATAAGCACATCGCAGTGCCGGTTTACTATTAAGTGCGACTGTAATATATGTCATGTACACTTAATAGTAAACCGGCTAGTTAGATGGAATGAATAAAAGGTCAGTTAATGCCCGATTAACAGTTGGTTAGTGGGCAAAGTGATTCTCTAAAGAATTACTTGGTAGGGAATGCTAACTTCTGTTTCTTCTCGAAAGCAGCATGTAAATAGCGTTTCTTAAAATAAATGAAATCAAGAAAATAATTCCACTTACAATTGCCAGCCGGAAAGTAGCTGGTCCCAAAACACGGAAAGTTACGATGGACCCCCCGATTAATACGGGAACAAGTATAAGTGCCCAGGTTGGCATTCTTGAAATTGTTTTTAGTACGTTAGCTAAAGCTCCTTGCCTCGGTTTAGAAGCTTTTCCTGGCTTTTCACCTTTTTGACGTAGTATTTCTTCTATTTCATCTTCGAGATTTTCGTTGTCGTTGTCTTCCATGGTTATCCTCTTAACTATGTTCTCCTGTTTACTTTATATCTATAAATTCGGGAAGGTCTGTGACTTTATCAATGATAAAGTCAGGTTCAACTTTTGATAATATTTTATACGGATAATCTTTTCTGACAAGTATACCAGTTATGCCTATAGATTGAGCTCCATCTATATCTGAGTCTGGGCGATCTCCAATATGCACAGATTGTTCTACGGTTGTTTCTAGTGACTTGACTGCGAATTCAAAAATTGATGGATTGGGCTTATGCTCCCCGAATTCACCTGAAATTATAATCTGGTCAAAATATTGCGCAATCCCTAAATGATTAATTTTTTTTCTTTGAAATTTGCTGGGGCCATTTGTAATCATACCCAAAGAGAAATGAAGTTTGAGCCAGTTCAAAGTATCTTCAACACCGTCAAATAATTCTAAACTGTTAAAAAGAGCCTCGTTATAGATATTTCTCATTTGATTAAAAAGTTCATCTGGAAGGATTAGAGTTTCTTTAATTTTTTGAAGACGGCCTTTGTCCCCATTTATAGATGGTACTGGATCCCAGCCAATCGCCTGCTCCATAACATTGTTTAACTTGGAAGAGTTTACACTGCTGGAGAGAGCGCTCTTGGCCATTTCTAGCCTCTTGTAAGTAATACCTTCTGTATCACATAGAGTGTCATCTAAATCTAGGAAAATCACCCTCTTACTCGATATTGTGCTAGCTAAGGAATTCATAACTAAACTTTCTTCATAACTAATGCTCGCCATTCGCCTTCAGAAACAATATCTATTAATCTAAATCCCTGTTCCATAAAAAAGTAAGTAACCTCTGTTATTTGATCTTGAAGTATGCCTGCACCGATTAATATACCATCCGAACCGAGCGCTTTTACAAGTCCCTTACAGTTTTCTATTAATATGTCAGCTGTAATATTCGCTAAAATTAAATCAAACTTGTTTTTCGTGAATTTATCGTTAAGTACATCTACTGCGGCTACAGGGGAACCACTTTCGATAATAGTTACTCTATCGCTATAGCCGTTCAATTTCACATTTAGTTTAGCGGTTTTTACTGCCAAGGGGTCTATATCAACTCCGATAATATTTTCGGCGCCAAATCCCGCTACTGCTATAGATAAAATTCCTGAACCTATTCCAAAGTCGAGAACCGTATCATTATCTTTAATCCATCTTTCAGCTTGAGATAGACAAAGTTGTGTACTTGGGTGCAGCCCAGTCCCAAAAGCCATTCCTGGATCCAATTTTATGACGATTTCATCACTTTTCGATTCATATTCTTCCCATGTTGGTACGATCACGACATTTTCCCCAATCTTGTGAGGGTGGAAGAATTTTTTCCAATTTTCTGCCCAATCATCTTCTTGGATAATTTTTTCACCTAATAGTTTTATTGATCTAATCATTGAGAAATACTGTATATCAGAATAGATTTTTTCTTTTAGAGTGTTGGTGTATGCATCATTCGGAATGTATGTTTTTATTAGCACAGGTTTGCTAATTGAGAGGCTTTGTGGGCCAGTTCTAAGTTCCTCAGCGATAGTGATTTCTTCAATGGAAATACCATTTGCCCCATGTTTGTGGAATACTTCACAGATTGCTTCAGTGCTTTCCGTATCGCCCTCTACACTGATTTCAACCCATGATTTATACGAATCTTTGCTGTCCATAGTGACTTCCCATGAAATTAGGATATCAAATTACTGTTGGACGAGGCTTGTTTCTGTCGCAAGCCTTGCCATATGTTGTCCCCACATGCCATCCAGAAGGTATATTTCAGGATGCCCTTCTATGGCAGAGTAATTATTTACTCCGTCAGGGGTCATATCCCCAATTAAAACGGTGTACGTGATTCCTTGAGGGGAAGAGTCAGAACTTTCAAGGCGGACGAAAATTTTTAGTTTCGGATCATCTAATCCGTATTGAGATAACTCTGGGTCTTTATCAGTGGAAATTATTCTTGGCGATTTTGCTCCTCCTGCAAGGAATGGAGTGCCTCTAAATTCTGAATTTACTGGATCTCCTTCAATGGAATCAATACGCCAGGTTCTTTCAGAGTCACGATAGAAGGAGACTTCCTGGTCGAAGTAGCTCACTTTAATATTATCAATTTTTGTTTCATCAACTAAATAAAACCATGCTAAGGAAGCGATTTCAGAGTCGGGTTCTTTGGTCTCCTCAAAGGGAGTGCGTAGGATTAAGTATCCAGAAAAAACTAGTAATAGAATCAATACTGGAATAGTTAAGCGTAAATTCACAGTTTATATCTCCCGATAAATTATCTTCGTCTCCACCAAACCCAAAACCCCATCAAAGCTGACATGAGTGGGAGGAGTCCCACGCTGGAGTACAGAAGCCAGTCAGCCTCTCTCTGCGAAAGGATTAACAGCCTGGCCGATGAAAGTTTAGGTCTTATAGAGATTAGATCCTCTTTTGTGGTTAACCAATTTACAGTGTTAATAAACAAATCTCCATTACCTAAGGAATGGAAAAATAGGTTACCAGCGAACGCACTATTTCCTATAACAAATATACGTCCAGTGATTTGCTGACCAATTTCATTAGCTGCCGGGAATTGAACCGCGGTAGCTATCGCGTTCTGACCCCTTGAGATATCTGCTAATTGGTCATATGTTGCATTATCTAAGCTTGACGAATCAGTCTCCAACCAACTTCGATCAGAAGTAAAGATTAGAGGCACTATAGATGCTCCGGGGGTACGCTGGCTTTCAGGTAAAGGAGCAACACGTGTTGTCAGCGGGAAAAATGTTACCAGAGATTGTTCTATTAATGGGTCTGTTATTGGATGGCCTGGAAGGTACCCCTCTACTCTTATTTGCGGTGTAGTCCTATCTGGCTGAGCGTAACTTGATGGATCAACAATGGTTCCTCCGCCAGTTTCAACGCCTCCCTCAAGAAGTAGGTTGGTCCAACTAGAAGGTGTAGTAGGAGTTAGTAGAAAAAACGCGTTACCGCCTCTACCGAGGTACTCTCTTATTCGTGCTTCTTCGTCTACTTTGTCGTCTACAATCAAATCTCTTTCAGGGCCAACAACTATTATTGCCGAGCACTCTTCTGGTACTCCGTCGGAAGAGCTAAAACTGAAATCCCTTACTATGTATAATTCTCTTTCAAGGGCTTGTGCAGCAAGGCGTAAGCCTAAGTCTGTGCTTCCCAAAATACTTCGTTCACCATGGCCGGTGGTGAAGCAAACGGTTTTAAGATTTTCACCTGTAGCTCTCAGAAGGCTAGCTGTTAAAGATTGTTCAGATATGTTATTTGTTCGTGATACTTGACCTGAAGCGCCAGCAAAAACAATTAGACCTGAGCGATCTACTTGGTACCGTTTTGCTTGACTTGGATCAGTTTCGGGGTCGACCATCGTGTAAGATAATTTTTCTGTTTCAAGGACATATTCATTCATAAGCCTTTCAGCTGTGATTGCACCAGGATCCTCTGGGACGAAAAAGCCGTAAGCTTCGACATCCTCACTCAGATTAGATAGAGCTTGTTTAGTTTGAGGCGCTAAAGTGAATTGGTCAGTTGCGGTTAAATCGACCCTGAAATTCCAGTTAGAACTAAAGAAATTTAATATAACGACCGAGAGGGTGAATATTATTATTAAGCCCGCAGTGTTGATACCGTAACGTCCTTGCCTTGTTTGGAAGAAGCTAGCAATCAAGTCCCTAGCTAAAAAAGCAAAACCTGCAAGGCTCACCACACCCAGAAACATTAAAGCTAAAGCCCAAGTTCTTATTTCAGGTATAACTCCATAGATTACTCCACCCGCAATTAAAGCAATTAAGCCTGCGGCTCCCAGAGCCAAACCAATGTCTTCCGCAAGTTTTTCGTCAATGTTGCTAATGAATCTCATCTTTATTTCCAGCGCCTCGTTTCAACAGCTCTTACGGTGAGAAACAGGAAAAAAGCAGTGATTGATATGAAATACACAATATCTCGACTATCGAGGACGCCGTAAGCCATATCTCTAACGTGTTCACTGATTGCTAAAAATCGCACCAAGCTTGCCCAAGGTAGATCGCCATCTCCTAATGTAGATGTAACATTAGAAAGCCACAGTAGTAAAAGTGTTGCTGTCGCGAGAACAGCTGAAACAATTTGGTTGGAAGTTAAAGATGAACTGAACAGTCCAACAGATATACCCATAGCACCCATAAGAAAAAGGCCAAGATATCCAGTTAATATGGGAAGTAAATCGGGATCACCAAACCAAAACAGTAGTAAGGGAAAATATAAGGTTAAAAGGAACATTGTCGTTAATAATGAAAGAGCTGCAAAAAACTTTCCAAGGACGATCTCTATGTCTCGTAAAGGTGCGGTTAGCAATAGTTCCAGTGTTCCAAGCTTCTGTTCTTCAGCAAAAAGCCTCATAGTCAGTGCGGGGGCGATAAGCACTATGAGAAAGAATGCCCCGATAGGGCCTATTGGTCCAAATAGAAATCCTCGCATTGAAGCTTCCGGGAATCTTCCAGTAATGCTTAGTGCAAATGACAGACCTGATAAAGCGAGGAATAAGGAGGTTATTATGTAGGCAATAGGAGAATTAAAATATGCCTTTAGCTCTTTTATCCAGATAACTTTTATGCTGTTAAAGCTCAATTTCATTCTTCCGTTTCTTCGCTAGTAGTTAAACGCAAAAAGATGTCCTCAAGAGATAATCCACCAGTGCGTATCTCTTGCAACCCCCATCCGTGCTCTACTGTTAATCTAGTCAGTTCAGTTCTCAAATCTTCAGCAGGATCGCATTCAATGATGAATTGATTGTGGCCACCTGCATCGGTAAAAGAAACATTTTTCACCCCAGAAACTTGTTCGATTACTCTGGTAATCTCTGTAGCTGGGCCTTGGACGTTCATTATTATTTGCGTTATGTCTCCTAGTTTACTTGAAAGATTCTCTGCTTTATCCATTGCTACAATTTGTCCTTGGTCAATTATCAATACCCTATCGCAAATCATGTTTACTTCGGGCAGTATATGTGTAGAAAGAATCACGGTATGATCTCCCCCAAGGCTCTTGATAATTTGCCTTGTTTCCACTACTTGTCGTGGGTCGATACCTATTGTCGGTTCATCTAATACAAGTACAGGAGGTTCGTGCAATATTGCCTGTGCTATACCCACTCTTTGCCTGTAGCCTTTTGAAAGTTTTCCAATCATCGAATCTGCGTATTCTTCTAACCTGCATAGTTCTACTACATCGCTTATTCGTGACCGTATTTTAGTTCCATCCATCTTTTTTAAAGACCCCATAAATTTCAAATATTCTCTGACGGTCATGTCTGTATATAGGGGGACTGTTTCTGGCAGGTAGCCAATCGAACCTCTCGCTTCCAAAGAGTTTGATTGGATGTCGTAACCAGCTATTAATGCTGTTCCGCTAGTTGCCGGAGTAAATCCTGTGAGGATCCGCATGGTCGTGGTTTTCCCAGCTCCGTTTGGACCTAGAAAACCTATTACCTCTCCATCTTCAGCGGTAAAACTCACGTTTTCGATTGCTGGATAATCCCCATAGAATTTTGTTAAATTCTTTGCTTCAATCATTCCGGTTTTTATAGGTTTCTAACCCTATTTCCTCTCTTTTGATAATTGTTCGCTGAGCAGTAGAGTATCATTGTTCAATACTAAAAAATACAGGCTAAATGAGTTCGGTAGGAAGTTTTCTCTTAAGAAAGCTTATTTTAGTGAGACTATCAATTTGCAACTTGCCAAATATTTGTTAAGTATATTTTATTAGTTTTCTAAAGCATTAAGTCTAAGCGTGATTTTTCAATCCGTTCATCTGAATCTGATAAGGTTTTGTACTTTCCATAATATTATCAGTTTCCTCTGGCTTAGCTTCTGTCTTCATCGTAGCTTCTGTCTCCATCTTAGCTTTAGGAGCTTTTTCGATGTTCTTTTTAACCTGCAGGTATTTTTTCCCTGCTTCCACTGCCTTTTCTATATTTGTTAAATCTTCGTGTAGTTCAGTCATTTGATTTCTTACCGACTCGAGCTGGGTAGCGAGTTTACCCATGGATTGCTCAGCATACTCGTCGATCTCTATAATAGTTCTTGCAGCGTCAGATCTGGCACGGTTTCGTATTTGATCTGCAGCCTTCTCCGCGTCCATCTTTATTTGTGTTGCTTCTTCTTGCGCCTGACTTAGAATCTCACTATCGTCCACTTTTTGCCTGTGCTCCTGTAGAGCTTCCGAATGGATTTGTTTTGCAATACTTTCTGCACCTTTTACAATCGATTCACCTCGATGTAATATCTGCTTCGCATCGTAAAGCTCCTGGGGGATCGACGTTCTTAATTGATCCACGTATTCCGCTATTTCGTTACGTTGAACGATCGATTTGTTAGTGCCAGGTAACTTACGTCCTTTTCCTACCATTTCTTCAAGACCGTCAAGGAATTCTAGGAACCTCATTTTATTCTCCCTCCAGTTTCCAAACTATATGCCTTTATAATGATTAACTTTTATTTATTTTTTTCTAACAAAGCTTCTAGAACCACAGGGGTGACTAAATCTGATATATCTCCCCCAAGTGATACTGCCTCTTTCATTAATGTTGAACTAACAAATCCGAATTTTGGGCTTGTCATGATAAAAACACTCTCTATATTTTCATCAAGCTTTCGATTCATCAGAGCAAGCTCAAACTCACTTCCAAAGTCACGCTCATTTCTCAATCCACGGACCATTGCTGTGGCACCATGATGTTTAGCAAGTTCAATAGTTAGCCCTCGCTGATAAGTTTCAACAGAAATATTTGGTACATCTTTTAGAGAATTCTTTGCAAGTTCCAACCTCTCTGCAGTGGAAAACATGAGGTTTTTTGAGGGAGTATCATATACACAAACGACCAATTGGTCGAAAACCGCAGCAGCTCGTGTGGCAACGTCTATATGACCATTTGTTATTGGATCAAAACTACCAGGATATATTGCTTTAGTCATGATTCTTTTAAATATTCCTTTTTGATATATAAATGCTTATTGTTGTATCGCCATAACGACGTTCCATATTTTTCTCTACCTGATCCTTAGCTATATCTAAATTTGATTTAGATGAGTGCTCTACAACTATCAATCCAGATTCTGACAGTAGATCCGACTCAATAATTTTTGATATATTGTTTGAAACCTCGTCAGCGATTTGATAGGGAGGATCAGCAAAAATTAAATCATATTGACCGTTGAGTGAGTCGAGAGCTGATTCTACAGGCATATTAATAATTTTAGCAGTGTTGTTGAACCCTGCCGTAGACACATTTTCTTTAATTAATTTGCTCAAAGCTCTATCTTTCTCTACAAAATCAGCATGCTTAGCACCCCTGCTAAGAGATTCAATACCGAGTGCTCCAGTACCAGCGTAAAGATCTAACACTTGTGCTCCTAATAACACCTGTCTTGATTCGAGAATCGAGAAAATCGCACTACGTACCCTGTCCGTTGTCGGCCTTAAGAAGGGTACCTTAGAGGTTCTTAGATTCACTCCGCGGGCTGTCCCGCTTATTATTCTCAATGGACTCACTTTGGATAGGATTTTAAACTGGGTTTTAGACCGGGTCAATAGAATATATGATCTAGTTTTGTATTTGGAGGCGATTATTCCGCATGAATATAGTGTTTTTTTGCCCAATAAACAGCTTAAAATCTCTGTTTTTGTATATAAATATACTTAGGGAGCATCGATTGAAAACAATAAATGGTAAATAATAAGCTATGCCAGATAATATGTGTGATATTCAAGGTACAATAATGGTGAACAGAATAAGTAACGCTTTTATGAAGCGTTCGACTATTGTTGTAATTAGACTATCTGGTTGAGGAGTTACGTAAAATGAATGTTGATGAACACAAGATTATAGGGAAAGCTTCGCCTAGGTCTGATGGGCCTGAGAAAACTACAGGTTCAGGGCTATATGGTGTCGACATCACCCTCCCTGACATGTTGTGGTGCAAAGTTCTGAGATCTCCTTATCCCCACGCAAAAATTTTAAGCATTGATACATCTGCTGCTGAGGCTTTGCCTGGAGTCCATGCAGTCATCACAGGAGAGCACTTTAAAGGGAAACGGTGGGGAAAATTGATCCAGGATGAGCCGATAATAGCATGGGATCGAGTCATGTATATTGGGGATAAAGTTGCAGCGGTAGCGGCTGAAGATGAGGATATAGCAGAAAATGCTTTGAATTTGATCGATGTTGAGTACCAAGAACTTCCGTCAGTTTTTACGATAGACGAGTCCATCAAATCTGATGCTCCAATCCTCCACCCTGATTTTAATGAATATGCTGGCGTTGTTAATAAGTTAGCTGATCCCACCAACATAGTAGTTAATGGTCACTGGGAAAAAGGGAATGTTACAGATGGTATGAAAGAGGCCGACCACGTTATTGAAAAAACGTTTTTCACGGGGCGTACACATCAACTCTACCTAGAACCACATAATTGTGTAGTAGCTATAGATGAAGAAGAAAAATTACAGTGTTGGCTTGGCACGAAATCTCCTATGCAAAACCGAGCTCAGATAGCAGCCCTCTTTGATTTAGATGTGAAAGATGTAGTTATTAATTTTGCATACGTGGGAGGAGATTTTGGTGGCAAGGGAGATATTGTCGGTGTCCCAATATGCTATGAATTAGCTAAACGGACAGGGAGGCCAATAAAATTTGCTATGGATTATTCTGAAGAATTGATGTCTATGAATCCAAGGCACCAATCAAAGATAATAGTTAAGGTGGGTGTGACAAAGGAAGGTAAAATCACCGCTTGGGAATCAGACCTATTTTTTAATGGGGGAGCATATAGAGCTTACTCACCGGGTGGGAATTTACCTGGAGCAAACGAAGTTGCTGGGCCGTATAAAATTGATAACACTAGGATTGATTCTTGGCAGGTAGCGACTAACACTGTTCCTGGAGGTTTCCAGCGGGGCCCTGGAGAGGTCCAAGGAATTTTTGCAGGGGAATCGATGATGGACGTGATAGCTTTGGAATTAGGGATGGATCCTGTTGAATTTCGGTTAAATAATGTTGTCCATGATGGAGATGACACCCCAACTGGCCAAGTATTCAAAGATATTATTGCAGAAGAAGTTATAAAAGAGGCTGCAAAGGTTGGGAAAATGTCTGACCCTAGACCCAGTAATGTAGGACGTGGGATAGCTTATGGACACAGACCTCAATATGGCGGAGGAAGCCAGTCATCTGTAACAGTAAATGAAGATGGTTCTTTAACTGCCAGAACTTCAGTATTCGAAGTTGGAGTTGGAACATATACTTTAATCCAACAATCAGTTGCTGAGGAAATGGAAGTTCCACTTTCTAGCGTTCATGTAGTTCCATTTGGAACGGATGAGATGTTTGATGATTTGTTTGATTTTGGAATGGGAGGATCTAGGGGGAGCATGGTAGCTCCACAGGCTGCGATCAAAGCGACCAGAGATGTAAAAAATCACCTCAAAAAACTTGCTTCAGAATTCAATGGATGGGATCAAGATTTAGTTGAGTATGAAGCGGGGGATTTAGTTAATACCAGAACCGAAGAGAAAGTTCATATGAAAGAACTGGTAAAACGGAGCGGAGAACCAATTCTCGGAAGAAATTTTGATCCAGAAGAAGGACTTAGCCCAGTCACTTCATTTGTTGCCCAAGTTGCGGAAGTGGAAATTGATCCAGATACTGGTCAGGTCAAAGTCCTAAAGATCACTGCCGCACATGATGTAGGGAAAATATTGAACCCTGTAGGATTTCATGGTCAGGTTGAAGGTGGAATGGTACAAGCGTTAGGGCATGCTGTGATGGAAGATTTAAATGTTGATGAAGGTGGTAGAATATCTAACCCATCTTTAGCAGATTATAAGATTCCGACAGAGCGAGATTTGCCAGATTTAGAAACAGTATTGGTCCAAGCTCCCTCAGGTTGGGGAGAGTATAATGTTAAAGCAGTTGGTGAGCACTCAAATATAACAACCGCTCCAGCAATTGCTAATGCAATTTTTGATGCCGTTGGAGAGCGGGTCGACACAGTTCCGGTACACCCTGAAGTTCTTTATGGAAGATTGAAAGAAAGTAATTAGTTCAATAATGTTTTGAAAATCAAGGGTGGGTAAGAATTGTGTCTCGTGCTTTAACTAAGTACGCAGAAAGGTAAATATTATGGCGGTTGTTGGAAAATCAGTACCTCGACTTGACGGACCTGAGAAAGTAACAGGAGACGCACGTTTTGTTGCAGATGTAGCAAACTCCGAAACACTGTGGGTAAAATTTGTTAGATCCCCCTTTCCTCATGCTCGTGTAACGTCAATAGATTTTTCAGCGATTGAAACAATGCCTGGAGTACGGGCTTTTCTATCTGGAGAAGATGTTAAATCTCTTCGTGGTGGTAACCTATACGCTGATGAGCCTATTTTAGCCAGTTGGGATAAAGTCAGATTTATTGGAGATAAAGTAGCAGCTATCGCTGCGGACACTAAAGAAATAGCTGAAGATGCAATAAAATTGGTAAACGTGACCTATGATGAACTTCCTGCAGTATTTGAACCTGAACAAGCAGCGGCATCTGGGGCACCTATCTTACATGAAGAGTTTAATGATTACAGAGGAGTTCAAAAGCAAGAATCCCTGAGTAATGTTGTCCAATCGGTGCTTACTGAGTGGGGGGATGCTGAAGAAGGGTTTCGTCTTTCAGATGTCATTGTAGAAAATACATATACCACTCCCAGGGTTCACCAAGGTTATTTGGAACCCCATGCTTGTACAGTCTGGATCGATGAAGAAGAAAAAGTCCAGGTCTGGATGTCCTCACAAATTCCGACTGGTCGTAGGCCCCATCTGGCTCGGATGATGGGAATTGAGCGAGAAAGATTGGTAATTAATCCTGCCCATATCGGTGGATCTTTTGGGGGAAAGATGGACGCTACAGGTGTAGTGGTTTGCTATTTGCTCGCTGCTAAAACAGGGAAAGCTGTTAAGTATGTTATGGATTATAGCGAAGAATTATCTGCAATGAATCCACGCCACCCTGCAACAATTAAAGTAAAAGTAGGGGCAACATCTGATGGTCTTATTCAAGCTTGGGAAGCAGAAGGATTTTTTGCGACAGGAGGTTATGCAGCATATGCACCTGTAGGAGAACTCGGAGGGATGTTATCGACAGCTATGGTTGAACCCTATGTTGTGCCGAATGTCCGCATAAACTCACATCAAGTTTATACGAATACAGTTCCAGGAGGTTATATTAGAGGTCCTGGGATGATGCAATCGGTGTTTGCCAGCGAATCGATAATAGATATGTTGGCAAAAGAATTAGGCATGGATCCTTTTGAACTAAGAGGTAAAAACTTTGTGCAAACGCCCAAAGATGTAAAAGCGACCGAACACTGGACCCCTGTAACAAGCCCTGAATCAGATAAGTACCAAAACCTAAGATTGAATGAGATCTTACAGGCTGCAGCAGATAAAGCAGGATATTTTGACCCGAAACTTCCGAATGTAGGGCGTGGGATAGCTTTTCATGGGCAAGGAGACAGTGGTTATGATACTCCCGTTGCAGTGAGAGTGAATTTGGATGGAAGCATAATTATTAATACGATGATATACGATCCTGGAATGGGGACAGGAACGACTCTCGCGCAAGTTGTTGCTGATGAACTTGATGTCGATATAACAAGGATTGAGATAGAACCGTGGTCTACTGAAGCAGGGAAACGAGATTACGGAGTCGCTGGGCAAAGGGGTACTCGCGTCGCAACCCGTGCGGCTTACGAAGCAAGCCAAGATTTTAAAAAGAAAATTTCTTTACTTACTTCCGAACTCTTAGGCTGGCAAGAGGATAACTTAATTATTAAAGACGGGAAAATAGTCAACCGCAGTTCATCTGAAGAAGTAACGTTCGAAGATATTGTATCTAGAACTGGAGTGAGTATCTCTGGGGAAGCATCGATCGATGAAGGAGATGAAATTCCATACATGTCTTTCACAGCCCATATAGCAGAAGTGGAAATTGATCCCGGGACAGGTACAGTCTGGTTAAAACGCTATACAGCTGCCCATGAAACTGGGAAAGTAGTGAACCCTCAGGGATTCACAGCTCAGATAGAAGGAGGGGTAATTCAAGGGATCGGTCATTCTCTAATGGAAGAACTTACCGCCGAGGATGGACGGATACTTAATCAATCTTTCGCAGATTACAAGATGCCTACACAGAAAGATATACCAGAATTAAATATAGTGGTATTAGATTCTGATCTCGGATATGGCCCCCTCAACGTTAGAGGTATCGGAGATACGCCTATAGTTCCAGTGGGTCCGGCGATTGCAAATGCTGTTTCTGATGCCTTAAATCGCAGTATTAATAAAATACCTATCAAACCAAGCGATGTTTATATCGGCCCTCACTCTTAAAAAGGGATGAATCGCAGAATTAAAGAACTATTTCAGACCTTTTTGTTGAAACATTCAAACCGTGAACCGAACAACCAAGCGCGATTTATTTAGTTACCAGGCTCTCTTTTTTCTGGTAATAATCTCTTACTTTGCGAATAGCTCCTGCACCTGCTTGGAATGTAGGGAATACAGCTATTCCGGCGTCTGATACTTTCTTTCGGAAATCTGCGAGCTCGCCTTCATTTTGATTCCAGGTGGCTATTACGCCAAATGGTTTTGTAGAGGATTCCTGAAAGGCTTTTAATCCTTCTATAAGGGTATCAAGCCCTTGCCCTTGTTTTTCCAAACGTCGTTGGATAAAACCGATACTTGATTCCATTACGATAATATCTGTATTAGGATCGTCATGAAGCCCATTAAGCATTTCAGTAGCTCGTTCGACACTAGTTAAGGAACCAGATACATCCAATGGATTCTTGTAGCTACCCCCAACAACCGTAACAATGGGGCGCAATCTTTCATGAGTTTTTTCTGTAAGTGCGGGAACTTTCAATTCTTCACTCCCAAAAGCATCAGAAACCAACACAGATTGACCTCCTGTCTGGGCAATTATTCCCATGTTTTCCCCTGTGAAAGGCTTCATCATTAATAATGCCTTCATGGTATCCATCAACTCGTCTTGGGTATCTACTCTTATAGCACCTGTTTGTCTAATCATAGCGTCCCAGAGTGCCATATCTGATGCTAAATGGCCTGTATGGGATGCAGCAGCACGAGCGCCTTCTTTAGTTTGGCCACCTTTCCAGATCACGACGGGTTTTTTCTGAGCAACTTCTCTAAGGGTCTCGAAAAATTTTCTTCCATCTCGTGTTCCTTCAATATACATCCCGATGACTTCTATATCTGGATCTTCTCCCAAGTACTCTAGCCAGTCTCCTTGATCTATTGAAATTGAATTGCCCATGCTAATAGACTTAGCAGGGTAAAGGCCATTTGAACGCGCTCTTATGACAAAGTTCGTCGCATGAGTTCCAGAATTGGACATGAAACCTATATTTCCGCCTTCTCCTATCCATTGGTCAGCTGTATTACGAATTCCAACTTTAGCGTGATACATGCACATGCAATTTGGGCCAACTAAATTAAAGTTAGCTTCCGAGGTCATTTTAATTATTTTCTCTTGTAGCTCAATTCCCTCTGCTTCCCCTGTTTCCGCAAATCCCGAAGTGAATGCAGCGGCAGCGCCAACGTTGTTCTTTATACAGTCGGCAAGGATGAAAGGGAGAACAGGTCTGGGCACTGCGATTATTGCATAATCTACTTGCTCAGGAATATCTGATATGCTTTTTCTATTATCTATCCCCATTTCTTCAATCCCAGGGATGTCATTTTCATCTATTTGAACTGAATATACTTTTGCTTTGGCATCCTTAACACTTTTTAACCACATATAGTCCGTAATTTTTTTATCGCCTACTACAGCGATTACTTTTGGGTTTAAAGCTCTATCTAAATTGGCTTTTCGTTCCTTATCCATTGTGTCCTCCCAGAATTTATTTAATTATCAGTTAAAATTATTCGCGCATCTGCTGCAACGACGTCGTTTTCATATGCAAATACCGGATTTAAATCCATCTCGCTAATTTCAGATTCTTGCATGGCAAGATCTGAAACTTTTAGTAGTAAATCTTTCAATTTATCCATATTTGCCGGCTTAAAAGAACGATATCCGGTAAGCATTTTGTACCCTTTAATTTCCTTGATCATTTCTTCAGCATCAATTGGTGTTAGTGGAGCTATTCTGAAAGATACGTCTTGCAGAATTTCTACAGCAATTCCTCCTAAACCGAACATAACAACTGGACCAAATTGGTGATCTCTGGTAACTCCTATAATTACTTCGACTCCCCCTGGAGGTGCCATAGGCTGCACGGTAATGCCATCAATAGAAGAACCTTTAGCTTCTTTTTTCACGGTATTAATCATTTGATCGAAAACATCTACTATTTCTTCTTGAGAACTAAGCCCTAATCGTACTCCTCCAACATCACTTTTATGAGTGATATCTTGAGAAGCTATCTTGAGTGCTACAGGGAATCCCATATTTGAAGAAATATTTGCAGCTTCTTTAGAATTAGTAGCCAGTATCGGTTCGGTGACTGGTATATCAATCGCCTTGAGTACTGTTTTGGATTCTTGTTCAGTTAGTATTACTCTATTTTCTGCTCTCGCAGTTGAACGAATGTCAGCAAAAGATGACACGATATATACCCCCCTTTTGTTCCCATATTAAGCTTGTCGTTTGATGATACTAAGCAAAAACAATCAGAAATATATTACATGATTGCCTCTAGTTTTTAGCAACAAATGATATAAAACTCTATAATAACAACATATTACATTATGGAACACTTATAACAATAATATTCATTTTGGGAGATTGTTATGGAGAACGAATTAGCTGAGTATTCCCCTGAACAATTAATTTCTGAAGTAAAAGCGATTGTTTCTAATCAAGGACTTAATGAAGAAGGGTTCGAACGCATAGGAAATCTTTTGTATAAACTTGCTTCACGCAGTGATTTAAAATCCATTGGAGAACATAGAGGCAAAGGTGTGAATGCTGTTGATTCTTATGTTTTATATCGAGATGATGAACCTGATGGACCTATAATAATTCTTGCTGAATTCGATAAACCTACTAAAATCCATAACCATGGTACATGGGGTGTGATGTGTGCTTACGAAGGCAGGGAAAAATACAAGCAGTGGGAAAGAACAGACAGTGGTGATGAACCTGGTAAGGCAGATTTGCGACTTATAACAGATATTGTAATGGAGGAAGGTGATATTGTTTGGTGGCCCGATGTGCCAAATGATATTCATATGCAAGACCCAATAGATACTAGTATGTGGCAACTCGTTCTAATGGGACGAAATACGCTAGGAGGAGATGAAGAGCATTATGATCCGGATTCAGGACTAAGGTGGCCTGCAGATATTCCTCCTCATATGAGATCGTCGCAAACGAGGGGATAGTGGTGGGAATATTTACCGATATGCCTTAAGTCTCTTCGTTTATTAGAGCATCTATATTTATTTGAAGATTTTCTCGACTAATTCCGCCTATCCACCTTTTTTTAACAAATCCCGAACTATCAACAAAAAAGGTTGCCGGTATTCCTGAAACACCATAATCGATAGTAGATGTTCCAGTGTCATCAGATAATATTAAAAATCCCTCTTTAGTAGGTATTTCAAAAGCATCTATAAATTTTCGAGCATCCTCTTCTGGCTCCAGCGTATGTATTCCAACGAAGGTAATGTCTTCAGGACTGTATTGGTGGAAAGCATCAACGAAATGAGGCATCTCGACTCTGCAAGGAGTGCACCAAGAGGCCCAGAAATTTATTACCAGGGGTTTTCCCCTTAGACTGGATAGTTCTACTATTTCACCTGATTCTATATTTTTCAGATTAAATGCAGGGGCTTGTTGTCCTAATCTTTGTGCACCGCTTTCTGCGGTGATTGCTGAACGATTGATAATACCAACGACTAGAAGCGTTAAAAAAGAGGCAAATATAACAATAACAAGTGAGCTTAGTACTATCTTTTTTCTACTCCGAAAATTCCCGTTGTTATTCTGATCCATCATTCCCTCTCTTCATAGAATTATATTGTATCGTTTAATAAAACCTAAAGTATTATAGTAAAATTTTTATAAACATTTAATATTGGGTTGAGTAAATAGAGATGGGAATAATTATATAACGATGAATAGAACCAATATTGACAGCCCGTGGATAATTTTGATTTCTAGCATTTTTGTCACATCTTTACTGACATCAAACATTATCGCCGTGAAACTTGTGGACTTTGGAACTCTTCCTTTGTTGGGTGCAATGGTGGTAGATGCAGCTATTATTGTTTTCCCCATAAGTTACATAATTGGAGATGTGTTAACGGAAGTTTATGGTTTTCATATGGCTCGAAGAATCATATGGATAGGTTTCATTTGCAATTTAATTATGGTTATTTTTATATACATTGGTGGGCTGTTAACCCCGTCTAGCATATGGCCCGGCCAGGAAAGCTATACGGAAATTCTCGGATTTAGCAGGCGGCTTATCATAGCTTCTTTCTTAGCCTATCTATTTGGTGAATTTGCTAATTCTTATATACTTGCTAAACTAAAAATCCGAATGAAAGGTAAGTTCCTTTTCGTTCGAACAATAAGTTCTACTCTTGTTGGACAAGGTCTGGACTCACTGATTTTTGTTTTTGTTGCTTTTGGAGGCCTTTTGACTTTAAATGATATGATTAGGATGGTTTTAATAAACTGGGGGTTTAAAGTATTCTATGAAACGGTAGCTACGCCTCTGACGTATGGCGTTATAAATTTTTTGAAAAATAAAGAAGGAATTGATATATATGACAACGGATTGACCTTCAATCCGTTTTTTAAGAAAAACTAGTAAACATTTAATTAATGGATTTGTGGGGAAGGGTTACTCCAAATATAAATTCAGGGGTAAATCTTAGAATATTTGGTGGGGTGTGAGAGGATTGATGATATGAGTAAAGAATCATTAAGTATTACGGATAACAGGACTGGAAAATCTTACGAGATTGATATCAAAGATGGTTCAGTCAGAGCAATGGACATTAGGCAAATTACTATTGACGAAGATGATTTTGGCTTGCTTAGCTATGATCCATCGTTGGGTAATACAGCTACAGTAACAAGTTCTGTCTCTTTTATTGATGGTGATAAAGGGATTTTAGAATATAGAGGATATCCTATAGAGCAACTTGCTGAAAAAGGTACTTTTCTTGAGACAGCTTACCTGCTTGTTCACGGAGAACTCCCAAATAAGAGTCAACTAGAAACCTGGGAAACAGATATTACCCATAGGACTATGGTTTTGGAGAACGTTAAGAAATTTATGGAAGGGTTTCGTTATGATGCGCATCCAATGGGGATGTTAGTTAGTACCGTAGGAGCGCTTTCCACGTTTTATCCTGAGGCAAAAAATGTCCAAGATGAATCGGTTAGACTTGAACAAACTATAAGAGCTATTGGAAAAGTTGGCACCATTGCTGCTTGGGCATATAGGCATACACTTGGCTATCCCTACATATATCCAGATAATGATCTGTCGTATTCGGGTAATCTACTAAATATGTTATTCAGGATGGTAGAAGATAAATATATTCCTAACCCTGTTATAGAGAGAGCTATGGATGTATTGTTTATTTTGCATGCCGACCACGAGCAAAATGCTAGTGCTAATACTATGAGAGCTATTGGAAGCTCTTTAGCGGACCCCTATTCTGCATTAGCGGGGGCAATAGGATCACTGTATGGTCCGTTACACGGTGGTGCTAATGAGGCCGTTATAAGGATGTTAGAGGAAATCGGGACGGTCGATAATATACCGAGCTTTATTGAAAATGTTAAATCAGGGGCGGACGGTGTAAGACTAATGGGATTTGGACATCGGGTCTATAAAAATTATGATCCTAGAGCCAGGTTAGTAAAGGAAATGGCTGATAAAGTTTTTGAGGTAACTGGGAGAAATCCTCTTCTAGATATTGCACTTGAATTAGAGCGTATAGCTCTTGAAGACGACTATTTTATCGAGAGAAAGCTATACCCCAATGTAGATTTTTATAGTGGGTTGATTTATCAAGCTATGGGATTTCCAGTGGAAATATTCCCGGTACTTTTTGCTATCCCTCGTACCGTTGGATGGATGGCTCAATGGAGCGAAGCTTTTGGAGACAGAGAACAACGTATAGTCCGACCAAGACAAATTTATGTGGGGGAAAGGCAACGTGATTACGTGTCCATGAAGGATAGAAGCTGATTAGATTCAGTGATAAATTAATCGCGTTGAAGTACTTTATCCGCTAAAAATGCTCCTGCAATGCCACCTAACAATGGGCCAATAATATAAACGAGAGCGTTATCAAATACGCCTGATACTAAAGCTGGCCCAAACCATCGTGCAGGGTTCATTGCTGCTCCGGTCAAAGGACCTCCTACCAATATATCTGCTGCTATAGTGAGACCTATTGCTATAGGTGCTATTCCAGAAGGGCCTTTTTCATCACCAGCAGTTTGGAATATTACTACTACCAGAATTAGTGTTAGAAGTGCCTCTATAATAATTCCTTCTGTGAGGCCAATGCCGGATAGCGCTGGTAATCCTAATCCGGAATTACTGGGAAACACGGAGTAGAGTATACCTGCGGCGACTAGTGCTCCTGTCATCTGCGCAATAATGTAAACTAAAGCAGTTAAAGAATTAATTCGTTTTGTAACTAAGAATCCTATGGTAACAGCTGGGTTTATGTGCCCCCCTGATATATGTGCTGTTGCTGAAACCCCGATCAATATTGCAAAACCATGAGCTAGAGCAATTCCGGTCAATCCGGTTGATGGACCTACTATTATGGATCCAGCTCCTATAAATACTAAAATGAATGTTGCGAGGCCTTCTGCTATAGCTTGGCGAGTCAGTTGAGGCATTTTTCTCTCCAATATGAAATATGTATATTACACTCACTATAACTTTTTGATGGTATCCGTACAAGGTGAAGAAATCGTGGATTTACTTTAGGAGAAATTTCCCTGAGTAGAACCCTACCCCTGCTGCACTAATACATAAGGCATTTTGCATAATCACGTTTAAAATAGCTGTCCCTACGTGGCCAGAGCGAAAGAGATTTATTGTTTCCATACTAAAAGCCGAAAAAGTGGTAAAAGCTCCCAGAAAACCTATGATGATGAGTGCCGCTATTTGTGGTGGGAGTATGCTTTTCTCGCTTAGGCTCCAGACGATACCGATAATAGCACTTCCCACTATATTTACTGACAGAGTGGCTAGAGGTAAAGAAGAATTGATGGAATTCACGATAGCTTGTGATAGTAACCACCTGGACGCTGCCCCTAACGCTCCTCCAAGCATAACTAGTCCAAGGGTCGCCATTTTACTTATAACTTTCTACTATGCTCTATTAAAACGGCACAGGTTTTATATTAAGGGTTTAGTATTATCTTACCGAAAAAATCTCGAGACTCCATTGTATTGTGAGCTTCTGAACACTCGCTTAACGAGAAGGTAGGCCCAACTATGCCTTTCAATTTTTTATTGTTGACAAGATTCATAATTGTCCCGAATTCTGAAGAGCGGAATCCTCCGACTCCCATAACTTCGTAGCCTTGGAGAAATAGTTGTCCTAAATGTAATTCAGCTTTATGACCTCCAGTGACACCGCATGTAACAAACTTTCCTTGTTTCTTGAGACATTTGATACTTTCTTTCCATATTGGTGCACCTATGCTATCGATTATTACATCTACTCCTTCACCTTCAGTTACGTCATAAACTCCTTCGGCAAAATTCTGATTTTTTTCGTAATTAATGACGTGGTCTGCACCAAGGTCAGTTGCTTTTTCAAGTTTCCAATCTGCTCCTGCAGTTGTAATTATTCGACAGCCTAATAACTTTCCAATCATGATCGCCGCGGATCCTACTCCACTACCTGCAGCGTGAACGAGCACGGTATTACCTGGTTGCACGGCAGCTTTGGTTACTAGCATTCTCCAGGCGGTTTTGAAAGCTATAGGTAGAGCTGCAGCTTCGTCATAAGAAAGTTCGTCAGGAATTTGATAAACATTTTGTGCTGGGACTGAAATCAACTGGGCGTAACTTCCATCTAAATCGTACCCTAAATCTTTACGGTCAATACAATTTTCGTCTTGACCAGTTTTACATGGTGGGCAAATATTGCAAGGAATTCTAGGGTCTACAACAACTCTACCTCCAGGAATAATTCCTTGTTGTAGGCCTAGTAGGCTTGCGTCTACTACTTCTCCCGACAGATCCTCTCCCAAGATTCGTGGAAAATTTATTGGGACCCTATTTTCTCCTGAACGAGCGTAAAGGTCGAATCTGTTAATAGCAGCAGCTTTTATGGATATGAGGACTTCGCCTTCGCCCATGATTGGATCATCAACATCCCCGAACGTTAAAACCTCTGTGCCACCTTGTTCAGTTATGTATACAGCTTTCATTGAAATGTACTTTTCGTGAGAACCATCAGACGGGGTCTTTGATCTTAGATATCAACGATATATATACTAGTGGTATAACTAGCGTAGCCACGAATCCCCCTAGTATTAAAGGGCCCATAAAAAAAAGTACTAATATTGTTGGTATTGCAAACATTGATTTAACCTCCCTTAGATTATAATCACTCGAATCCGTTTCCGGAAGCTAAACTTGCCGCTACTTTCAATGCTTCTTCCATGCTTGTCGACTGAGCAATGCCTTTTCCGGCTATATCGAAAGCAGTTCCATGGTCTACGGAAGTTCTAATATAAGGTAACCCGATGTTGACACTTATGCTTCTATGGAAGTCATGCATTTTCACACTTATATGGCCCTGGTCGTGATATAACGCAATAATCGCGTCGAAATCACCATCTACTCCTCTCAAAAATATGGTATCCGCAGGTATTGGGCCGCTAATCAGAATACCATGCGATCTGGCAGCTTCTACGGCGGGAAGTATTTCCTCTGCTTCCTCGTCCCCAAATAATCCGCCATCTCCCCCGTGTGGATTGAGAGCAGCTACACCAATTCTGGGTTTTGCAAACCCCCAGGTTTTGAATGCCGTATCTGTCATCTGTATGTAATCCAAAATCCGAGCTTTTGTTACAAATTTATGAGCTTCGCGAAAAGGAACATGGGTTGTCAGGTGGACTACACGGAGCTGCCTTGCTATCAACATTGTGCCAATTTTTTCTATCTTGGCCATTCTTGCTAACATTTCTTGGTGTCCAAATTCAGAGTACCCAGCAAGTGCCACGGATTCTTTATTTATTGGTGCTGTGCATATTGCGTTTATTTCTTTTGTTTGTGCAAGAGCAGCAGCTTTTTCTATCGATTTTACGGAAGCGTGCCCACCAGCTTTAGAAGATATCCCTATAGGAATTGAATCTATGTCGGGTGATTCTATATCCAGTATGTTGATCGTACGCGGTTCTGTTCCAATATCGCGTATATGCTCTATGGTTTTACTTTTTAGGCCTGGGGCATATTTTTTTAGCTCAGCATCAAAAACCAACTTTGATCCAATGACTACAGGGTTATAAGTTCTTGTCTTATTATTATGATGATTTGATAACGCTTTACATATAACCTCCGGGCCAATTCCCGCGGGGTCACCTAAAGTGATTCCAATCAAAGGCAACTGATCCATCTATTACCCCACCAACTTATTTATTACAAAGTGTATAGGAATACGTGTTTATTTCCTAAGAAAATAAATTAAATACTATTAAATCCTCTATTTAGTAGTTGTATGCCCACAAACCCCACAGTCAATGCTAAAGATCTGATTAACCAAGGAGCTGAAAAGTATTTTGAAATGCGCGCGCCTACTTGAGCTCCTACGATTGCTCCAACACCCAGAAGTAGTATACGCAGAAGGTAATCACTTATAGGGACAGAAGTCGCATGTACTGCTATGGCAGCCGGACTTGTTATGAGTATTACAAACTGTGAGGTTGCGGTAGCTATGTGTGCTGGGAAAGCAAATAATTGCACTAACGATGGCACTATAAAGATGCCGCCGCCAATGCCCAGGAGCCCGCCCATAAATCCAGTTGATAGCCCTAAGATGAACAACCAGAATTTTTGACTGATTGTCTTGTTGCTGAGGGCAGTGTTTCGAGGCCCACCTTGCTTTCTGACAGGGTTTATTAATAGATATACCATCAGGGTAAATAGAGCAACGCCACATATAATTTGGAAATATCCTCTGGATAGATGTTCTACAGTGAATGCACCCAGTGCCATCCCCATAACTCCGCCAGCAGCGATGTTTAAGCTTGATCGATAGTTAACTCTTTTTTCCCTAACGTATATTGTGGTTGCAGACAAACTGGTCAGGAGAACTACGCTTTGAGAAACAGTAGTAATTAACCCTGGTGAATCTTCGGGGAAAACATATAGCAACAGGGAAACTATGATAAACCCACCGCCAGCGCCTATAAGAGCGCCGATCGTTCCTGCTGCTAATCCTGCTATCGGCAGAATAAATATAAGATAAGAATCCAAAGTACTATGATTCTAGCAGAATTAGTATGCTTTAACTTTCAAAGGAGATAGTATACATATAACGGAACAAGTGGTGTTGAGGGGGGTACCAAGTTGTTTGATTTACCTTTGTCTGGCGTTAATGTACTAGATTTAACTAGGAACACAGCCGGGCCATATTGCACAAGATTACTAGCGGATTATGGCGCATCAGTAACAAAGATTGAACTTCCTGGTTCAGGGGACCCAGCACGAAAAGTTCCTCCGTTCTTCGACAATGGAGAATCTGGTGAAGGAAGCAGTTTATTTATGTTTCTAAATACCGGTAAAAAATCTTTAAGTTTGGATCTGAAGAGTACTCGTGGTGGGGAGATCATCAAAGAACTCATTAAGGATGCAGATATTTTGGTGGAAAACTTCCGGCCAGGAGTCATGGAATCTCTTTCATTAGATTATGAATCAGTAAACAGAATGAACGATCAGATAGTTTACACTTCGATAAGTAATTTTGGTCAAACGGGCCCTCATCGTGATTGGAAAGGGTCTGACTTAGTGTTATATGGCATGGGTGGGCCTATGATTAACACGGGCCATCCGAATAAGGAGCCATTACAGTTGGCGAATTATCTTCCCTCATTTCATGTTGGGGCTACCGCTGCGGCTGCTACATCTATAGCCCTTTGGGGTGCTGAACAATCTGGTGAGGGTGATTGGCTCGATATAAATTTCTTTGAAACTCTTATGGGTCATATTGATAGGAGATCTACATCATTATTAAATCACCAGTATGACGGGACTATATCTACCCGACCGCCTGTTGCTGGAACTCCTGGCTCGGGTATATGGCCTACTTCTGATGGTGGATATTTCTTCACTACAGTTCTTTCGAATCGATTTCCTTCTATGGCAAAAATGATAGGAGCTGAATATCTCCTGGATGATCCACTTTGGGCCACTCCTGCTGCGAGAGCAGCACCTGAACGTGTGGATGAATTTTCTGCAATTTTAATATTATGGATGCTTGATCATACAAAGAGCGAAATTAGAGACGCCGTCGAAAAAGCAGGAGTTTATGGGGGGCCAATTAATAATATCGGCGAATTCCTACAGGATAAACATTTTGAAGAACGGAACTTTTTCCAACAAATCGAGCATCCTGTTTCAGGATCTCTTACTTACCCCGGGTATAATTTCCGACTAACTATTGAGGATCAAGAGGAAAAGATAGCTACTCGTAAAGCAGCACCTCTCCTAGGTGAAAATACTAATGAGCTATTGAGAGATCGACTTGGGCTAGATGAGTCTGAAATCCAATCTCTTAGAAAAGAAGGTGTTGTTTAAAATGGATAAACAATCAAAAGCGACCAGAAAATTACCTTTAGAAGGTATAAGAATACTAGATTTCACAGTTGTGTGGGCTGGGCCTTTTGCAACTCAATTACTTGCTGAATGGGGGGCTGAAGTAATTAGAGTTGAATCGACCAAATTTTTTCCTTCAACCACTAGGGGAGTTTTAGCAAGACCATCAAAAGAACTTGTACAGCAGGGCGGCATTGGGGGGTACCCTGACAAAGACCCTGGCGCAAGACCTTGGAATCGTGCGGCATTATTTAATGTTCATGCTCGAAATAAATTGAGTATGACCGTGGATCTTACAACCCCAGAGGGGCAGGAAATATTTGCTAATTTGGTTTCGAAGTCCGATGGGTTAATTGAAAACAACGCAATAGCAACAATGGAACGGGCAGGAGTATCTTGGGAGAAGCTATCAAAAATTAATCCTGAGTTCGTTCTTGTCCGGATGCCAGCCTTTGGTATTTCAGGCCCTTATAAGAGTTATAGAACATTCGGAAGTCACATGGAGTCTCTGGTAGGGCACTACTCTCTTTTCGGTTACGAAGGGGAAACCCCAGAAGCCAGTGGGACTAGCCTTTTTGCTGACCCTGCTAGTGGAGTAGCGGGGGCTCTAGCATTTATGAGTGGATTGCGACATCGACGTAATACAGGTAAAGGAATTCAAATAGAATCCCCTACAGCTGAAAATTTTGCCAATCAATTGGGGCCGCACATTGTAGGCCATTCCATGACAGGAGTTGTCCCTGAATATACAGGTAACCGACATCCTGTGTACGCACCACAAGGTGTTTATGCATGCAATGGGGAAGACCGTTGGATTTCTATTACTATAACTGACGACGCAGAGTGGGATGAGCTTTGTTCAATAATGGGTGCAAATGAACTATCCCAAAAGAGTGAGTACGATACAGTTGAGAAGCGGCGTATGAAGCATGATGTAATTGATCAAGCGATTAGTAATTGGACCATTAATCATGACAGTATTGAACTAATGAATATGCTTCAGGAGCGTGGAATACCTTCGGGCGCTGTCATGAACGAAAAGGACGCCTTTGAAGATCCCCACCTTCAGGAACGTGGTTATTGGGAAGAGCTTACTCACCCTGAGGCGGGCACTTATAAATACCCTGGAGTGCTTTGGAAATCAAACGCAATCGACAATAAACTGAGACGCGCTGCTCCTAGATTAGGTGAGGATAACGAATACGTTTATAAATCGATTCTAGGTTACACCGAAGCGGAGTATCGGAAATACGAAAAGAATGGCCATATCGGTATGGATTACGACGATTCTATACAATAGTCTAGAGGCCAAATTTTGTTTTTGAGAAAGGGTGAATTGTGAGATTAGAAGGAAAAGTTGCAGTTCTATCTGGGGTTGGCCCTAATATGGGAAGGGCTACGGCTCTAATGTATGCTAAAGAAGGGTGTAAAGTTGGACTGATCGCACGCAATCCTGAGCACCTGGAAGCAACTTTAAATTTGATAGAGAGAAACGGTGGCGAAGGCGTAGTAATTGCAGGAGATGTAACTGACAACAGATTAGCGAAAGATGCAATTAATAAAATCAATGATCAATTTGGGGCAATAGATATTTTATATAGTGGTGCGGGAGGTTTCTTTGACCCCGATCGAGAATTTGATGAAGTCGATAAAACGTTTTGGGATAATGTTATTTCAAACACCCTCGATGGCCCATTGAACCTGATACAAAGTGTAACACCTGTTATGAAGTCCGGATCAGGTGGATCAATAATATTGATAACAGCGAGTTATAGTGTTCGCCAGGCAAGTAATGCTGGGTATGCCGCTGCGAAAGGAGGGGTGTTAGGGTTGGCACATAACTTAGCCAAAGAATTGCATCAGGATAATATTAGGGTAAACATTATCGAACCGGGTCTTATACGTACGAGAGTTGGGGATGATGGGGGAAATACCTTTGCAGAACGTACCCTAAATAGAGTTGGTCATGCTGTGGATGTTGCGAATGCAGCAGTTTATTTTGGTTCTGATGAATCAAGTTGGGTTACCGGCCAAGTATTGAGTGTTGACGGAGGAGTTGATGCCCACGCAAGACAACTTTAATAATTAATTCCAGGCAAATCAGTTTTAAAATATAGAAAAAATCACTTTTTAAGTGGTATAATCCATCCGGATAAAATATCTTGATTGGATCCTTAAGGAGTAGTTGTTTTGAAAAACGCCAATTTTGTATACCTAATGTTGTTTGCGTCTTTTATCGGCTTTATTGTGTCGGTAGTCCTCTGGTTTTTTATGGGCAGTAAAGAGGAAGCAATTTTTGTTGGATTATGGGTTCCCTCGATCCTAGCTTTTGCAGGTTTGCTTCAGGTGTCTAGGTAATGACATCCGCTGAATTACTTGTAACTGTTGCTTTTGGGATTGTTTTTGTCGTATTTTCGGCAGGGATTTATTTTTTCATGAATCTTGAAGAGTAGATGAGTAATAGTAAATGGAATCTACATAAATAGATGTACTAGCGCCATAAATATGGTGCTAGTTAAGACCCCTATCCCTATATATGTGTAGTTCATAAATTACATCTTTAGCTTTTCAACAAGCTATTTTATATATCATCCTGTTTTTATAAACGCGTTGTTGTTATTATCCCAGATAAAGTGGTCCTCTTGGAATCTCTTTATATCCTCAAAATCGGTTATTCTATGCTCGACAAGAAATTTTAAGAATTTCCCTTTAATTACTTTTCCGAAATGTCCTGCTGGGGCTATTTTGCCGTTTTTTAGGATCTTAAAATCAATAATAATAGTACTTCTTGTTTTTGTATAAGATTTTCTATGAATTTGAGGGAGTAAATCAATTACAAAATCTTCTTTGGACAAAATATCAGAGAAATACGGTTTCCAAAACTCAGTTAGATTCAAAACGTTCATCTTTAATTTGTAGTTAGGTATCAATGTATCGGGTGCAACGAGCCCCATTAATGCGCTTGTTATCCTAACGTTTTGGTTCAAGTAATTCTTAGAAACAGCTTCAAAGGATTCCGGATCCAAATTTTTATAAACTGTCCCGGTGTACCGCGTAATAGCTTCTGAACAATGGTTATCAAAAAGATTTAGATTAAGTTCATGCAGTGCTAGTGATTTTTCGGTTGAAGTTCCATATATTTTGGGCAGCCTGCTAGACTCTATAGCTTTCAATGAATCAAGTATTTTTGATATTGGTTCGTTAAATGAAGAATTGGTTTCTCGGAAAGTTTTAGTAGATTGATTTGTATTTGATTTCCCTTCGCTGGGCGGGATTAGTATTTTCATAGGACTATTATATTAGTTTTCTGTTGAATTGTTTCTAGTATTAAAGCCAACGATAGATATTAGTAAAGCAATTAGCATCATGATAGCCATACTGTTAAAAGCGACCTCGAAATTAGCTATTTGGCTTAGTTGGCCTATTAGTATTGTTCCCATAGCGGATCCAAAACTAAAAGATCCTAATAACATTGACATTGCTCTACCACGTTTTTCTTCAGGAGCCCAATCTGCTGCTATAGTTTGCAGCATTGGATTTCCTGTTCCAAACCCAAATCCTAAGGCCACAGACGCTAATATTAGAACTATAAATGAGAATGCTTGTGCAATTAAAACCATACATACAGCACCTAGAATTAAGGAAGGATATAATATTACTGCTCTACCGTATCGGTCTGATAATTTACCGGTTAACAATCGGCCTACAATTACCACAACAGCGTAAACAGTGAAAAACATACTGTAGTTTTCTATCTCTCTCTGTTCGCCAATAACTGAAATAAAAGTTATCGTAGATAAGTATGCTGCAGATAAGAAAAAGGTAGCTGCTGCTGGAGCCCAAACTTCTTTAACAAAAGTGCTTTTGATTTGTCCCATGAACTTTTGATCTTCATCCTTTGTTTGAGGAGAAGTGGTCGATGTACGTTGGCTTGATATCGGGAAAAGCATACCCATTGAGAAAAACATTAATGTTCCAGAAACAATAAATACAATGTTGAATCCATTGCTAGCAAGTAGAGCGATCCCTATAGAAGGTCCTATAGCTATGGCAAAATTGTGTGAAGTAGCAAAATTGGTCATTGCCTCGCCTCGCCGGTTTCCTGGAGCGTTAGCAATCACCATTGTTCTTGTGGCTGTCCCTGATGCCCCTGTTCCAATCCTCCGGAGGACCGCAGATATAAGAACTGGCCAAGGAGTTTGTATTATAGGGAGAATAAACGCACTAGCGGTAGAAGCAACCATACCTATGGCTATGGTTTTTTTGGGGCTCCATTTATCTACCATAATGCCATAAAGTGGAACACCTAAAGCCCCAATAGGTCCTGCCAATCCAATGATCCATCCGATCATAGCTTCGTTACCTCCCATATTTAAAATATATAGAGGTATGATCGGTAGAATAATATAAAAAACTAGAAATATTGTGAATTCGAGAATAAAAAGGAGTATGAAATTCTTGTTGTACACTTTATCAACCACTGGCTTGGGTGGTTCTGAAAAATCCGTCTGCTCTTTTGCCATTTAGTAATACTTCTTTGATTATTTGTGCGTAGTTGATAACTTAAAAGGACACTATACTGCAATTACTTTTAAAAGTATTTCTAATTATTGATACTAAATACTTGCAATTTGTTCTTAAAGCCTTCCCATCATCTTCAAGCAGTGCGATAATGCCGTATCCTTACAGTTATTGCCATGTTTGGGAGGATGGCTATGCTTAATGGAACCAACATACTTCCGATGTCTGGGCTCAAAGTGCTGGATTTAACGTGGCACTTGGCGGGGCCTTATGGTACCCGATTACTGGCTGATTACGGTGCAGAAGTGATAAAAATTGAAAGACCTATCGAGGGTGATCCAGTAAGGGCAATGGAGCCGTTTTTCCAGGACAAAAAGGGGCTCGAGAGGAGCCTTCTATATCAGTACCTAAATACCAATAAACGTTCCATTACTCTTAATCTTAAATCTGAAGAGGGCAAGAGAATTTTTCTTGAACTAATAGAAAAAGTCGATGTTGTAGTTGAGAATTTTAGCCCTGATGTTATGGAGCGACTTGGATTGGGATACAGTGCACTTGCTGAAAAAAATCCTGGGCTCGTTATGACTTCAATTAGTAATTTTGGTAGCACTGGCCCATACAGAAACTGGAAAGCATCAGAGTTAACGACGTACGCCATGGGTGGGGCGATGATTAATACAGGGCATCCAGAAAACCCACCCCTTTATATTGGCGGTCATATTCCTAGTTTTCATGTTGGCACAGTTGCCGCTGCAGCTACTGCTATATCAATTTTAGGCGCTGAGAGATCTGGGGAGGGCGACCATATTGATTTAGGGGCATTCCAGATATGGATGGGTGCCATAGATAGAAGGCAAAGTTACTTAATGAGCCATCAATATACTGGTGATGTATCAACTCGCCCATGGCCAGCTTCGGCTTTGGGTACAGGAATTTGGCAATGTATTGATGGATATTTTATGACTGCAGTTGGTGTAGGGCTTTTCCCTAGGATGGCTCACATGATAGGAGCATCTGATTTACTGACCGACGACAAATGGTCGACAGCTGCGGCTAGGTCTAATCCCGAAAGATTGGATGAATCTATCGCTTTGATTGTTCCATGGATGCTTGAGCGAACTAAGGCTGAAGCGAGGGATGCTGCGCAGGAGCACGGGGTTTATGGAGGGCCTATAAATAATTTTGAAGACTTACTTAATGATCCCCACTTCCAGCACAGAGAATTTTTTGAAGAAGTGAAGCACCCAAAAATGGGATCTATAACCTATCCATCTGCTCCTTTTAAACTCCATTTAGATAACTCGGAAGGGAATCAAAAAATTGCAGCACCATTGTTGGGAGAGCACACAGATACTGTATTAAATGATTTTCTTGGAACGAGTTCATCAGAACTGGAAAATTTACGGAAAGATGGGGTGGTATAAATGGCGTCTAATAATTCCCAAGTTTTGCCACTTGAAGGGTTAAGAATTCTTGATTTGACGGTTGTATGGGCAGGCCCATATGCTACGCAGATTTTCGGTGATTGGGGAGCAGAAATAATTAGAGTTGAATCAATTAAACATTTTCCAGCGACAACAAGGGGCATGGTGATGCGCCCTACTAAAGAAATGGTATCTCAGAAAGGGTCATTAAGCGCATATCCCAATAGAGATCCAGGAGATCGTCCCTGGAACCGTACAGCTTCTTTCAACGCTCATGCGCGAAACAAGAAGAGCATGACGGTGGATATGACAAAACCCGAAGGGCAGAAAGTGTTTGATGATTTACTTAGAATTTCCGACGCTATTATAGAAAACAACGTACCTGTGAGCATGGATCGTATCAACGTTAATTGGGAAAGAGTTTCCAAGATTAATCCGAAGATTGTCATGCTAAGGATGCCTGGATTCGGATTGGATGGACCCTATCAGGACTATCGTACCTTCGGGAGCCATATGGCAGGGGTTGTTGGGCACTATTCTGTAATGGGATACCAAGGAGAATTACCTGATATGACAGGGAACACTTTGACTGCTGATGCAGCTGGCGGAGCGGGTGCCGCCTTAGCTCTTGCAGCGGGTATCCGGTATCGTAATCATAATGATAAAGGGATTTTCATTGAGATTGCTACGGCCGAAAACTTCGCGAACTATCTTGGGGATCACATACTTGATTATACGGTGAATAATCGCTTAGCAAGCCCTATGGGGAACCGTGATATTTCTAATGCCCCACAAGGCGTGTATCAGTGCAAGGGAGAAGATAGGTGGATAGCTATATCGGTAAATTCCGATAATCAATGGGAGTCCCTATGTAAAGTGATAGGTAGTCCTGGCATAGCTAAGGATCCAGAATATGCTACGGCTTCTAGAAGAAGTTCAGTACATGATAGGATTGACCAATTGATTGAGGCGTGGTCAAAGGGAGTTGACGCCCAGAGGGCCATGGAAGATCTGCAGGCGGAAGGGATACCTGCTGGGGTAGTGATGAACGAAAGAGATGCTTTTTCGGACCCGCATCTTGACGAAGTTGGATTTTGGGAATCTTTGGAAGGGGCTGAAACTGGAAAATACCTTTATGCAAGCACTCTTTGGAAAACGGCTTCAACTGACCGGAGTCATATAAGGGCTGCACCTAGATTGGGTGAAGATAATGAATATGTCTATAAGGAGCTACTGGGGTTCGACGAAGATAAATATGCAGAATTTGAGTCTTCTGGACATATTGGGATGGATTACGATTTATAAATATTAGCTAGTAGATAATTTTGGGGAGGAATTACTATGGTCGGAATAATGCCTTTGGACGATGTTACGGTCCTAGATTTGACCCATTATACAGCTGGGCCGTTCGCAACCAGGATTTTGAGTGATTATGGTGCAAATGTAATAAAAATTGAACGTCCTGAAACGGGAGACCCGGCTAGAATGCTTCCACCGTTTTATGAAGATAAGCCTGGATTGGAAAGAAGTGGGCTATTTCTATGGTTAAACACGAATAAACGCTCTATTACTATAGATTTGAAAAAAGATGAAGGTCGAGACCTTGTATTGGAGTTAGTGAAACATTCACAGATATTGGTTGAGAATTTCTCACCGGGAACTATGGATGCGCTAGGGCTATCTCCAACTCAATTACTAGAGGCTAACCCAAAACTTATAATTACCTCGCTTTCGAACTATGGACAGACTGGACCTTACAGAGATTACATAGGAAACGAGCTAAATCTCTATGGTATGGGTGGCAGTATGATTGGTGCTGGTAATATCGATCATGAACCTTTGAAGACAGCAGGCCGAATGGTCAATTACCATGCAGGTTATGTGGCAGCGCTGGCAAGTGCACTAGGTTTGTACACCGTTGAAGAAAGAGACGGACTAGGCGATCACATTGATGTAAGTATATTTGAGACTGCTACCCATTCGATAGATATGCGGCTAAATAGATTAATGGGCTACCAATACACCGGACGTCTAGCAGGAAGACAGAGTCAAGCTTCGGCAGTTGGTTCTGGTGTGCATCCCTGTGCAGACGGCTATTTTCTGATAACCGGTGGTGCTCGATTTATTCCCAACATTATTCGGATGATTGGTATGGATGAATTACTTGATCAAGAAGAGTGGTCAACCCCTGAGGGGCGTGCTCATCCGGATCGGATAGATGAATTCCTGCCTCATTTAATTCCTTGGACGTTATCTCGGACGAAAGAGGAAATTCGCCAAGAAGCTGAAAAGCATGCTGTGCTTGGAGGCCCAATGAATACGATCGAAGATCTTATGAATAACGAACAATTTATTGATAGAGGTTATTTCCAAGAAATCGATCACCCGGAAACGGGACCAATAAAATATCCTGGTTATCATTTCACTTTGCATCGTGACGAGGATCAGCCAATGCCAGACCGCAAGAGGGCACCGTTATTGGGTGAACATTCTGAAGAGATCTTAACAGAGATTGGGTTATCAAAATCTGAGATTGAAAAATTAAAGACAAGCAAAGTTATTTAAATCAAGACAAAAAGGAGATATCCATGACGACAAATAACCCAACAAACCCAGATGATTCTTTGCCGTTAAAAGGGTTGCGAATACTGGACATAACTGTTGTTTGGGCAGGCCCTTATTCAACTATGCAACTTGCTGATTGGGGCGCAGAAGTAATCCGGATTGAATCGACAAAGTATTTTGCCGCTACCACTCGAGGACAAATGGCCCGCCCACCCCAAGGTGTCGTTGATGGTGGAACTTCAACCGGGATGGGATATGCGTGGCGAGAAGCCGGTGAGCGACCTTGGAATCGGCATGCTATTTTTAATGCACATGCTCGAAACAAGCTTTCCATGACAGTCGATTTAACAAAACCTGAAGGTCAGGAAGTTTTTGAGCGCCTGGTTGAGAAATCAGATGGTTTAATCGAGAATAATTTACCCCAAAGCATGGATAAGCAAGGAATTGGATGGGAAAGATTGTCAAAAATTAATCCCAAACTTGTGATGTTAAGAATGCCTGCATTTGGACTGGGCGGACCTTATCGCAACTATAGAACTTGGGGTAACCATATGGAATCAATATCTGGTCACCCCCTAATACGGACATACCCAGATTTAAGCCCTGAGTATGCTCCAGCTGGAGTTCCTGCTGATGCCGCGGGAGGGATCGGAGCTGCTCTTGGAATGCTCATGGGGCGAAGATATGTTCGAAGAACAGGCAAAGGTCTTATGATCGAAGCTCCTACAGCTGAAAATTTTGTTCCTTTGCTCGGGGATTTTGTGATGGACTATTCCATGAATGGCCGTCTCTGGAATCAGATGGGTAACGAGCATTGGTATTTAGCTCCCCATAACGTTTATCGCACACAAGGCGAAGATGCTTGGGTTACTATTGCTTGCTGGAATGAGGACCAATGGAAGTCGTTATGCGAAATAATGAGGATGAAAGATCTGGCTACTGATCCAAGGTTCAAAGATAATGAGTCTAGGTACAAAAACCGTAAAGAACTCGATGCTATCATCAGCGAATGGTCGCAAGATAGACAGGCTTCTTGGATTATGGACAAACTTCAAATAGAGAAAGTTCCATCAGGGATTGTTATGAACGAGAGGGATGCAACAGAAGATCGGCATTTGCATGAGAGGGAATTTTTCTCATCAATAGACCATCCTGAAGTTGGGACCCATAAACATGTTAGGACCCCTTTTAAATCGGGTAACCATGAGAATGTTGGAGCTAGGAGAGCTGCTCCAACACTTGGGGAGGATAACGAGTATGTTTATAAGACAGTACTTGGATATACGGATGAAGAGTATGCTGACTTTGAAGAGAAGGGTCACATAGGAACGGAATTTGACCCTTCAATTCCATGAATAGTTGATGTTCCTCTGTTTGGTTTATTGATAATAGATGATCGGAAGTAGTTTATTTTAGGATAAGCTTCCCCAATTGGGACCGCTTTTTACTTCAACACCTATTGGGACGGACAATTCTGGTAACGCTTGGGGCATTATTTCCGAAACCATAGTTACCAATGATTCCCGGTCCTGCTCATTACATTCAAAAAGCAACTCGTCGTGAATTTGGAGAAGCATTTCCGCGTCTATTTTCGATTGGTCCAAGGCACTCTGTACTTTAATCATTGCAATTTTGATGAGATCTCCAGCAGTACCTTGAACAGGCATATTTATTGCCATTCTTTCTGAGGCATTTCTGATATTTGCATTTGAAGAGGTTATCTCAGGTATGTACCGTCTGCGACCTAGAAGTGTTTCGACGTATCCTAACCTTCGTGCTTGATCGATAGTGGAATCCATGTAAGTTTTTACTTTAGGATATTTCTTGAAATAATTTGAGATAAAATCGTCCGCTAGAGAACGTTCCATATCTAGCCTTGTGGCTAAACCAAACCCGCTCATGCCATATACGATGCCAAAATTTATCGCTTTTGCGACCCTCCTATCTTGTTCCGTAATTTCCATGAGGTTTTTATTCAATATGGCTGCGGCGGTCGATGAATGTATGTCTTCCCCATTTTGAAATGCCTCAATTAATCCAGAATCTTGGGATAGGTGCGCCAATATTCGTAATTCGATTTGAGAATAGTCGGCAGATACTAACAAATAGTCAGCCCGTGTTTTGAACGCTTCTCTAATTTGTTTCCCTGTTGCGGTCCTTACTGGGATTTGTTGTAAATTTGGATCACTGGATGCTATTCTCCCAGTAGAAGTGGCGATTTGGTTTAATTTTGTGTGAATGCGCCCAGTTTCATTGTTTATGTGCCGAGGCAGGGCGTCTAGGTATGTCGATACCAACTTGAATAGCTCCCTATATTCAAGGAGCATGGATACAATCGAGCCCCTTGGACCCGGAGTTTTGCTTAAGGTCTCTAATATAGACGAATCTGTTGAATAAGCGCCTTTTTTGGTACGTTTCATTATAGGTAGATTCAGTTTTTCGAATAGAACTTCACCGACCTGTTTGGACGAGTTCAAATTAAAGGTGAATCCATCATTCATGCTACCTTCTTTAATAACGTCGGAATATATTTTCTGCTGCATAACTGAAAGCTCTTCAGTCATTTTTTTGGACATTAACTCTAAAGGCTTTGCCTCCATAAAGATTCCAGTCTTTTCCATTCTTGCCATAACTACAGCAAGAGGCATTTCTATTCCCTCAAATAACTCTTTGATACCTTGTTCTTTTATAGATTTTTCCAACGTTTGTTTTAATCGGATGTTGTAATCGGCAAGGAAACAAGCGTAGGAAGCCACATCTTCGACGGGTAAATCAACCAATGAGTTTTTGCCTTTACCACGGGAAGGTACCTCTATAGGAGGGTCTACATTAAATATTTCTTTGATTAAACTTTCGTAGTTTCCTGTGTTCATGCCAACTAGGTGGGCTGCAACAGATGTATCCCAAATTTTAGCATCCTGGGTTTGTATTCCTATATTACCTAAAGGGTTTATATTGTTTCTCGCTATATGAAGTACGATGGTTTTCTTTTTGGTTAACTTATTGAAGTAATCGCCAAGTTTTTCAGCCATCAAGGAGCTGTTTTCAGAATAATGAGCAAGAAGCGGGTTCGCTAAAGGAATATAACTAGCTTGACCTGCCCCCCAAGCTAATGAAATACCAGTGGGTATTGATTTTATATCTGATCCCATGGTTTCGGGAACGGTGATGGCAATTTCGTCTAAATTATCTAACTTGTTTAGGAGAACCTTTAAGTCTCCCAAATCGTTAACGGTGCTGTACTCCAAATCTATAGATTGCGGCTCATTATCAGGTATCGGATAAGAAGGCTCTTGTGATTCAATACTCGGCACTCTTTGTAGAAGGGTATTGAAGTTAAGTTCACCGAAGACCCTTTTGATTTCATCTCGTCTAATATGATTTTGCCATACCAAAGAGTCAAAATCCAAATTCATTGGAAGATCTTTCACGATTCGGGTTAATTCTAGACATTGTCGAGCTAAATCTTCGGAATCTTCGAGTTTTTTTCTTACTCTAGCGGGTTCCACAGCTTCCAGATTTGCATAGATACCATCAACTGAATTAAATTGCTTTAATAAAGCGGTTGCGGTTACAGATCCAATTCCGGGAACCCCTGGAATATTATCTGAAGAATCTCCCATAAGAGCTTTGAGGTCGGGTATTTGTTTAGGTGATAGTCCATATTTTTCGTTTACTGCCAACTCATCGAAAAGCATATTTGATCCGCCTGGCCTTTGGTACATTACTCGAACAGTGGGAGAAACTAACTGCATGGTGTCTTGATCTCCGGTAAAGATAATTGTTTCCAAATCTTCACTGGACGCTACCTTAGCAATGTGTCCAAGAACGTCATCTGCTTCAAATCCTTGTAGCTCTAATATAGGTATACCGAGTATCTCTATGACCTCTCTGATACGAGAAAATTGATTTCTCATCTCGTCTGGCATGGGTGGGCGGTTTGCTTTATATGTTTCAAATGCTTTGTGCCTGAAGGTCGGGCCACTCATGTCGAATGCTACGGTCGCTCTTTTTGGATTAACCTCGCGAAGAGTTTTTAGTATTGCAGCAGTGAAACCATAGATAGCACCTGTTTCTTCACCGGTTGGACCGGACATCGAAGGCATAGCATGGAACGATCTGTAAAAAAGTGCATGCCCGTCAAAAGCGACAAGCAAATCATCTTTAGATTCTCCAAACTCTTTATTAGTAGGTGCCATAAGGTTATCTCCAGTCCTCAAACCAGTAATGATTATAACAAGCATTACTAATTTCATTTATATAACTGGGGAATTTACTTGTATAAAGAGGTGTAATTTTGAATGAAATGGCCATAAATGTCCTTGAAATTAGTATATGTAACAAGAATGTAACTTAATACCGTCTTAATACTGTTGACAGATGGACCTAACATCCATAACATACGTCGAAGTATATCTAAGAATATATCTACCGAGGGGTAGTACAGGAGGGTATTAATGATTAAACGAATGCCGCTTATCTTACTAGGGAGTTTAGCTGCTGCGGCGCTTATGTTGGCAGCTTGTTCTCCAGCATCAGAGTCAGATGATTCTGCTGCAGAAACATCAACTGCGACTACAGGAACTACAACTGCAGTCCAGGAGATTAAAGAGAGTTCTTCAGGAACTCAACAAAAGGAAGCACCGAAAGCTGAAGAGAGTGCTGGCCCAACTTCCGTTAGCGGGATCCCATTAGATCCTGATGCTAAATACGGTGGGATCCTTCAATTATTTGACGATGGTGAAGGCCCTTCAAATAGTATTTGGGAAGAAGCAGCTGGATCAGGATTCTTCACGATGCAACCGCTTCATTCCAGTTTGATAAGGCCTCAGTCTTGGGGAACATTGGAAGACTATCAGAACAACGCGTTCTTTAACTTCCACCCTGACTTAGCCGAATCTTGGAGTGGATCCGAAGATGGAAAAACTTGGACCTTTAAACTAAGAGATGGACTTACATGGTCTGATGGTGCTCCTCTAACGAGTGAGGACGTCAAATGGTCATATGACACCATTATTACTGGTGAAGGTCTTAACCGAAGCCCTAGAGCTGTACAGTTCTTAGCGGTTGATAGTGTAACTACACCTGATGACTTGACCGTTGTCTTTAACCTTAAGTGGCCAAAAGCAGCGATACTTGAAGTTATTGGAATGCCTTATCACATCATAAGGCCTAAACACATATACGACGGGGACATGGAGCCAATGCGTAAGGAAGTTCCTGACGTAGTACAAGGACCATTCGAAATCACTGAGTGGATCCCTGGTGAGAAGTATGTCTTCGCAAAGAGAGACGATTACTGGAACCAGCCACTTCCATATTTGGATGGCCTTCAGTTGAACATGTTGTCTCGATCAGCAGCTCCAATCGCTTTACGCGGTGGACGTGTTGATATTGCTTGGGCACATGGTTTTACAGGAGCTCAGGCTGATACTCTTATCGCAGAGTGCGATGTTTGTAACATTTGGCCACGAGTGATCGCTTCTTCACAGAGCCCATCTTTGATGTTGAACCATCAGAGAGCTCCATGGAACGATCCTAAGGTTAAAGAAGCATTCGCATTAGCGATTGATAACCAGAAGTACGTAACAACAGTTCAAAATGACTGGTATTTCACCCCAACAGGTTGTGGATTCTATCCAACATCCGAATGGGCGATGCCAGCAGAGCGTTGTGCACAGATCTCCGGATATGGAGACTTCATGGAAGGTGGATCACCAGAGGCAGATAAAGAGAAGGCTAAAGCTCTTCTCGCTGAAGCTGGGTACGAGCCAGGCGACCTGAAAGTAAACGTATACTTCTGGAGTGTTGTCCAAGGTGACGCACCAGCAATACTTGAAGATCTTAATGCTATCGGTGTAACCGCTGAAGCTGAGATTCTTGAGACTGCTCGAGCGTATGCTACATGGTCAGATGGTAACTTCGACGTTGGAGTCCACTCTTTCTGGGTAGCTGGTATCGATCCAGACATCACCCTTTACGAGCATTTCTATACTGGTTCTG
>JBJKVP010000005.1:0-64507 GCA_045562535.1 Dehalococcoidia bacterium | reverse complement strand
ATATAGTTCTTGCAGGAACCCAATTTTCTACAGGGATCGGCAATCCTTCATTGGTTAAGCGTAAAAGTTCTTTTTGAAGTAGTTGTTTGAGTTCTTTCAAAACCGAATCTCTAGTGTATTGAGTACTACTAATTTCAGGCATGACTGGTATTTTCCCTAAATAACGACCGTCTTCTTCTCGGAACATTACCGCAGTATATGATGGCATTACTCAAATCTCGCATTCTTAAAACAATCCATACTTACACAAAGAGAGAGCGTGCTGCGCTCTCAGCTATCCTCGCAAGAGGTAAAATATACAACCCTCCTAAGCCCAGTAGAACTACAAGAGAAATGAAGACTACTCGCATGGGACCATCCAAAGTTATGTCTATAGTATCGGATTCTCTCGGTTCATCAACATACATAGTTTTTATAACTTTTAAATAATAGTACATAGAAACAATACTAGCTAGAATAGCCAAACCTACTAACCCGAGGAAATAGTTTCCAGCAACGGCAATTGCTGCAAACAAATAAAATTTTGATGCAAATCCAATAAAAAATGGGAACCCCGCTAAACTAAAGAAAGAAACTGTTATTACTAAAGCTATGAACGGGCTACGCTGCGAAAGCCCTGCATAGTCCTTAATTTCTTCAATCCCAGTTTGATTGTAGATGGCTAGTATGGCCATAAACGCAGTTAATGTTGCTAGTCCGTAGCTCACAGAATGTATCAGTAATCCTGAAGCTTGTTGGCTCGGATCGTTCGAAATGAAAGCTGCTATTCCTAACAAGAAAAACCCAACTTGGCCTATACTTGAATAAGCCATTAGTCTCTTAATATTTGTTTGCTTTATAGCGACTAGATTACCTAATACCAAACTGGCTACAGCAAGGAGAATCAATATTATTGACCATACTTCTATTACATTAACGAAAATAGAGGCGGCTAGCCGCATAAACATTGCCAGCGCTGCGGCTTTACTTACGACCGCTAAATAGGCACTAATAGGTATTGGCCCTCCCTCATATACATCTGGTATCCACATATGGAATGGCACAGCTGCGATCTTAAACGCTAGTCCAGTAGTTAACAGAACAAGCCCTAGCATTAAGCCCGGGTTTAATGAATTCAATACGGTTTCAGAAATCTGTCCATACATAGTTGAGCCAGTTACACCATATATATAACTTATTCCAAATAGCATAAATGCAGACGCTACAGCACCTAATAAAATATATTTAATACCTGCTTCATTTGACCTATTTTCTTTCCACGAAAATGAAACTAAAACATAGGAACAAAATGCCAGTAACTCAAGTGAAATATACGCAGTCACCAATTCTTTGGATGCAGCCATGCCCATCGCACCCACTACAGAAAGGATTAACAGCCCATAATACTCAGCTCCATGATCTAAGGATTCAATAAATTTTATAGAACATAGTATTGTTATACCTGTAATCACCATAAAAAACACCGTGAAATACCTTGTAAAATCATCAAATACTATAATCCCTTGACCAAATGATTCAGGTTTTTCAGGGTGAACAAACCACACTACTACTGCCGCTATTACGAGTGTTATTCCAGAAACATATCCTAATGCAGATTTATTAATTTTGGGAAAAATAATATCGAGAAGCATAACCGACAAAGCGATGCCAATAACACTGTATGCAGGAAAAAGCAGCGACCAATTCATTAAGTTATCTCCTATTCACGCAAATACGGCTATCCCAAATAATATGACGACTGAGATCGAGAGAGAACGGTAACATAATGTGTAACGTACCCTGTTTGAGCAAATCTCATGAATCCTCCTATTAAGTTTGGCGACATACCTATTCCATCTACAAAGAAATCATTTATAATTTTCCTGTCAAAAAGAGCCACGAGATTTGCAATAGCAAGAGTGCCTTTTTGGATCATCCAATTTGTAACTCGATCGAAATAGAATCCGTTATCAACCCACAAATTTAATGGCCTCAAATATCTAACAACATCGGGTGATAATTTATCTACCTTGTTAAAACAAATCAATCCTATTATGATGCCGCCCGCACCTACTACGACTGATAAACTTGCTAGAATGTAATCCACATGGTAACTCAAACCTTCTGAAATAAACCCTAAAATATTCCAGGGGCCTGCCAACATGAGCCCTGCAACAATAGAGGTTCCTGTTAGAACAATAATAGGCAACAACATCGCTAGGGGAGGATCTTTTAGTTCACCATCATTCAATACACTATCACCTTGTAAAACAACTAAGACTAACCTCGTCATATATATTGCACTCAAAAAGCAAGCGAATAACACTGCTAAAAATAATACAATTCCTCCTACCCCTCCTATTTCTAGAGGGCCGGCTAAGATCATTTCTTTACTGAAAAAGCCACTGAATGGAGGTATACCAATTAGACACAGTGCGCCAATTATCATAGCAATCGCTGTTATAGGGGCTTTCTTTCCTAGACCTCGAACTTCATAAATCGTGGCAGCAGATTTATGTATCGAATGCAAAGCGACACCCGCTAGAAGGAAAAGCAGAGCCTTAAAATAACCATGGGTAACAAGATGAAACAATCCAGCAGCGGGAGAGTGCTGGCTATCATGATCCCCAAGGCCTGATGCTCCTAGAGCAACAAACATCAAGCCTAACTGGCTAACCGTTGAATAAGCCAATATCTTCTTGAAATCAACATTACCAAGAGCCATAAGTCCAGCTAGGATCGATGTAGATATACCGATCAAACAAATAAACCACAATACAGATGGCTGGGTAACAAAAATTTCAAAGAGTCTTGCTACCAAGAACACTCCGGCAGCTACCATGGTAGCTGCGTGTATTAACGCACTTACTGGAGTAGGTCCTTCCATGGCGTCAGGAAGCCATATATGAAAAGGAATTTGGGCGCTCTTTCCCATTGCACCCAAAAATAGCAGTAAAGCGATGATTGTTAATATAGGGCCATCAATAACCGCCAAATTAGCAATTATCTCTTGTATATGGAACGTTTCAGTTTCTATATACAACATTATTATCGCAATAAGTAAACCTACGTCACCAAATCTAGTAGTAATAAAAGCCTTCTTCGCGGCCTCAGCTGCAGAACGTTTTTCGTACCAAAATCCAATCAAAAGGAAGGATGAAAGACCCACTAATTCCCAGGAGATATACAGAAATAGAAGGCTATTGGTCAAAACCAAAGCTAGCATCGAAGATGCAAAAATAGAATGTGCAGCGTAATACCATCCAAATCTTGGATCTCCATTCATATAGGAAAGTGAGTATATTTGCACCGAAAGGGATACCGATGTAACTAATAACGCCATCAAAACTGATATAGCGTCGACGGTATAACCTATTTCAAAGGAGAAAGAGCCGACACTAATCCAGGTCCAATTTTCTTCAGAGCTACCTTGAGATAATAATAAATTCAGCAGTAACAAAGAAAAAACAAATGCCAACCCGATTGAAGTTACGCTAATCAGAGAAGAGAAACGATGTTTTCTGTATAGCCCGAAAACAGTCAAGATTATAAAAGACAAAAGAGGAAAGAAAGGGATCAAAAGAGCAAAATTAGAGATTTGTATTAAAGCATCAATATTCATTTCATCTATCTCAATTTTTCATTTTAGAAACAACATTCAAGTTTATAGTCCGCCAATTACGGAACAATCTCAAAACTATAGCCATCGCAAGCCCAACTTCTGCCGCTGCAACGGTGATAATAAACACAACCAATATTTCTCCGATGACGTTAGAAGAAAATGCATACCGGGAAAAAGCAACTAAATTGATATTTACAGCATTGAGCATCAATTCAATTGACATGAGAACCATAACGGCATTCCTACGTGACATTACTCCATAGAGTCCAATACAAAACACAGCTGCAGCTGTAACAAGTAATATTTGAAGTTCTATCATGCGCCTTCCCTACCCTCTTTCGTTAATATCACGGCCCCTATGAGGGCGACCAATAAAACGAGAGAAGCAATCTCAAACGGGACCAAAAATTCACTAAATAAGGCTTTTCCTAACGCAACAAATCGACCAGATTCGTGAACAAAATACTCTGTGGTCAACCAGTCGGTTGTAAAAATAGCAAAACAAAACCCCAAAAATACTAGCGAACAGACAACTCCAAGAATCCACTGTCCCGGGTTATTTGAAATAGTTGCCTGCTCGGTCTCACGAGTCAACATTATTGCAAACATTAGAACAATGATTACTGCTCCAGCATAAATCAGTATTTGGACTAGGGCTAAAAATTCTGCGAGCTGGACTAAAAATATTGCGCTGACTCCGATCAACGCCACTAATAAAAATATAGCTGCATGAACAATATTTTTAGTAAGAACCACTCCTAACGCACTGAACAAAATAATGCTCGCTGTAAGCGATGTCAGAAAAATTTGCATATTAATTCATCACCCATTTTGTTTCGTTAATGTTTATATTAATCAGGTTCATTACCTACATCCTTGTCGTTTGATTGTTCGGCCTCTTCTGTTTCAGTTTTTGTTGCTTTAGCAGCAACTGTTTTTCCTTGTGCTGCAGAGCGCCTAGCTGATTTTTTAGTAGCAGGCGGTGCCCATCGTCCTTTATTCTGTTGTCCTTTACCTTCCTCTAACAACGTTGGTAAATCATGTACTAAATCTGACCTATCATCAACGGAAGCATCAAAGTGGTCAGACATGATTATTGCGTCAAAATTACAATAGTCCACGCATAATCCACACATGATACAATCAGCAACATCCAACTTGAAATCATCAACAATTTTTCGTCTTTTGCTCTCTTCAGATGCAAACTTATCATTATCTTTCATTGACACAGTTATCACATCAGTTGGGCAAATCCGCATACAGATAAGACAACCTGTGCAATAAGGTTCTTCTATTTCAAAATCCCAAGTAAGAACCGGGTGTGCCATAAATCTTGGAGCCAAAAGTGGCTGTTCTGTGGGGTATTGCAAAGTTACAGGTCGACGAAAAGCGTGCTTCAACGCTGTGAACAACCCAGTAAATGTTCCTAATGAAATTGGCTTTAATAAGAAGAAGACCATTAAGGCAGTGAACATATTATCTCTCCCCCCATCGCTCTCTATAAACGGCTAATCTTTTTCTCCGCCTAGCAGTAAGCATATACGCTAGTAAAATCATTGATATCATACTTATAGATCCAAGAATCAATTGTGTCTGTATAATCGGCAAGTTAACCCGATCGCCCACAAAAACAACGACCGCTACTAATATAAAATTTCCAAATGAAATAGGTATTATAATTTTCCATGCAAAAGCCATCAGTTGATCAATTCTAAGCCTCGGAAGCGGTGCTCTAATCCAAAAGGTCAAAAGTATTATACTCCCCGTTTTAATCGAAATATAAAAAGGTTGAAGCCAGGTGAATTGATCGCTGAAAGGCCCCGACCATCCCCCGAGAAAAAGAATCGACCCCAAAAAAGCCATCGCTATTAATCCAGTATATTCGGAAAGTTGGAATGCACCCCAGCGAATACCGCTATACTCAACAAACGCTCCTCCAACAATTTCCTCATCTGCATGAGGAATATCAAAAGGGATTCTCGCTGTCTCAGCAAGAGCGCCAATGAGAAACAGTACAAACCCCAGCGGCATTACAAATATAAAGGGTAGTCCACTTTGAGCAGTGACAATGTTTGATAAATTAAATGGGTTGTCAGTAAAAAGCTGTGCAAACAAACCCACAGAAAGAATTGATAGTATCAGTGGTAGTTCATAGCTTATCAGTTGAGCAGCTGATCTAGCGCTCCCGAGCATCGCATATTTACTGTTGGATGACCAGCCAGCAGTTACCATCCCCACTACAGAAAGACCCAGTAATGCTGAAACATAAAATAAACCTAGGTCCATATCACCTAGTACCAACCCTGAGCCGAAAGGTAAAACAACCCACAACATGAAAATAGGAGTAAAAATTATAAGCGGAGCAAGATAGAAAATTATTCTATCTGAATCTTGAGGGCGTATATCTTCTTTTAAAACCAGTTTCACAGCATCAGCTAAGGTTTGGAAAATTCCCCAGGGCCCTGTTCGGGATGGACCTATCCTCTGTTGCAAACGAGCTAAGACTTTTCTTTCACCATAAATCACAACCAAAACTGAAAATAATATCCCGTTAAAAAGAGCGAACACTATAGCGAATATCGATATGTAATCATTTATGTTCAACGATCAACCTCCCCCAGAACGATATCCAATGAACCCAAAATTACGGTAGCATCAGCTAAATAAGCCCCTTCCATCATCGAACTCAACGCCATTAAGTTAGAAAAAGAAGGTCCTCTAATTTTTAGTCGGTATGGCCTTACAGTTCCTCCGGCAGATACTAAGTAAACACCTAAATCCCCTCTGGGGTTTTCTCCATGAACAAAAAAATCGCCTTCAGGAGGTCTAAGTATTCTAGGAACTTTACCTTGGATGGGTCCTTCAGGAAGATTAGCGACACACTGCTCGATAATATTTATTGATTGTTCAATCTCTAACATTCTGACCATATACCGATCATAGCAGTCACCATGACTACCCAAAGGAACTTTAAAATCAAGTTGCGAATACATCGAATAAGGATCCGATTTTCGTATATCGTAATCTACTCCTGCGGCCCTCAACACAGGTCCTGTAACACCGTAATCTAAGGTTTTTTCGGGATCTAATTTTCCTATTCCTGCAGTTCTCTCAATAAAAATTTCGCTCTCAGTTAATATATTCCTAGCATCTTCATACCCTTTTTTTAATTGATCGAGCAAAATATTAATTGCTGGTACAAATCCGTCTGGTAAATCTTCTTTAACACCACCAACGCGGAAGTAGTTATGCATCATGCGAGCACCAGACACACCTTCAAAGAGAGCTTGAATTCTTTCTCTTTCTCGAAATCCAATCATCACTGGATTCATAGCTCCAATATCGAGTCCATATGTACCGTAAAACAAAAAGTGGCTAGCTACGCGATTTAGTTCCCCCAATATAATTCGGATGAATTCAGCCCGTTCAGGAATTTCCACTTCCATTGCCCTCTCAAGAGCCCTAACATACACCCATTCATTATTAAAGTTTGAAATATAATCAAGGCGATCAAACAACGTTGTAATTTGCTGAAAATTTTCCCCTTCTGATAATTTTTCCGAGCCTCTGTGCAGATAGCCTATGTGTGGCTCAACCTCGACAACGCGCTCACCATCCAGTGTTAACACCATCCTGAAAACTCCGTGGGTTGCAGGATGTTGTGGTCCCATATTAATTCTTAACTCAGCTGTATCGCTATCTTGATCTCTAACAACCGTAGCTTTAGTCTCCATAAAAAGTCTCCTGACTAGGTATTTCATAACTTTTCCTGCCAGGAAATCCTTCAAAACCTTCATAAAGAATTAATGGTGCCATATCTGGATGTCCAACAAATTCTATACCGAAAAGGTCGTGGCCTTCTCGTTCATGCCAATCAGCTCCCGCCCATACGCTAATGACCGAATCAATTTTCAAATCTTCTAAGGGAACCCTCACTTTCACGACAATTCGATTCATATGTTCTACCGAAGATAAATGGTAGACTACCTCCATATCCTCCACCCAATCAACCACCGATATGGATCGTAGATATTTCATGGAAGTTTCCGGGTCCTCTTTAAGAAGTTTACAAAGAGAAGTTATGTCAGAACGGTCACACGTAATACCAAGTTCACCAAAAACCGGCTGAATATCTGGGTTAATACTGCTTAGAAGAGCTTTAGTTTTTGTCTCAAACTCTTCTGTCACATATTGGTTAAAATTATCAGTCGACACTTACAAACCTCTTTTTTTCCTAGGTTCTTTTTGGATAATATCTTGTAACTCCATTACTCCTCCTAAAAGTGCTTCGGGTCGAGGAGGACATCCAGGAACATAGACATCCACAGGAATAATTTGGTCAACTCCCATCACAACGGAATAAGATCTGACATACGGACCACCACACGTGGCGCAAGATCCCATAGCTATTACCCATTTGGGGGAAGCCATCTGCTCGTAAAGAAGCTTTATAGGTTCAGCCATCTTTTTTACGACAGTTCCAGCAACGATCATCACATCCGATTGCCTCGGAGACGGCCATGTAACAACACCAAACCGGTCGAAATCATGATTAGGCATATAAGTAGAAATCATTTCTATCGCGCAACACGCCAAACCAAAGGTAAGTGGCCAAAGCGATGATTTACGTGCCATCGCAAATAATTCCTCACTTTTAAGGGTAACCACCCCTGATATACCACTCTTTCTATTTTCTTTGATGCTACTCCAAGCACCTTTTGCCTCTTCGGGAAGAATCAATCGATCTTTCCCATTGCTCGACTCACTCAAACTTCCTGGTTCTATCGCCATTGTAAAACTCCCTTTCTCCATGCGTATAACAAGCCAAAAATCAGAATTGCTAAAAATATCATCATCGAAACAAAAGCGGAAACGGGCAAAGCCAAAAAAGCAACAACCCATGGGAACATAAACACAACTTCCACTGCAAAAATTAAGAAAAACAGAGCGAACAAATAATACCTAATATTATATTTAGTATTACCTTTTCCTGTGGGGATAATACCGCATTCATATGCAATACTTTTTATTAGAGATGGTCGACTTGGAGCAAGTAACCTAGAAAGAATAAAGGTAAATCCAATTCCACCGAACCCAAAACCAGCGGCTACAATCACGGCAGTGTAGTTAAACACGTAATCGATAGACATCTTATATATCACTCCTACTAGATAAATAGTATATAGAACAATTCATATAAGAATACGCTTCCGGATCTTTTATTAATCTAATTTGATTCTCAACCACCATTAATCACTTCCTATTCTCATGGAACAATACCTAGTATTAATGAAACACTACCATCGATTAAATTAATCCAAGGAAATGGCCAAATTCCCACACCCACGATAAATGCTATAAGAAGAGCTCCAGCAAAATATTCAGTTCTAGAGGAGTCAGTTAGCGATTTCCATCGGTCGTCGATTGGGCCAAAAAATACTTTACCAATAAGCCTCAAAATGTACACTGCTGTTATTGCAGCGGCAAAAATACTTAAGGATCCAATAATGGGGTTATACTGAAACGCTCCAATAAAAACAAGTAACTCTGCTGCAAACCCACTCAGCCCTGGAAGCCCCAAGCTCGCTAGGCCTGCGATTACAAAAAATAGGCCAGACTTACTCATATTTTTAAACAAACCTTCTAATACTCCTATGTCTCGCGTGTGAGTACGTTCGTATATTCCTCCAACAACTATAAAAAAGAGAGCAGTCATTATTCCGTGCGCGAACATCTGTAAGACTGCGCCGTTTACCCCAAAAACGTTTAAAGTCGCTAATCCTAACAGCACGTAGCCCATGTGGCTTACACTAGAATAACCAATAACATACTTCAAATCATTCTGACCCATCGCAGAGATGGCTCCATAAACCACGTTAACTGTAGCCAACAAAACTATCGCCGGCATCCAAAATTCAGCACCTTCAGGCATCAGTTCCATACCTATACGCAATATACCATAAGCTCCTAATTTCATAAGAACTCCTGCGTGCAACATACTAACCGAGGTCGGAGCAGCAACATGCCCATCAGGAGACCACGTATGGAAAGGCCATAATCCTGCAAGAGAACCAAACCCGATGGCAATTAAGGGAAACATAACGATTTGAAACATTCGATCGAATTCTTGGTCTCGAAGAATCATAAAATCAAAAGTTTTTATATCGGAAAACATGTACAAGCCAATAAACGCCACCCAAACCAATACACTGCCCAAACTCAAATAAATAACCAGTTTCATCGCGCTATACTCTTTGGTTCTAGAAAAATTTTCCGGCTTAGTAAATGTGCGAAAATCAGTGGAACTACCCCAAACAGCGATCAACAAATACATGGGGATTACCGCCAGTTCATAAAAGAAGAAAAAGAAGAAAAGATCTAATGAAAGAAAAACCCCGTTCACTCCGGAAACTAAAAGTAAGTACAGTACAAAAAATTCTTTGTTACGATGAGTAATTCTAGTTGCAACTAGGGTCCCACCGAAAGCAACCAAACCGTTTAATAAGATCATGAGAGCAGAAATACCGTCAACGCCTAACTGGAACGTTATTCCCAAAGATGGTAGCCATTCTATCGATGATAGAGGATAAAACTGGCCCGTCGCGTAACTTTCTGTAAAATAATAGTTGGCGCAAAGATAAGTTGCTAAGATCAGCGTAATTCCTGTCGCTACTGCTGCAAATGAAGATATGTACTTGGAATAGCTTGATGGAATCAACAATATTAACAGAGCAGAAATAAAAGGAACTAAAACAACCAGGTTTAGATAATACAAATCTGATGTAATCAAAACTTTTCCTTTTTTGAAACCAACGCAGATTTAAACTAAATTATGTTTATGATAGGGATGAATCAACATATTGAAAACCCTTACTTGGCTAATATGAGGTAACATTAACCAGGATCCACTACTAAACTAGTTGATAGGTGTGTCTACAATGGAAATACTTAACATGGGAACTCCGGAACTTTTGTTTATAGCAGTTTTTGCTTTCATTATATTTGGACCAACGCGTGCGGTAGAATTTATTGGGCAAATAGGCTCTGCAATAGCATCTCTAAAACGCAACTATAATTATTTAGTTAATGACATCAATACCGAAATTACCAACAGTATTAATGTAGAAACAATTCAGCCTGATGAGACAATTACTAGCGACCCCAATTCTGACAATAAAATGGATTAAATGCGTAGATAAAACCAATGAAAAATACCGAAACTGAGATGCCGGTCACGGATCATCTAAACGAACTGAGAACAAGAATTACTTGGATTTTCCTTTTCGTTATGTTGACAGCTGCGGTCGCCTTTGCATTTAACAGGCAACTCATATCTTTTCTTCTTATGCCTTTCCCTGATGGTGTTGAAATAGTTCAGATAGGGGTCACTGAAGGTTTAGGAGTATCAATGAAAGTGGCTCTTGTTGCAGGGTTATTTGTAGCTTTTCCAATTATTTCTTTCCAAACTATTATGTTTGTCAAACCTGCTTTGAAGGGTAATGAAAAACGGTATATCTACTATTCGATGCCAATTGTATTTATATTATTCCTTTTAGGCATATCTTTTTCATTTTTCCTATTATTGCCGTTTATGATGAAATTTCTTCCAACTTTTTTGGGAGATCTAGTTACTCCTCAAATTAGTGTAAAAAGTGTTGTGGGAACCACTCTTTGGCTCATGTTTGTCATGGGATTCATTTTTCAAATACCTGTGGTAATGTTTATACTCGCCAAAATTGGAATTTTGGATCCCCAAAAGGTCGCTAAACAAAGAAAATTTGCAATACTGCTTTCCGTTATAGCGGGCGCAATAATAACCCCAACTGGTGACCCGATAAATATGTTAATTTGGGCAGGCCCAATATGGATTCTCTTCGAAATAGGTCTCATATTAGCTAGGATTGCTTCGGACAAATGATAACGCGGAATCCACAATAGTTCTAACGAATAGTTTAGGCGTTGCTATCTTCTTTTTTTGAATTATCCACACTCTCATCAGGATTAGCAGATTCTCCCACCTGTAACCCTGTGCGAAACTCCTTGATTGATTTACCTAGAGAACTAGCTACATCCGGTAATTTACCTGCGCCAAAAATAAGCAGGACAATAAATAAAATCAGCATAAGCTCGGGGAGATTTGGAATAGACATGTTCACACCTCAAATCAACTATACGTGAAACGGAAAATGAGTCAAGTACAAACCATTACTATCCATTCAGTGGGTCTAACTAAACGAAATCAAAGACAATATAACCGAGACAAAAAATATCGCTATGAAAATAAGTCCCAGAAACAGAATCGGGCTTGCTAGAGTCAAAACAGATTGGAAACCAGAAAATCTATGTCCTGCCATAAGAGCAAAATACAATAACCGTGCGGTACTTATTAAAGTCACAGGAATTATCAGCAAATAGATTAGAATCGGGAGTGGGTCAACAAATAGTCTTATTAATGGGATCAATACTAAGAAAGATATTGGTATTGAAGAAAATATCGTTGGCAGGGCAATTTCCCAATATGTACCTGAGCCATCTAGGCTAGTGCCAAACCAATAAAATAGGGCTGAAATTATCAATAAACCAGTTCCGAAAAGGAAGGGGAACAAAATTCCGCCATAAAGCGCTCCATAGAGACCCACAAAATACCCGAGACTACCTTGGAATCCAAATCCAACCCCAAGTAACACACCTACTATCAAAAATACCGAGGTGGCATGTTTGTAGGGCTTATCTATGGATATATCACTCATAACCCATTGAGGTCGAATTAAAACTTCGTAAACGTACTCATATAAAGATCGAGACTGCGGGGTACGATCGTTTAAATTAGAACTTGGATCAATAAACAAGGAATCTCCTTAATAAATAAAATAATCACATATACAACACAAAGTATATCGATTTCTATATGGGAAACAAATAAGCTACCCACTTACCACTGGCGAAATCACAAAATACGGGTAGCACGCCCTATAATAGGCATTTACAATATCAGTAATAGAACAATAATAATGACATCAAGGTGGTATTTAAAACTATGGAAGCGCTATTAGAGACGGATCTAGCAAACCCTTTCCACAAGGGGAAAGTCAGGGATACTTATGACTTAGGAAATGCTCTATTGATGGTAACAACAGATAGAGTATCGGCATACGATGTAATGCTCCCTGAAGGGATACCAGGTAGAGGGATAGTACTATCGGAAATATCAGCGCTTTGGCTGAGGTATACAGCGGGAGTCGTACCAAACCATTTTATTGGTATGGCATATGAACCAGAAATAGCAAAAGAATTCAGCCTAGAAAATCTTCCAGATGAAATAGCAACAAGATCAATGGTTGTAAAAAAAGCCCAACGGATTGATGTAGAGTGTATTGTCAGGGGATACATAACCGGCTCCGCTTGGGCAGAGTATCAAAAAGATCAAAGTGTTCAAGGATACCCTCTTCCTGAAGACCTAGAAGAGAGTCAAAAGTTCGATGAGCCTCTATTCACACCGACTACAAAAGAAGATACGGGGCACGATTTGCCACTAACTCTAGAAGAATTTTGGGGAACTCTTGGCGGTAACATCGCCTGGCCGCTCGAAGAACACAGCCATGCCCTATATACACAAGCAACCGGTTTAGCAGAGTCTGTAGGGCTCATTCTGGCAGACACCAAATTTGAATATGGTTTTATCGATGGGAAAATTCACGTTATTGATGAACTACTCACACCTGATTCATCTAGATATTGGGATGCTGAATCTTACAAACCCGGAGAATCTCAGCCAAGTTTTGATAAGCAAATTGTTAGGGACTGGCTGACGAGCACAGGTTGGGATAAAAAATCAAAACCTCCGACGCCTACTCAAGAAGTAAAGGATTTAACCATTGCTCAATACTTAGAAGTATATAAGCGTTTAACGGGAAAAGAGTTAGTTTTTTAGCGATGAAAAGAATACTGGGATATTTATTAATAGGTTTCGCGGCAGCAGTAGTTATATACACAATAGAGGGAGCAGCTACTACCGTTATAGGCTTTAGTCAGTTTGAAGATACGCCGCTATTAGTTAAATTATTAGTTCCACTTGTAACTATCGGGACCATATCCATAATACTTTTTTCGTTACTGAAAAAAACTTTTTTGTTTAAACGGATTTCTAAGGAATAAACGTATACACTATGAAATTTTTAGCACGCATATACATAACTCCAAAAGAAGGCGTAAATAATCCAGAAGGTCTTGCAATTAAAGGTGGCCTGGAAACACTTGGCTACACTGGAGTAGAGAAAGTTAACTCTGGTAAGTATATCGAGATAGAGTTAAACGGAGACTTAACTGAGTCTCAATCAAGGGACCAAATAGAGGAAATGTGTAAACGGCTGTTAGCCAATATAGTTATAGAGCAATACAGATTTGAACTGGAATTAATCGACTAGAATCAATCATTAGTCAGTCAGAGTGCCTTTAGTAGAAGGTGTTATATCGTTAAACCGCGGGTCTATCTGTACGGCAAAATTAAGAGATTTTGCTAAAGCTTTAAAAGTTGCTTCTGCAATATGATGATCGTTAGATCCAGTCAATATTCGAACGTGTAAATTGATTTTTGCTTCTCTTGCAAAAGATTCTAGAACATGGGTGACTAGTTCAGACCTTAGGTCTCCTATTATTGAAGTTGAGAAATCCATATCAAAAACAGAGTAACCTCTACCTCCAAGATCAACAGCAACCATCGACAACGCTTCATCCAAAGGGACTATCGCATTACCCATTCTCTTGATACCTTTTCTATCACCAAGTGCTTCACTAAATGCTCTACCTAGCACTATTCCAGTATCTTCAGCTACATGATGTCCATCTGGATCGTTAGATGATTTGCTAACTATATTTAAATCGAATCCACCGTGCCTGCCCAACTGGTCTAGTAGGTGATCTAACATCTTTGATCCCGTGCTAACAGAATAATTGGCTGCTCCATCTAGGTTTATAGATACTTTAACCTGTGATTCAGACGTCTCACGGTTCTGTTCAGCTTTTCGATTAGAATCCAATGCCATCGCTTTTTCTCCTATAATAAATTTTTCAATTCTTTCAATAATTGAATATTTTGATCTGGAAGACCTATGCTTATTCTTAAACAGTCCTTTAATAGATTATCATCAAAATATCTAACGGATATTCCACGCTGTAAAAGTTTTGATTTCACTTCTCTCGCATTTCCGGCCAGTATTTTTATGAGAAAAAAGTTGCCGTCTGAAGGATATGCCTTCAGTTGCGATATCTCCTTCAAAGAAGACCATACTTTAGATCTTTCAGAAATAATAGCCCTGATCTGTTGCTCAGATTCTGAGATGTTCTCTAATGCAGTTGTAGCAGCCGCTTGAGCGAGAGTTCCAACTGAATAAGGTGGTTTAATTCGCCTTAACATGTCAGCTACATCTTTTGGAAATAAACCATATCCAACGCGCAACCCAGCTAATCCTGCCCATTTACTAAAAGTTCTAAGAATCATCAGGTTGGGATATTCACTAAGTAGTTGACTACAATCATTATCACTAAATTCTACGTAAGCTTCATCAACAACCACAGGTACGCCTGCGTTAAGAATTTTTTTCAAATCATCAAAATTTGTAGTATTTCCCGTTGGGTTATTAGGAGAAGCAATAAAAACAAGTTTAACGCGATCTATCTTTTTTAAAATACCATCTATATCCAAACTAAAATCGTCAATATTCCTAGGTATATCAATAATTCCAGCCCCGTACACACTAGCCGAAAATGAATACATACCAAAGGTCGGACGTGAAATCATTATTGAATCACCGGGAGAGACAAAAAGGCGCGTTATAAGATCAATTAATTCATCACTACCTGCCCCGGCAACTATTTGATCTTTTTCAATCCGTGTATACGTAGACAAAGTTTCTCGTAATACGGATTGTTCAGCATCCGGATATATCGAAATATCAGATGGGTTAGCAAATAAATTTGATACGGCCCTAGTAGGGCCAAAAGGGTTCTCGTTGGCATCCAATTTTATCAAGGAGTCACGAGTAAAATGGTTTTGTTCTGATAATTTTCCCGGATCATCTACGGCTTTATATAATTCAACATTTTCATAGTGTGGAAGAAATCGTGAGGCTAAACGCCCCGGTTTATCAGAAAGTTCATCATTCATAGTAACCTCATTATCTCATTTTTATTACCGAATCAAAATCAGGTTTCCTATTATTCAGTTTCTGAACTACTAATGATTTGAATTGCCTGATATGCCGCGTTTTGTTCCGCAGCTTTCTTAGTTGGGCCTTGCCCCGCAACCAATAAATGATTTTGTATTGCTACATTAACGTTAAACACATGTTCATTATTAATCTGAACATCTTCTATTAACTCGTATTCAGGTGTGATTCCATACATTTTCTGAGACGTTTGTTGCAGTCTCGATTTGGAGTCAATAAAATACGAGTCGTCTGTAATAGAATCATTCCACAGTTCTTCAAGAAGGCGGATTATAAATTCATTTATTTTATCTTGGCCCTGATCAAGATATATCGCGCAAATTACCGCCTCTACAGTATTAGCTAGATTAGACTCTTTCTTAGAACCCCCAGTAGAGTATTCGCCTTTTCCTAAAATTAGATACTTACCTATATCCAGATGCACAGCTATTCGAAATAGCATTTCTTTATTTACCAAAACAGATCGAATCCTAGTTAACGAGCCTTCATCCAAATCTGGAAACCGAACATACAAATACTTTGAAACCGTCTGGTTCAGGATGGAGTCTCCAAAAAATTCCATCCTCTCGTTAGATTCAAACTGATCATTCGAAATTTCATTTATAAATGAGCTATGTATAAATGCGTTTAGGAGAAAGTTACGATCGTTAAACTTAACGCCTAGCAGTTTCTCTATTGGAACAGCATTATTTTGGATCCACTCGTCGATAAGATTTATTTCATTCATACCCAATATATATGTATACCCTCAATGGTTTTTTTGAACTTCTTCAAATATTACTTATAATCTTATAATGATGAATATATCTACACAAATAGAGTTGAACATTCCAGAGCCTCTATTGATAGCCTGCAAAAGACTTGGCGCCATAGCCAAAGCAAGAAACGAGGCATTATATCTGATAGGGGGAGTCGTCAGAGATTCTCTACTGGGAGTAAAGTCCGAAGATATAGATTTAGTATTAGATGGCGACATAGAATCGTTCTCCTCAGACCCACAGGTTCAATCACTTGCAACAATAGTGCGTAGATCCCAATTTATGACGTTGAAGCTCCTCGTAGAAGAGTCAACAATAGATGTTGCTAATGCAAGAACAGAAGTTTATGAAAAACCGGGTTCTCTACCTATTGTTTCAGCCGCTCATTTGTCAGAAGATTTAAAAAGAAGAGATTTCAGTATAAACGCTCTTGCTGTTAGTCTTGACCCACTTGAATTTGGCCTTCTAGTAGATGAATTAGGAGGCCTACTCGATATACAGAACAGAATTCTGCGCGGCCTCCATGAAAAAACGTTCCAAGATGACCCTACTAGAATAATCCGTGCTGCCATATACAAATCTAGGCTCGGGCTTGAGATTGATGACAAAACGGCCTCGTGGATTAATAGAGATTTCACTTCCATAGACTATGTTAGTAAGAACCGGATATATCAAGAAATAGTGCGCGTACTTGAAGAACCTTACCCCGAGTTAATATTAGAGCAATTAGATACATGGGGTGTGACACAATTATTACCCCAACCATTCTCTTACACGCCAGTAGTTGCAAATATTTTCGAAGCTCTGAGAAACGACACTCTTGCAAAAAATGATCTACCAAAGTTTTATGAACTGGCTTTGCGACTTAACCAAAATCGAGATTCGAAAATAGATAGTACTAACGACAAAATGAACTCTCTCGAAAAAAATGTAATGCTAGGTTGTTTTCAATTATTGGATGAAATAAAAAGAGACCCTTCTTTGAAACCATTAGCGTCTATGAAACCAAGCGAGGTCTTCAATTATTTTAAGTCTCACAATATTGAATCGCTGGTTTTGGTTCGCTGTTTCGTAAACAATCCAGTATTCTCACAAATCACCAATACATATATAGAAACCTACTCGAAAGTCAATATAAATTTAAATGGTACTGATATCATCAACCTCGGGGTCAATCCTGGACCAAGAATTGGCGAGCTTTTATTAATTTTGAAGTCTCTAAAACTAGATGGTGATATGAAAACAAGGTTGGAGGAGGAAACCTACGTTAAGGCAAACCTTACCAAATTCAACCAATAAACTAAACTTTACCGGAACCATAAATCCATCGTTCATAGTAAAAAATAATTTGTTGGACATAAGAAGCGTCAACTCCGAATTTTTCTCTTCCCCACTTAGATATATCAACGTCATTATAGTTTTCAGTCTTCGGGTAATTACGTTTCACTCCACGCGAAACCCAGCGGTCTACAGGAAAAGCAACTGTATGGCCCATTGAAAACGCCAAAACGCAGTCGGCTACTTTTGGCCCTACTCCTGGTAAAGTCATTAAGTATCGTTTAGCCTCTTCGTATTCCATAGACAACGCAGCTTCCATATTGAAAGATTTCCTGTGTACCATTGACGCCACTAAAGCTAGGTTTTTTGCCCGATATCCTAGACCCAAATTTCGCAGCCGATTTTCTCCCATAATATCCAGCTCATACGGACTCGGAAATATGTAAAACGAAGCTCCGAAAGCTGTTACAAGTTTACCGTTTGTACTCGATAATTCTGCGAGGTTTTTTTTAATTCTAGGGATATTACTCTGTGTCGACAATATAAAACTGACCAGGGTCTTCCAGGGATCTTGCTTCAGAATATTGAATTTTGGAACTGATTCAATAATATTTTTTAACTCACTCTCAGATTTTAGTCGATCGCGTAAATCTTCATATGGGGTATCTAAATTTAAGTAAGAATTTAATAAATCAATATTTTCATCAGAGATCTCTGTTGCATACTCAGCTCCAATTAAGGATCCTGTTAGTGTTTTAGAGATTGAAAGTTTTACGGGGTAGTTTCTAATTAACCCAAGCCAACAACCATCCGCTTCTGATCTCCAATCAAAACTTTGACCTCCGTCTAAAGTTGAAGACAAATCAAGATTGTATGTAATAGGTATATTAAACTGATGATTCAAGAAGTAATTACTTGCTACTGAACCAATTGGATATTGCTTCTGGGACCAATCCAATTTGCGGCGTTACAAGGTTTGTAGTGGGTAAGCTATCTAGATACATTGTCCCGTATCTCCTATTTAGCAACCTAGAATCTAGCAGCACAATTATGCCGCTATCACTCGATGTCCTTATAAGGCGTCCAATTCCTTGCCTAAAGCGAAGTATGCTAGCGGGAAGAGTATATTCCATAAACGGAGATACATAAGTTTCACTTCGCGCCGCAACAATTGGATCTGAAGGTACCGCAAAGGGCAACCTCGGGATAATCAAAACTTTAAGTAAATCACCAGGTAAATCAACGCCTTCCCAAAAACTTGCAGCGCCAAAAATTACACTCCTCGGTGTCTGTTTGGTCATGGCAACTAATCGATCGGGAGGACCATCAATCCCTTGTGCCATTAAGTTAATATCTAATTCTTTTAACTCTATTTTTACCTGATTGTAGGCTCTTCGTATCGCACCATGGGATGTAAATAGAACCAAAACACCTCCATCAGCTTTCTTAGATATGCTCGAAATTAGATCTGCTACGGCCTTATCATAAGTTGACTGATCTGGAGTTGGCATATCTTCGGGTACTATAACTTGAATAGCTGATTCCAGTTCAAACGGAGACCCTAATATTATCTCTTCGGCCTGATCAAGTCCGAGCCTGCTCTTTATATATTCAAAACTATTATCAGCGGTCATTGTTCCACTGCACAAAATAATAGATTGTTGTTTGTCAAAAAGATTATCATAAAGGACTTTAGATACATCCAAAGGCGCATAATATACGCTTCTTCCAACTGAACTGTCATTATTACGACTAATCCAAGTTATACGATTTTCATTATCTTTATCAAAAATCATTTCTAAACGCTCGAGAAAACTATCAATCCTGGATATTTGGTTATTCAAAATAAGTTCTACCTGAGTATTATTTTCGTCAATCAAAAATGAACCTAAATTTTCAAGTGTATGTTTAAATGAGGAGAGGATCTCTTTAAGATTCATCAAGGATTCGTTGACCATAGACCATGATTCCTCATCACCCATCGATTGCGGGATTCGAGTTACGTTTTCTCCTCCGTCTGATGCTTTTCTGATCGACGCTTCAAGGGTACTCAATGAATCAAAAAAATGGCCTGCGATCTCTAAACCATATTTTGAACGCTCTTGAGTGGTATTTAATTGTACTGTTACTTCCTCTTTAATACGGTTTGTTAAGATGACGTTGGCCTGCCCTTGGAGTATCCCTAAAATACGCCCACCTTCTTCAAAAGAATTGAAAATATTGTTAATTTGCCCTTCAGTAATAACTTCAGTGTATTGAGTCGTTGCTTCTCGTTCTATATTATGTGCTTCATCGATTATCAGATGCTTCGTATCACTAAATATACCGTTTTCTTGTTTAGAATCAGCTATTAGTAGAGCATGATTGGTGACAACCACATCTGACGCTTTTGAAGCCATACGGGCGATCGAAACAAAACATCTATTATCTTTTTCAAGGATACAATTCAGTTTATGGTCCGTTGAGTTAACTGCCATCTGGTTTAAAAAAGATCGTTCAGCATTGTTTAAATATAATTCACCCATATCACCCGCATTAGTACGAGTTAGCCATATATTAATTCTTAACATAAACTGAATCTCATCAATTGTTAAATCAGATCTGTTCATCATAGCTTGAAATTTAGTAGCACAAATATAATTTCCTTGCCCTTTTAAAGATAAGTATGAAAGATCTGATCTTCCCAGCCCAAGAATATTTAACACTTTAGGTATTTCAACTTCAGATAATTGCTCTTGAAGGTTTTTATTTGCAGTTGCTATAACAACTTGATTTCCAGTTTCCATCGCATATCGAAGAGCAGGCATTAAATAAGCTATAGATTTTCCGGTACCCGGAGGTGCTTCCGCGTACAAATTGGTTCCTTTGGTTAAAGCATCCCACGCCGCAGTCGCAAACTCTTTTTGTTGTGGCCTTTCTTCATAATTTTCCATAGTACTTAGAGAATCCATAGATAGCTGAATCCCAGAGTTAGAATTCGTTGTTTCTTCAGGTTTGTTACGCGTTGTTGGTTTGGCGACGTGATCTTTAGCATTATTTGCAATACGATCTATAATCGAGTTGATTTGGTCATTAACTGTGACTGTTTCAAAATCGGCAAGCTTACAGGCCTCACCGATTACTCTTCCTATAGACCAATCATCACCACCTTTTTTTACAAGGCTATTTAAGAGGTATTTTGTTTTAGAATCTAATTCAGAAAATCGAACAAACAGCTGGTTGAATACTTTCATTGTCGTATCAGCATCAGATAACGCTCTATGTGGATCATCGTTCACTACCAATAATTCTTTTGCAAGTCCGGCAAGCCCGTGGTCGGTTGCATCTGGACGAATCAGTCTAGATAAGTCTCGAGTGTCATATACCAAATTTTTGGGGTGGACATCTTGTTGGGCCAAAAAAGCAAGATCGAATGATATATTTTGGCCAACGATTGAGTGATCGCCCATGAACTCAACAAAATCAGCTGCAACTTCTTGGAATTTTGGTTTGCCTTTTACGTCTTCATTACTTATACCTGTTAATAAGGTTACAAATGTAGGTATATCTCTATCGGGATCTATGAGAGCTTCGAAAGTCTCAAGGATGGTCTCTCCTTGGAATTTAACTGCTCCGATCTCGATAATTTGATCTGACTCAGGTCGCAAACCAGTCATCTCTAAATCCAGAGCCACACACACTTCTGAAAATTGAAGTTCTGGCAATTTTTATAGCCCCACTTCCTGTTTTTTTACTCTGTTCTAAATGGTCGCGATCCAAATTTATGCATATCGGCAGATGGATAATATTTTCCGGATCTCAGTTGATCAATAAAGCTCCGAACATCTTTAAAAGTATTTTCCACAACAATACCTCCAGCCCCAAGCCCATTGGTAGAATGTGAATCACTTCCTCCGACTCCAGTCCAGCCCAATAAATCAGCCACTTCTAAAGCAAATAAGTTTTCACGTAAATTATTAGCACCATTAACTACTTCCATTTCATCAACTAAGGAGAATATACGTAACTCAGCCGCCTGCTCTGCAGTATATATCATGTCCCATCCGCTTATACGAGGATCATCAAACATTCTCCTAAAAGGATGGGCCGCGATCATGAACCCATCGACAGCATCAACTGCACGCTTTAAAGTTTCAGCTTTATGCATTCCAGATCCATAGCCATTCAAACCAAAAACTGTGACATGACCAAGATCAGTTGTTACTTCCATCCCTGGAATAATTAATACTTCTGATTCTTCTGCGATTTCGTCTACTTTAGACTGCGACCACACCGTCCCATGCTCTGTCACACACACTGCGTCTAAACCAACATTTTTGGCCTCTGTAACTAACTCTTGAGGTGATAACCCGCTATCAGAAGATCCCCAGTTAGTGTGAACATGTAAATCAATTTTTACCATTTAATAGCTTTCACAAACACATGTAATTTGATTTCAAGGAATTCTAAATTGATATTATTTTCAATCATTTCGCCTCTTGTAATTGTTTCTTGGTCTCTTTTACAAACATAACTAAAATAGCTCCAATAAATAAAGAAATCGACCCCATATAAAATCCACTTTCAAGTGAACCAGTCAAATCACTAATCATCCCCGTCAATGCAGGCCCAACAAATGAGCTACCTACAGCAAAAGCGTTCAGTAAACCCATAGCAGCACCTGAACCATCCCCTTTTAGTGAGGCAAGATCACCTGCCCATGCCACCAAAACAGGGTTCCACGCCAGGGCGCTAAGTGATCCATAAAATCCTAGGGCAGCAATTACTTGGGTTGTGGAAGAGGCCATAGATATTGACCCTATTGCGACTCCTGCTCCAATTAATAGACAAAAGGATAAATATTTACGGCCTAATTTATCAGAGATCGGGCCCCATAATAAAGCTCCAGGAACGGATGCCACAGCTACGATAGCTGTTAATTGCCCCGCGCCCGATAAATCATAGCCTCTTTGCTCGACAAAGTAAGTCGGGGCCCAAGAAATCAACACCCAGTAGCCATACAAAGAACAAAAAGCTGCTAGTGATAATACTAGTAGATCTTTATTTTTAAATACTTCAAGACTAATCCCATTAGAAGTTGAACCAGTCCCTGGAACATTTTTAGTGACGAAGTAGAGTAAGAATGCGCTGATTATTGTCGGAAATGCCAGGACTAAAAACGGATCTCTCCATGAACCAAATAAAAGAGCCAAAGGGCCAGAAATTGATAACCCAATAGCTAGCCCCAAAGCCATTCCTGTAGTTACCACAGCAGAAGCAACACCTCTTTTATCAACAGGAACAACATTAATAGTAATACCGTATGAAGCAGGATAGTAAGCACCTGCCCCGAAACCATGCAACCCCGCAAACACCAACAAAAGGACGTAACTATAACTGAGAACACCAATTCCTATTAAAGATATTCCAACAATTAAATACATTATAAAAACTACATTGGAAAGACCGTATTTATCACCAATAATCCCGGTTGGTGTCTGCATCAATACATAAAAGAAAAAATATGAACTTGCTATAAGCCCTCTGTATGTATCAGACAAACCAAATTCTTCTCCTATCACCGGTAATAAAGGAAAAATTAATACTCGATCTAAGTAGATGAATACCCACCCCAAAGACATGGATAAAACTGTTAGTATTATTCTTCGGTTAGAGGAAAGGAAAATGTTATCCCTCATATCTTTAGGTAAAACTCCTGCAAAGTCTTATTTTTTGTTGCAAAGCGATCAACTTGAGAAAATTATCACTACCTCTGCTACATACCAGACAATCGGTTAATCGCTACAATCAAACAAAGTTTCTATTACCTGCAAACAAAAATAACGATTCACCTGGTGAACAATAGTTAGTTATCTACATGATGCAATTAAATGGATCATTAGGGTTCGGTGCTTTTGCTTTAGGCATTGTAAATTCTGGTACATTGCTTTGCCAAACTCCTGTAACACCAAATGCTGACATTTGTTTCTCGACATCACTACCACCGCAAGAAGGGCAAGCTACATCAGGATTCGAGACATTCATACCTCGAATCAATTTATCAAAGTGATTGCCACATGAGTCGCACGCGTATTCTAATATAGGCATAAAATAATCCTTAAACTGATATTTCTCTCTAGCAGTATATGCTGACAAATTAAGTGTATCAAGAGACTATTAACTTATTTAGAGTCCAAAATTGTATCGCAAACTTCAATAAGTTCAGTTCTACTAATAATTCCTTCGAACTTAGCTACTACTTTTCCATATCTATCAACAATAATAACCCAAGGCTCGCTAGGTAAACCCCATTCTCGCGCAGGTGGTGATAATAAAAAATCTCCTGAATCGATAAGTGCTTGTAAATCAAAAGGCTCAACGTGTATAAAATCTATTTCCGATTCATATAAATTTTTGACTGACATAACGATATCCAGAACTGGACCACAAACTTTACTCTGACAATACGCTGGTGTACTAAATATAACTACGCTTGGTCGATTCTTATTAATAGCTTTTTCTACAGTCATTGTATACATAGCCGGATCCGGGTTGGGATGAGTACTAAGCTCTTCTAAAGCAAACCCTTCCCCCAAAGTACGATTTGACATTAAGGGAACTCTAGATCCAACAGGGAGAAAGGTTACTTCCTCAGATGCTAAAAATGTCGTTTGGATTTCACGAATTTTCCCTTGGCCTTCTAGGTTTCTAACGGTTAGTTCAAGCTGCCATTCGCCTGGATAATTTAGTTCTTCAACATTAAGCACATATATACCTAAATCATTCTCATGAACATGTATTTCACCATCTCGATGAATATGGTCTTCTGTTACAACTATAGAATAGTACTTTGGAACTAAGTTTGTTTGCTCTACTAATTTGGCCGTTGAGGAAGATTTATGACGCAGCCGGACGTGCGTTAAGTCCGGTTTAAGATATTCTCCTCGAGATCCGATAATCACAAAAGGAATCCGCGTAGTTTTAATATCTATCACGCTTGAAGCGATAAGAACATCGTAGGTATTTTCAACGTACTCTTTATCGATTTCGGGAGTTTTCATACAAGAGGCAACTATAACCAATTCAAAAAACAATATAAAAACCGCCGCAATCAAACGATTTTTTTTGTAAGTCATAAATGTCTGTAATTTATGCATCGATTTAATCAAGAGATAAATACTATTTGTACGCAAAGAATAATTTTATTTCATAAACCAGTCTTTTGTTAAAGACATTAACTAGGTTTTTTTTTCGATCTTGGCCCAAATGGTTCTGGTTGGAAAGGTTCGTCGCGTTTCCTAATGAATGCACGCAACCCGCCTTCTTTCCTTGCATCTTCAAGTGGTTTAGAGAATTCTTCTCTTTTCGATACTATGACAGCAGCCGCTAATTCTGAATTCAATCTTAAGGCATTATGTAGGCCCATCACTTGAAGTCCCTTCATTGCAATCGCCAAATTGATTTTTACAGTTTCAGGTGAAACCTTAGCAAGCCTTTCAACGAAAAGAAACGCCTTTTCTAGAGCATCGTCTTTGGTTTCAACAACCTCATTAAGGAGTCCGATTCTCATAGCTTCTTCAGCATCTATATGATCACCAGTCAAAGCATATCTGAGGCCGTTTTTATAACCAGCGTGAAGTATCCAAGAAAAATTATCATCAGAGATCATTCTTACTTCAACTTGCCCAAAGACCGCATCTGATGCAGCTATGGTCAAATGACTAGTCAAAGCGTACCAAGATCCTCCTCCCATACACCACCCACTTACTACAGCAATAATCGGAGTAGATATTTCATCGATAATTCGTGCTATTCGACCATGTTCTTTTTGCCAGAATCGAGTCCTCCATGTATCAATAACTTCTGCTACACTTTTTCCTTCGGGAAGACCTGCAGGCCATACATACTCTACTTGAGCATTAATATCGAACCCTGCTGAAAATGCTGCGCCTGCCCCTGTTAGAACTATACCGCGAACCTCGGGGTCAGCATCTGCTTGGTCAAGGGCATGATGCAATTCTTCATCTAACTGGTCGCTAATAGCATTCATAACCTCCGGCCGGTTCAACGTTATCAGAACGCCGTCACGCTTCTTTTCATATAGAATTTGCTCGTATTGACCGTTCATCAGTGCCCACCTCTTTAATCAATATATTATAATTATCAGAAGCCCGTTAATTTACTTTAACTCTTCAACTTTCTTTAATATATCCTTAATTGTCATCTTTTTCTCTCTCAATTGAGCTGGCATCGCTTTCCAAAAATAAGCTCTTTGTTCTTGCCAATTCTCGACTATATACCTAGCAATTTTACTACCTGTTTGCTCTGCATGTTCTTTTATTAATCCGAGAAGATGCTCTTCATCTTCTGAACTTGAGTCTGCTAATCTATCTATGACCAGCATATCTTGATTGTACGAAGATGGAAAAGTTTCGTTTACATCATATACAAATGCTATACCCCCAGACATACCTGCACCAAAATTCCGTCCAACTTCGCCTAGCACCACAACAACTCCGTTGGTCATATACTCACATCCATGATCACCTAGGCCTTCAACAACTGCCTGGACTCCACTATTTCTTATAGCAAATCGCTCTCCGGCTTGACCGGCTGCAAATACAAGTCCGTCGGTCGCCCCATACAAGCAAGTATTACCCATAATAGAATTCTCGTGGGAATTATAGTCATTGGTTCTAGGTGGCCGAATAACTATTTTACCTCCACCCATACCTTTACCCACATAATCGTTAGCTTCGCCATTAAGGCGAACCGTAACTCCATCAACTAAAAACGCTCCGAAACTCTGCCCCGCTGTACCATCGAACGAGAGGTCGATATCCATGGACTCTAGATTATTTAAACCGTATTTCCTTGCTATATCGCCGGAAATTTTAGCACCTACGGTACGATTAGAATTGTTAATCTCGTATGACCCGGAATAGTGTGTATCTAGTTCTATGGGTTTACCTATATCTACCATAATCGTTTCATCCAATTTGTAATCATCTTGACGATCATTACGACTTTGAACATTCTTTATAGGTTTCTTAAACTCTGGATCTGGTAGGCCTAACAGTGGTTTTACATCAAGAGCCATTGCACGATCCTCTCCCTCTAAATCAGATCGTTCCTCAAGATATTCAGGATGCCCTATCACTTCATCCAAAGATCTATATCCGAGGCTAGCCAATATTTCCCTAACTTCAGTTGCGACAAATGTAAAATAATTAACTACGCTATCAACACTCCCAGTAAATTTATCAATTAGGTCGTCACGCTGTGTCGCAATACCCACCGGGCAAGAATTAAGATGACATTGTCTGGCCATCTCGCATCCCATTGCGACAAGAGCCGCCGTTCCAAATCCGATCTCATCAGCTCCGAACATCGCTGCCATAACGACATCTTTACCAGTTCTAATACCACCATCTGTTCTTAATTTTACTCTGCCTCTTAGGTCATTCATTACAAGAACTTGCTCTACTTCAGCTAAACCTAGCTCCCAGGAAGAACCAGCGTTTTTTATTGAGGAAAGCGGGCTTGCTCCCGTACCACCATCCGAACCAGATATATGAATTTTATCAGCGTACCCTTTTGCTACACCCGCAGCTATAGTGCCAACACCTACGCCCGAAACTAATTTAACGGTAACTTGAGCATCTGGATTTATCATTTTTAAGTCGTATATTAACTGAGCTAGATCTTCAATCGAATATATATCATGATGCGGGGGAGGAGATATCAAGGTTATACCTGGCTGCGTGTGTCTTATATAGGCTATATACTCAATCACTTTATGTCCTGGTAATTGACCTCCTTCACCAGGCTTCGAACCCTGAGCTATTTTAATTTCAATTTCTTCTGCCATTGAAAGATATTCAGGTGTTACTCCAAAGCGCCCGGAAGCTATTTGTTTAATTTTAGAGTTAGCATTTATTCCGTTCATCAAACCCCTAAACCGTTTGGGGTCTTCTCCACCTTCACCGGTATCTGAAGCTGCCCCTATTGCATTCATACCCGCTGCTAAAGTTTCGTGAGCTACTGGGCTAAGGGCACCTAAAGACATGGCTCCTGTTGTAAAGTGTTTCCAAATATTTTCTAGCGGTTCAACTTCTTCTAGTGGAATCGGGGTGTTTCCTCTTTTGAACTGTAAAATATCTCGCACACTTGATATAGGTCTATTATTCATGGCATCACGATATGGGACGTATTCTTCGTATTCGCCACTCCTAACCGCCTTATGCAAAGTTCGAACTACGATGGGGTTATTTGCGTGAAATTCGCCAGCCTTCCTGAATCTAATAAATCCATGGTCGACTAATTTTGATTTCTCTGTTATTTCATCTTGAATGGCTCCATCATGTCGTTTCAGCACATCATCAGCTATTTCTTCGAATCCAATTCCTCCCAAACGCGATAATGTGGCTGTAAAACATTTATCTACTACTTTTTGAGATAGTCCAAGGCATTCGAAAATTTGGGATCCGTGATATGAAGTAACGGTAGAAATACCCATTTTAGACATTATTTTCAATATGCCGTTATTTGCGGCCATTCTGTACTTCAAAAGCGGATAATCTTCGTTATCTAAATCTTTAAGCTCACCTTTCTCCGCTAAGTTCCTTAGAATATCCCACACTAGGTAAGGATTAACTGCGCTAGCTCCGTACCCGATTAAACTTGCATAGTGATGAACATCTCTGGGTTCACCACTATCACATATAATGCTTGCTTTCATTCTTTTACCACGTTTAATCAATTCTTGATGGACCGCACCAACTGCCAATAACATCGGTATTGGTGCATTATTTTCATCAACCGCTCTATCGCTCAAAATAATGATGGTATACCCGTCATCAACAGCGCTCTCAGCTTGGTCACATAGATCACTAAGTGATTTTTCAAGTTCCGAACGGCCACCCGATACGGGAAATACAGTTGGAAGCGTTACAGATTTTAGGGTGTTATCACTCACATTTCTTATTTGGTCAAGTTCCTCATTTAATATTATTGGACCTTCTATAGACAACAAATGTTGGTCTTGGCTTGGCTCACCAATTAGGCTAGACCGTCGTCCTAAATAAACATTAGAACTCATAACAACAGCTTCTCTTATTGGATCAATAGCAGGGTTAGTCACTTGGGCGAAGCTTTGTTTAAAATAGTTATAAATAGGTGGAGCAAGTCGAGACAGAACAGCTAAAGGAGTGTCATCTCCCATAGAATATGTCGCATCTTTTCCTTCTTGAACCATGGGTTTTATCACCATTAATGGCTCTTCAGCTGTATACCCAAAAATTTTCTGTCTCCTAAGTAACGAGACATGATCTAATACTGGTTTATTAAGAGTTTCTTTTTTATCAGATGAATCAAGTTTAACTAAAATATTATCTCGCAAATCAGGATATGAATCCGCAGAGATCATATTACTTTTGATCTCAGTATTCCTAAGAATTTTATTATTCACTGTATCGACAGCTATCATCTCTCCAGGAGCTAATCGCCCTTTCTCAATAATTTTTGACTCATCAAGACCTCTCAAAACTCCCACTTCAGACGCCATAATAACGAAACCATCTTCAGTAACGTGATACCTAGCAGGTCGCAAACCATTACGATCCAATATAGCTCCTGCCAACGAGCCATCAGAAAAAGCAACAGCTGCCGGACCGTCCCAAGGTTCTGTTAATAGTGCGTGATATTCATAAAAAGCTCTAAGATCTGGGTCCATATTTGGCATATTTTCCCAGGCTTCTGGAATTAACATCACCATACTGTGCAAAATATCTCTTCCAGATCGATTAAGTAGTTCAAGCGCATGATCTAAACTTCCAGAATCAGATACTTGTGTATCTGTAACAGGAATTATAGCTTCTAAATCTGATGCTTCCCAAACAGGTGAATCAAAATCATTTCCTCTAGCTCTCAGCCAGTTCCTGTTCCCTTGTAATGTATTAATTTCACCATTGTGACCCAAAAATCTGAAAGGTTGGGCTAGATTCCAGTTAGGTAAAGTATTTGTCGAGTATCTCTGGTGGAATACTGCTATAGCCGATTCATAATCTTTATCTGCAAGGTCAACATAAAACGTAGACAGTTGTGGAGCCACCAAAAGGCCTTTATACACAACAGTTTTAGAAGAAAGGGATGCAATATGGAAAGTATCAAATCCTTCGATCGATAGAACTTTTTTTTCTATATTCCTTCTTGCTACATAAAGTTTTCTTTCGAAATTTTCTATTTCCACAGAGTTAGATGTAGTAATAATTGCTTGTTTTATTTGAGGCATAGTATCTAAAGCTTGTTGGCCAAGTACTGTAGAGTTAACAGGCACCTCTCTCCAGCCTAAAAAGTTCAGCTTGCTATTTCGAATTTCATTTTCAAAGATTGAAGTCGCATCTGAAATGTCCACGTTTGGGGGGAAGAAAACCATTCCAATGCCAATATTTTCGTCTGAAGATAAATCAAATCCTAGAGATTCTATTTCCCTACGAATCAATTTAGCAGGTACTTGAGTTAAAATTCCAGCGCCATCACCGGTTTTTGCATCAGCAGATACTGCACCTCTGTGAGTCAAGTTCACTACCGCTTCAACAGCCTTTGAAACCAGGTCGTGGCTTGGCTCTCCAGAAATTTGCGCTATAAACCCTGTACCACACGCATCTTTCTCAAAAGAAGAGTGGTATAAAGGTGGTCTATAACTATCAATCTTTTTTGTTTTCCCCATGTCATTCATCAATAAATATTTATCCTTTAGTGAATCTATTATATATCTATCTGTCAAAAGTGTTTACTTACAGGACAGGCAAATACCTCCGAATTTCGTAATCCGTTACTTGTCTCCTATAGTTTTCCCATTCAATACGTTTATTCTTAATGAAACTCTCAAAAACATGCTCACCAAGAGCTTTTTTCACAAAATCACTATTCTCGGTAAGTAATAGTGCTTCATGTAAACTACCTGGAAGTTCTTTAATACCAGCTGATTTACGTTCATCTTCTGACATATCAAAGACGTTTGTTTCCATAGGTTTTGGAGGTTTCATGTTATTTTTAATACCTTCTAATCCAGCAGCAAGCATAACAGAGAACGCCAGATAAGGATTACAAGCAGGATCTGGTGCACGATACTCAATCCTTGCTGACATAGGGTTTGAAGTTGTAATTTGTGGAACACGGATCAGATCCGAGCGATTCTTTTTTGCCCAGGTAACATATATAGGAGCTTCAAACCCAGGAACTAAGCGCTTATAGGAATTGACCCATTGATTAGTAATAGAAGTAAATTCGGGTGCATAATGAAGTATTCCCGCTATATAGCTTAATGCTACTTCTGATAAGTTATCAGGTTTCTCTGGATCATAAAAACAGTTTTCATCACCCCTAAATAAGCTTTGATGGGTGTGCATGCCACTTCCGTTAACATCTATCAGTGGTTTAGGCATGAATGTTGCATGCACGTTGTGTCTTCTAGCAACTTCTTTTACAACAAGTTGGTAAGTCATGCAATTATCTGCCATTGTCAATGCATCTGCATATCGTAAAACAATTTCATCTTGGCTGGGAGCTACTTCGTGATGACTATATTCAGCTTCTATCCCAATATCCTCGAGCGTCAAAATAGTCTCTCTTCTAAGATCAGATGCGAAATCCATTGGCATTTGATCAAAATAACCTCCCGTATCTAAAGGAGTTGGGTCATCTGAGTTCTTGAAATAAAAATACTCTAGCTCAGGTCCAACGTAGAAAGTATAGCCAGATTCTGCAGCGGCATTTAAATTCCTTTTCAGCACTTGCCTTGGGTCACCATCGAAGAATTCTTGCTCAGGTGTTTTTATATCTGCAAATATCCGTGCTACTCCACTCTCTTTCGGTCGCCAAGGTAGAATTGCAAATGTACTGGGATCAGGAACCGCGACCATATCAGATTCGTCTGTGCGAGCAAATCCTTCGATTGCTGACCCATCAAACCCAATACCGGTCTCAAGGGCCTCCTCGAGTTGAGCAGGGCTAATAGCAAAACCTTTCAGATTGCCAAGAATATCCGTAAACCAAAGACGAATAAATTTGACTCCTTGCTCCCTTACCGTCTGGGTTACAAATTCCTTGGCCGATTCATCCGACCGCAATTCCATAATAAAAACCTTTCAAATCAACAGATAGACGTATATCTCTCTTAAAATATGTGTGTTTATATGCTCGTTCATTATTCAACACGCCTGTAAGCAACATTTAATCGCCTAGAGAATGGTTTAGAACGTTCGCTTAACCGTCAAAGTATAAGAAATACTCATAAGAATGAGGCCTTAGCCTTATTTGATCAGCTTCTTCTACTCTTTTATATTCTATCCAAGTATCAATGACGTCCTTTGTAAACACGTCTCCTTCAAGCAAAAAATCATGATCTTGTTCGAGTGCTTGAAGAGCTTCTTCCAAACTCCCAGGAACCTGCGGGATTGCTGCTAACTCTTCATCAGTTAAATCGTATATATCTTGATCCAAAGCATCTCCAGGGTCAATCTTGTTACGAATCCCATCAAGTCCAGCCATAAGCATCGCGGAAAAAGCTAAATATGTATTAGCCAATGGGTCCGGGGCTCTAAACTCGACGCGCTTCGTGGCAGGTATACCTTGCTCATACATTGGTATTCGAAACGCTGCACTACGATTCCGACGAGAGTAAGCAAGACTAGTTGGAGCTTCAAAGCCCGGTACTAACCTTTTATAAGAATTCGTACTCGGAGCGGCAAATGCTAACACTGCCCTTGCATGCTTGAGCAATCCGCCTATGTAATGGAACATAGTTTCACTGCCCTCAGCATATCCGTCTTTATCATAGAAAAGTGGTTTATCATCGTTCCATAAAGATTGGTGGGTATGCATTCCAGTCCCATTATCATTAAACAAAGGTTTAGGCATAAAAGTCGCAGTTTTACCATTTGCTAGAGCAACATTTTTTACAATGTACTTGTACACTTGAACAGCATCTGCCTGTTTAACTAAGCTACCATAATGTAATCCGATTTCATTTTGACCTGCAGTTGCTACTTCATGATGATGCTTATCAATATGAAGCCCAGCTTCCATCATTTTCAAAATGATTTCCGTTCTAAGATTCTGCATAGAGTCAACTGGGGGTAATGGAAAATAACCTTCTTTATGTCGGGGTCTATGTGCTAGGTTTGGCCGTCCATCATCGCGCCCAGAATTCCATATACCTTCCTCTGAATCAATAAAGTGATATCCAGAGTTAGAGTTATAATCGAACCTAGCACTGTCAAAAATGAAAAACTCCACCTCAGGGCCCCAATAGCTTACTGTAGCAATACCTGAGTTCTTTAAATACTCTTCTGCTTTGCGAGCAACATATCGAGGATCACGACTGTACGACTCACCCGTGATTGGGTCTTTGATATCACACATGAGCGCTAGGGTTGGATGTTCCAAAACAGGGTCCACAAAAGCAGTTTCGGGATCGGGAACGATCAACATATCACTTTCATTTATTGCTTGGAAACCTCTTACACTAGAACCATCAAACCCAGTACCTAATTCAAATATGGAATCAGTTAGTTCGCTTGCAGGTATTGAGAAATGCTGAACGGTTCCAATAAGATCTATGAACCTGAGATCAACTATTAAAATTCCGTTATTGTTTACGTAATCAATAACTTCTCTACCTGTATGTAGTTTTCCCAATATATTATTTTCGTTAGTCATATTATCCCCCCCAAATATTGATTAATCATACTATCTATAAGTTACAAATATGTTACAGATTTCTATGACTGTTAATCTTTTTCATTCATCCTATCTGCGACTCTATATTTTACTAACTGGTTATTCTGTTGGTCAGAAGATCTAATACGATACCCCACATTACGAACCGTTTCAACAAAAGTATGTGTAGAGTCCTCTAATTTACTCCTAAGACGCCTTACATGTACATCAACGGTACGAGTACCACCAAAATAGTTGTACCCCCACACTTGATCCAGAAGAGCATCCCTTGTAAACACTCTTGTTGGCTCAGATGCCAAGAGCTTTAATAGTTCATACTCTTTATATGTTAAAGTTACTTGTCTTGAACCTACCCATACTTCGTATCTTGCGGTATCAATTATCAAATCTTCAACTTTGATAATATGTGAATTTTGTCCTGCCAAACTGTATTTATGGCTCAAAATATTTATCCGAGTGATTAGTTCATCATAGTCAATTGGACTAAGGACAAAATCATCTAAACCTAGGTCTTGATCAACATTCGTCATTTCTCTTTTTGAAATTACCCCAATTACACCAACTAATCTTCCGTTTTTGGACTCAGTTATAATATCTTTAACAAAGGATGGTCGAGCAACTGGTCCTGTCATATCCAACAATATAAGTTGAAAGCTTGTATCTTCAAAAATTCTCTTAACATCATTACTCGGAAATTCAGATGACGTAATACTCGCCTCTTCCAGGTAAGAAGATACATCGTCAAATACTAATTCACCTTTTGTTGTTACCACTTTGACATTCATCATAGTTCCAGAAAACAATCCCCTTACCAATATATCCAGCAACGAATATTATACCAATTATACTTAAACACGTCTTTTATACGTATCTGAGAACCTTAATAAACTTTGAACTCCTACAACTACCGTCACCATTTCCAACAATGTAGCAACAGCAATCATTATCAATACGTGCATAAAAAATTCACTAGGAAATAACTGAATCATGCGACTTGACTCAGTTCCCATCCATAAATCGTTGGAAAACGATACAACATGAAACCAGTAGAACAAATAGTCAAATCCACCCATCAGTGACACAGCAGCAATTAGCGAAAGTATACCCAAGGTAGTTAGCGTTGAAATTTTGAAACAACGAAGAATCGCACTTCCATAGCCACGATCGCCTTTAATCAAAGAATAACCAAAAGTTACTAACGAAACCACTAGGATTGAACCACAAATCCCAGCTATAACGGTAATTATGCGCAACATACTACGGACATCATCAAAATGGGTTTGCTCATTTTTAGAGAACAAGTATTCTATCTGACCATTTTTATCAACAAGGATATTTGATATTTCTGTAGAATAATTAAAATAATTAATCATTTCTCGCATTGAGTTAAGAAGTTCTGGCCTACCAATACCACTTTTTTCAATAACATCAAAATTATCAACCGAATACATAAAGACACTCTCGCTTCCAAATGCCCAGTTAACATTAAGTGCGACAAAACATACTGGTAAGCAAACTGCCAAAAAGCACCAGCTAAAGATCGAAAGTGAACGGCTAATAGATGGTTTCAACATATCGATTACCAAAATACACTAAATGCAAAAGAATTCGATTCTCTAGATAACTTTAATGAAAAGGTATCTAGTTTTCTCCCGAATTATCTTCATCAACTGAGGAATTCAACAGAGCAGCAAGGGCTCGCAATCCATCCTCATCATCTTGAGATCTCTCAGGAGTAATTTCCTCTTCTCCTTCTTCAATTTCAGCTAGAGCGGCAATTTCAGCTTCAGCTTGCAGTCGTTCTTCTACAATTTGAGACTCTAATTGGGCAGGAATTAACCTTCCGATTATCACATTTTCTTTTAGACCTTGTAGCATATCTACTTTGCCGAAAAGAGCAGCTTCTGTCAGTACTCTTGTAGTTTCTTGGAAAGAAGAGGCCGCTAGAAAACTTTCAGTGCTTAACGAAACTTTCGTAACACCGAGCAAAACGGTTTCTGCCGTAGCGAGTTCTTTGCCTTCTTCTTCTAATTTTACATTCTTAGCTTGCCAAAGTAGCCGGTCTACTAATTCACTATGCAAAAATCCACTCTCTCCAGGGTAATCAATACGTACCCTTCTCAACATCTGACGTGCAATAATTTCAATATGCTTGTCGTGGATTACGACACCTTGAGATCTATAGACTTTTTGAACTTCATCAACTAAATATTTTTGAATGCTTGCTTTACCCCTAATCGCTAACACATCTTGTGGATTCAGAGGACCTTCTGCCAATTCTACGCCTGCTTCTATCCGATCACCATGCTCAATTAATAAGCGCATATTAGGAGGAACAGGATACGTTCTCTCTTCTAAAATCGGATGCTCGATCCTAATTTTTTTTCCTTTGACTTTTGCTATGCCTTGTATATCGGCCTGCATTTCTTCAGGAGCTAGTGGCTCTGCTGGCACCTCGGCTACCTTACGACGTTTTATTGCTCGGAATAGTTCAGTTCCTACATCAATCGGGTCCCCATTTTTCACAACGGCCCGATGATCTTCAGGAACTATATATTCTTTACTCATGATCTCTTCATTAATAATGTGAATCCGTCTGCCATCTTTATCGTCAATTAAATTAACAACTCCAGATATCTCTGCGATTGGGGCTACCATTTTAGGGATTCGTGCCTCGAATAATTCTTCTACCCGTGGAAGTCCGCTTGTAATATCAACTCCTGCAACTCCTCCAGTATGGAAAGTTCGCATCGTTAACTGGGTACCAGGTTCACCAATCGATTGAGCTGCAATAATTCCTAAAGCTTCACCTTTTTCTACTAACCGCCCTTTAGCCAATGATCTACCATAGCAAAGCCTGCAAAGACCTTGATTCGCAATGCAAGTTAAGGGACTCCTGACTAAAACGCTTTCAAAATTAAGGTCTTCAATTAGTGCAGCAGTAGTTTCATCTATTTCTTCATTTCTATTTACGATCATATCTCCGGTCTTAGGATGTAAAACAGCTTTCGCAGCCATTCGACCAACTATATGTTCTTTTAGGCTGCCCAAAACAGATGGCTCACTGTCAGCCTTGATTAGCAATCCTTCTTCAGTACCACAATCTAAATCGATAGCAATCATATCTTGTGAAACATCGATAAGACGCCTAGTAAGGTAGCCTGAATCTGCTGTCCTAAGAGCAGTATCAGCAAGGCCTTTTCTAGCTCCATGAGTGGAAATAAAATACTCAAGAACCGTCAGTCCTTCTCTGAAACTAGACCTAATAGGCAAAGGTAAAATTTTACCTTTAGGGTCTGCCATCAAACCTCTCATACCAACCATTTGTTTGATCTGTGCGATGTTTCCCTTAGCACCGGAACCTGCCATTAAGTATAAATTACCAAATTCAGGCAATCTCTCATTTATTACATTTTCCATTTGGTGATTAACATCTTGCCATATATCTATTGTTCGAACTTCTTCTTCTTCGGCAGTCATCAATCCACGTTGATAGTTACGTTCGACTTCACTAACTCGTTTATCAGCTTCTTCAAGCATAGCTTCTTTTTCTGGTGGGACATTAATATCACTTAGCGCGATTGTAAGCCCCGATTCAGTAGCAAAATGGAATCCCAATTTCTTCACATCATCTAAAACTAAAGCAGTAGTATCATTATCTACTTTTTGGTAACACTCAGAAACAATATCTTTCAAAGCCGTCTTATCTACTACTTGATTTCTGTAATCTACAGTATTAGGAAAAACTTGGTTGAAAAGTATTCGGCCAACAGATGTTTCGATGGATTCCATCGTCCAATCATCCGGTAAAGGTAATTGCACCAATGGTTCCACAACAAAAGTAGAGGAATCCTGGTTGGTCATAAATCTAGGCAATAAGCTAATTTTTTCACCATCTGGATTTATAGCAATTCCTTTTTTTATAGTGACTTTAGCTCTAAGGTCTATTTGGCGAAGTTCATATGCTAGCTTAACATCATCATAGTCATGAAAAATTTTGCCTTCACCTTTGACTTTATCTTCAATAGTAGTCAAGTAATAGCAACCTACTACGATATCCAAAGTTGGCGCTACCACAGGATCACCAGAGCTAGGAAGGAGCATATTGTGGGTGGAAAGCATCAATTTTCTGGCCTCAGCAATCGCTTTCCGTCCAATAGGAACATGGACTGCCATCTGATCACCATCAAAGTCTGCGTTATATGCCGAACAGACTAAAGGATGGATCTGGATAGCATTTCCTTCTACTAAAACCGGTTCAAAAGCCTGTATACCAAGCCTGTGTAACGTAGGAGCCCTATTCAGAAAAACAGGCCTATCTTTAATTACTTCTTCAAGCAAGTCCCAAACTTCAGGCCTCATCCTCTCTACCGACCGTTTAGCACTCTTAATATTAGGCGCAAACCCGTTCATGACAAGCCTGTTAATAACAAATGGTTTAAACAATTCAAGAGCCATTTTCTTCGGAAGACCACATTGATTAAGTTTTAACGAGGATCCCACTACAATTACTGATCTCCCGCTATAATCAACTCTCTTTCCTAACAAATTTTGTCTGAACCGGCCTTGTTTCCCTCTTAACATATCCGACAAAGATTTAAGCTTATGATTGTGACTTCCTGTGAGGGTCCTTCCTCTTCGTCCATTATCGATCAAAGCATCGACTGCTTCTTGCAACATACGTTTTTCATTTCTAACAATGATTTCCGGAGCTCCCAATTTAATAAGGCGTCGTAAGCGGTTGTTCCTATTAATGACTCTTCGATACAAATCATTTAGGTCACTCGTAGCGAACCTTCCCCCGTCTAGTTGAACCATAGGTCTCAAATCAGGTGGCAAAACGGGTAGAACAGACATAACCATCCATTGTGGGTTATTTTCGCTCTTCCTAAACGCTTCTATAACTCGTAACCTTTTTGCTGCTTTCTTTGCTTTCTGTCCAGTACCTTCAGAGGCCTCTTTAAACAGATCTGTTCGCATGTTATCTAGATTTAGGTTACCCAATATATCTAAGAGAGCTTCAGCTCCCATAGATGCAGTAAACAACTTAGGATATCGATCTGTCAGTTCTCTATACATATTCTCAGTCAGAGTTTTTAGTGGTTTAATATTTTCAATTTCACTGCGTTTTTCATCTATGGCTTTAAAAGCATCTTTTAGTCTCGTAGCAGATAATTTAATTATTTTTGAAGTCTGTTCATCTGCCGAATCGATCACTCTATGTTTCTCAGATATCAATTCTTCTATTTCAGTTTTTGTTTGGATACCTTTTTTACCTGTTACTTCATCCATTAATTCTTTGACAGCTTGCGCAAGAACTCCTGTATGAACTTTAGCTATTGTCTGCTTCGACTCGACAATACTTTTTCCCAAAAAGGTCAAACCTTCATGATTCCTTTTCCGTTTATTTTCGTCCAAAAATTTCTGCGCTATTGCCATTTCATCTCTAATTGGCTGCAATTTATCAGCAAACTCAGATTGAAGGTTATTCTCTAGATCTTCAATCTGTTGGTCTATAGCAGTTACCGTTTCATCTCGAGTATCAGTTATTTGATTAAGTGCTGATTCTTTTTCGTCTTGAACAACGTTATCAACATCTGTTTGGCCAGAAGAATATTCTGCAAGAAGTTTAGCTTTTTGGTCTTTATCAATTTTAGTAATGATGTATTGAGCGTAATAAAGCACCCTCTCAAGATTACGAGGTGTCATGTCCAAAAGAAGCCCAAGCCAACCTGGGGTTCCTTTAGCAAACCATATATGTGCTACAGGGGCCGCTAAATTTATGTGACCCATTCTCTCACGGCGAACTTTTGCTCTGGTAACTTCAACTCCGCACCGGTCACATATAACGCCACGATATCTTATTCTCTTATATTTTCCGCAATAACATTCAAAGTCTTTAGTAGGTCCAAAAATTCTTTCATCGAATAAGCCATCTTTTTCCGGCTTCTGATTTCTATAGTTAATTGTCTCCGGTTTAGTCACTTCGCCATATGACCAAGCCCTGATTTGATCAGGGGAAGCTATTGAAATTCTGATAGCGCTAAAATCACTATCCGTCATCGTCGGACTCCTCTTCTTTTTCCATTTCTATATCTGTTTCATCTAGTAAATCTGCTGAATCTTCTTCAAGAACACCAACTGGTGCTGCTACAATCGACTCCTTATCAGGAATTTCGTTTTTGCCTAAAAGTTCAACTGCTAAACCTAGGCTCTGAAGTTCTTTCTGTAACACGTGAAAACTTTCTGGGACACCTGGTTCCATTACATCTTCGCCTTTAACGATTGATTCATACGTCTGCTGACGTCCTTGAACATCATCTGACTTAACTGTCAACATTTCTTGTAGGTTATGTGCTGCGCTATAAGCTTCAAGAGCCCAAACTTCCATTTCACCAAACCTCTGTCCACCAAATTGTGCCTTACCACCAAGAGGTTGCTGGGTTATTAAAGAATAGGGGCCAGTTGATCTCGCATGGATTTTATCTTCCACTAAGTGAATAAGTTTCAGCATGTATATATAGCCTACGGTGACAGGCTGGCCAAACGGCTCACCTGTTCTGCCATCTCTTAACAATACCTTGCCAAAAATAGGTGGGTGATGCCCTGATTTTTCGTAATGATTTGACGTTGCCTTAATAAGTTTTTCTCCAGCCAGTTTAGAGCTCTTAATACCTTCATCTTCTAACCAGAGCCTCAGGCAAGTTTCTTTAGCCGGGCCAATAATTGTATCGTCAAAAAGATCGTCTCTTATTACCCCTCTGTCCTGTAGCCATTTTTCTGCGATCGATTGATCAAATTCTAATGGGCCATTTTCTTCTTTACTAACGACAGCCCCAGATTCATGTGCGATCCATGCTCTCCCAAGCGCATCTTCAATTGAAGCTGGATCTGCTCCGTCAAAGACCGGTGTAACTACTTTGAAACCTAAATCATTTGCTGCAGAACCGATATGGGTTTCCAGAATTTGTCCTAGATTCATACGGCTCGGTACTCCTATAGGATTCAATATTATCTGCAAAGGAGTTCCATCCGGAAGGTAGGGCATATCTTCAATAGGCATAATCCTTGAGATAACCCCCTTGTTTCCATGCCTCCCTGCCATCTTATCTCCTACAGAAATTTTACGCGTTTGCGCCACCGATACTCTCACTAATTCGTTCACTCCAGCGGGCAACTCATCTTTATTAGCCCTAGACAAAACTCTTACATCAATAACTTTCCCACGCTCTCCATGTGGAACTTTCAGAGACGAATCTCTCACTTCTCTAGCTTTTTCACTAAAAATAGCTCTTAATAATTTCTCTTCCGGAGATAATTCAGTCTCTCCCTTTGGTGTTATTTTCCCCACCAATACATCCCCGCTAGTAACTTCAGCACCTAATCTTATAACTCCGTGCTCATCCAAGTCTTTCAGTGCTTCTTCACCTACATTGGGAATATCTCTCGTAATCTCTTCTGCACCTAGTTTCGTATCTCTGGATTCAGTTTCATATTTTTCTATATGGATAGAAGTAAATTTATCATCTCTCACCATTTCTTCAGAAAGTATAATGGCATCTTCGAAATTAAATCCTTCCCATGACATAAACGCCACCAAGACATTTTGCCCTAGGGCTAAATCTCCTTTTACTGTTGAAGCACAGTCAGCAATAGGATCACCAATCTCTACTTTTTCGCCCGCAACTACAGACGGCCTCTGATTAATGATTGTTCCTTGGTTTGATCTCTCAAATTTTCGAACTCGGTGAGAGTGCAGCTCTCCTTCTTCGTCTTTAATAACTACTTCATCTGCGGTTGCAGATTCTACAACACCGGCGAATTTTGACAGCAATATTTGCCCACTATCAGTTGCAACCCGTCCTTCCATACCGGTTGAAACCAATGGCACATCAGGACGCACTAAAGGAACTGCTTGCCTCTGCATGTTTGATCCCATCAGTGCTCTGTTAGCATCATCATGCTCTAAAAAGGGAATCAGAGCCGTTGAAACACTAAATAATTGTTTAGGAGAAACATCCATATAATCTACTTCGACAGATCGCGCAGTATGTGGCTCACCATTATGCCTGACTTCAATTAGATCTGATATTATCTCTCTTTTTTCATTTAGCCTTGTATTTGCTTGTGCTATATCATAAGTCTCTTCTTCATCTGCAGAGAGGTAAGATGTATCTTCTGCAACAAAAGGCACGACTGGAATATCTCTTTTACTTAGCCTTGCTATCGCTGTCGCTAATTTTGCATCAACGATTTGCCCTTCTTTTGCAACAACACTTTTATCTGATTTAACAACATCTTCCCGAAGAGTATGACCCGTTAATTGATCTTTATCTTTGTTAGATATCGTCCTATATACAGGCCGATAAGGAGTTTCAATAAAACCATGTTCATTTATACGCGCGTAAGTTGCTAGAGAACCAAGTAGCCCAATATTGGGGCCTTCAGGCGTCTCGATAGGACAAATACGACCATAATGAGAATTATGAACATCTCTAACATCGAATCCTGCACGCTCTCTTGATAGACCTCCTGGACCTAGTGCAGAAAGCCTTCTTTTATGAGTTAACTCTGCAAGCGGGTTCGTTTGATCCATAAATTGCGATAATTGTGAGCCACCAAAAAATTCCCTCATCGATGCGACTACTGGTCTGACATTTATAAGGTGCCCAGGTGTTGCTCCTTCCGGTTGTACTAAAGTCATACGCTCTCGCGCTACTCTTTCCATCCTTAAAAGGCCCACTCTGAACTGATTCTGTATCAATTCTCCTACTGCTCTTACTCGCCTGTTGCCAAGATGGTCTATATCATTAGGAATTTCTAATCGGCGTTGTACTTTAATCATTTGTTTGATCAACGCAAGTATATCCTCAGGAGATAGAGTAGTATTTTCGTAGTCTGGATCTAAACCAAGATTACGATTAAGTTTATATCTTCCCACCTTAGCCAGGTCATAACGTCTAGGATTAAAAAACAGGTTATATACTAACGTTTTTGCATTATCTATAACCGACGGTTCTCCAGGTCGTAACCTACGATATACGTCCAATAGTGAATCATCAAAACTATCACCTGCGGTGTCTTTATCCAGAGTTGACTGAATATATGAAATTTCCTGATCAGAATCGACTTCAGCAAACTCTTTCAAGATCTCGTCATTGTCATAACCGAGAGCACGAAGAAAAAGTGTAACAGGCATTTTACGCCTTCTATCGACTTTCACAGTAACCAAATTTTTCGATGAAACTTCAAATTCAAGCCACGCACCACGGTTAGGTATTAATTTAGCAGATGCCAAATCTCTTCCGGTAACATTATCTCTCGAAAGTGTGAAATAGGCTCCAGGAGATCTAACAAGCTGACTTACAACCACTCGCTCTGCACCATTTATGATAAATGTTCCTCTATCTGTCATCAGAGGAATATCTCCGAAAAATAGTTCTTGGTCTTTAATTTCACCACTGTCCCGAACGACCAATCTTGCTGTTACAAAAAGAGGTGCGCAATAATTCTGGTCTTTGTCACGTGCTTCGTCTTCAGTATACTTGGGAGGGCCGAATCGATGGTCAATAAAACTTAACGAAAATCTACCGGTTGAGCTTGAAATAGCCCCTTTATCTTCGCTGTCTTTAATCAAGGCCAAGATCTCTCTAGGAGTTCGCCCTTTAGCTACATCAGCAGAAATACCTTCTCTAACTGAATCTTGAATTGGGCTTATTTCTTCTAAAAGATCAGTTATGCCTTGATCTTGAAACCAATTAAATGATCCCGACTGGATTTGAATAAGGTTAGGGGGTCCCAATACCTCTTCAATCTTAGAATAATCTTTTGTCGTCTTATCTGAAGCTATTACCAAAGCGAACACCTTCCTTGATCTTATAGAACGCGAAAAAACCCACACGCCAAGCTATAGCCAAGCGAGTAGGCTTATTACATTCTTTTGTTTGAGGTATTATTATATAGAACCACGCGGACTAAATTATAGTTGCATTAGATATCATTGTCAATTCTTTTCTCACGCTAGTTATTCTCTACGATTTAAGTTGAAGGCCTAAGAGGCTAAAGCAAACAAATCTAAAAAAAGATGTTTATAATATACAGAAATTACGGAACAAAAAAAATGGAAAGACTTAATGTCAAACACTAATACAGAATCATATAATCTTAGATATGACCCTTCACTAATTGATGCCAAATGGCAAGATCGATGGGCTGCAGACAATATGTATGCAGCCAGCGACGATGACCCAAGACCCAAATTCTATTCCCTCACTATGTTTCCTTACACGTCTGGAGATTTACACGTCGGGCATTGGTATGCCGAAGCGCCTGCAGATGCCTACGCAAGATTTAAAAGAATGAATGGCTATAATGTTCTACACCCTATGGGATTTGATGCATTTGGGCTACCCGCCGAAAACGCGGCAATAGAGAGAAGTATTCATCCAAGGGACTGGACGCTCGGTAATGTAGAAAAAATGCGAGGACAACTAAAAACGCTGGGCGCTGTTTACGACTGGGACCGAGAATTAATTACCTGTCTCCCGGAATACTACACTTGGAACCAATGGTTTTTTCTACAATTTTTTTCCAGAGGTTTAGCTTATCGTGGAAAGGCACCCGTTAATTGGTGTGAACAAGATCAAACAACCCTCGCAAGAGAACAAGTGGACGCAGACGGAAACTGCGACCGCTGCGGCACACCTGTTTATCAAAAAGATCTAGAGCAGTGGTTTTTTAAGATCACAGATTATGCCGAAGAGTTATTAGATCATAGATCAACTGACTGGCCGGCTAAAATTAACGTAATGCAAGATAATTGGATAGGTCGATCAGAGGGGACCGAAATCGAATTTGATTTTGCAGAACCTCTTAAAGCTGCCAATTCGATAAAAGTTTTTACCACTAGGCCAGACACCGCGTACGGAGTTACATTTATGGTACTTGCCCCTGAACACCCTCTGGTCCCTGCTTTAACCACATCGGAAAATAGAGACACTGTCGAAAATTATGTGGCTGAAGCAAAAATGCAAACGGAAATAGAACGACTTTCAACCGAAAACACTAAATCAGGAGTGCCTCTGGGATCATATTGTATCAATCCACTTAATGGCGAAAAGATTTCACTATTCATAGCAGACTATGTATTAGGATCATATGGAACGGGCGCCGTGATGGGAGTACCAGCGCACGACCAACGTGATTATGATTTTGCGATTACACATGATTTGCCCATTAAAGTGGTGGTCGCTCCAGAAAATTGGGATGGAAACCCCCTCGAGGAAGCTTGGGTAAACCCTGGTGAAATCGTAAATTCTGAAGCGTTTAATGGATTAGAAAACGAAGAAGCAAAATTAGCTATAACGACTCACCTAGAATCTTTGTCACGAGGTAAGCAAACCATAACTTACCGAATTCGTGACTGGCTAATCTCCAGACAAAGATATTGGGGAACACCCATACCTATAATTTACTGTGAAGAATGTGGCACGGTTCCAGTCCCTGAAAAAGATCTTCCCGTTTTATTACCAGAGCATGCAGATTTTAAACCAACCGGGGAATCTCCCCTTAAAGAGAATCCAGAATTCCTAAATACTCTTTGCCCAGAATGCGGTAAACCCGCTCAAAGGGAAACCGATACAATGGATACCTTTGTAGACTCTTCTTGGTATCAGTTCCGCTATACAAGTCCAAATAGCAAAGAAAAAATGCCTTTTAGCAAACAGGATGTCCATAGATGGGCTCCCGTAGATCTATATACAGGAGGTGCGGAACATGCCGTACTGCACCTTTTATATGCAAGGTTTTTCACCAAAGCCCTTAGAGACATTGGACTTGTCGATTTCGACGAGCCTTTCAAAAAATTATTCAACCAAGGCATCATTCTTGGAGAAGATCACGAAAAGATGAGTAAGAGCAGGGGTAACGTAGTTAATCCTGATGAGCAAATTTCTCGCCTCGGTGCAGACACAGTTAGAACGTACCTAATGTTTGTTGGGCCATGGGATCAGGGTGGTATTTGGGATACCCAGGGCATTCGGGGGATTTCAAGGTGGTTTAACAGATTATGGGATATGGCAAGCTTCAAAAATGACTCAATAATTGAAAATGAATCCTCCAAATCTGATATTAATTTAACAAGAGAGCTGCATAAAACAATAAAAAAGGTCCACGAAGATATTGAATCATTTCAATTTAATACTGCTATTGCTGCGATGATGACTTTGACGAATCTATTACAAACCCTTGCCACTAATAACAAGAAGCCAAAAACTTGGGATTTTACCTATGAAACCCTTCTGAAATTACTATCACCCATAGCTCCGCACTTGTCCGAAGAATTATGGGAGATGGTAGGCAATACATATAGTATTCACCAACAATCATGGCCAAAATGGGAAGAAACACTGCTACTGGAAGAAACATTTACCTTAGTAGTTCAAATTGACGGGAAAGTTCGTGATCGGATCAACCTTTCTGCAGATGTCAGTGAAGATGACGCGATTGCCGCTGCTTTGGGCAGCGATAAAATTAAGCTTTCCTTAAATAACCAGACACCTAAAAAATCAATATATGTGGCCAAACGGCTCATTAATTTCGTAACTCAGTAAACACTAAATGGTTCAATTATTTGGGAGTTAGTATGGATAACCAGGAATACAGTAGTTTAGGGCGATCAGTCACTAGAGCTGATGGCCCTGAAAAAGTTACAGGAAAAGCTAAATATACTTTAGACAACCAATTGAACGACGTTCTATGGGGAAAAATTCTGAGAAGTCCTTACCCGCACGCTCGAATATTATCAGTTGACGTATCGAGAGCAAAGGCTTTACCCGGAGTATACTCAGTCCTAACAGGAAAAGATTTGGAAAATATCAGGATTGGCCGAAGATTGTTTGACGTACCTATTTTGGCCAATGATAGGGTCAGGTTTATTGGAGACAAAGTTGCAGCGGTCGCAGCCACCGACAAAGAAATTGCTGAGCAAGCGCTGTCTTTAATCGAAGTTAAATATGAAGAATTACCAGCCGTGACGAATATCCACTCCGCTGCCTCAGACGACGCTCCAACACTACACCCAAATTTAAATGAATACGTAGGTTTACCTAAAAAAGTAACCGACCGACATCTTAATATATATGCTCATGATAATTGGAATAAAGGCGATATAGACGCTGGTTTCCAAGAGTCTGACATAATTGTTGAAGGTACATATACAACCCCGAAAGGACACCAAGGTTATCTCGAACCTCACACGTGCATGGTTTGGATTGATGAGCAAGAACAAATACAAATTTGGGCAAGCAATAAAGCGCCGTTCATGATGAGAAGTCAACTCTCAGCGGCTTTTGACTTAGAACCGGAAAATTTCACGGTGAACCCAACATATATTGGAGGAGATTTTGGGGGAAAAGGGAGTTCTATGGACATACCCCTGTGCTTCGCTCTAGCAAAAGATTCTAAAAAACCTGTTCGCATGAGCATGGATTATTCGGAAGAACTTATAGCAGGTAACCCACGACATGGTGGAGAAATGAAAATTCGAGCAGGCATGAAAAGTGATGGAACACTCCTAGCGTGGGATGCAAAGGCCATGTGGGATAGTGGAGCATATGGCGGTTATAAGCCTGTCCCTTCCGCCAATTTAGTAGGCGCAGCACATTTAGCGGGAAGCCCTTACCGAATTCCTCACGTTAATATCAACTCTTACCAAGTGTATACAAACACCGTTCCTAGCGGCCACTACCGGGCGCCAGGTGCTCCCCAGGCTATCTTCGCGGCGGAATCTCATATGGATGCCTTAGCCAGAAAAATTAATATGGACCCTTACGAATTTCGTATGAAAAATATCATTGGAAACGGTGAATCAACATCAACAGGGCATTATTTCGAAAATATCAATGCAGGAGAAACGCTAGAACTTGCTGCGACAACTGCAGATTATTTTTCTCCTAAAGAAGCTTATGTTGGGCGAGGTATCGCTATGGGAGACCATGGTGCTCCTGGAGGAGAAACTAGTGTTTTGCTATCGATAGAACTTAGTGGAACCATAACAGCTTATACACCCTTATTTGAACAGGGCGCTGGCCAATATACCGTTATACAGCAAGTTATTAGCGAAGAGCTTTCTTTACCTCCAGAAACTATAAGTGTAAAACCGCAAGACACTACTTTCACAAAATTCGATTCCGGAATTGGAGGTAGCCACACCACTAGAATAGCTGTAGAAGCTGCCCACATTGCTGGAAAAGCTGCAAAAGACGAGCTGTTTAAAAGGGCTGCGGAATTAATGGGATGGCCGGAAGAAACTCTATCTATTAATAATAAACATGTTGTCAACGCGGATTCTGAAATGATCGAAATAGGAGAACTACTCAACAGAACAGGATTGCCTATCAGCGCTATTGGACACGTAAACGAAACAAAGGGATCGCCAACAACTTCTTACGGTGCACAGATTGCAGAGGTAGAAATAGACCCAGAGACAGGGCAAATATTTCTACGGAACTTCACAACAAGTCACGATGTTGGGACAATTATTAACCCCACAACACATCAAGGCCAAATAGAAGGCGGTGTGGTACAAGCAATAGGTTTTGCATTAATGGAGGAATTGATAGTAGACGAAAGTGGTAGAGTAAGTAACCCATCACTTGCAGATTTCAAGATTCCTACTGGAAAAGACCTGCCTATTATGAAAACATCTCTGTTACAAAACGAAATAGGATCTGGTTCTTACAACGTTAAATCGGCAGGGGAAAGTTCAAACACACCAACTGCTGCAGCTATCGCTAATGCCATAGAAGATGCGATAGGAGTCAGAGTAAAAGATTTACCCATAACCTCTGAAAAGATATATAAGCTACTTCACCCAGAATAGAACTGTCCAGCTAAGCTACCACGCCGTCAGCTATCAATTGGTCGACATCAGAAGAAGAATAACCTAGTAACTCCTCTAGAACATAGGAATTATCCTGCCCTAAAGCCGGTGCGCCTTTCCTGATTAATCCAGGAGTTTCAGAAAGCTGTGCAGAGAATTTTGCATGACCTACGGTACCCCACTGAGGCTCAGGATGGTCTATATTAACTACAAAACCCCTAGCGTTCAAATGTGGATCATAGTAAACATCCTCTGTTGTCTGGACAATACTAGCCGCAACGCCATGCCGCTGTAATGTACTCATTACCTGCCTAGGAGTTAACGTTTTAGTCCATTCCGTTATGTTCTGATCTAATCTTTCTCTGTTACTAATTCTGCCTTCAAATGTTCCAAAGGCAGGATCAGAAGTCCATTCCGGAGGATCTGCATTTAAGGGCGTTATGCCTTTAACCAATGCCTCCCAATCTTCTTGGTCCTCACAAGAAATACATGCCCAAGCATCTTCTCCTATACATTCATAAACACCATGCGGAGCAGCATGATCTCGGCTATTGCCGGTTGGCTGTTGATCAACACCGTTTATGAAGTAATCTAACATCGGAACTCCAAGTGCGTTTGCTTGAGCTTCTACTTGTGAAACTTCTATACGTTGTCCTATTCCTGTTTTCTGTTTGTGATATAACGCTGTCTCTAGCATAAAGGCGGACTGGGCTCCAACAAAAAAATCAGCGTAATATGCCCCACACCGTAACGCAGGCGGTGAATCAGGATGACCCCATAAATGGGTAACCCCTGATGCTGTCTGTGCTTGTAATCCAAACAAAACATGCTTGTTAAAAGGACCTGTTGAACCCCATCCTGGCATACTCAAATACACGATTCCGGGGTTAGTCTTCCGAATGCTTTCATAATCCAGGTCCCATCTCGCTAACGCACCAGCTGCATAATTTTCAGTAAGAGCATCGCTCTGACCGGCAAGATTACGGACAATGTCTTGACCTTCTTTATGGTGAAGATCAACCGTAATACTCATCTTATTTCTATTCAATTCTGGATGCATTGGAGAAAGTCCCGTCATGCGGGAAGATGCATCAAATAGTGATGATTCTATCTTTATTACTTCCGCACCAAAATCAGCTAATTGTCTAGTACCATAAGGTCCAACCCAAATTCTAGTAAGATCCGTTACTCTAACACCACTCAAAGGCAAAGACGAATCACTAGTACCCACATTAGGATGAATTTTTTTATTGTCCCTTGGAACAGCAAATTCACGAAGTATTTCCTCTGAATGTTCACCCAATAATGGAGCTGGCCGCCGTATTGTTGCGGGAGTCTCAGTAAATAAAGCTGGGGTTCCAGGTAAAGTATACTCTCCAATTTTAGGATGAGTTATTTTTTGGAAATAGCCGCGTTCATTCAAATGAGGGTTATTTGCTAATCCTGCGGGGGTACTAACTGCTTCTGCAGGTATACGCAGTCCCTGAGCTTTTTCAACAAAATCAGAAACCGTGAATTTATGAACAAATTCACCAACTAGAACATTAATAAAATCTGCGTTTTCTGCTCTCACTCTAAGATCTTCAAACATCTCATCTTGTAGTGCAGGTTCTTCCATCCATTCGACCAATCTCCTCCATTGAGTGTCAACAATTGGGGACAAACCTACCCACCCATCAGAACATTCAAACATACCGCTACCGCCGCCAGCTCCAGATCCAGGCCTATCAGCTATAGTAGAGTTATACCCATATTGGGAAACGATAAACAAAATATGAGCTACAGATTCCTGCATTGAGATATCAACATGCTGTCCCCTACCCGATTTCATTCTAGAAAATATTGCCTGCATAACACCAGTTGCAGCATGGATACCCGCCAAAGAGTAACCTAACCAAGCGGGAGACATACTTGGTGCCTTGTTAGGATCACCTTGAAGTTTCATCAAACCACCCATAGCTTCACTATGGAGATCACTACCTTTATACGAAGAATACGGTCCACTCTGACCGTACGGAGTCACCGACACTACCACCAAACCGGGATTAAGCTCTCTAAGTGATTCATAACTGATTCCTAAAGAATTCAGATATCCAGGATTAAAACCTTCAAATATAATATCAACATTTTTAACTATGTTTTTCAACTCTTTGAGATCAGCGTCATTTGTAATATCAAGAGTTAAACTTCTTTTATTAGATTGAAATGCTAAAAAAGTCAGACTGTTATCTGGTTCTGAATGATGGTCTGCATAAGGGGGAACCTTCCTTGTACGGTCACCGGATGGCGGCTCAACAAGTACTACATCTGCTCCGAAATCGGCCATTAGACGCGAAGCATATGCGGTCGTAAGTCCTCCCAAATCTAATACTCGTAAATCCTCTAAAGCCTTTTGAAAATCTTTTGTAGCCATAATCCGGTCGATCCTCCCAAAACAATTGCTTTGAAAACTAATTTATCATCAACTATGCAAGTGCGCCAGAGGACCGTATTTTTTCTATGTCTTCAGAGTTCATACCCAGTATTTCTTTTAAAACATATTCGTTGTCTTGACCCAGTCCAGGCGAAGCTTTCCAGGATCCACCTGGTGTTTCACTCAACCCTACTGTCAACCCTGGTTGCTCCAATAAACCCCAATCGACATGATCAAGGGAAACAATATAGTTTCTACCTCGAAGTTGTGGGTCCCAAAATAACCCTTCACTATCCAGAACGGGCGTTGCACCTATACCATTTTTCTGTAACAAATGAGTCAATTGTAGATTAGTGTATTCAGAAGTCCATTCTGCAAGTCTTTGGTGAATTAACAACTCATTCTTTTTACGCTCAATAGATGTTTTGTAAATAGTATCAGTGGCCCAATCAGGGTTTCCCATAACTTCAACCAATCTCATCCATTGATCATCATCAGCAACCACTATTGCACACCAACTATCCTCACCTTTACTTGGGAAAACACCGTGCGGGGAATATTGGTTATGATCGTTTCCTTGAGGTTCTCCTTCTATGCCATTTATGAAGTAATCTAAAAAATATTCACTCAAAGTATTTCCAATAGCCTCTACCTGAGCGATTTCAACTTTTTGGCCCGATCCAGTGATCTTTTTATAATATAGTGCCGCTAAACTTGCGAGCGTAGTTAAACTTGCTACGAGAAAATCTGGATAGTCAAACTTACACCTCGCATTTGGGCTCGAATCGGGATGGCCCCAAATATAAGATAACCCAGATACTGAAACTAAATTAAACCCAAACGCTACATCATCTTTTCTTGGGCCACTTGAACCCCATCCAGGCATGCTAATTTGGATTATCTCCGGATTAATCTTCTTGAGTTCATCGTACCCTAACCCAAAGCGTTCTATAACACCCAAAGCAAAATTATCTATTACAAGATCACTCTCTTTAACCAATTGTTTCGCTATCTCAATAGCTTCTTTTTTATGAAGGTCGAGAGTTATACCAGTTTTATTTCTATTAAGATCCGCAACGTAGGGGGTCGCTCCAATTCTATTGTCAGTATCGAATAAAGATGACTCAACTTTTATTACTTCTGCTCCATAATCTGCCAGTAAACGAGTACTATATGGCCCAGCCCATATGCGAGTAAAATCTAATACTCTAATATTTTGAAGAGGCCTATCACCTGCATCTGTTGGCAAAGGGGCTATCATATCTGGTGAATCGTCTAAATCAAATTTTTCTAACAAATTATTATCTTGGCCTCGAACGGGAGAGGGTCTTGAAATATTTAAAGGTGTTCTTGTCATTCTAAAAGGGGGACCGGGTATTTTATAATTGGATCCATCTTCAAATTCCGCTTGTTCAAAATAATCCCTTGAATCAAACTGATCGTTATCAGCGAACTGGCCGGGAGTATTAAGTGGGGCCGCGGGTAGTCGCAAAGCTTGAGCTTTCTTAACAAAATCTTCGACGGTAAAGTTTTTGATAAATGGTCGCACGATAGACTCTATAAACTCCATATTTTCGCCAGTTCTGCTTTCAAAAGAGTACCAATAGTCCGTTTGCAAAGCTGGATCTCCCACCCATTCAAAGAAAACTTTTGCTTGAGGAGCTAACAGTACAGCAAGGCTCACCCATCCATCCTCACATTCATACAAATTATAAGGGGATAAATTTCCTTTTGCCCCAAGCCTTTCACTGATTTCTCCAGTAGCTGAGTACCTAATTATTTGGAAAAATATATTAGCTAGTACTTCTTGCTGAGAAACCTCTACGTGCTGACCTTGGCCAATATTCTCTCTGGCAATTAATGCATAAAATATTCCGTTAGCTGCGTGGATATCAGGCAGCAAATAAGATTGATTTCCTGGTGCATTAACAGGTTCTTTACTGTCATCACCTTGAATCATCATCAACCCGCTCATAGACATCGCATTTAATCCATAACCGTTGTAATTACTATAAGGACCAGTCTCACCGAACGGGGTAATAGAAACTGTTATAAGGTTAGGGTTTAGATCTCTAAGTTGATCAAAATTAAGTCCCCTATCCGACAAATAATCTATATGTTTTTTAGTACCAGTTAAAATAAATACATCCATTTTTTTTGTCAAAGATATAAGGTTTTCTATCCCAGATTTTTCCTCGATATTCAAAACTATGCTTCTCTTGTTAGTGTCGTACGCCAAACTTTCAATAGACCGTTCATCTCTAGAGCTTCCTGGCGATTCAATTTTGATTACATTTGCTCCCATATCTGCCAAAAGACGTCCAGTGTATCTACCTGAAATATCATTGGTCATTTCTAATACATTTATGCCCTGTAATACCTGTTTGTTATTGTTATTATCTATTGAAGTCAAAATAGACCCTCTCTATTCAATTATTAATGCTCTCACTCACCTGGCTTAAAACCATGGTATTCAAATTATTTTAACCTAATTATCGTTAAGCTTCTCAGCTTTATGTTGTTTATGAGATTTCAATAATTGGTTGGGCCAATATCCAAAGGCCAGCGATAGTATATGCCACCATCATAATCAGCATTACACGCTGGGCTTGGACGACAAGCAGATATTCAGAAAATTTTATCAACGATGCATAATGAGACGCATAAACGGATGTAACATGACCGATCACGATAGCGAATATCCCTACAAACCAAGCAATTTTTGCGTTAACGATACCAATATTTATTTTATAACTGGAAGTTTGAAATAAATCCCATCCCAAACCCAAAGGATCGGATATTAGGTAAATCATTGACTGACCTTGAATCAACAAAAATGAAAAATAGTGTGCAATATGATAACCCACGGCAATAGGTATAAGTGAATATACTAGGATCTTAGATATGTCGTCTGTACCATATTTGGTGGAAACTGCCTTACTCACTAGAAAACAAGAAAAGAAATAAACCGCAATAAATATCAAAAAGCTAGATAATAAACCTACGGTGGAGATTAGCTCAACAGGATAGTTTACGAGGTCCCCAATAAATAAAATTCCAAGCGAAACAATATTAGCCCAGGTAGGTGTTTCAGAGAAACCGTCAAAAGTCACAGAAGATAAGAGCATTAGAACAAATAAAGTTTCAGACAAGTGGTCCGGCTTTGCATCATATAGACCAGAAGCAAATTTTCTAAATCTGAACCGCCTTATGGAAAAGTTTGATTTATCAAAACAATATTCACAGTCGAAACAATTTTCTTGATCGAGTGTGCATTGCACACAATTTCCACACTCTTCCCCAGATGATAATGCAATCACGATAAGTGAACATTTCGATAATAGACGGAAAGTTATAGAAAAGAATTCCCCATTTTGTAACCACTTAATTGGTCCAAATAAGTACATACCTAAAAAGGTCAGTATTGAATAATTGATTGCCAATACGCTGATATACATTGGTGAGCCAGAATTAGGAAATACAATTTCAAACCATAAAAACATAAGCAAAAAGATAAGAGCAGGCCATTTTCTAAGGCTCTTTGGGTAATTGTATTTCCCTGGCTGGATTACTGCCGATCTTGATCTGGTAAATAAAACATAAAATAATCTGTAGATATTTTTCCAGGGATTTAAAAAAATCCACAGATTAAACACAAGAGAGTTAAAAATGATTAATCCTACCCATAAAATAATCCAAACGAGTGTGGGCCCAATATTTTGATTGGGTTCTTGAGAACCAACGAACCCTCCCAGAATTAAAAACAGGAATAACAATACTGAAATAGATTTAACTAGTGGGACAAATCCTTTGAATATCATTCTCTGAAACGGTAAGGATCCTCCTAAAGATAAAGAATAAAATCTTCTCTTCTCGCTAGCGATGCGCACAAAAACTGATACGAATAGAAAAGATAGGGTTACCACAGTCCCGGCCCCAAATAAGTACCAATTTAAAGGCACAGGCAAATCATATCTGTCTCCAAAACCATGTGCATATGAAAGTTGTAAATCGGCAAATAGATAGAAAAAGATTAATAGTGGTATTCCAATTACTTTATGAAGCAAGCTCATCAACTGAATCTTCAGACCTAATTAGGATTCACTACAAAATTTGATATCAATGTATGCGTACTATTGGCATTTGCATGTTTATGCTGTCCGTGGCTATCATCCCCTGACCTATGGCTGTCGGTTTCTATATCATGCATGTGAATAGGAAAATTACCTGTGAATTCTCCAAATATTCTAAACTCAAGCGAAGATTTAACTTCGGGATCTACATCGTGTTCAATATCATATCCGTGCACAAAAACCCTAAATGGATCACCACTAGAAAATTTAATAACTGCCGTGTCGTTTTGCGAAATCATTATTTGGTCCCCAAGGCTCTTCCCATTCTTCGTAATAGACTGAACTTGTCCATCATTTACTTCCACCATGAAAATAGAGATCCCTGGCTCCTCCGACTCTTGTGGTTGGCAACTAATTAAAGAAAAAGTTAATAAAATCGTTAGATTAACAAAACTAATTAAGTTTAAGGCTCTTTTCACTTTCACTCCGATAATAATTTTAAAGACAGCTTAAGGACACTATCTTGGCAGTCCTAAACCTCTCTGGGCCAATATATTTCTTTGTATTTCTTTAGTTCCATGACCAAATGTTCTCCCAGTGCTCATGAGCGCATTAACCCCAATAAATCCATTCATCGGAGCATCTGCCCATGTACCAGGCATTACTAAAGCAGAATTACCCATTATTTTAGTGAACCCTCTCCATAGTTCTTGAACCAATTCACCAGACAAAACTCTGGCGCTAGCAGAGATCCTACTGATATCTTTCCCTTCTCGGCTTTCCCAAACTCCCTCGTAGCAAATCATTCTGAATGTCATTATTTTCACCCTTAAATCTGCAAGCAGATTTCTGGTTGCTTTGTCATTTAGTACAGATTCTCCATTTATTTTGTAGTTTTTTGCAAAAGATACGAATCTTTCCCATTCTCTTAAAAGAGCTGCGGGAGATCCAACTTCAACTCTCTCAGTAGTAAGGGATGAGGCCATTACATACCAACCACGATTCTCTTCCCCAAGCATATGAGTTGATGGAACACGAACATCTTCAAAAAACTCTTCACTCCATCTTCTACGACCAGCCATGTCGTACAAAGGCCTTATAGTTATACCTTTAGAGTCTAATGGAACAAAGAAAATCGATAGCCCACGATGTTTTGGTGCTTCTATATCAGTTCGAACTAACATCATAATCCAATTAGACATATGTGCAGTAGAAGTCCACATTTTCTGCCCATTTATCACCCAGTCATCTCCATCTTTAACTGCTCTTGTTTGAACACCCGCCAAATCAGAACCGTTACCTGGTTCTGAAAGTCCCTGAGCTATTCTCATTTCACCAGATTTTATGCGTGGTAGCCATTGAGATTTTTGCCAATCTGAGCCATTCATAATTATGGAATCACCGGAAAATGCACTACTTATAGGAAGTCCTTGATAAGCCATCTCTTCCCTATATATCAAGTTCTCAGCAAAGCTAGAAGCGCGCCCCCCATATTGTTCGGGCCAATGCATGGTAAACCAGCCCTTCTCAGATAACTTCTTCTGGAACTCTCTAAGCGCCGATAGTGCTTTCGGGTCATCTAAATGCCATGAGGCGTTAGCAACATCGTTCATATGGTATAAATCAGCATCCCATTCAGATTTAACAAAATCTCGTATATTTTGCCTGAACGCCTCTTCTTCAACAGAGAATCTATAGTCCATTGTTCCTGACCTCCCAAAATCAACATTCTTAGTAAAAAAACGATCGATTAAATAAAAGAGTCCCGAAAGACCTTTATTAGTTGTTAAAATTATACAATCAACAAACTAATTATTGGAAGGTGAATTATGGAAAGATTCTCAGAGAAAGTGGTATTTATTTCTGGTGCAGCGAAGGGACAAGGTGCTGTAGAAGCAGCGATGTTCGGTGCGGAAAATGCTAAAATTATTATTACAGATATACTAGACGAACCCGGCACTCTTTTACAAAAACATCTGGCCTCATCGGGTATCGATTGCTTATACCTTCATCTAGATGTCACAGATGAATCCGAATGGGAAAAAGCATATTCCCAAGCATTATCTAAGTTTTCCAAAGTCGACGTTCTCGTTAACAATGCGGGAATTGTTTCTAGAAACTCTATAACAGAAACATCATTAGAGGAATGGGAAAATGTGCTAAAAATTAATGCGACCGGTTCTTTTCTTGGAACAAAATTAGCCGTACCTTTAATGCAAGAAATTGGAGGAGGGTCAATAATTAATATATCATCAACAGGAGGGTTGGTATCAAGCCCAACTTTGGGTGCCGCTTACGCCTCTTCCAAAGCTGCAATGCATTTGTTAACAAAAACGACTGCTCTTCAATATGCTAAAGATAATATACGATGTAATTCAGTACACCCAGGCCCAATAGCCACAGATATGCTTAGTGAAATAACGAGTAATGCAGAAATGCTCGAACTTTACCAACAAAAAATACCTTTAGGTAGGCTCGGGAAGCCTGAAGAGGTCGCTCATGCTGTCCTTTTCCTTGCTTCGGAGGAAGCTTCTTTCATAACAGGAACCGAGCTAATTATAGACGGAGGTATGTTAGCTCAGTAAGGAGCCCAAACCTACAGCCAGTTTTAGCTTGAACCCCCCCCCTAGGGGGTATATCATTATGGAGTATTAAACAATTCAAATGAGATAAGGAAGTAACATGAAGTTGTTAAATATTTTAAATTTGTTTCGACCGTCAGAGAACGCAATAGACCCCGTATGCAATATGAAAGTTCTAAAAACGAACCCTAAGGGGGGATCGTTCATACATGATACGCAGACTTATTATTTTTGTAGCACTCGCTGTAATTCTTTATTCCAAGACAATCCAGAATCATATCTCTCCGCTTCAGAAACCAGCCTCCACTCTGGCTCTAGATCACCCCAAGATAACCTCTCCAAATTAGAATTTCTTGTCGATATATCGGAAAATGATTCCAATATAGTCTATGTAGAATATATGTGCCCATGCGGTTGTGAACCTGGAGCACGGTACGAATTAAATAGCGAAACTTCTGGTTGGGAGCACTGCTGCTGTGGAAGAGTACATTTCGCAGGCAAAAATTCTAAAACCGAAATAGTTGAATACTTGGAGGACCGAGCTAAAACCGCTATGGATCAAGATGTAGAACCTTATACTTTTGAATATACTGAGGTAGTTACTCCGTCTGGAGAAAAAATCCCTGTGTCCTACGCCCAACCTGAAAAACCCAGGAAATAGATCTCGAACAGCAAAACAGTTAAGGAATTCAAATTATGGAACCCGATCTAACAAAAGGAACCCTTAAACGACTAAAATATATTGAAGGCCATATATCTGGTGTGAAGAAAATGGTCGAAAATGATCGTTATTGCGTAGATATATTACATCAAACTCATGCCATCCGCCGTGCCATAGAAGCCATGGAATCCGAAATATTAAGAGGGCATTTTAAAACACACGTAGTCGATGGTATATCAGAGGGGAATTACTCACATATAATAGAAGAATTGATGGATTTATATAATATGTCCAAGAAAAATAACATCTTAAACATAGATCCACATGTAGATGAGAACAGCCATGACCACTAATTTGATTAACCTCTCCTTAAGTGTTGAAGGAATGACATGCGCTGCTTGTTTAATTCATGTTGAGAACGCGCTATTGGAAGTTCCAGGAATAGATAGCGTGAACGTCAATCTCGCAACTGAAAAAGCAGTTGTATCTCTATCAGAACAGGTAAATACAGAGATCATGGCTAATGCATTAAAAGACGCAGGTTACGGAGCAAGAATCGAGACACAAAAAGTAGTACTGAGCGATACCGTACAAGTCAATGATTCAGATAAATTTATCGAACAATATCTAATGATTGATGGTATACGATGGGCTTCTATTGAGGGGAATTTACTTACAATAGAAAATTATTTAGGCGCTGTACAAAATGAAGACATCAGAAGGATTGCAAATGGCCGCGGCTTAGACGTGATCGAATTCGAAAAAGGGTTCGACCCACATGCTTTAGCAAAAGAATCAGAATCAAAAGAACTAAGACAAAGATCATTTATTGCGTTGCTGGGAGCAGCATTGGTATTCGCTATTAGTATGGGGATGATAAATTTATCACAATTAAATATACCTGAAAACATGCACTTACTGACACAATTTGTTATCGCTACCCCTATACAGTTTTGGGCGGGAATGTCTTTTTATAGAGGGGCTTTATCAGCTGCAACACACAAGACTACTAATATGAATACTTTAGTTTCAATAGGCACTTTAGCTGCGTATGGGTATAGCTCAGCAATCACTTTTTTTCCTGGCATTCTAGAAGCAAGAGGAGACGAGGTATCGGTTTACTATGACACATCTCTAATAATTATAAGCTTAATATTGTTAGGAAGGTTCCTTGAAGCAAAAGCTAGAAGCAATGCTGCGAGTGCGATAAATTCGCTTCTAAAGCTCCAGCCTAAAACCGCGACATTAATTCGCGATAGAAAACACATAAAAGTTCCTATTGAGAGTATTCAACCGGGCAATCTAATACTGGTAAAACCGGGGGAAACAATACCGACTGACGGAAAAATTCTAACAGGAAGTTCGACTGTAGATGAATCTATGCTAACAGGCGAAGGTATACCTGTAACGAAATCAGAAAACTCAAAAGTTATTGGTGGAACAATTAATTTGTCGGGGAGTTTTGAATTTGAAGCAACAGAAATTGGTTCGAGCACGGTTCTATCTAACATAGTCAAGATCGTCGAAGATGCACAAAGCTCAAAACCACCAATCCAGCTTGTAGCAGATAAAATCGCCTCGTATTTCGTACCCGCTGTCATCTTAGTATCAATAATAACTTTTTTGTTCTGGATGATTTTCGGACCTCAACCAGCTTTAACCAACAGTATATTGAATATGATCACTGTATTAGTAATTGCATGCCCTTGTGCATTGGGTTTGGCTGCTCCCACTGCAACAATGGCAAGTACAGGAACGGGTGCAAAACACGGAATATTAGTTAGAGGATTTGAGGCATTAGAAAATGCTCGCAAAGCCAGTATTGCCATCTTTGATAAAACAGGAACTCTAACAAAGGGCAACCCAGCAGTTAACGATATAAAACTCTTAGGTAAATGGAGTCAGACAGAAATCATTAAAAAAGCTGCCACAGTAGAAAAATACTCGGAGCATCCACTTGGAAAAGCGATACTGAATTATGCGCAACAAAGTCAGATATCCCCAGACGAAGCTACAAACTTTTTATCAACGCCTGGCCAAGGGGTTACAGCCAATATAGATGGAAATGCAATAATGCTAGGTAATGAATTATTTTTTTCCAATCATGATGTCAGTCTCGATAATTATAAAAATATCAGTAACCCAATATATGGGAATACTAAAATTTATATGTCCATCAACAAAATACCCGCAGCAATTATATATATCGGCGATGATATAAAACCAAGTGCTAAACAAGCTATTGAAGATCTACAAAAGCTAAACATTACTACAATGATGCTAACTGGAGACAGTGAAGAAGCTGCCTTGAGCGTGGGAGAAATCCTAGGGATAGATGAAGTAAGAGCAAATCTCAGCCCTCAAAATAAATTAGATATCATAAAAGATATACAATCAACAGGGGTTTCTGTCTTAATGGTAGGCGATGGGATTAACGACGGCCCTGCTCTAGTCCAAGCAGATGTCGGAATAGCATTAGGCACTGGGACGGATGTCGCTATCGAATCTGCCGGAATTACGCTAGCAAGCGACAATTTGAATGGTGTTATAAGCGCACTTAAACTATCACGAAAAACCATAGCAACTATTTGGCAAAATTTCTTTTGGGCATTTATTTATAACATCCTATTAATACCAATTGCCGCAGGTGTACTGTATCCATTGTTCAGTTCTGGATATTTACCTCCCATGCTGTCTTTCATTTTAAGTGAGCAAGGGTTTTTGAACCCTGTGCTAGCTGCAATGGCCATGGCGCTTTCAAGTGTCAGTGTTGTTACCAACTCCCTGCGGCTCACTCGCTTTAGGCCGTAATAAATTATTAATCTTCGTTTTTTTGGTACTATATAAATAAGTTATTCAAAAAAGGAGCAGCAAGATGGCAAATAAGTTCTTAGGATTCTTAAATCGCTCTAAGGGTGCAGTAGATCCTGTGTGTCATATGGAAGTTGACACGGGAAAACCTCCTGGAGGAACAGCGGTCCACGACAAAGAAACCTATTATTTTTGTGGACCTGGATGCCGAATTGCATTTGAAAAAGACCCAGTTGCATACCTATCTGGAGAAAAGCGTTTAGATATGTGAATGCCAGGGCTGTAGTTCTAATCGTCTGATTTGGAACCAAAGAGCCTTTTCATGTTGTTAGTATATTTCCTGAATGACTCTCGTACTCTCGAGTCCGCCAAAAAATAATCTCTAGTTACGTAGTCATCCTCTTCAAGATCCATCGCATCTAATAGTGCATTGAATTCATCTAGTTCGTCTTGAAATTTCTGTCTGTGGACACTCCACTCTTCCCTTCTCTTCATGCACCACCTCTTCCAATTGGTATAACAATCATATCTGGTCTATGTATAAATTGTAATTAGCAAATATTAATAAATATTGCACTGTTTACCTGTATAATCAATACGACACAAAACACTTTTGTTAAACAAGGCGCGTTCGTCTAGCGGCCTAGGACACCGCCCTCTCAAGGCGGAGATCACGGGTTCAAATCCCGTACGCGCTACCAATAACCCTTCCATATAGGGCTCCGATTAATCAATCGATTTTGGTATCTCAATAATAAACTTAGATCCCTTACCATAAACAGATTCAACCCATATATGGCCCTCATGAGCTTCCACAAATTCTTTTGCGATGGACAATCCTAACCCGCGACCACCTGACTCTTTATTTCTTGAAGAATCAACCCGGTAAAATCTATTAAATATCAACTCCACATCGCTAGGTGGTATGCCAGGGCCTTGATCTGATACTGAAATACGAAACATACTATCACTATCTTCTAAATCAACATCCACTCTCGATCCATCAGGGCTATATCGTAAAGCGTTATTCAAAAGATTAGTAATAACTTGCCGTATTCTCTCTTCATCAATCAAAATAAGTTCTTTCGATTTCTGGAAATTAGCCAAAATTGAAACATTATTTTCACTTGCTTTTAAGCCAAAAGCGTTTACAACGCCATCAATTATTGACACCAGCGAACTCATTTCTTTTTTGAGCGTAAGTTCTCCTGAATCCACTTCCGCTAACACGCGCAGATCCTCGACAACATTTGACAGTTGAAGGATTTGTTCATGCATAATTTTCATATTCGTTTCATTAGGTTCTAAGATTTCATCCTCAATAGCTTCTATATATCCTTGAATATTAGATATTGGCGTACGGAGCTCATGCGATATATCGGCAATCAATTTTTTCCTTTGTTGATGCGCAAGATCCATCCGCTCCGCCATCACATTAAACGATTGAGCCAATTCACCCACTTCACCTGAATCAGTTATTGCAACTCTTTCAGTAAATTGTCCGGTTCCAAATGCTGAAACAGATGACCTCAATTGACGGATAGGCGATAATACCCAGTTGGATGTGAGAGTAGAAATAATTAAACCAAAAATTGACCCAATAATCCCCGCTACAACCAATGACCTGTTAATTCCACTCAGTAAACCACTTCCTGATGGTGGTGGTCGAAATGCATCAGCAGATGGTCCAACGGCAATATTAGATATATTAGCCATACTGTTAATGGGCCACTTACGAAATTTATCATTAAGTGGTGATTTATTATTAAGTTCCTTTAAATATCGACCTCTTGCTTCCGGTATCTGTTCTCTAGACAAAGATTTCTCCAACATTAGGGACCGTAGTCTTCTCTCTGTATTTGAATCAAAAAGTATCCGACCTTGTTTATCTTGAAATACTACTCGTCTCCCAACAATATTTGCTAACGAGGAAACTTCGTTGGCTAGTTCATTCTGAGTTCTCTTTGATGAATTATTCTGTTCTCTAAAATAATTTTCGATTCTTTGAACTTGGGCTTCAGAGACACGAGCTTCAAATTGTGAAATTTGTACCGCTACCATTCGGGTGGCAGAGAAATGAACAATCAATAAACCTAAAAACAGAACTAACAAGGATCCTATAAAAATACGTGCCCTCAAACTACCAAAAAACCTATGCATCACCAAACCTATATCCTGTACCGTAGATTGTATGTAAATATCGATTCTTGGTCCCGGTCGCTTGTATTTTTTTTCTCAAGTTTGCTACATGAGTATCCACGTTACGGTCATAACCATCAAACTCAAAATCAAACACATGTTCAATTATTTGATCTCTAGTAAAGGTCACATCGGGTTTGGACATCAAGAATTCTAATATTTTTAATTCAGTAGGGGTCGTTAATATTTTGGTTCCGTCCACAAATGCTATTCTTGCTGCTACATCGAGGGTAACTGCCCCAAATGATAGTACCGCTGGTTTACGATCATTAGTATCTAGTGAAGATCTTCGTAAGACAGTTTTGACTCTAGCTACCAATTCTCTAGGGCTGAATGGTTTAGTGATGTAATCATCTGCCCCGACATCTAGTCCTTTTAATCTAGAATTTTCGTCAACACGAGCAGTTAGCATTATGATGGGTACGTCCGAGTCTTCTCTCAAATTTTTGCAAATTTCTATACCATCAAGACCTGGTAACATCAGATCCAGGATGATTAGATCTGGATTAATCATTTTTGATACACGAAGCCCTTCAAACCCATCAGCGGACTGCGTAACTTTATAGCCATCTTTTTGTAGATATAATTTAACCAAAGCTGAGGCATCCATATCATCTTCAATAATTAATATATTTCCTGCCATATCATCACTCCTAAACCTTCACTGAGAGACCAATTTTGGGGACCCAGAAAACTGCTGTACTTGTGGAATCCCCAAAATTTTAGGTCGATTGAGTACTTACTTGGCTCCTGTGATTACTATTTAACCCTTTGCGGTTATGCAGTTTCGGCTTAAAGTTTTCCATCTTCTCTCGCACTTCATCTACTTGATCCTCGGTGATCTTTCCTGAAGACAGTAATTCTTGTATGCGTTCCTCTATTTGCTCTGGTGCTAAAGGACCTTTATGGTGTCTTTTCCCTTTTAAGTTTTCCATCTTCTCTCGCACTTCATCTACTTCATCCTCAGTGATCTTTCCTGAAGACAGTAATTCTTGTATGCGTTCCTCTATCTGCTCTGGTGCTAAAGGACCTTTGTGGTGTCTTTTCCCTTTTAAGTTTTCCATCTTTTCTCGCACTTCATCTACTTGATCCTCAGTGATCTTTCCTGAAGACAGTAATTCTTGTATGCGTTCCTCTATCTGCTCTGGTGTTAAAGGACCTTTAGGATGTCTTTCTCCTTTAAAGTTTTCCATCTTTTCTCGCACTTCATCTACTTGATCCTCAGTGATCTTTCCTGAAGACAGTAATTCTTGTATGCGTTCCTCTATCTGCTCTGGTGTTAAAGGACCTTTAGGATGTCTTT
>JBJKVP010000004.1:0-186734 GCA_045562535.1 Dehalococcoidia bacterium | reverse complement strand
AATCTCGCGTTAATTGTGACCACCCATAGACATCAAGACCATTGGGGAGCGTTAGAAGCAATTAAAAATCAATTTCCAGATGCTTTAGTTGCGGTTCACTCAAAAGATGCAGCGGCTTTGCCTTTGACGCCAGATATTTTTCTGGAACACGGTGACACTTTGCAAGTTGGTAGCGTACCGCTAAGGGTTATCTCCACTCCTGGGCATACCGAAGGTAGTATTTGTTTGATTTCAGGATCCTTTTTATTTACAGGAGACACGCTGTTCCCTGGTGGACCTGGTCATTCGGATAGTCCGGAATCTCTAAGAACAGAGATAAATAGTATTGTAACCCACTTGTATAAACTAGATCCTGAAACAAATGTCCTTCCAGGACATGGTGATGCAACCACAATTGCTGAGAGTAAACTAGAATACGAGAAATTCGCCAGTGAACCGCATGAGCCAGATTTGCATGGTGACGTAGTTTGGAGTAAAAGCTAAGTTGGATAACAATCAAGATGCTTCGACGTTGTATGATCGTACTGTAATGCCCGATGGTTTGAGAATTGTTACAGCTTCCATGCCAGCAACCAGATCCGTTTCAGTAGCTTTTTATATTGGTGCTGGATCTCGATATGAAAATGATCCTGAAGCAGGCGTTTCACATTACTTAGAACACATGCTTTTCAAAGGCACCTCCAAAAGACCTCGACCCAAGGATGTTTCTGAAAGTATCGAGCGAGTAGGAGGTTATATTAATGCAGGTACAGAACGTGAATTAACAGTTTATTGGTCCAGAGTTGCAAGAGACCATCTGCCGGTAGCTATGGATCTTTTAACAGACATGTTGCAAGATTCAACATTTGACCCTTCAGAGATTGAAAAAGAACGCCAAGTGATATTGGAAGAATTACATCAAGTGAATGATGTACCCAGTCAGAAAGCTTTTCTGCTTAACGATTCCTTGTTATGGCCTAATCAACCTTTAGGAAGAGATATAGGTGGAACACCCGAAACTGTTAATTCCATAACGAAGGACATGATGCTCGATTATATGCGGGATCAATATCGTCCTAATAATGTTGTATTGGTTGTCGCGGGGCAAATCGAAAAAGCAGAAGTGGAGGATTTGGTATCAAGTTCCTCTTTAAATCTACAGGATATTGGAAAAAGAGAACTGATTCCCGTAGTGGAAACTGAATTAGATAACCCAATCATTGTTGAGTATAGAGCTACAGAACAAGCTCATATATGTTTAAGTTTTCCTGGTATAAGTATCATGGATCGAGATCGGTATTCACTGGATCTTTTGAATACGGTTTTGGGCGAAGGGATGGCCAGTAGATTATTTCTATCTCTTAGAGAAGATAAGGGTCTGGTATACGAAGTTGGTTCATCCGTATCTAAATTTACGGATACTGGTTCCATGACTGTTTATGCCGGTACAGATCCCGCTAACGCAAATCATGCTATCGAGGGGATAATTACAGAGCTTAGTCGAGCAGTAGAGAACATTGACCAAACTGAACTAGATAGGGCACGTGAATTAATAAAAGGGCGCTTGTTTTTGGGCTTAGAAGATACACGAAGTGTCACCTCATGGCTTGGTGGGCAAGAATTGTTATTAAATCGCTTGCGTTCACCAGATGAAGTAGCGTCCCAATTGGACCAACTAAATTTAGAGGATCTACAGAGAATTGCAAAACGTTTATTTAGGCCAGAATTGTACAGGGTTTCTATAGTTGGTCCTTATAAATCAGATAAACAGTTCCGGCGACTGTTATAATGTAACAAAGGTGTTGAAATGGGGAATTTAGTAAAATTGTTCACCGCGATGGTAGTAGCAGGGATCATCGTTGAGGAAATAAAAAAAGAAGACGGTGTGGAGCGTTGGAAAGGGAAATCCCTTGGTTTTGTTCCGTATGATCTGCGCCCACCCGCTCTTTCAAAGATAAAGGAAAGTTATTGGGATACTTCGACCAATGAAGTATTCTCTGGCAAAGTTTCAGGTATTGGATGGGCAATAAATTTTGCTGCACTCCGTAATCTCCTCTCTTTTTTAAAGTGAAGAACTGAACCTAGGAAGAGAAATAATCGTTGTGTTTAAATTTAACCAAGTAACGAAGCAGTTCTCATCAACCAAGGCACTTGATAAAGTCAATTTAACTTTGAATGAAGGAGAAATTCTTGGTTTCCTAGGACCCAATGGTGCCGGTAAAACCACGGCCATAAGAGTGATGACAGGTTTCATAAAACCTACTTCAGGTGAGGTCTCATTTTTGGGTAAAGATGCCTGGGTGCACCGAAGGGAAATCGCTCACCATGTAGGATTTGTCCCAGATTTAATAAACTCTTATCAGGCCAATCTGGGTTCTGACTTACTTAATTATTGGTCTGGATTACAAGGTGTTACCCCTATTTTGAGAGAGGAGCTTCTAGATCGATTGGATTTTCCTAGAGATGCTCTCTTAAAACCTGTAAGGACTTATTCACAAGGAATGGCTAAGAAATTGTCGATTATTCAAGCCTTGCAGCATAATCCAAGTGTCATAATTCTTGATGAACCTACGACCAGTTTAGACCCTCTTGTACAGCAGACACTGTTTAATATTTTGAAAGAATTTAAAAGTAAGGGTTCAACCATTTTTATGTCTAGTCATAACCTAAATGATGTTCAACGTATTTGTGATCGAGTCGCCATGATAAATAACGGAGCTATAATTGCCGAGGGCAACATTGCTGACATGATCGATCAATTAGAACGTAATATTGAGATCAAATTTTCTACATCGAAAATCCCAGATTTATCCTCGATCGAAGGGATAACTAATATTAATGTAGACCAAAAAACTGTTCATTTGAGGGTTAAAGGTAATATTAAACATTTACTCAACGTTCTTAAATCTCAAACAGTTGATGATTTAGTTATAGAACGGCCAAATTTAGATAGTGTATTTCTTTCTTATTACCAGACCGAGGAGAAATAGGTTGGTTTACGTTTTTCTTTTTAGTTTACGGACCGTTTGGCGCCCGATGTTTTTTGTAGGTCTTATAATTTTACTTTTTTTATTATTAATAAGTTTCGTGTGGAATTCCTTAGGTGATACTTTGGCAATAGGTTTAATGGAGTTGTTGCCACATGACTTAAAAAACCTACTTGAATCACAGTTTGGGTTCATGCCTACTGCTGGTGTAGAAGGGTGGCTCGCTAGTGTTAGTAGGCATCCAATATTCCTAGTGGTTTTTACAGCTTATTCAATATCTGTGGGAGCATCCTCTATTGCAAAAGAAATCGAAACAGGCGACATTCTTTTTTCTTTATCGAAACCTATATCTCGAATTTCATTTATTGGTGGGAAAATCCTTGCGTCCATAACAGGTATTTTCATCTTGCAGCTAGTATATTTGCTTGGTTTACTTGCGAGCTTACGTTTTTTTGGGGTAAGCGATAACTTTGATCTATTTTTATATCTGGTTATTAATAGTTTCTTACTGTTCATTTTGATCAATTCAATTGCAGTATGTTTTTCTTCTTTTGGAAATGATTCGTCTTGGGTAACAGGCCGCAGCGTGATCCTTGTTCTGCTTATGTATTTCGTTGACTTTATATGTAATATCTGGGAACAAGCAACCGATTGGGGGTTTGTTTCATTTTTTCACTACTATAAACCGGGTGCTATAGTACTCGATCAAGTCCCTCCATTGGAGAATTTCGCAGTTTTAATTGCTTTTAGCGTTTTGTTCTACATATTGGCGGGGTTGTTATTTCAAAAACGAGATATATAGCGAAAAATGCTAGTTTACGAAGCTAAGTTGTGTTATAGTCCGCCGGGTTAGTAAGGGGAGTCTAGTAAGTGGGGGGTCGTATGACTTTAGAAGACAAAGTTCTTATTTGTGTCGACTGCGAGAACGAATTTATTTTTACTGTTGGAGAACAAGAATTCTATACAGAAAGAGGCTTTGAGAACGAGCCGAAAAGATGCTCACCCTGTCGTGTAGTTAGGAGATCTGATCTTAATACAAGGCGTGGGGGAAATTCTGGAGGAGCCCGTGGGCCTCGAAAAATGTATCCAGCTGTCTGCGCACAGTGTGGTAAAGAGACGGAAGTACCGTTTGAACCCAAAGGTATCAAGCCGGTTTATTGTTCGGAGTGTTACGCTGAGCAACACTGATATAGTTGGCAGGCATTGTTTATTCGTATAGTATGTGACAATAACTTTTAATTTGTTTGGAGAGTTTTTTTATGACCTATGTATTTCTTCGAGATGGGGAATCCCAAGAGGGATTGGTAAAGCGATTCCGATCTGTTGTAGAACGGTCAGGTATTTTGCGACAAGCAAAAGAAAAAAGACACTTTGTTTCTAAACAAGAAAAGTTACGAATGAAGGCCAGGAAGGCAAAGAGACGCAAAGATAACTGATCCTGGTGAACTGCAGTTTTATTATCTAAATAGTTATAGTGTCGTTCATGATATTGCAACCTGATTTATATAGAACGGTCTTGGGCCGGTTTGCTTCGGGTGTTACTGCTGTAGCAACAGTCTACAAAGGAAATTTTCACGGGACTACAGTAAGTGCCTTTTCCGCTGTTTCACTTTCTCCTCCCTTAATAATGATATGCATAAACAACGACTCAGATATTAATGAACTTATTTCTCAAAGTGGCCTGTTCTCCGTGAATATTCTTAGTGAAGAACAGATCGAAATTTCACGAGCTTTAGCCCAAAAGAACTTTAATAAGAAGCAAGTATCCAAACTAGAGGGGATAAAATTTTCTCCTGGAGAGAATGGATGTCCAATCTTTGATGATTCATTGGCTTTTCTTGAGTGCAATGTTGATCAAACGATTTCCGCTGGTGACCATAAGGTTTACATCGCTGAAGTGGCAAGAGCCGGTGTATCTGATAAGATAGATAAACCTTTGATACATTTTGAAGGTAAATATCGATCCATGTGATCATTTTGACCCGATTATTGGGATTTAAGGTAATCACTAACGATTATTCATTGACATAACTAGGTCCTAGATACTAGAATTCCTATCTAGCGCCTCTTGTGTAGCAAGGGGCTAAGTTTTTCTGTGAACCGGGTAAACAGCATACGCTACATCTCGAATTCATATTTTGAGGTTTTTTGCGTGGGAGAAACCGAGAAGGTTTATCGAAAATAGTTTGTAAATTATATAACTAAGGAAAGGTAAAGTATAAATATGCCGACTGTAAACCAGTTGATTAGAAAAGGCAGAAAGCCTAGGGCTAAAAAGTCTAAGGCTCCTGCTTTGCAGTATAGTTTCAACGCTTTAACTAATAGAGTTGTAAGAGATTTGCCTTCTCCTCAAAAACGTGGAGTTTGTACTCAAGTCAGAACAATGACGCCTAAAAAACCTAATTCTGCGCTCAGGAAGGTTGCACGTGTCAGGCTCACTAACGGGGCTGAAGTTACAGCTTATATACCGGGTGAAGGACATAATTTGCAAGAACACTCCACTGTATTAATAAGAGGTGGCAAAGTTCGAGACTTACCCGGCGTGCGATATCACGTTATTCGTGGAGCATTGGACTCCGATGGAGTTGGCGATCGCAAAAATGGCCGCAGCAAATATGGATCCAAGAGAGGATAATTGATGTCTAGGCGTCGCAGAGCACAAAAACGTATTCTAACTCCTGATGCTATTTATAGTAGCGAATTAATTACCAGGTTTACGAATAGAGTTATGCAAAGAGGTAAGAAAAACACAGCACGCAGGATAGTATATGGAGCGTTTAATTTAATCCAAGAAGATGGTACTGACCCAATGGAAATTTTTGGTCAGGCAATGAGGAACGCGACACCGCTTTTGCAGGTTCGTCCTCGTAGGGTCGGTGGAGCTACATACCAAGTACCAGTTGAAGTTAGAGAAGATAGAGGTGCCGCTTTGGCAATGAGGTGGATAATTGATGCTGCCCGTGCTCGAGGTGGTAGTCCTATGGTAAGTAAACTAGCGGCAGAATTGACAGACGCAGCTAGAGGGCAAGGTGCCGCAGTTAGACGTCGGGAAGAATTACATAGAATGGCAGATGCGAACAAAGCCTTTGCCCATTATCGTTGGTAAATTGATCGGAAGGAATATACCTAAATGACTCAGGACGGTGGGCTAGATAATATAAGAAATATAGGTTTTATTGCGCATATTGATGCCGGTAAAACTACAGTATCCGAAAGAGTGCTTTTTTTTACAGGCAGAACATATAAGTTAGGTACAGTCGATGACGGTACTGCTGTTATGGATTGGATGGATCAAGAAAAAGAACGAGGTATCACGATTGTTTCTGCTGCGACAACAGTGGAATGGAATGGCCATAAAATTAATATTATTGATACCCCTGGCCACGTTGATTTCACGGCAGAAGTTGAGAGAAGCCTCAAAGTTTTAGATGGCGGAGTCGTAATATTTGATGCGAATGCTGGTGTTGAACCCCAGTCTGAGACCGTTTGGCGACAAGCCGACAAGTACCAGGTTCCTAGGCTCTGTTTTATAAATAAAATGGATAAAATCGGAGCAGATTTCTTCACGTCAATTAAATCAATTCAGGACAGACTTGGAGCTAATCCAGTCCCAGTGCAGATTCCTTGGGGTAAAGAAGACGATTTTAAAGGTGTCGTTGACTTAATACGCCAAGTGGTTATTACTTGGGAAGGCGAAAACGGCGACAAAATGACCGAAGGTCCTATACCAGATGAATTGAAAGAAGATGTGGCAAAATATCGTGAAATCATGATTGAAAATGCTGCTGAACACGATGATCAATTGATGGCAAAATTTTTAGAGGGCGAAGCTTTATCTGAAGAAGAAATTATTAAAGGATTGCGCTTAGGTACAGTTAAGATGGATATGTATCCGGTTCTTTGCGGAACTGCTTTAAGAAACAAAGGTGTCCAGCCACTGATAGACGCAATTGTCGATTATTTACCGTCTCCAGATCAGGTACCTGCAATTGAAGGAACAACGCCAGGAACAGAGGAAGTTGCTTTTAGGAAACCTGATCCGGAAGAACCATTTGCTGCGTTGGCTTTCAAAGTCGTGACAGATCCGTTTGCTGGTAGGTTAGTTTATCTACGTGTGTATTCAGGAGTATGTAAATCAGGCTCGAACGTTATAAATACGACCCAGCAAGATAGAGAACGCATGGGCCGTTTGATCCAGATGCACTCTAACCATCGAGAAGAACTTGAAGAAGCTCGAGCTGGTAATATTGTTGCTGCAGTTGGATTAAAGAATACTTCTACAGGTGATACAGTATGTGACTCTGATAATCCAATCTTGCTAGAGACTATACAATTTCCTGAACCAGTCATATCTGTTGCTATTGAGCCGGAGTCACGTGAAGAAGAAGAAAAATTAATTGATGCGTTGGTAAAACTCCAACAAGAGGACCCAACTTTCCATTCTGCTCATGATCAAGAGACAGCTCAAACTGTTATATCTGGAATGGGTGAATTACACTTAGAGATAATCGTAGATCGACTTAAAAGAGAGTTTAATGTAGTCGCGCAAACTGGCCGCCCACAAGTAGCGTATAGAGAAACAATACGACAGAGCGCTAGGGCAGAAGGACGATACGTTCGACAATCTGGTGGACGTGGCCAATACGGGCATGTTTGGCTTACCGTAGAGCCCTTAGAGACTGGCTCAGGTGTCGAATTTGTAAATAAAATAGTAGGGGGAACTATACCCAAAGAATACATCCCAGCTGTTGAAGCCGGGGCTCGGGAAGCAGCTATGAATGGAATCATAACCGGTTTTTCTATGGTGGATCTTCGGATCACTTTAGACGACGGCTCTTTCCATGATGTTGATTCATCAGAAATGGCTTTTAAAATGGCGGGCTCCATGGGCTTTAAAGCCGCTGCTAATAGAGCGAAACCGGTAGCATTAGAACCTGTTATGTCTGTAGAAGTGGTCACTCCTGAGGAAAGTTTAGGAGATGTACTTGGAGATATAAATGGGAGACGTGCACAAATCCAGGGTATGGAGCCACGAGGAGATTTGCAGATTATAACTGCGTTTGTTCCTTTGGGAGAAATGTTTGGATACGCTACTACTCTGAGGTCTTCTTCGCAGGGCCGAGCGAATTATAGTATGCAGTTTGACCATTATGCGGAAGTACCTAAGCATATAGCGGAGTCAGTTTCAGTTGTGGCAGGGACAAAGTAAATTATGACTAACACTAAAAATCAAAAAATACGAATTACTCTTAAAGCTTTTGATCACAAACTTCTGGATTCTTCTGCTATTCAAATTGTCGAAGCAGCTGAAGGAACTGGGGCTCAAGTGTCCGGACCGATTCCAATGCCTACTAAGATAAAGAAGTTCACCGTTTTAAGCTCGCCGCATGTGGATAAGAATGCTAGAGAGCAGTTTGAAATGCGAACTCACAAAAGAGTTATTGATATTTTAGATCCGACGACTCGGACGATTGATTCACTAACCCACTTAGATTTACCTGCTGGTGTTGATATAGAGATAGAATCGTAGATGTTTGGAGAGAATTGTTTGATATGTTAAATGCGTTATTAGGAACAAAATTGGGTATGACTCAATACATCCACGACGATGGAATAGTCTCTGCTGTAACTGCCTTAGAGGTAGGTCCTTGTGTAGTCACACAGGTAAAAAATAGTGAAAAAGATGGTTATGACAAAATCCAAATAGGGTATAAGCAAGTTCCTGAAAAAAAGATGTCGAACCCTGAAAAAGGGCATTTAAAAAAGAACGGCCTAGATTTGTTTAAGTATCTTCGAGAGGTAGATTCCGTAGATTCTAATGATCAACAAATTGGTAGCGTTGTAACAATTGCTCAAATATTTGAAGTAGGAGACATAGTAGATGTCATTGGTAAATCAAAGGGTAAAGGTTTTGCCGGAGGTGTTAAAAGATGGCATTTCGCCGGTGGACCAAAAACTCATGGCCAGGGAGATAAGCACAGAGCCCCTGGTTCCGTTGGTCAAGGAACTACCCCGGGGCGAGTTCGAAAAGGAAAGAAAATGGCGGGCCACTTAGGTGCTAAACGGAGCACTGAAAAAGGCATAAAAATAGTAGCTATTGATGAAGAGAGAAACCTTCTTTTTGTTAGAGGTTCAGTCCCTGGAGCTGCTTCAGGATTAGTAATGGTGCGCAAACAGGGACGAAATGGGAAATAATGAAAACTGATGTAAAAAATATTTCAGGGGAAGTCATAAGCCAAGTAGAGCTTGATGGACTTCTTTTTGATGTTGAAATGAATGAACCGTTGGTACACCAAGCTTTGGTTCGTCAAAGAGCTAACGCTAGAACAGGAACACATTCTACAAAAACTCGAGCTGAAGTCCGAGGTGGCGGAAGAAAGCCATGGAGACAAAAAGGTACAGGTCGTGCAAGAGCAGGTAGTATTCGATCCCCAATTTGGAGACATGGTGGAGTCGCATTTGGACCTAAACCTAGGAGTTACAGACAAGATATGCCTATTAGGATGCGACGACAGGCTTTGCGATGCGTATTGTCTGAGAAACTTAGAGAGGGAAGTTTTCTAATTATAGATGAGCTGAGCGTACAAGCTCCAAAATCTAAGGAGCTTCGACAAATTATTGATTCGTTAGGTGTAACAGGTTCCACTTTGTTGGTCGGTAATCCATTTTCAGAAGGTGTGATTTTATCTGCCCGTAATTTAGAAGGAGTGAAAACTCTTACTGCTTCTTATTTGAATATCGGAGACCTATTAAAGTATAAGAATCTTATCATGACGGTCGATGCAGTAAAAAAGGCAGAAGAGCTATGGGCAAAAGATGGTAAGAAAGGTGGTCGTTAAATGGATAGCCACCCTTTAGAGATTTTGAGAAGGCCTATAATTACCGAAAAAATAGCTCTCGCTCAAGAGGCAGGGAAGTATGCTTTCGAGGTCCATAGTAAGTCTAATAAGCAAGAGATTAAGAAAGCCGTCGAAGAGGCATTTAAGGTGAAAGTGCTCGCCGTTAATGTAATGAATGTAAAAGGAAAGACTAAAAGATCTGGGACTCGAGTATTTACAACACGGAAATGGAAAAAAGCGATCGTCACTTTAGCTCAAGGTGATAGGATCGAAGTTTTTGAAGGAATGTAAGGAAAACCATGGCTGTAAAAAACGTTAAACCAACATCACCAGGTCGCAGGGCCGCGGTTTTTGACGCTTTCGAAGACATCGATAAAGTAAAGCCAGAAAAAACACTACTTAGACCTTTGAAAAGCAATGCTGGTCGTAATCAACGAGGTAAAATAACTACTAGACATAGGGGTGGTGGAGTAAAACGATCTTATAGAGTGGTTGATTTTAAGAGGGATAAACTAGGGGTTCCTGCAAAAGTAGCGTCTGTTGAATATGATCCTAACCGATCTTCAAGAATAGCATTGTTACATTATAGAGATGGCGAGAAACGATATATTATTTCTCCTCTAGGTTTGAAAAAAGGAGATGTTATTGTAGCCGGCCCCGATGCAGAAATTAAGCCTGGGAATTCCCTTCCTTTACAAAATATTCCTACTGGAACGACCGTGCATAATGTGGAGTTGCAGTTAGGCAAAGGTGGCCAACTTGTTAGAGGAGCTGGTGTAGGTGCACAGGTTCTCGCAAGAGAGGGCAATTATACGCTTCTAAGGCTGCCCTCTGGAGAGCTGAGAAGAATACTCTCTACATGCTCAGCTACGGTTGGCCAAATCGGTAATCTAGATCACAAGAATTTATCATGGGGTAAAGCAGGTAGGAAACGATTGAAAGGTTGGAGACCTACTGTCAGAGGTTCTGCTATGTCTCCAAGAGACCATCCTCATGGAGGTGGAGAAGGTAGATCGCCTATTGGGATGCCTAGCCCAAAGTCGCCTTGGGGTAAGCCAACTTTAGGGAAAAGGACTAGGAGAAATAAAAAGAGTACGCCGTTTATTGTTCGTAGAAGAGGTGGTAGGAGAAGTTGATTTATGTCTAGATCAGTAAAAAAGGGACCCTTCGTTGATGCTAAATTGATGAGAAAAGTTGAAGCAGCTTCTAGCTCTAATGAGCGAGTTGTTATAAGAACTTGGGCAAGAGCCTCAACGATTCTTGAATCTATGGTTGGGTTAAATATTTCTGTTCATGATGGGAGAAGACATATACCTCTCTTTATAACAGAGAACATGGTTGGTCATAAGTTGGGAGAATTTGCACCAACAAGGACCTTCAGAGGCCATACTGGTCGAAATGAAAGAGTGGTCAGGTAATCTTGGAAGTATCAGCAACACAAAAGAATATGTCTATATCTGTAGCGAAACTTAGGTTAATCGTAAATTCACTAGTTGGTAAAAATGTGGAAGAGGCGTTAACAATACTTCAATTCATGCCCAGCCCTTGGGCAAAAAATGTAGCAAAGGTAGTGAGGTCGGCCGCTGCTAACGCGGAAAATAATTTTGAGATGGATCCTACGGGGCTTAGGATAATAAGAGTTAATATTGGCCCAGCCCCAACTTTAAAGCGATATTATCCAAGGGCTAGAGGAACAGCTGGTCCTAACTTTAAGAGACACAGCAACATGACTGTTGTGCTTGATGAGGAGGCAACGTAAAAATGGGACATAAAGTACACCCTAACGGGTTTCGATTAGGCGTGATTAAAGATTGGCAAACTCGCTGGTTCGCGGACAGGCCGCAAATTTATAGAGAAAACTTGCTTGAGGATATAAAGATCCGTGATCATATCATAGTTAAGCATAAAGACGCAGCTGTTTCCCGTGTGGAAATAGATCGTAAAACCAATGAAGTTAGGGCGACCATACACTCGGCTCGGCCAGGTGTCGTCATTGGGCGAGGTGGACAACGGGTAGAGGAGTTAAGAAAAGAATTAGAAGATATCACTGGTAAGCGGATCAGAGTTGATATTAACGAGATACGCCAAGCAGAATTGGAGGCAACATTAGTTGCGCAAAGTATTAGTGAACAGATTGAAAGACAAATATCTTTTAGAAGAGCTATAAAACAGTCAGTTTCTAGAACGATGCAGTCGGGAGCTCAAGGCATAAAAGTATTGGTATCTGGTCGTTTAGGTGGAGCTGAGATTGCTCGGAATGAGAAAGCGATGGCTGGCCGAGTTCCTTTGCACACTATAAGAGCTGATATTGATTTTGGCCAAGCAGAAGCTCATACACAAATGGGATTAATCGGAGTTAAGGTGTGGATCTACAGAGGTGATGTCGTAGCGACAATGTCCTCAGCAGAGGAAGCAGCAAGACGAGAAGCACTTGTATCCACTACTAACAGTAGTGACCAAGACACAGATTCGGTAGAGACGGAAGTTAAGGCTGAAGCACCCGTGGAGCCTTCACTTGAAGTGGCGAGTAGTGTAACAAATGAAGAAGTAGAAACCGAGACTGGTTCCGTTAATGAAAATGAGGGATCAGAATAATGATGCAGCCCAACAAAGTTAGATACCGAAAAATGCACCGAGGGAGACGTCGTGGGTTGGCTCAAAAAGGTAGTTCTATTGCGTTCGGCGAATTCGGTATCCAGGCTTTAGAACAAGCATGGATCACTGGCAGGCAAATCGAGGCTGCGCGTCGAGCTATGACTAGGCATGTTCGAAGAGGTGGACAAATATGGATAAGGGTATTCCCGCATAAATCCATTACTCAAAAACCTCTGGAAACCCGAATGGGTTCAGGAAAAGGTAATGTAGAGGGCTGGGTTGCTGTTGTTAAGCCAGGCAGAATAATGTTTGAAATAGCAGGGGTTCCAGAAGATTTATCAAGAAGAGCGATGAAATTAGCGCAAGATAAACTCCCAATAAAAACACAAATTGTTAAACGGGAGATTGATTAATTATTATGGATATATCTGAAATAAAAGCTTTAAATGATGAACAAATTAAAGAAGAACTTGAAAAGGCAAGAAGAGAAGTGTTTGACTTGAGGTTTCGCGCGGTTACCAGGCAACTGGATAATACATCTGAGAGTAGATTAGTTCGGAAAACTGTCGCACGCTTACTAACGGTACAGAGAGAAAGAGAGCTTCTAACAATCGAATCTAGAGGTGAAAATGGATCGTAATACCAGAATAGGGCGAGTGGTCAGTGCGAAAATGGATAAAACTGTTGTCGTTGCCGTAGATAGAAAAAGTACGCATCAGTTGTATAGAAAAGCTGTGACGAGAACCACAAAATTTAAAGTTCACGATGAGAACGGATCTTCAGGAATTGGTGATTTAGTAAGAATCCAAGAGACTCGGCCATTGTCTAAACAAAAACGATGGCGGTTGATAGAAGTGATCGATAAAGGTGCTGTCGATGAACTTTTGTCGGATGAAAGTGGGATGAGATGATTCAAACTCAATCGAGGTTACAAGTTGCAGATAATTCTGGAGCAAGAGAGATACAGTGCATTAATGTTCCTGGAGGAACAAGGAGACATTATGCGTCTGTTGGAGATGTGATAGTCGCGTCCGTAAAAGACGCGCAACCCAACAGCGCAGTAAAAAAAGGTGAAGTGGTTAGAGCAGTTATTGTAAGAGTTGTTAAACCTCACCGTAGACCGGATGGCTCGTATATAAGATTTGATGAGAATGCAGCTGTTATTCTCAACGATCGAGATGCTCCTAGAGGGACTAGGATATTTGGCCCAGTTGCCCGTGAACTTAGAGAAAAGAATTTTATGAGAATCATATCTTTAGCTTCGGAGGTTTTATAGTATGGCTGCGAAGATAAAGAAAAGTGATACTGTTTTGGTTATTGCTGGAAAAGATATAAACAAAAGAGGAGAAGTAGAGCGTGTTATCCCTGAAAAAGGCAGAGCTTTGGTTCAAGGGATTAATTTAGTTAAACGACATACGAGGACTCAACCTGGTGTACAGCAAGGCGGTATTATCGAAAAACCTAGTCCTTTGTCCCTATCTAACCTTCGTCTGGTTTGTCCGCATTGTGATGAGGCAGTTGGAGTTAGTTTTATTAGATTGGATGACGGACGGAAAGTGCGGCAGTGTAAAAAATGCAGAGAGACAATAGATTAGGATATCTTCCGCCTGTTCCTTCTGGGGCAGCGGAAGAAGAAGCTACTAAAGAAGGTGCTGCGACTAAAGCACCTGCGGCTTCGCGCGCAAAAAAAACCACTGCAGCAAAAACAAAATCTGTTAAGACCAAAACGACGGCATCAAAAGCAAAAGGGTCAAAAACGAGTAGTGCTACGACGAAAGCAAAGCCAGCTCAAAAAAAGCCAGCTCAAAATGACCAACCAAGACTGCTTGTACAATACCGAAATGAAACCCTAGCTGCTTTAGTTGCTGAATTTGGATATAAGAATATTATGGAAGCCCCCGCTGTTAAGAAGATAGTTATAAATATTGGTGCTGGTGAGGCTCGTGAAGAGGCTAGAGCCTTAGAGGGAATACAGCGCGATCTGGCTAATATTGCCGGGCAGAAACCCGTTGTAACCCGTGCGAAGCAAGCTATAGCAGGTTTTAAAATTAGGGAAGGACAGCCCATCGGGGCAGCCGTCACTTTAAGAGGTACTAGAATGTGGTTTTTTCTAGATCGCCTGATAAGCATCGCACTGCCACGCACGAGAGATTTTAGAGGATTATCACGTAAAGGATTTGATGGTCGAGGCGATTATAGTATGGGATTAACTGAACAGATTATTTTTCCGGAGATCGACTTTAACACAGTTGATAAGATTAGAGGTTTACAAGTGAGCATCGTAACATCTGCAAAATCAGATCAAGAAGGTATGAGATTACTAGAAATGCTGGGAATGCCATTTGTTAGGCAGGAGGCAAGTTAGATGGCTAAGAAATCAAAAATTGAGAAATGGAAGCGCAAACCAAAGTATAAAGTGCAGTTTAACAACCGCTGTAATGTATGTGGCCGGCCACGAGCATATTACAGAATGTTCGGTTTATGCAGACTATGTTTTAGGTCAAGAGCTTTAACCGGACAGCTTCCAGGTGTAAAGAAATCGAGTTGGTAGGAGTAAATAATGGCAGTAAATGATCCGATAGCCGATATGCTTACGAGAATCAGGAATGGCTTGATGGCTCGGCATGAGAATATTTCGATACCTGCATCAAGAACAAAAGTTGCTATAAGTGAATTGCTAAAAAAAGAAGGATTCATAAAGGACTTTCAACTGATTGGTGAAGATACGCTCGAAAAAAAGATACGGCTGAAGATGGCTTACTTAGAATCCAATGAACCCGCAATTATTGGCCTTAGAAGAGTTAGCCGACCTGGATTACGTGTTTATGTACAGAAAGGCGAGATACCAAGAGTTTTTGGAGGCCTTGGTATAGCTATAGTTTCGACTTCGCAGGGATTGATGACTGGTAGAGAAGCAAGAAAGCAAGGGATAGGTGGGGAGTTACTGTGCCATGTTTGGTAAAAATGATTATATGAATAAATCCGCGTACATGGAGGATATAAGACATGTCTAGAGTTGGCCTTGCCCCAATAGCAGTTCCTTCTGGTGTGGATGTTTCTATTGAAGAAAGTAAAGTATTAGTAAAAGGACCAAAAGGTACGCTTGAGTATGTTTTTCACGAAGCTGTGAATTTTAAAAAGGATGGCGATATCGTATCTGTAAATCTTAAAGAATCGCATAAAAACGAAAAGGGAATTCACGGCTTGTCTCGTTCTCTGCTTAATAATATGGTCATAGGGGTATCTGAAGGTTTTAAGAAATCTTTGGAAATCAGAGGTGCTGGTTATAGAGCTCAACCTGCTAACGGGGGTATCACTCTTTTTGTAGGATATTCCCATCCTGTGGATTTAATGTCTCCCGAAGGTGTGGATGTCACTGTCGAAGAGAACGTAAATGTCCACGTGGAAGGTATTGATAAACAGGCGGTAGGCCAGCAAGCTGCCCGAATTAGGGCTATACGTCCTCCTGGAGTGTATACAGGCAAAGGAATTCGCTATGTTGGTGAACAAGTTCGCCGTAAACAAGGAAAGGGAGCGGGACGAAAGGAATAAATATTTACGATGAGCAGAATTACATCACATAGACAAGCGAGGAACCGGCGCCATCTTAGGTTAAGGCGGCGAGTAAAAGGCACTGCAGATAGACCTAGACTTTCTGTTTTTAGGAGTCTTAATCATATTTATGCGCAAGTAGTTAATGACAGTAATGGAGTAACATTGGCTTCAGCATCAACACTTGAAGATGCAATATTAGAAGAAACGAAAAATGCTAATAAATCAACGAAATCAAGAATGGTTGGCTCAGCTATAGCTGAGAGAGCTAAAGAAAAGGGAGTTACTTCTGTGGTTTTTGATCGAGGTGGCTATCGATATCATGGTCGCGTCCAAGAATTAGCCGAAGGTGCGCGACAGGGAGGATTAATTTTTTGAAGATATTCTATTTTGTGAGAGGCGGGATTCATGACACTAGGTAGATCAAGAGCATCCAGGAATCGTGGGCGTGACCAACGTGATAATTCTGATCGCCAAAACGATGGAGTCCAGGAAAATGTTGTAGATATTCGACGAGTTGCTAAAACCGTTGCTGGAGGTAGGAATTTTACTTTCAACGCCCTGGTTGTTGTTGGAGATGGCAAAGGTAAAGTTGGATTTGGGCTTGGTAAAGCTAAAGAGGTCCCTGAAGCTGTGCAGAAAGGGACTGCAATAGCAAGAAAATCTATGATCCCCGTTAATTTAGTGGAAAGTAGTGTTCCCCAACAAATTGTAAGCAGGTTTGGAGGAGCTCAAGTGATGCTGAAACCTGCATCACCTGGGACTGGTATTAGGGCTAGTGCTGCCGTGCGAGCAGTTGTTCAAGCAGCAGGAGTAAGAGATATCTTAACCAAATCTCAAGGTAGCAGTAATCCCATAAATGTTGTCCAAGCGACATTAAAAGGTCTTCAAATGATGAGAGACCCTCGTGAAATGGCATCAATTAGACGTGTTATTAGAGGAGAAGCTCCATTGCCTCCGATAGAGAAAGTCGATGATGAAGAGGATTCTAAGATTGTAACTGACTCGATAGATAATAAAGACACAGAAGATTTAGTAATTTCCGAGACTAATGAACAGATTACAGATTCTGATTCAACAGATGTTGAAGTGGAACCTGGCGATCAAAGTGATGAGACAAAGTAGGAGTTTGAAGAATGGCTAAAGTCATTGTTAAATTGACTAAAAGTCCGATAAACCAAAAATCTGACCAGGTGAAAACCCTGAGAGCTTTAGGTCTCAGGAAAATGGGAGATGAGCGGGAGCATGACTATTCTCGATCTATCCGAGGGATGTTGATAAAGGTAAGGCATTTAGTCACAACTGATCTCAGAGAACAAACTACTGAAGAAGAAGGTTAATAATATGCGTGAAAATGAACTGAGACCTGCTATTGGCTCAAAGAAAAGAAAAAGACGTGTCGGAAGAGGTAATGCGTCTGGCCACGGAACATATTCAGGTAAAGGTTTAAAAGGGCAAAAAGCGCGAGCAGGTGCTGGCCCTCGTAGAGGATTTGAAGGTGGACAGCTCGCTTTGATAAAAAGGCTACCTCATAAAAGAGGTTTTAAGAACCCGTTTAGAATAGAATATCAGCCAGTTAATTTAGAAAAACTTTCAGAATTTGAGTCAGGTTCAGAGGTTTCTCCTGAAACTTTGCGAGAACGCGGGATTATAAAAACTATAAGAGAGCCCGTTGTAATTTTATCCGAGGGTTCTTTGGATCAGCCACTCACCGTTAGCGCCCATAGATTTTCTGTTGCTGCTAAGGAAAAAATTATATCTGCAGGTGGTACGGTTAATGAGTTGGAAAAACCTGTTATAAGTAGGCCTCATTAGGATTATTTTATAAGATTATGAGTTTTGCAAGAGCGGAAAAACAACAAGGTCAACGTCCGGCGCTAATACAAGCCATGATAGATGCATGGTACCAACCAGATTTGCGTGCCAGACTATTATTCACCTTCGCTATACTTTTGCTATTTCGGTTTATAGCGCATGTTCCAGTGCCTGGTGTCGATCTTGAGGGTCTTCAAAGACTTTTCCAAAGTAACCAACTTTTAGGGATGTTGGATATTTTTAGTGGTGGTGCAATGAGAAACCTTTCTGTTGCTGCCATGGGTGTATACCCTTACATTACCTCAAGCATTATTTTTCAGATTATGGTTCCAGTTATACCTCGCTTACGAGAATTGTCGCAAGAAGGGGAGGCTGGTAGAAGGCTAATTAATAAATATACTCATTGGGTGACAGTACCGGTTGCAGCTGGGTCAGCTTATGGCCAAGTGTCTTTACTTAGCCGTTTGGGTGTATTGGATCCTATGTGGCCAGCTGTAGGAAGTAGCGGCCTGGGTTCTTTAGCCATGATACTAAGCATGACCGCGGGGACAATGCTTCTTGTTTGGCTCGGTGAGCTTATCACCGAAAATGGTATAGGTAACGGGATATCTCTTATAATATTCGGAGGAATTGTAGCAGGACTACCTCAAGTTTTTGGTACAGCTCTTTTTGGTAATAATATTACTGATATGATCCTTGTTGCTATATGTGGGTTAGTGGTCGTATATTTCATAGTTGTCTTTAATGAGGCACAGCGTAGAATTCCAGTCCAATATGGTAAGAACGTTATACAAAGAGGGCGTGTATATCGCCAGTCTGGTGCAAGCCACATTCCGTTAAGAATTAATTCGGCAGGTATGATACCGCTTATTTTCGCTTTCTCTATCCTTATGTTACCCCCGACAATCGCAAGTTACTTTCAACAATCATCTAACGGAACCGTTGCAGGAATAGCGGACTTTTTCACACGCAATTTAGGCCCAACTGAGGCGTTTTATTGGATAGTCCTATTTTGGTTAGTAGTTGGATTCACTTTCTTCTATACGATAGTTATATTTCAGCAACAGAACATGGCGGAGAACCTTCAAAAAAATGGAGGGTTTATTCCTGGAATTAGGCCTGGGGCTCCAACGCACGAATATTTGATGCGTATCTTGACCCGAATTACGTGGGGAGGATCTATTTTTCTGGGGTTGGTAGCTATAGTTCCATTTTTCGCTTTAATATTGACGGGGGTTCCAGTTTCTGCAATGGCTTCAACAGCTTTGTTGATTGTCGTAGCAGTCGTATTGGATACCATGAGGCAATTACAGTCTCAGTTATTACAACGTCAATATGAAGGGTTTATGTGATATTTACATGAATGAAAGGTTAGTATATTGCGTATTATTTTGTTAGGTGCCCCCGGCGCAGGTAAAGGAACTCAAGCAGCGGTTATTTCTAGAAAACTAGGAACACCGCATATCGCAACAGGAGATCTTTTTAGAGCGGCGCTAGGTCAAGGGACTGATTTAGGTAATAAAGCTAAGACTTACATGGATAAAGGAGAATTAGTCCCTGATGACATAACTGTTGCTATGGTATTAGAACGGATATCTGCGGATGATGCCAAAGGTGGATATATTCTTGACGGTTTCCCAAGAACAGTTAACCAAGGGACGTCTTTAGACCAAGCCCTTGATTCCGAAGACGAATCAATCGACTTGGCTATTCTAGTGGATGTTTCAGATGAAGAATTGATTCGACGTTTGAGTGGTCGGTCCATTTGTAGGACTTGCCAGACACCGTACCACGCTGTAAGTAATCCACCGAAAGAAATTGGCGTATGTGATTTAGATGGTGGAGAATTATATCAACGAGATGATGATAAAGCTGAAACCGTTAGGAATAGGTTGCAAGTTTATTCAAACGAGACAGCTCCGTTGATTCATTTTTTTGAATCACAAGGTAAATTGGTTCGCATCAACGGAGAGCAGGATATCTCTATTGTTGAGAAGCAACTACTTGATGTCATAGACAGAAAATAGAGCACCAAGTGGCAATTAGTATTAAATCATCTAGAGAAATAGACCTTATGCGCCAGGCAGGTCACATCGTCGCTAAAGTATTAGATGTGTTGAAAGATGCTTGCAAGCCGGGTATAACGACCGCTATGTTGGACGAGATAGCTCGGAAAGAGATTGTATCCCTGGGTGGAAAACCATCTTTTATAGGATATATGGATTATCCTGCTCATATTTGCACATCATTTAACGAAGAAATTGTCCATGGTATACCCAGCGACCGAAAAATCGAAGACGGAGATGTGCTGTCGATCGATTGTGGAGCCATATATGAGGGGTATCATGGAGATTCTGCAATATCATTGTGTATAGGGGATGTGCCAGAAGAAACATCTAAACTTGTTGAGGATACTAGGTTATCTATGGTTAAAGGAATCGAGTCTAGTTTAATAGGTAATCGTATAGGAGATATTTCTAATGCGATACAGATTTATGCGGAACAACGAGGATATGGGATTATACGTGAATATGTTGGTCATGGTATAGGTACAGAGATGCACCAAGAACCAAGTGTTCCTAATTACGGTTCTTCCGGAAAAGGATTGCTTTTATCTAAGGGGCTGGCCATAGCGATAGAGCCTATGTTGACGTTAGGTGATTGGCAGACAAATGTAGGTGATGATAAATGGACGGTATCTACTAAAGATGGCAGTATTTCAGCCCATTGGGAGCATAGTATTGTGGTTTCTGAAGATGGCCCTGAGGTATTAACAAGCTTGACTGGGCGCCCTTAGGGGTAGATTGGAGTTAATATATATGTCATACTATCTGTTCGTGCACAGAAAATGAGAGTGTTTAATGGCTAAAGCAAATAAAAAAGAAATCATTGAGGTTGAGGGAACCGTTAAGGAAGCGCTACCCAATGGAATGTTTAGAGTTGAGTTAGCAAATGAACATCTGGTTTTGGCTCACGCATCTGGGAAGATAAGATTGAATTTTATAAGAATATTACCTGGCGATAAGGTTTTAGTAGAGCTATCTCCTTACGATCTTACAAGAGGTCGTGTGACCTATAGGTTTAGATAAAAGAGGATAATTTTTAATGAAAGTATCTACTTCTGTAAAAGTACGATGTAACAATTGTAGAGTGGTTAGGCGACACCGTAGAGTCATGATTATTTGCTCGAACCCGAAACATAAGCAGAGGCAAGGGTAAATGAGAGGAGCTTATTAATTTGCGTATTGCAGGTGTTGATATACCAGATAATAAAAAGATTCCGTATGCCCTCAGGTATATTTATGGGATTGGCCCGAAGAGAGCTCAAGATATTGTTGATAGATCAGGCGTCGATCCTGATATTAGGACTAAAGATTTAAGCGAGGATGAGACCTCGAGAATTCGAGACGCGCTAGAACGTGGCGGCTATTTAATCGAAGGAGATTTAAAGCGTGAGATAGCTATGAACATAAGGCGCCTTGTGGAAATTGGAGCTTATAGAGGGGTTAGGCACAGGACAGGACTACCTGTACATGGTCAGAGAACCCGAACTAATGCTAGAGGGCGAAAAGGAGTCAGGAAAACTGTCTCTAGAGGTGGCCGGAGAGTATAAAAACGTATTCACCAGACTTAAGATAAGTATTATTTTTAAAAGTATATAAAAGGTTAATCAGGAGTAGGTTAAGTACATATGGCAAGGCAAACTAGAAGAAGAACCAGGAGAAGAGAGCGTAAATCTGTCCCGTTCGGGCGAGCCTATGTTTATGCTACCTTCAATAACACGATAATTACGTTTACTGACCCTATAGGTAATGTTATTGCTACAGGCAGCGCTGGCGTAGCTGGATTTAAGGGTTCAAGAAAAGGTACGGCCTTTGCAGCGCAGAGAGCAGCTGAAGATGCAGCTCGTGCTGCTATGGAGCATGGGTTACAAAACGTTGATGTGCGAGTAAAAGGCCCTGGGAGTGGAAGAGAGGCTGCAATTAGGTCTTTGCAGACAGCCGGTTTGACGGTTACTTCGATACGGGATATCACTCCTATACCTCATAACGGATGCAGACCACCAAAGAGAAGACGCGTTTAGGAGTTAATGGATGTCAAGATATACCGGTCCATCATGTAAATTGTGTAGAAGGCAAGGTATTAAACTCTTTCTTAAGGGAGAGAGATGCTACACGCCAAAATGTGCGATTGAAAGAAGGAGAGCCGCTCCAGGAAGTTCTGCGTCGCCTACTCGTCGCAGAAGAAGATTATCCGAATACGGTGTTCATTTGAGAGAAAAACAAAAGGCTCGTTATATTTACGGAGTAGGAGAAGCACAATTTAGAAATCATTATGCAAAAGCTGCGAAACAAAAAGGGCCTACAGGTGAGAACCTTCTCACTATATTAGAGACTCGCTTAGATAATATAATTTTCCGTTTGGGTTGGGCTGATTCTAGGAAGGAAGCTCGCCAAATTGTAAATCATGGACACATTGCTTTGAATGGTAGAAGATCTTCAACTCCTTCTATACAGGTAAAAGTTGGAGATAAAATGACTTGGATGCCCAGGTCTCAGAATTCTACTTTGCATGAAATATCCGAGCACCAAGCTACTAGGAAAACTGCTCCTAGTTGGTTACAAAAAGATGATAAATCTATGGAAGGTAGTATGATCAGCCTACCAGAAAAAGATGAAAATGATGTAAGAATAGATGATCGTTTGATAGTGGAGTTTTATTCCAGATAGTATGAGCAATATCAATGTTTTTATCATCAATGAAACTTAATAATGAATTTGGAGGACCTTAGTTGACTTTTGCTACTGATATACCCGATCCGGAGCCTCAAAGGCTTCAGCCGAAGATTGTTGTTTCTGACGAATCAGAATCCTATGGTAGATTTGTAATAGAGCCACTGGCTCAAGGATTTGGCGTTACATTAGGTAATGCTTTACGGCGTGTTTTGTTGAACGCTCTCCCAGGGACAGCGATAACTTCTGTTCGTATAGATGGAGTGGATCATGAGTATTCCACTTTAAAAAATGTTCAAGAAGATATGATTGATTTCTTGCTCAATGTGAAAGGTATTCGTTTAAAATCTATTTCTGGTAATGCAGGTAGTCTGCGACTTGAAGTTAAAGATCGTGCAGGACTAATTACTGCAGGCGATCTTGAACCTAATGGAGATGTTGAAATCGTCAATCCTGAACACCCATTGTTAAATTTGGATAATAATAAGGCAAAAATTTCAATGGAGTTTTCTTTTGAATCAGGAACTGGTTTCATACCTGCAGATGACCAAAATTCTGAAATAATTGGAATTTTGCCAGTTGATGCTATTTTTACTCCTATAAAAAGATCTAATTTTCAAGTTGAGGCAACTCGAGTGGGTCAAGTAACAGACTACGACCGATTAATTCTTGAGATTTGGACTGATGGCACAATGTCAGCGGAAGATGCTGTCAAACAGAGTGCAGCCATTATGGTTGATCAACTGGGGCCGTTTGTTTCACTCGGTCTACCACAACCAGAAGAAGAAGAAGAAGAAGAAGAGTCAGATATACTACCTCCTGGGATGGGAGGCCTATTGATAGAAGATATGAAACTTTCTTCGAGAACCCAAAATAGCCTAAGGAGAGGGAATTTAACTATGCTTGGGGAAGTTTTGGAACATTCCCCTGAGGAATTGCTGGCATTGAGAAATTTCGGAGATCGCTCTTTACAAGAGCTTATCGGAAAACTTAAAGAATTGGGAGTTCCAGTGATTGATGGAGCTACTACTAGAGGATGGCGCAAGAAGCGTTTCATCGAATTATTTATGCAGGCAGAAGATGATGAGGATCAAACGCTCGACGATAAAATTTCTGTGGAACCGACTGGAGTTGTATATTCGACCGGTGGCAATGATGACGAGGAAGAGGTTGACATTTCCTCTTTCTCGACAAGATCGTTTGCTCCGGATGACGAGTCTGGAGAGTCTGAATGAGACACCGAGTATCTGGTAGGACATTAGGTCGCCCAACAGCTCATCGTCTATCTTTGTATCGTAATCTAACTCGAGATTTGATAATAAGGGAAGCTATCGTGACAACGGAACCAAAAGCGAAAGAAGCTCGTAGTTTTGCAGAGAAAATGATTACTCTCGGGAAAAATGGATCTCTGCCATCTCGACGTAGAGCTTTGAGATTTATAAATGATAAAGAGGCTATAGCTAAAGTATTTGATGTTCTTTCAGATCGTTATGAAGAGCGTCAAGGTGGATATACTCGGATTACTAAACTAGGCCCTAGGAAAGGGGATGCTGCGCCTATGGTGCGGCTAGAACTCGTATAATACACTACGTGATTTACCTTAAATTGAAAAATTGAAAGAGTTTTAATAAATAAGAAATAAAATGGTTGAGACAATAAGAAATAACATATCGAGATCAAATAGCCATGACCGTGTCGTTTTGTTTTTGGAGTACGACGGCGCTCGTTATCACGGATATCAGATGCAAAATGAATCGATACCTACCATACAAATGAGCCTTGAAAATGCGTTGCATGATTTAACTAATTTACCCCATAGAGTTACGGCTGCGAGTCGCACCGATAGGGGAGTGAATGCTTTTGGGCAAGTAGTTAGTTTTGCCCATAAATCTAATCTAGATCTTTTTACTTATCAGAGAGGTATGAATCATCATTTGCCAAAAGATATAGTAGTAAATAAAGCTTTTTGGTCACCTCCGAATTTCCATGTGAGGAACAGTGCTGTTTCTCGTACTTATAGATATTCAATAATCAATCGTAAATCTAGGCCAGCCATTGATAGAGATCGTGCAGCTCATGTTCCTTCGCCTCTAAATCTTGAGTTGATGAAAGAGGCGATTGAGTTCATAAGAGGATTTATAGATGTGAGACCTTTTACCGGTAATGGAGTTGTAGAAGATGATCCATATAGAAGGTTTGATAAAGTTTGTATTACCAACCACCTAGACATAATAACGGTTGAAATGGAGGCAAGCGCTTTTGTAATGCATCAGATAAGGCGAATGATCGGGGCACTCGTAAAAGTAGGCCTTGAAGAAATCTCAGTAGCTGAGTTTAGAGAATTGCTTATACATGGTGCACCTGGAGAAGCGACTTGGATGATGCCTCCCGAAGGATTATGTTTAATTAATGTTAAATATGAGGGGTTCCCCCCTGAAATAGGAAGAAATCAGCATGCCAAAAATTAAAACTTATAGCCCAAAACTTTCAGAAATCCATAGCGATTGGAGAGTTCTTGACGCCGAAGGTAAAACCTTGGGCCGTTTAGCGACAGAAATTGCAACAATTTTGAGAGGTAAAGACAAACCCAATTTTACAAGACATATGATTGTTGGCGATTTTGTGATTGTTATTAATGCAGAGAAAATTCGGGTTACAGGTCAAAAAGCTGACCAGAAAACTTATTATCGACATACTCAGTACCCAGGAGGATTAAGAGCGGTATCGTACAAGGCAATGATGGCTCGCTTTCCAGAAAGAATTATTGAGAATGCTGTTAGAGGGATGATTCCACACAATAGTTTAGGAAGACAACTTATGCGGAGGCTACATGTCTACGCTGGCCCAGTTCACCCGCATGAAGCTCAGGTTAGGGCTGGTCAAGGTAAATCAGCGAAATCTGAAGGGTCTGGCTCTAAGAAAGATGCAAACATTAATCGCCCCAAGACACGCCGCCAAAGACAGGCAGATGTAAAATCCGCTGAACCAAAGTCAGAAGTAAAACCTAAGGTAACAGAAGAAGAAATAAATTTAGCCGATCTAACGATCCCTAAATTGAAAGAGCTTGCAAATAGCAAAGGAATTACTATACCAAGCAAAGCACGCAAAGCCGATATTATTGAAATAATTAACAAAAATTAGGCCGAGAAAGAAGAGTAAATAAATGACTGAAACAGATAAATTTTTCCAAGGTACAGGAAGACGTAAGAGGTCTATTGCCCGCGTCAGAATTTCTCTTGGGGATAACAATCTGTTTATGGTTGATGGTGTTAGTATTGAAAAAAAATTCCCTATTGAAGATCATCGAAGAATGGTTATGGAGCCATTAACCGTGACTGGCATGCTTGGGAGAGTTAATGTGAATGTCCATGTGATAGGAGGCGGATTTTCAGGTCAAGCTGGGGCGGTACGCCATGGATTATCACGAGCATTACTCGCTTTTGACCCTGATTTTCGATCGGCGTTGAAGGCTGCTGGATTTTTAACGCGTGATTCCCGTGAAAAAGAACGTAAGAAGTATGGCTTATTTAGGGCAAGGAAGCGCCAACAATATTCGAAACGTTAGGTACAATTAATATTTACTTCCGTTTATATTCCAGTTAATTTTCTGGCTTCACCAATTAATCTATTTACATTTTGAATAGAGCTTGATTCTGCATAGATACGCAACAACGGTTCTGTTCCTGAGAAGCGTACTAGTACCCAGGAATCATCGATTAACGTATAAAGATACCCATCTATGCTTGAGAAATCACTTACTGGTATATTTAGGAAACTGTTTACTTTACTAGTTTTAAGCTTGTGCTCAATATTTGAGCGCTCTACTTCTGGAAATGTTAGATCAAGCCGGTCGTAATGGTGCGGTCCCACTAATTGATAAAGTTCATCTAATAAATTTGAAAGAGGTTGGTTTGTTCGTGCTAAAGCTTCGATAAGGAATAGGCCTGATAAGATACCATCGCGTTCCGGGATATGTCCTTTAAACGCAAATCCGCCACTTTCTTCTCCTGCTATCAAAGCATCATTTTCAATAAAGAGAGCTCCGAGGTATTTGAATCCTACAGGGGAAATTATTACTTCCGTGTTGTGATGTTTGCCAAGCTTGTCGATCATTTTAGATGTAGTAATCGATTTAATTATGGGGCTTTTTGTTTTTTGGGTTTTCAACAAGTAATGAGTTAATAGGCTAAATACTTGGAGAGAGGATAAGTATCTTCCGGTGTTGTCTATAACTCCAATTCGGTCTCCATCGCCGTCAGTTGCCAAACCTATCTCATATTCTCCTTGTAACACCGTGTCTCTTAATTCTCTTAAATTAGATCCAATTGGTTCAGGTTTTAAAAGTCCGGGGAACGCAGGATCTTCGATTGAATGTATTTCTTCTATTCTTCCTTTGTATTCTGAAAGGATGTCTTTTATATACCCAATAGCTGCTCCAAACATTGAATCAACAGCGATATCGATTGGGGATCGCTTGATCAAATCAAAATCGATAATACTGGTTATATGTTCTAGGTAACTTATTTTGGGATCAAAATATTGTATAAGTGCTAGGGTCTTGCCTTGTTCGATTGATATCAGTTTCGGTGATTCACCAGAGGAAACTATTTCCTGAATATTATTCTCAATTTCATTTATTACATCAACGGATGCTGACCCGCCGTACTGAGATTTTACTTTAAACCCATTCCATTGGGCAGCATTGTGGCTAGCGGTAATTATTACCGCACCAGCCGCTTCTAAATGTTTTACGTTATAGCTAATAACTGGAGTTGGAGCGAAATTACTCGATAAAAACACAGGTATTTGATTTGCCGCAAACACTTGTGCTACATCATTCGCAAAAGTTTTCGAACCAAATCTGGTATCGTAACCGACTACCATTCCTTTGGATCCCAGGTTATTTTTAAGAATATAGTTTGCCACACCCTGGGCACATAGCTGCACATTTTGAGATGAAAAATCCTGGCCTATTATTGCTCTCCATCCATCTGTACCAAAAACAATATTGGGAGATGACACTCTTACCTCCTTAAGTTAATATTCTAGGTTATTTTATTATACGGATTTCGCAAAAAATGAACTACGATGAAATATACTTAGAAATATTTTCTCTTATTTTATCTATATTTTGCTGAACTTCAGCTTTGATAGAGGTGTCGTTTGGAAAATTGACTTCAGTATCTTTCAATGTTTTTATACCGTACTCTAGAGCATATTTTTCTGGTACATCGTTTGCTAGTTCTATTCCAGCCATTGCTGCATAATCTAGAGCCCAACTTCTAGCTACTGCAGATAGATCATAGCCACCACCACCTAAAGCGAGTATTTTGCCTGGGGCTAAATTTAGGATTTCTTTGACAATACGGTTGTGTCCGTGGCTTGTTAGGGAAATTTGGGAAAGGGGATCATTGAAATGCGTGTCTATTCCCAATTGGGCTACTAGTATTTCTGGGTTATATATCTCTAGTATTTGAGGAACTATACTCATAAATGCATCAAAATATAGATCATCATTAGTACTTGGTGGCATAGGTAAATTGATTGAGTAACCTATTCCGGCTTCTTCTCCTATTTCGTCGGTTGACCCAGTTCCTGGGAACAATGTATCTCCGGATTGATGGATTGAGATTGTCATTACCTTATTTGTTTGGTAAAAAGCGTTTTGAACACCATCACCGTGATGAGCGTCTATATCGATATAAGCTATTTTTTCTACTCCTTTTTGTAGGAGTTTTTGAATGGCAATTACTGCATCATTAAAAATACAGAATCCAGATGCATAATCGCTTGCGGCGTGATGGTAACCACCACCCGCATTGAATGCTAAATCAATTGATCCATCAATAAGGGAATCGACACCAGTTAAAGACGCTCCAACGGCAAGAGCTGCAGCTTCGTACATTCCTTCTGATATGGGGTTGTCTCCCCAGTCGCTGAAACCGTATCTATGCTGTCGTTCTAAATCCTCTCCTTTGCTAAAAGCTGCAACAGCCTCAATATAATCTCTAGAATGAAAGGTCATCAAATCGAAAGGTGTCGCGATTTGCGGCTCTAATATCTGTGCTGATTTATTGGAAAATACCTTATATGATTCGAGTAATTCGTAGACTAATCTCAGCCTCATTGGTCTGAGAACATGGTCTTCTCTCAATATGTTCTTTGTTAGTTCCTCGCTGTATATAAAACCTGTTTGCATGATTCTAAGGGTAGTTTGCTACATTGGCTGAAAGGTCAAGCTTTGTCAACGGATCATTCATACTAGTTTGATAAATACCTGTCTGGTCCGTAATGAATCCATCAATATAGAAAAGTACCTTTTCATTTAAAAACCCTAGATCTGTAGGCGGCCCTATTTTTAGGAAAGAGTACTTACCATTTGAGGTGGTGACTGCTTCAGAGATGTAGTTTTCAACGCGAGCGTATATTAGAGTACCATCACTAACAGGGATACCATTGATGCTGGCTGCTCCCGAGAAAAATACTGGGAACGGAGGTGTTGTCGCTTGAGAAAAATCTGCGCCTAAAATATCTTCAGGTTTACTTGGCTGGAATATTTTCGAACCTAATGACATTTTATTGAGGTCTGAACTTCTTATTTTCGAAACTATTCCATCTAAAGGGGAAGTTATCACACCTATAACGTCATTGTTTGAATCTAGAACTGGCCCACCCTCAAAAGATGAATCAAGAGAAGTGTTTAACTGTAAGGTGGATATATTATTTTCGACTGACGTTGATAATATTGTGGTTTCAAATAGTGTTTGGTATCCAACTGGGCATGATCCACACTGGGTTCTAACTACCTTGACCTTTGTACCTGCTGGGAAGAATGTTTCTGTTGATAGATTCAAATATTCGTAAGTAGGTTTTCCAGTGGTTTGGATTACGGCAATATTAGAAAATTCACTGAATCCTATAATTTCACCTGCAGTAGATTGGGAATCACCGTCCACTACGGTAACAGCGGTCGTTGATTTGTTTACAATCGTCGATGTTAGAAGTAAACCTTTATCATTAATAAAGAATCCGCTAGATGGCAGGAATGCCCCTGTAATGCCGACCAACTCGTTGCCCGTTATATTCTTAGGTTCTGGTTTAGGCTCTTCTTTTTTAGGTTCTGGTTTAGGTTCTTCTTTCTTAGGTTCTGCCTTAGGTTCTTCAGATGAGGGTTTTTCTTCGGTCTCAGATTCTACTTTAGTTTCTTGTGTATCTTCTGGTTCTTCTTGGCGGTCGTAGGTAGGGGTTTCAACAGAAGGCAGCTTGGTTTGATCTGGTATTTTAGGTGCTTCCTCGTAAATTGCTGTTGAACTAGTTTGGCAACCAGAAGTCGCAATGATCACACCTACAACTATGAACAGAATGGAAATATTTATATACTTCATATTAGTGCCACTCGCTGGACCAAGTATTATGCATGGATTATTTATATCAGAAATTTGTACGAAAGCGTACTGTAACAGGTAAATAGATAGCTATTATGAATGAAAGAAAAGAAATAAACCCCGAAACTACTGTATTGGTTCTCGGAGGATCTGGCTTTATCGGTTCTCACGTTGTAAGACGGCTCAGTGAATCGAAATTAAAATACCAATTGAAGGTTCTATCACGTAACTCTCGAAATCAAAATGTTTTAGGAGTCCAATATATTCAAGGTGATGTAAAAAAGTTTGAAGATTTGAACATGGCGATGAATGATGTTGATTTGGTAATAAATACCGTTGGTATTCTTCGTGAGCGAACTGATCAAACTTTTCAGGCGGTTCATGTCGAAGGTACTTCTAATATTATTGAAGCGTGCTTGAATAACGGGGTTAAACATCTTATAGCAGTTGGAGGCATTAGACCAAAACCTGGTGCTCGCGACCCGTTTTCAAAATCGAAATTATGTGCGGAAGAACTAATACAGGACAGTGGTTTACCTTTTACAATTCTACGTTCGTCTATGGTTTTTTCACCCAATATTGAATCTGGGGTTTTAGGAAACATTTTTCAGTCTTTAATAAAATTAAAACCCTTTGCCGTTCTCCCTGATGCTGGGAGAGGAAAATTCCAACCAATTTTCATAAATGATCTGATTGATTGTGTGCAATATTGTGTTGAAAGAAATGATAGTGTAATTGGTAATATTTATAATCTTGCTGGTTTAGATATTTGGACGTATAAGATGCTTGTTACACTTGTAACAGACGTAACTAAGATTAGAAGAATGAGTGTTAATTTACATAGGTTATTGATTTTACCGATTGTATGGCTTCTGTCTAAACTTCTGTATAGTCCATTAGTAACCACAAGTGAATTGAGGCAAATTTTGTTGGATAATCAAGTAGAAGACAATGATTTGGTCGAAGTATTCGGAATTAATCCGACCCCTCTTAATAAAGCTATTTTTAAATAACTAGTAAATATAAAATTACACAGTAATTATGAATGATTTACCTGAAGATAATCTAGAAGAACCCAAGAGGAAATTAGTCTTAAATATTAGGGCTAGGATCGCTTTAGGGGGGATCCTAGTTGCCACAGTTTTAATTTCAGGAGGATTTTTCTTAGGTTATGCGGACGAGCTTGGTGGGTGGGGTTATTTAGGAGCATTTTTCATCAGTTTAATATCTAGCGCAACGATTATTTTCCCATCACCAGGGATTATTTTAGTTATGCAGATGGCCCATTCATTAGATTGGTTTTTTCTCGGACTAATTACAGGGATTGCTGGAGGATTAGGTGGAGCAACTGCCTATGCCTTTGGTGTAGTAAGTAGAGGTCAAATTTTCAGAGGAGTTATAGGACGTTTGATCGACCGCATATTTGCAACAAGGATCGGTGTTTTTCTTTTGGTATTAACTAATTTAGTTCCGTTTGCTGGAGGGGATGCTCTAAGTATGGCAGCGGGTGTATCAAAGTTCCCTTTTAGAAGATATCTTACATATGTGACCATCGCTACAACTGTCCGGATGTTGGCGTTAACTTACATTGGATCAATTGTAGAAATAGTAGAATTTAGTGATATAGAAGTATATGTTTCAGATAGACTCAGGGAATTCATTAGTGGTTTAGTATAATTAGTATTGGAGGGTTCAATTTTGAAAATTGTTGTTGGAGCGGACCATGGTGGGTTTCATCTTAAAGAAAAATTAGTTGAGTGGCTTAGAGCAGAAGGCCACAATGTTCAAGATGTGGGTGCCCATAAATATGATCAGGATGACGATTACCCAGATTTTGCCATAGGTGCGACAAAACAGATCATTGATGGTAACGCGAGTAGAGGCATTGTGATTTGTGGGAGTGGTGTAGGGGCAAGTATCGCTGCTAACAAAATTGATGGTATCCGTGCATCTGTCTGCCATGATTCATACTCAGCGGCCCAGGGAGTTGAGCATGATGATATGAATGTATTATGTATAGGGGCAAGAGTGATTGGCTATGAATTGGCCAGGCTGATTGTGGAATCTTTTATAAACTCTACCTACTCTGGTGATGAACGACATCAGAGGAGATTAAATAAACTACTTGATCTTGAAAAATCGTAATCGATGTTAAAGTAATCCGTACTGCGTAATAAAAATGTTATTTTACAGAGTTTGTAATTTCGACTAAATTCGGTGGTTTTGCAAGTAATAAAACAAGTCCTGCAAACAGAAATCCTAAGGCAAATATACGGAATATAGCGTCGTAACTACCAGTAGCATCAAAAATCAAAGTAGTTGTCAGGGGGCCCATGGCGTTCATAACCATTTGAACAGGTGTTGTTACCCCTCTTATCGCACCTTGTGATTCCCTTCCGAAATAATCAGCCCATACAAGTTGCTGGAGCATTGGGATGCCACCCCAAGGAATACCGTGAACTATAGCAAATATATAAGCAGTTCTAATGTTGTTAACTAAGCTCAGAAACCCTATCCCACCTGATACGGTCATAATTATCCCTGCCATAAGGAATCTCACGTGGATTCGTTCCGCTAAAAACCCCACGATCAATCCTCCAAGTGCACTAATTAATGCCCATGTCGTCATTACCCGCACTGCAGTATCTGGATCTATTCCTTGGTCAGTAAAAAATGGGAAGAGATTAAAATTGATTCCAGCGCCACCGTAATAGAGAGAGCTGGTTGCAAAAAGAATAAAATAGAAGGCAGGTGTCTTCATAGCCTGGGAGCGGTTCAATGAAACATCCAGTTTGGCTGACTTTGTTTTAGAGCTGTCAGCCAGCATACTATCCTCTTCTATGGTTACTCTTTCGGTGTTTCCATCCGGCACTAATCCGAGGTCTTCTGGGCGCCTTCGTAAGAATAAAATTGTGGGAATCAACGTTATTGACCAAGTCAAAATCCTAACCCCAGTGCTCCAACTCTCCATCCGTATCCAGATATTAGTGTTTGGACATATAGTGGCATGAAAGAGTTGCCTATTCTGGTTCCAGTAGAAGCAAGCGCCTGTGCTCTTCCTCGTTTATCTATAAACCATTTAGATATCACCACGCCCACAGACATGGCGATGACTCCACTTACAATGGTTCGCATAGACAACATTAGTCCGTAAAAATGCCACAATTCTTGAATAAAAGAGAGGCCGGTGATTGCCCAGCCTATGAAGAAAAACGCTAAAAAAAGTATCCACCGGGGCCCAAATTTGTCCAATAATGGACCGATCACTATTGAGAAAAGACCACCAGAAATAGTACCTATGGATATAGCCCCAGCGAATGTTGCTCGAGACCATTCAAATTCAGCAGTGATGGGCTTAAGAAATATACCTAGCACTGGATTGAACGATGCTGTCTGGGCCATCGTTACAATCGCCATGGTCATAACAATCATCCACCCGTAGAAGAAAGGTAACCTTTTGTCCATAAATCTTATCGATATTCCCTTCAAATTGGCAGAAATTATCTTGATACTAGGCCTAGTTATTTTACTTAATTAACTCGTGAGAGATAGGTTTATTTGGTAGTCTATACTATATAAACTTAGAAAGGTGGCTGATTTATCGAATGTCTGCTAGTAACGTCTTTTTTTTAGTCAATTTGGTAGGAGGAATAGCAGTTCTAGGAGGATATGCTTATTATTTGGCAGTGAACCCTGAGCATCGGGAATATTTGTGGGGAAATGTTCCGGTGGGTTGGCAGCCATATATTGTCGCATCAATGTTTGTCGCTGCAGTAGGTTATCTATGGTTTTCAGCATATATACTGTTTTCTTCTGGTAATTTAATTACTCCAGTACAAGGCCTATTCGATATAAAAATTATAATTGCTCTTGTGGCTCTATTCCTTTTGATGGCTTCACTTTGGATTCCGCTCACGATGAATATGATTGTGTCCCACGATGAGACGCGGTGGTTTTCTGTTCAATTTGTTCTTTGGGGAGCTGCAATTGCCTCTATATTGATAACAGTTTGCGTAATTACTTCTACCAACGTTGAAAACCCCTTACAGCATTGGCTTGCTGTTGCTGGAATTGGGTACCTCACTTTTCATTGCACTGTATTGGATGCAATTTTGTGGGTCAGTAAATTCTCATTACCTTAGCTGATATCAAACATACTGTTTTTATAGTCATCATTAGGAGGAAAACCAACATGGATTTAGAGCTTCAAGGAAAAGTAGCAATCGTCACAGGTGGGAGTAAGGGCATAGGAAAATCCATTGCTCAACATTTATCCGAAGAAGGGGTCAAAGTTGTTATTTGTGCCCGAGATGAAAATATTCTTGAATCTACTGTAAAAGAGATTTCAGATAAGACAGGAGGAGATGTTTCTGCGGTGCGGGCAGATATGACGAGCACACCTGATGTGGACCGTTTAATTGAGGAAACTATAAAAACTTACGGCCGCATCGACATCCTGGTAAATAATGCTGCCATGGTTGGTGGCAAAGTTGCGCCCAATATATTGGATGCCACAGAAAAAGATTTAGTGGAAGATATTGATACGAAAATTGTGGGCTATTTTAGGACAATAAAGGCTGTTGTTCCTCATATGCAAAATCAGAAATGGGGGAGGATTATCAATATTGGTGGTTTAAGTGCACGGCAATCAAGCTTTTTTGGTCTTCGGAATTCTGCTGTGGTTCATATGACAAAAACTCTTTCCGATCAATTGGGCCCTGATGGAATAACCCTTAATGTAGTACATCCAGGATCAACTGCTACCGACACCGTATTGACTCGACAAAATAATAGAGCTGAGCAGCAAAATATATCGGTGGAAAAGTTGCAGGAAATTAACGCTGAAAGAGTAGCAATTAGGAGAATTATTCAGCCTGAAGAGTTGGCTTATATTGTCTGTTTTCTAGCTTCTCCCAAAGCTGAAAGTATCACTGGAGAAAGTATTGCAGCGGGAGGCGGTTCTCTAGGAGCTGTGTTCCATTAAAGAGAGAGTTGCTTGACTAATATTGACCTCGAGGAATTGTAACTTATGATCTATACCGTATATGGATCAATTTTGTAATAAATTCTAAATATGGTATGTTCATCGTGTAGCCCGCCCCTTTGGCGGTGAATTGGAGGTTGTATGACTGTAAAGAATTTGACCGGGTGGCAGCTTATTCTGGGCCCACTAGGAATATTTATAACTTGGATGCTTGTGGCTCCTTTGCTTGGCTTGGATGGGGAGGGCGCTGAAGGTCTCCAGCAAGCGATAGATAACCCTCTTGGGTATAATTTAGTGGGTGGGCTTTCTGCTCTATCAATGACAGCAATGTTAGTTGGTTCGGCAATGTTAGCACGTTCGATCTATGGAGGCGGAGGGCCAGGTGCTGCCTACGCAGGGGTGGCTCTATTCCTATTTCCTGCTATTTTAGCGGTACAAATGTCGTCAATGGGTTTGAATGTTGGCGCTGTAGCTGTCGCATCGGCTGAATCTGCAACACTGAACCTTATCAGCGATCAAATAACCGCGGCGATGCCTATGTTTTGGGGATTAGGTTTTGCTACCCTTGGAGCTGGACTTGCTTTAGAGAAGAAACTTTTGGATGGTAGAGCCGGATGGCTTGTGCTGTTGCTGGGACTAGTTATGGTTTCAGGAATGTTTTGGAATAATGATACAGCTGGCAATATCATGTGGCTTGTATTTACATTGGTTCAAGTTGGATTGGGTGTTCTAGTTCTTCGCAGCGACGACTAGTTAGAAATATTAATTCGTTTGGGAATAAAGCTTAAGATCGTAGAACATCTTAAGTAAAGAAAAATTACTTTTTGAGAGGTGGAATATGGAATCTAAAATGCAGACAGGCCTGTTATTGGTACTAGGTGCGATTGTTTCGGCGATCGGCTGGATGGGAATATATCCCGTAGGTGATAGCGCTCCTGAAATCGCTCAAGCTTTGTTGGATGATCCAACTACCGGCAAGTTAGGAATGCTCCTTGGCTATGGTGGTATGGTTTCGGTGATGATGGGCCTGCATTTTCTGTCTCGTGGGATGACAAATGGAGGAGGATCAGGAGCTGCGTATACAAATATCTCAAGCATACTTTTTGTGGCGTTGATTCCTGGATTTATTATAAGTTTGGGCTTTGAATGGGCTAATACAGAAGCAGCAAATATTCAAGAAGCTGTACTTCTCCAGAACTTATCTTTTGCGATCGGCGGAGGATTTTCTTTAGTAATGGGAATTGGGCTACTATTAACGGCCGTGTCAATCATTCTTGAGAAGACTTACCATATTTTGGTAGTGATTCTTCCGTTAATAGCAGGTGTAGCTTTGCCTGTGTCAACTTTGACTGCTACAGGTAGCCCTTTACAGATCGTCGCTTGGATGTCATTCATGTTGAGTGCGATTGTTTTGGGTGCTATGAATATCCGAGATGCCAGACAATCTAGTAGCTGATTCAAAAAATTCTATAGAACTTAGAGAAAGCTCCTCCCGAATCTTGTGGGAGTGGTTTCTCTATTCTTAAGCAGGATAAATAAGAGCAGCAAACTTTATTTTTGCTGACTTGATACTATTAGGCTCATGTTTGTTTGTGAATTCAAAATACCGATTGAGTGAGGATAACCTCCTAAATGATAAACAAGTATACAGAAAAAGACGTCAATAATATCCTCAACGTAATTAACGACGCAGCATTGAAGTATAAGGGAGTTATACCTGAGGATTCTTGGCAAGAACCCTATATGACAGACCAAGAACTAATAGATGAATTCGCTAATAATGTCCGAATATTCGGATATACAGTCGAAGATAAATTGGTTGGTGTTATGGGTATCCAAGAATTAGAGGATGTTACCTTGATCAGGCATGCTTATGTACTCTCTGGCCACCAAGGAATGGGAATCGGAAGATCCTTATTAGAGTATTTGTTTCAAATTAACAAGAGTTGTAGGTTACTTGTTGGTACATGGGAGGGTGCTACTTGGGCCGTTAGATTCTATTTGAACAATGGTTTTTTTCTGCATGAAAGGTCGGAAATCGATCAATTATTGAAAAAATATTGGGAAGTTCCTAAGCTACAAATGGAAAATTCTGTGGTGTTAGAAAAGACAATGGGAGTTAACTAATGACAAAACAAACTTACTCTTGCATAAAATGTGAAGGGACTCAATACAGGTCCGGTGAGTTACGGACTACTGGTTCAGGTATAACACGATTTCTAAATATACAGAACCAGAAATATGAGACTGTAGCTTGTGATAACTGTGGTTACACCGAGTTATATAGGTTAGACGGAACTGGTGTCGGTAATATAATAGATTTGTTCACGAACTAGAATGTGCGATATTAACACTCGGTAAGGTGTTTGGTGGAGCCGAGGGGGCTCGAACCCCTGACCCCCTGCTTGCAAAGCAGGTGCTCTCCCAACTGAGCTACGGCCCCAATAGTATTCGATGTAATTAGATTATATTATATATTCTAGTATACGTGATCTAATATCCATTATATCTTTAATTTAATAGTTGATAACTGCTATTTTGCTTGGAGGAATATCGATGTGGCAAGTACCTTTTGATTCCTTATTGCAAATTTTTGTTGCTTCTATGCTGCCTATTGGGGAACTTCGTTTAGGTATACCTTTGGGAATACTTGTTCTTGATCTACATTGGTTTCCTGTTTTAATAATTAGCTTTATCGGTAATCTTGCACCTGCCCTACCCATTCTTTTACTCCTTAATTGGGTTCCAAGAGTGATTCCCTATTTTCCCTCTTGGGTCAATAAAATTTGGTTATTCCAGAATAAAAGAGTCGTTGCACTTCATGGTAAGTATTCTAGTTACGTTTCAGTAAAGAACAGAGAAAGCAGAAACCTAATCATTCTCATTTTATTAGTAGCAGTACCGCTACCTTTTACAGGAGTTTGGACAGGATGTCTTGTTGCCTGGATTCTGGGTTTGCCATTGAATAGAGCTTTTCCGCCGATTGCTTTAGGTGCACTTATTGCAGGCCTATTGGTTACGATGCTTGTTTTGGGCCCGTTTGAGTGGTTGGCTAACGCTTTATTGATTGATGCTGTCTAAGTTGGCTATAAACTTATATTTTGAAGTTTAGCTACGGTATCAATGTCTTTATCGCCTCGACCACTTAAATTAATAACCACTATGTTTGACTTACTCAAAGTCGATGCTAACTTAGTCCCATATATTATTGCGTGGGATGACTCCAAAGCAGGTATAATTCCCTCTGATTCAGATAGTAATTTAAATCCCTCGAGGGCTTCTTCGTCTGTGACACTAGTATAGTCCGCTCTACCGATTTCTTTATAGTAAGCGTGTTCGGGCCCAACTCCAGGGTAATCTAAGCCGGCTGATATGCTATGGGTCTCTCTTACCTGACCCCATTTGTCTTGTAAAAGCATAGAATAGGAACCATGCAGTACTCCTGGGGTTCCGGCTACCAACGTCGCAGCATGAGAGCCGGATTGTATTCCTGATCCCCCTGCTTCGACCCCAATAAATTTTACTTGCGTATCTTTTTCAAAAGGATAGAACATACCAATAGCATTACTTCCTCCTCCAACACACGCGATTAAATAATCGGGAAGCCTACCTTCTAATTCATCTAATTGTTGTTTAATTTCTTCACCTATGATTTTTTGGAAATCTCGAACCATTGTTGGGTAGGGATGTGGACCTACCACACTACCGATTAAGTAGTAGGTGTTTGAGACATTGGTTACCCAATCGCGCATTGCTTCATTAACTGCGTCTTTCAGAGTTTTTGATCCACTTGTTACAGGAATCACATTCGCTCCTAATAGTTTCATTCGAAAAACGTTTGGAGCTTGCCTTGCTATGTCGTCCTCTCCCATGTAAACATGGCATTCCATTCCTAAAAGTGCACACACCGTTGCAGTCGCAACCCCATGCTGTCCTGCACCTGTTTCTGCAATGATCCGACTTTTGCCCATTCTTTTTGCTAATAATGCTTGCCCTAAAGCGTTGTTGATTTTATGGGCTCCTGTATGCGCTAAGTCTTCTCGTTTAAGGTATATAGTTGCCCCGCCTGATTTTCGGGTAAGGTTTTTTGCGAGGGTTAAAGGAGTTGGTCGTCCAGCATAAGTTTTTGATAAAGAAGCAAGTTCAGATAGAAATCCAGGATCGTTGCTTGCACTAAGGTATTCCTTTTCAAGATCAGATACGGCTGACATTAATGTTTCAGGAACGAACTTCCCTCCAAAACCACCAAAGCGATCGCTAGAATCTATTTTATCTTCCATTTTCATTATTATAAATTTTCTCCTGCATATGATTCTATTACTGGGATCAAAATATGTAAAAAAAAACTAATACTGGGTATTCTATTTTTTCAAAGTGTTACTTTTTCTTGCTTGGTAGATGAATTCCGCGATTTTATTTGGATCCTTTTTCCTATCAGTTTCTACTCCACTAGAGACATCTATTCCCCAGGGACGGACATCTTTGATAATTGCTCCAACGTTTTGTGGTGTTAGCCCTCCTGCCAATATACAGGGGTAGGTTTTAGTAATCATTTTTGCGATCTCAAGATCCAGTGATCTGCCTGTACCTCCTGGTAGCCCTGCTACTAAAGGTTCGACGAGCGCTATTGCGTTTGTTGCTTCTGCGTATTCAAATACTGGCCCAAGCATTTTTTCAATTTCAACCTCACTGATTGGTGCGGGTATTCTTTTTGCAATAATTAAAGGTCGTTCTATTGAGTTCCAGTATTGTTTATCTTCATCACCGTGGAGCTGTACCATATCTAGCCCTATCTGTTCAGCAATAGAGTTGACTTCTGATACAGGTTGGTTGACGAACACTCCTACTATTGGAGGGATCAGATCTGTAGTATCTCTAAAAGCATCTACCATCACTTTAGCATTTTCTACGCTGACTCGTCTCCATGCGTCTGCAAAAATAATTCCCAAAAGATCGGCACCACTAGAAGTTGCATTTGTTAAGTCTTCCAGACTACGATTGCCGCACATTTTGATCATCACATTCATTTAAATTAGTTACTTTCTCCATGATCCGATAAATTATTATTTAGGTCGTTGATTAGACTCTGTTGATCTTCGATTAATCCGTTTCTCGGATCATTAATATTACTTAATTCAGTAATCAAGGCTGCCCGGTTTTTGGATACTATTAAAGATTCCCCTACTAAAATTGCATCCGATCCTGCCGCCCTAACGCTTCTAGCATCTAGAGAATTATGAATACCGCTTTCGGAGACAACTATGGTTTTTTGGCTTACACGCGGTGCGATACCTGAGGTAACACTTAAATCCGTTTCAAATGATGCTAAATCCCGATTATTTATTCCTAATAGTTTGGGGTTCAATTCTGATACCCTGAAAAATTCTTCTTCTGAATGAACTTCTATTAGTGAAGCCATTGATAATGAACTAGCTAATTCTTGGAACTCAGCAATTTCATTGTTAGTCAAACAAACTGCTATCAGCAGAATAGCATCTGCACCCCAGTATCGTGATTCATATATTTGATACGGATCAACGATGAAATCTTTTCTTAACACCGGAACATTCTTTATTGAACTGATGGCCTTAACAGCTTTTAAATCCTCCAAGGAACCCTTAAAAAATGGGTTATCTGTTAAGACTGATATTGCTGTAGCGCCGTTGTCTATGTAGGTCGTTGCTAATTTTTCAACGTCGAGGTTTGTATCGAAGATGCCTTTAGATGGAGAAGCTTTCTTTATTTCTGCAATTAAATGAAGCTTGTCTTCTTTAAACGCTTGATAGAAATCAATGGGTGAGGGGATATCTTGTATTTTATTTATTAACTCATCTTGAGAGACGCGGGAACGCCTTGAATCTAAGTCCAACTTAGTTCTTGGTATAATTTTATCTAGATATGTACCTGTTGTCATTTTTAAACCTATTCATATTATCCTAAACATTTGATCTTATATAAACAAGATGGGTACAATGTGAGCCTTACTGAGAATTCCATTAGAAGAATTTCCTGAATAAATAATGCTTAGTCCTTATACTTTAGCATATGGTGGGATCGATGATTGATGCACATACTCATGTTTTTCCCGACGAGATTGTAAAAAATCCCGCGGAATACTTTTCTTTGGATTCTGAATTCCAACTACTCTATAAGAACTCTAACGCCGTGATTGGGAATGGGAATGACCTTATACGATCTATGGAAAATTCAGAAATTACTAAGAGTATAGCTTGTGGATTTGGTTGGGCTTCAAACGATTTGTGTGTAATGGGGAATAACGCGATCATACGATTATCTAATGAACAACCCGACAAAATAATTGGTTTTGGGACAGTTTCATTTGCACAATCGTTTGAATCTGGCTTGGACGAAATTAATCGGTTATCAGATGAAGGTATCAGAGGGATTGGTGAAATCCGAGCTGAAAGACAAGGTTTTTTCGCTATTACCGAAAATGAAGTTAACGAGTTGGCTGAAACCCTTGTAAAGAACAGAATGATATTACTTCTACATGTTTCTGAACCTGTAGGTCATAAATATCCAGGGAAAGAGGGAGCAAAGTTAGAACTAATAGAATCCTTGTTAGTTAAATTAAAGAATGTGAACGTGGTTTTAGCCCACGGCGGCGGTGGGTTACCCTTTTACTCTTACATGCCAGAGGTTCGTAGCTATTTAGATAACGTTTGGTTTGATACCGCGGCTTTACCTTATCTATATAAACCTACTGTTTTGGAAGCTATTATTAATGCTGTTGGCTCTGATAGAATTCTTTTTGGCTCAGATTTCCCATTAATGCCTCAAGAGAGAGTGATTTCTTATATAGAAGAAGCAGATATCAAACCTGACGATAAGAAGAAAATTTTTTGTGATAATTTGAACCAATTGTTAGAAATTAGTAAATTGTAGACTAGAGGTGCCACGGTGATTTATAAAATGGATGCTAAAATTTCTAGTGAAATAAAGGCTTGAGGTACTATGTATTATCCTGATTTGGACCAATTTAAAGCGCTCGCAACTAAAGGTAATATTGCTCCTATTTATCGTGAGATTCCAGCTGATATGGAGACTCCTGCGACAGCATATCTTAAAGTGGCGCATGAAGGACCCTCTTTTTTGTTAGAAAGTGTTGAGGGCGGTGAGCGAGTAGCCCGGTACAGCTTTATTGGAACTCTTCCAAATAAAGTGTTTAGTACTGGTCAATCTACGGATCTTGGAGATATTGACCCACTCGTCAATGTAGAAAAGGCGTTGTCAGATCTTAACCCAGTAGCTGTTGAGGGGTTACCTAGATTTCTAGGTGGAGCAGTTGGGTTTATAGCGTATGACGCCGTTCGTCATTTTGAACCTAGCCTTAAACCTAATAATAATAATGATCCTATGGGAGTTCCAGATTCAATATTTATGATGACCGATACAATATTGATTTTTGATCACGTTAAACACGTGATCAAAGTAGTGAGTGATGCACGGCTAGATGGTGATATTGACCAAAATTATCAAGATGCAGTGGGCAGAATCGATTTACTAGTTGAACGCTTAACTTCAAGTAACGTTTTTGAAAACAAAGGCTTGAAACCAGGTGACCAGACCAAATATAAAAGCGAGGTCGAATCTAACCACTCAAAAGAAGATTATATGTCTCAAGTTCAAGATGCTCGTCACTTAATCGAATCCGGCGAAGTGATCCAAGTAGTTTTATCACAGAGGCTAAGTCGGGAAACTTCGGCTGCTCCTTTTGATATATATAGAGCCCTACGTGCGCTAAACCCTTCCCCATATATGTATTACCTAGATTTTAATGACTTTCATATCATTGGTTCTTCTCCCGAAACTTTAGTTCGAGTAGAAGACGGAATAGCAACCTCTGATCCTATAGCAGGTACAAGACCAAGAGGTTCAAATAAGAGCGAGGATGAAAAGTATGCGGAAGATTTAATTAATGATGAGAAAGAGCGAGCGGAGCATGTAATGCTAGTCGATTTGGCTAGAAATGATATTGGTAAAGTTAGCGAGCCTGGTACTGTCAAAGTTGAGAAATTCATGGAAATTGCTCGATACTCCCATGTTATGCATATTGCGTCGAACGTTTCTGGAAAATTAAAGTCTGATTTAACCTCTTTTGATGCTCTCAGATCGTGTTTTCCTGCAGGAACTCTATCTGGCGCTCCCAAAGTAAGAGCTATGGAGATCATTGGTGATAAAGAGCCGCATGCAAGAGGCCCATATGGTGGAGCTGTTGGTTATTTTAGCCACTCTGGTAACATGGATATGGCGATTTGTATTAGAACTGTGGTCATGAAGGATGGCGTAGCAACAGTTCAGGCAGGTGCAGGCTTAGTCTACGATAGCGTACCTGAAACAGAGTTTGAAGAATGCCTACATAAAGCAAGAGGGATGATGAACGCGATCGATCAGGCGGAAGAATTTACCAATGACCGTATTAGTGAGTCAAGAAGATAAGAATGATTTTTTTATTAGATAACTACGATAGTTTCACTTATAATGTGTATCAATATTTATCCCAACTCGGTGCAGAAATCACTGTTGCTCGTAACGATCAAATTACCGTTACTGAAATAGAAGATATGGCTCCTGAGAAGATTGTTATTTCGCCTGGGCCATCGGTGCCCGATAATGCAGGAATTTCTAATGAGGTTGTGGCGTACTTTGCCCCTAAAAGAGTTCCTATTTTAGGTATATGCTTAGGTCACCAATGTATTGGGCAGGTTTTTGGAGGAAATGTTGCTAGTGCAGGAGAGATTATGCACGGTAAGACAAGCTTGATTCATCACGATGAGAAAGGTGTATTCGAGAATTTACCCAATCCTTTTGAAGCAATACGATACCATTCTTTGGCAGTCCATTCAGAAGAACTATCTAAAGATGTTGAGGTAACTGCTTGGACCGATAATGGAGTTATTATGGGTGTGCGTCATAAGGATTACCCACTTGAAGGAATTCAATTCCACCCTGAAAGTATAATGACACCTTCAGGTATGCAGTTATTGAGCAATTTTCTTACTAATTAAAACGGGAGTTACCCTTTAGGTACACATGTTATTAGAAAATATAAGAGTCAGGAAAATTTCATGATTAGAGAAGCGCTTACAAAAATTGTTTCTGGTGATGATTTATCCCAAATAGAATCTTCTGAAGTGATGAAAGAAATCATGGAAGGGGATGTTACCCCAAGCCAACTAGGAGCTTTTCTAACTGCACTTAGGATAAAGGGAGAAACTATAGATGAGATCTCCGGTCTCGTTACTACTATGAGGCAGATGGCCGTTTCAGTACATACCGATTCCCCCGAAGAGCTGTTAGATGTAGTTGGTACAGGAGGTGACTCTTCAGGAAGTTTTAATATATCTACAGCCGCGGCTATTGTGGCGGCTGGAGCGGGCCTCAAGATAGCAAAACATGGTAATCGTGCCGCTAGTTCTTCTTCTGGGTCTGCGGATGTTCTTGAATCGTTGGGAGTAAAAATCGAACTGGGCCCAGATTCAGTTACAAAATGTATTGAAGAGGCGGGAATTGGGTTTATGTTTGCTCCTCTATTTCATCCTGCAATGCGCCATGCTGGTCCTACGCGAAGAGAGATTGGTTTTAGAACTATATTCAACATATTAGGTCCGCTGACTAATCCTGCAGGTGCAGGGCATCAATTGGTTGGAGTCCCTGAACTAAGTTTAGTTGAAACGATAGCGCATGTGTTGGGAGAATTAGGAACTAAACATTCGATAGTGGTCCATGGTGATGGTGGTCTTGATGAACTTTCATTGAGTGGGCCATCTTTGATGATTGAATACCAAAATGGGAGTCTGCGGAAAACAGAAATAACGCCCCAATCATTGGGTTTAAACCCTGCGAATTTAGATCAAATTCGTATAGATAGTGTCAGTTCAAGCGCCACAATCATTAGTAATATTTTAAATGGTGAGCCAGGGCCGCATAGGGATATAGTGGTTTTGAATGCAGGGGCAGCATTATTGGCGGGTGACGCAGTTACAAATTTACAAGAAGGGGTCCAAGAAGCGATTAAATCTATTGATTCCTCATCAGCGAGAGACCATCTTGAGAAACTAGTTAAAATCTCGAATCTAGAATGAACACTAATGTTCATCCATCTTTAATATTAAGCCTTTTGAATTGAACTAATAATCACTTACTAGGGTATTGATTCGCTAAGGGAGACTCACCTTTTCTTACTCTCTCAGCAGCTATTTCATCCACTTCTTTTTTCCAATTGCGTTTATAAGGGTCTGACACCGAGAACGAAAATTCGCCTATTTCGGTAATGCTAATCGTGCCTGTGTCACCGTCTTGCAAAGGACCCAATCCCTGATGATTGGTTCCGCAGGCTATGATATCTCCGGTAAGAAGTGGTGTAACTGATGTAGTGAATTCTATAATTTCGGGTATTAGGTGCTCCATATCATCTGTGTTGTAGTCGTGCCGGAGTTGACCGTTAACCCATAATTTAATAGCTAGAGCTTGAGGGTCGGTTATTTCGTCCTTGGTTACAATACACGGGCCTATTGGGCCAAAAGTTGCATAAGATTTTCCAAAGAAACTACCGGCACCGGAGTCTGCTTTACCGATTGCACCACGAGCGGATACGTCGACAAAAGCTGTATAGCCAAATATGTGGTCCATTGCATCAGATTGGCTAACTTCATGAGAATTTTTCCCAATGATAATTCCGAGTTCAGCTTCATGATGAAAAATTGGATGTTCCCGCTTAGGTAGTATTACTGTATCATCCGGGCCTATGATTGACTCTGGGGATTTTAAGAAGGTATCAATTGGTCTTATAGGTCTTTGAACTCCTTCTTTGTAATTACCAATCATGCATAATATTTTGCTCGGTCTTGGAACAGGTTGGCGCAATCTTACGGTGCCTAAATCTTTGCCCTTTCCTTTATCTAAAGCTACGTCTAAACCTGGTTTTAGTTGTTCAAAATTTTCAATGATATTTTGAAGTGTTTGCTGTGCGTCTTCAACTTTAAGGTCACCTAGCACACTAGATATATCAACTACTTCTCCTTCTCGTAACACGCCAGGAACAAAATCGTCAAAAAATACCAACTTCATGGTGTACTCCTTTACGTATATATAGCACTAATTATTTTGTATTTAACGTGTTATACAGGTTTTCAGATGTTAGAGGCATAGAATACAATCGAGCATCTACTGCATCCGCGATAGCGTTAGCTATGGCAGGAGCAGCCATCGCATTCGTATGCTCTCCTATTCCTCTAACTTTGTATTGACCATGTCCGTCGTCTGATTCTAATACAACGGTGTTCAAAGGCGGTATATCTCTTGATGTTGGTAATTTCATATCTGCGAATGATGGGTTTGATACTCGACCACTCTCATCAAAGAAGAGGCCTTCCATCATGGCCGAACCAATTGACTGAACTATACCTCCCTCAATTTGGCTATGAAATCCTATGGTGTTCAATATACGACCAGTTTCCTGTACGGCAGTATAATTTAGCACCTTAAATTCTGCTGTTTCTGGATCTACAGACACATCGACAACATGGACCCCAAAACCGGTCCAAGGGCTGTCAAAGCCTTGTTCCTCATCGGTTCTTCCAACAACTGGTTCCCCGACGCGGTCGGCAATATCTCCTAAAGCGATCTTCTCTGATTGGTCTGCTCCATTTACTAAGTGTCCATCTTCGAATATTATCTGATCTTCATCCCAACCATTAAATTCTGCAGCGATTCGTTTTAGATTACCTTTTAACTCTTGGGAAGCTCCGAATCCTGCTTCACTATAGACTCTTGCCCCTCTGCTTCCTCCAACACCCATGTCTGGAGTTTTCCCTTCACGGGTCGACCAAGGGGCGATATCGATAAGTGTGGTTGGTATATCTAGCTCTTCTGCGGCTATTTGAGCCAATATTGTAGCCGTTCCAACGCCACCATCAAAAAGAGGATGATTAATTTCTACTCTCCCGGTTTTAAGTACTTTCATAACCACGTGCGCTGTCGCTCCAATTTGGCTGTGGCTACCAATTGCGATTCCACGCCCTACGTTTTTGCCTTTTGCTTTGTTATATCCGGCAGATTCAGCTGCTTGACGTAACGCATCTTCGGCTCGAACATTTTGCCACGCTTCACCTGTAGGGTATTCTGCACCATCTTTAACGATGTTATGGAGTCTAAAATCCAAAGGGTCCATTCCTACAGCTCGTGCTAGAATGTCCATATGTGATTCACCGGCAAAATGAGCCTGAGGGTGCCCTGGCGATCTGACATACGTACATGGAGAAGTGTTGGTGTAGAGTTGGTGAGAGTTAACCCGTACATGAGCAATATCATACGGACCAACTATTGATAAGATCCCGGTAATTGCAGGCAAAGGCGCGTACCCTGCATAAGCTCCACCAGCGAAATGAATTTCCGATTCCCAAGCCGTAATCGTGCCGTCTTTTTTTACTCCAGCTTTAACCCGCATTGTTGCAGGGTGGCGCATCGTCATATTTTGAAATTCTTCGTCGTAATCTGAAGCCCATTTTACTGGTAGACCTGTTTTTTCTGCAAACGCATATGTTAGGGGAACCATTATGCCTGTAGATTTACCTCCAAAAGATCCGCCCACATAAGTTACGTTGAAATTGATGTTATCTGGGTCGATGTCGAATATTCTTGCGAGCTCTTGGTGAGCTGCGTTTGGAGAATCGTTATTATCCCAAACTTGTACGATTCCTTCGTCGTCAATATATACAAGGCATCCATGAGGTTCTAAATATCCTGGATGTGTTAAAGGCGTTCTATAGGTATTTTCAATTACAATATCTGCTTCATCAAAGCCTTTATCAATATCACCTTTTTCATGGCTCAACCCGGCGTATCTGTTTCCAGGGGCGTCCATAGGAGGGGCTCCAACATAGTTATTAAAATCGGGATGCAATATTGGGGCACTACTTGAATGTGCATCAACGGCATCTATAACTGATGGAAGTTCTTCGTATTCAACGTCTATAAGGGCAACAGCTTCCTGGGCAGTATCTTCATCAACTGCTGCTACAGCTGCTACACAGTCACCAACTAATCTAACTTCATCCCAGCAGAGTAGCGGCTGGTCTTTTATCATATTTCCGGTCAACTTGCCCTGCAAGTCTTCTCCTGTTAGGACTAGAGTAACGCCAGGAAGTGACTCAGCTGCCGAAGTATCAATATTTTTTATTCGAGCATGAGGGAAAGGGCTTCTTAGGATTTTCATCCAAAGCATTCCAGGCAATTTAGCGTCTAAACCGTAGAACGCTTTACCGGTAATTTTCTCTGGCCCATCGATTCTCGCTATTGCTTCTCCAACAACTTTTTTTGCACACATAATAATACCTTCTCCCATAATTGATTTAATTAGTAAATCGCCATCATTAATAACTAACTAATAAGGTATATTCTACCACTGAACTAATAAATCTTATATTATTAAATTGTTGTTTTTGATTTAATCTTGGTTATGATGCCCAGCAAGTGGAGTTAATTGAATATACTAAGGTTTACAATGAGCTCTCGAGAGAGTGATACAAAAGGAATACTTTAAATGAATAAAGGGAAATTATATGTCATCTGAGGATTCTATGAACTTCTCTTCAAATACTGAAGCAAAAGAGCATTATTTGGAGATAGTAGAAAGTTACGATAAGCAAGAGCACGAGGATCATATGAAAGTGACCGCTGCTTTGAGGAATTTATCGCGAATTGCTAGGGAAGAAAGCGATCCACTTTCAGCATGGGAGTATTCCCAAAAAGTGTTGACCATTGACGAAAAAACATTAGGTATAGAGCATGCTACAGTATCTGTCGACCTTAATGATCTTGCGAGCGTTTTTCAAGAATTAGGCGATATGGGAGGGGCAAGAGAGCATTACGAGAAAGCTTTGAAGATTGCTGAGTCCCTAGAAGAACCTGAAAATACCACTGTTGCAACCATACTGAATAATCTTGGCGGAGTGATGCAAGAATTAGGGCATACAAAAACTTCAAAAAAATACTTTGATCGTGCTCTGAGTGTCCTGCAATCAATTCATGGCCCCAAGCACGCTGATGTTTCTGCAGTAGTTAATAATTTGGGTGGGCTCGCTCATGAGATGGGTGATCTGGAACTCGCCCGAGAGTTGTACGAAAAGGCTCTTACTGTAGATGAAGAAATTTTAGGACCTGATCATCCTCGTGTTGCTGCGGTTACTAATAACCTGGGAGGAATCATGAGGGATTTAGGCGAAATGGAGCAGGCAAAGCACTACTATGAGCGAGCTTTGAAGATTGATGAATCGGCGTACGGGCCCGATAATTCAATGGTTGCGATTCGAGCGAATAATCTCGGAGGAATATTACAGTACATGGGTGATCTTGAGGGTGCAAGAAAACTGTACGATAGGTCCTACCAGATCCTTCGTAATACCAGAGGAGAAACTCATCCCGCGACACAGCTTGCATGGACCAATTTAGATTCACTTGTGGATCCCGAACATCAAATATAGTTCAATAAGTTAATGGAGTGATTGGAAATTATAAGATGAAAGAATCGAACGATAATGACCAGATATTGAATATTGACGAACTCAGACATATTGCTGAACTTTCCCGAGTGTCTTTCAGCGAGGAAGAGTTGAAAACTCTAAATTCTCAGTTGAATGATATATTGAATAGCATTGGGATACTTTCTGAAGCGGATACTGACAATGTTGAAGCAACACGTCATATATCAGGTATTTCAAATGTTTACCGAGATGATTTATCTGCTGAATCTATGAGCCGTGAACAAGTTCTTGATAATGCCCCTTTATCTCAAGAAGGATACGTTAGGGTGAGGGGAGTTTTTGACGATGAAAACTAATGATTTATATGAGATGACGATAAGTGAGGCATCATCTCTACTAGCTAAGAGGGAAATTTCTTCCGTTGAATTAACGAAATCAGTTATTGGGCGAATTCAGCAAGTAGAACCTAAAGTAAAAGGATTTCTGCATATAAATGAGGTAGATGCGATTGCAAGCGCCGAGCGAGCGGATAAACGAATACAATCTGGCGATTTTACTCCTATGACCGGTATTCCTGGAGTTATTAAAGATAATATGTGTATGACTGGTGTTCCAACAACTTGTGCTTCCAAGATATTGGAGAATTTTGTCCCTCCTTATACTGCTACTGCAGTACAGAAATTAATCGATTCTGGGGCTGTTTTGGTAGGGAAGGCCAATATGGATGAATTTGCAATGGGGTCTTCGACTGAGAACTCAGCTTTTCACCCAACACATAATCCATGGGATTTACAAAGAGTTCCAGGTGGTTCTTCAGGCGGATCCGCCGCCATAGTATCTGCAGGAGAAAGTTTATTTGCTTTGGGATCTGATACAGGTGGTTCAATTAGGCAACCTGCGGCTTTTTGCGGGGTTGTAGGAATGAAACCAACTTACGGCTTGGTTAGCAGATACGGTTTAGTTGCTTTTGCTTCGTCATTAGATCAAATCGGACCTGTTGGAAAAAATGTTATGGATTCTGCTATGGTTTTGAACGTAATATCGGGGTATGACCCCATGGACTCAACATCTTTAAAATCGTTGGAAAACAACAACACAGATTATACTGCATCGATTACTGAAGACATATCAGGCATGAAAATAGGTGTAATAAAAGAGATGTTTGGTGATTGGGTAGATGCTCCTGTAAGTGATGCGGTAATGAAGGCGGTTTCTCAATTTGAAGATTTGGGAGCCATCGTGGATTGGGATGTTTCTTTGCCCTCAACAAAATATGCGATGGCGGCATATTATATACTTGCCCCTTCCGAAGCTTCTTCCAATCTAGCTCGATATGATGGCGTAAAATATGGCTATTCATGGGATGGTGAAGGATCTATGTGGGAGGCTATGGAGAATACTCGCGGCATAGGATTTGGTTCGGAAGTAAAACGCAGAATATTTTTAGGGACATACGCTCTTTCAGCCGGGTACTATGATGCTTACTACAAAAAAGCGCAGGAAGTTCGTACGCTTATAAAATCTGAGTTTGAACAAGCATTTAAGAAATACGATATTTTAGTTACTCCTACGACACCCACTCTTCCATTTGAGCTGGGTGCGAAATTAAGTGATCCTTTGGAAATGTATAGAAGTGATATGTGTACGATACCCGCAAACATTGCAGGAATACCTGCTATAAGTCTCGTATGTGGCTTTTCCGATGGATTACCTATAGGATTACATTTAATGGGTGGAGCTTTGGCTGAAGAGAAATTACTGAGAACTGCCTATTCCTTTGAACAAGCAACTAATTGGCATGACAGAGCACCTCAAATTTGAGTCATTAAGGAAGTTATTATGGAAGAAATACTCCGGATCCTCGAGAACAATGGTCGTATCGATGCAACTCAAATATCAGAACTCACTGGCTTGAAAGAAGAAGAAGTTAGAGAGTTAATCACCAAAGCTGAAAAGGATAAAATAATTCTTTCGTACAAGACTCAAATCGATTGGGGTAAAATAGGAGATGGTCCAGTACTTGCGATCATAGAGGTCAAAATAGCTCCCCAAAGAGATGTAGGTTTTGATGCGATTGCTATGAGAATAGCCCGTTTTCCTGAAGTAAAGTCTATGCATTTAGTTTCGGGTGACTATGATCTTTCTGCTCAAATAGAAGGTAAAAACATATATGACATATCAAATTTCGTAACGAATACTTTATCTACTATTGACGCGGTCCAAGGTACATCAACCCGATTTGTGCTAAAGCGATACAAAGAGGACGGTACGCTTATTGGAGGAGATGATACGTCTGAGGGACGCCTTCCGGTTTCTCTTTAACCTTCTATATGTAGATCATGTCAGAAACAACGACTAATAAATATTCGAGAGTATCTAGCAGAGTTGATAGCATTCCATCCTCTGGTATCAGAAAATTTTTTGATCTTATAGCATCATCCGACGACATCATATCTTTGGGGGTTGGAGAGCCCGACTTTATAACCCCTTGGAATATTCGCGAAGCTGCAATCTATTCTATTGAACGTGGCCATACTCACTATACATCTAACAATGGATCTTTAGATCTTCGAAGAGAGCTATCTAAACATCTGAAAAACAGAATGGGTAAATCATACGATCCCAATACTGAGATTCTGGTGACAGTTGGTGTAAGTGAAGGGCTAGATCTCGCCGTTAGAACTCTTACGGAAGTCGGTGATGAAATAATGGTTCCAGAACCTTCATTTGTAGCATATGGTCCAATAGTTCATATGGCTGGAGGAGAGTTTATTGGAATTAACACTTCGATGGAAAATAAATTCATTCCAAGTGTAAAAGATTTAGAAAGTAATCTGACAGATAAAACACGAGTATTACTGATCAATAACCCTAACAACCCTACAGGAACTGTTATCAGCAAAGAAGTACTTTCTCAAATAGCTGAATTTGTTATTGATAATGATCTGGTTGTGATAGCAGATGAGATATACGATCGCTTAATTTATGGTAATAAGGATTCGTTTGTTCACTTCGCTTCTTTACCGGGAATGTTTGAAAGAACTGTAACTCTTAATGGATTTTCAAAATCCTACGCTATGACCGGTTGGAGAATTGGATATGCGACAGGGCCAGAAGAAATCCTAGCGGGAATGACTAAATTGCATCAATACACTATGATGTCTGCCCCTACAGTTGCTCAATATGCAGCAAAGGAAGCATTAACAAACGGTGAAAATAGTTTAACCGAGATGCTGGATGCTTATGCTATGCGAAGAAGATTGCTTTTGAGTGGATTAAATAATATTGGATTAGATTGCGTTGAGCCTGATGGTGCCTTTTATGCTTTTCCATCAATAAAGAGTACAGGGTTATCCTCTGAATCTTTTGCAGAGAAATTATTATTGGAAGAGCGAGTCGCAGTTGTCCCGGGGAATGTTTTTGGCCCATCCGGAGAAGGCTTTATAAGATGCTGCTATGCTGCAAGCGTAGAGGATATTAAAGAGGCAATTTTCCGTATTGGAAGATTCGTAGAGAAGCAGACTAATAATAATTGATGCTTGAGAACTAATCTAGCAGATTAAAATGGAGGTAATCGATTATGACGAGTTCGAAAGGACCAGCTGATAGCAACGGTCATTTGAATGATTCCTCCAAATCTAATGACGAAATTCGAGAAGATGACCTCGTAATAAATTTTAAAGGAGTTTCAGCGGAACCCCGTGAGGATGGAACTGTTGAAATAGTAATGGAGACAAATAGAGGGAATACTCCTGCGATATTACACCCATGTGAAGGTCAAGATGGTGTTGTTATGTTTATTGGAGGAGGTTCTGATTTGAAAGGACCCGCAGGAGGTATTTATGAGAACCTTGCTAAAGAATTAGCTGAAAAAGGAGTAACTTCTATGAGAGTAGGGCAGCGCAAACCAGATATCTTTGTGGAATGCGTTGGGGATACATTAGCGGCTATTTCATTTTTAAAAGGTATAGGCGCCGCCAGAATCGCCCTTGTCGGCCATTCTTCTAACGGCGCAGTTGCGATTAAGTCTGCTAATTTCTCGAACCTTGTAACTTCTGTCGCCTCTCTGGCTGGACAGACTTTCGGTGCCCAAGATGTTTCTGAAATCGCACCTCGTAATCTACTGGTGATCCATGGTAAATCGGATCAAGTATTGCCGTATTCTGATGCGCAACGTATTTATGACTGGGCGAAAGAACCAAAAGAACTTGTTATTTACGAAAAAGCAGGCCACGGATTGAATGAAATTAAAGAAGACCTTTATGAGAAATTAATTGGATGGATTATAGAGCAAGTAGGTCCCAGAGAGCAGTTGCCGGGTAGATAGGATTCTGTTGGGCTAAATGAATTGCGCATAATGATCGATGAAATAGAAATATCAGGTATAACAGATATTGGGAGAAAGCGCTCTCAGAACGAGGACGCATTGTTAATTATTCGTTCAAATGAGCAGGTACTTCCTAGTTGGTGTGAATCAGTTGTTGCTGTTTTTGATGGGGCAAGTGGTATTCCCAATGGAGATATTGCGGCACGGAAAGCCGCAGCATTTTTTGCTGATATTATTAGTCACGACTCAATCAAAGTATCTTTTGTTGAACAAATCGGGCCAATTCTTGAAAAAGCCATATTAGAAACTAATAGAAGATTGCTTGAAGATGCCGAGACAGCTGCAGATTCCTACGCAACGACCATAGCTGCTGTGGTTTTTAACAATATTGAACCTCAAACTATTCACTGTGGAGCACTGGGTGATAGCTTAATATATGTAATGGGTTCTGATGAGCTTCAAAGGGTCTTCTCTCAAGATTCATATTTAACGGAACTATCGGAAAGAGGTTTCAATATATCTGGATTACGAGAGACTTGGGGGCGAGTAATGACCCAAGTATTGGGATTAACATTGAGTGTCAAACCGCATATAACACATCTAGATATTGGAAAAGGTAATAGAATTATTGTATGTACCGATGGTTTAACAGAATCCTTGGGCGATTCTGAGATAAAACAAATAATGGTTAATAATCATGATAGTTCCCAAAGGTTGTGTGAGCAGTTAATTGCTATAGCAAACCAAAAGCCTTCAGAGGATAATATTACTGTTGTTGCTGCTTACATTAAATAATTTATGATCAGGATTTAGTTTCTGGGGCGTTCAGCTGCACTGAGGTTCCACAATTTGTCGCCGTTTTTCTTAACCTCTTTTTTTAAGTCTAATAGCCACTGATCAGACATTTCTTTATACCTAGAGGTTAGTTCTCCAGTGTTTGTTGGATCAGATTTAAATTCTAAAGTGATTGTATCTATTACTATAGTGATTCTACCCCGCCAATCCAATTCAAATTTACGTTTTTCCTCGAATTCATTATTGATACTGACCCACTCTATTACCCAAGGAATATCAGAGTTAAGCAACTTTGCTTCTTGGTCCACTAATTCATTACCAATTTCTATTTTTGTGTTAAATTTGGAACCTTGTACCCATGAGGGTCCATCCAACCAAATAGCATTGGTACAAACAGAATTCCAAACCGGCCAATTTTCCAGATCTCTAAAAATATTCCAAACAAAAGGTGGTTGTCCTTCGATTTCAATTTGATTTTCTACAACGATTGTTCTATCTATTGATTCCATCATCCCCCCCGGTAGTTATAGATACTGTGCTATGGCCATACACGTTAGTGCAACTAATAATATACCGAAGTTCAGCCGTCCAATAAACCAAAGACGGTCTTCCAAGCGTTTTACTTTGTTTGATTCTTCGGCCCCAGGCGGGTTACCTTCTAAAGTTTGTATCGCGAGTTGTTCTCCATAATCACGTAATCTATTTCGTTCAATTCTGACCCAAATATCGCCAACAAAAAAAGCGACAATAGCGGCAATAGCACCAATAATAATTATTTGCCCGTTTAATGTTGTTACCCAAGAATAACCTAGTATATAAATCATCGCAGCGCCAGATATTACACTCAGTATTGTTGCTACGAGTAGAAACGGGCCCATTACTGGTAAAATAGATGTCATCTGGTTTCGCAGTATGTTTCTACCTTGTTTACGGTAGTGAGGTTCCAAGACCAAGGTTAGAAAGGCGATCGTGCCTACCCAGAAAACACCCGCAATTATGTGAATGACCTTCATGAAGGGCATTAATATTTGATGTAAATTGTCCAAAAGTTACCCCTGACTAAATTTATTTCTCACAGTTTGAGCTCATGTATTTTTCAACTGATAAAACAGTTATGGTCTTGCCAATCTATATTGGTCGGGCCAGTAGTCAATCAGATGATCTAAATCGTTTGATGCTGTTAAAGCAAACTGAGGGTTTCTAAGTGATTCTCTACCCAAGAACACAATATCCGCTTTGTTGTCTTTTATTATTTGATCCGCGAAAGTTGATGTAGTTATCATTCCAACGGCTGCAGTGTCGATGTTAGCTTGTTTTTTTATTGCTTCAGAAAAAGGCACTTGATACCCTGGACCGACAGGAATGTTCTGTTGAGGTGATAATCCTCCCGAAGAACAGTCTATGAAGTCGACACCTAAAGTACTCAATTGTCTAGCTAATTTAATCGATTCATCAAGATCCCAACCACCATCAATCCAATCTGTGCAAGATATGCGAACAGCCAAAAATTTTTCTTTAGGTAGGACACGCCTTATTTCCGACACAATCGTTGTTAAAAAGCGGATTCTATTTTCGAACTTACCACCAAATGAATCATTTCGTACGTTGGATAATGGGGATAAGAATTGGTGGACTAAATAACCATGAGCTGCGTGAATTTCTAGACCATCAAATCCAGCTTTATCCGCTCGAATAGCAGCTTGAGTATAGTTCTCGACTATGCCTGATATCTCGTTTTCAGTTAGAGGATCTGGTGTTTTCCATCCCTGGTCAAAATTTATAGCACTTGGCGCAACTAATCTTTCTAGTGAGTCAGCTCCTTTTGAGGATGTCCAAGCTTTCCTGCCTGAGTGACCCAACTGCATTCCAATTGATGCTCCTTGAGCATGTACAAAGTCTACAATCTGTTTTAAGGGTTCAATATGTATATCATCGTATATTCCGAGATCTTTGTGGCTCAAACGGCCTTTACTTTCTACAGAGGTCATCTCGGTCATAATTAGTCCGGCTCCACCGACTGCCCGAGATCCTAAATGTACCAGATGCCAGTTAGTTGCTGACCCATCGCTCGTCGCTGAATACTGGCACATCGGCGATACACCTATTCGATTACGCAATGTTATAGATCGGAATTGTACTGGGTCGAACAAACTGGGCATAAGATATTTTCTCCTTGTGCTTATCTATTTTGCCAGAAAATTATAGTTAAACTAAATTAGGTCCTGAGATACTCTTTCCCATATCGCTGCTTGGATGTAATTTTTGTCTTTCGTTCCATCTAAGATAAAGAACCTTTCAGGCTCTTCAGAGGAGATCGCATCGTATCCTTTGCGAACTTTATCATGAAATAATAGGCCTTCATTCTCCATTCTATGATTTTTTCCACGAGTTCTTTGCAGGCCAATTTTTGGAGGAACATCTAGTAGTATCGTTAAATCGGGTTTTAATCCGCCAGTTGCTATATCATTGATCCGCCGTACGTGGTCTATTTCGAGTCCTCTACCGTAGCCTTGGTAAGCTATAGTTGAATCTGAAAATCTATCACAAATTACTACTTGCCCCTGTTCTAACGAAGGCTTTATCACTTGATTTACTAATTGAGCTCTGGCGGATTCAAAAAGGAAAAGCTCTGCAAGGCTATCTAGATGAGTTGCTTTTTGGGAAGAGGACCAGCGGCTATATAGACGCTTTAGTACCCTACTATCCGGGTCACTGATCCAAGAATAGATCATTTCTCCCAAAGGGGTCCCGCCCGGCTCATGAAGTAACTTGACATCGTACCCTTTCTCTTTGATCGATTCTCCCAATAGATCTACTTGAGATGATTTTCCAGCGCCTTCCCCTCCCTCAAAAGTTATGAACATATTAAACCTATCTATTATCTTGCTTTATTGATTGGCGGAAGACCTTAACCCTTCGGTTGGGTTCACGTCCAGAAGAGAAGGAATAAAGGTGCTCTTTTTCAGCTAATTGATGCTGCAATTTTCGGACATATGAATTTTGTGGACTCAACTCGATCTCGTTTACTTCTCCTGAGATTAAAGCTAATAAACTTTGTGAAGTGTTATCTAATATAGTACCAATAACATCTTCCGTAACGCTTTTATCAACCAAAGTTCTAAGTGCATCTTTGATCTGATTAGGAGTGTTTCGCCGCAGCACAATAACTGGTATTCCGTTTGATTCAGCAGATTTGATTAGATCGGAACGTTTCTTGTACATTTGCTTAGTAGTAAGGACCACATCTGTTTTAGATAAATCATTTGCAACTACAAAAGGTATTTTTTGATCACTCATAGAATCTTCTAGTTTTGATTTTACAACTCCGTAGGGAAATACAGAGATCGCAGATCTTTTGTTTTCAGATTCAAATGATTCATCAAATTGTTCCTCGAGATCAGATTGGTAAGCTTCTTTTAGTAAATCAGATTGATCATCGTCGATATGCTCTATTTTACCCTTTTCGTTTATGAGACGAATCTGAGGTTTAATGACTGCACCTCTTAACATCATATCCACTGTTTTGGAAACATTGGAATGCACGGATACTTGTGATCTACTATTTAACTCTACAACAACATTGAAGGTCGGAGCAGACTTTCTTTCCAAGACAGTTTTCTGGGTGCGTCTTCTTTTTGCTTCGTCGTCTCCAAGAGTTACTGCATGGATCCCTCCAATTAAGTCGGCTAAAGTTGGATTGCGTACTAAATTATCTAAGCTAGTGCCGTGGGCAGTACCTATTAATTTGACCCCACGTTCGGCTATAGTTCGAGCTGCAGCTGCCTCTGCTTCAGTACCGATCTCATCTATTATGATTATCTCAGGGGTATGATTTTCTACGGCCTCTATCATTACTTTATGCTGTAAACTTGGTTGAGGTACTTGCATTCTTCTTGATTTACCTATGGAAGGGTGAGGAATATCTCCATCGCCTGCAATTTCGTTTGAAGTATCTACTATTACAACTCTTTTATTAAGATCATCTGCTAGGACTCTTGCTACTTCCCTCAACATTGTGGTTTTACCTATTCCTGGTGGGCCAAGGAGTAATAAATTACTATTTGAACTAACTAAATCATCTATGATTTTTATGGTTCCAAAAATTGCTCGACCAACTCTTAAAGTTAAAGCGATTATCTCGTTTTGCCTATTACGCATCGCCGATATACGGTGCAATGTGCGTTCTATACCAGCTCTATTATCATCATTGAAAGGACCTATTTTACCGGCCACGTAGTTAAGATGGGTTTTTGTAATTTCTATATCCAGAATAATTTCTTCGCCTTCGGGGAACCGAGCTTTTGGTGGTCGACCAAGATCCATAATGATTTCAATCAAATCATTATTTCGTGGTTCGTTTGTTAGTACTGAAGCGATTTCATCTGGTATACATGTAAAAAGAATGTCCAGATCATTGGCTACATTATTGTTTTCTTTAAACAGTTCAAGCAATTTAATTATCCCCCCCTAAATACTACTACAAACTAGCCGCGGCAAAGATGCTTTCTGGCACGGTTTTGCCAAATTCTCTAACTAAATTAATGTAACTACCGTGATATTTATACCCCCAAGATCCCATCTGAGTATGTGAAATATTGGAATCGACCGGTAGTGATATAAAGGTTGCTTTAGGCACTAGTTTCAAATTCAATCGAGCGATATAAAAAGGGTCAAAATTTATATCTTCTGGCATTGCCAGCATTAATTTTGTAAGGCTATGATCCTTGCTAAATTTAGCAAATCTAACCCACCCTTGAATTAAATTATCTTTTGTAAAAACAATGTCCTTTGTAAATTCTGCACCTGTCCACTGGCTATTTATAGTTTCTATCCAATGTTCAAAAGTTAATCCTTCTGCTAATCGCATTTTGTAGGGCATAACTTTGTTGTATAAAGTAAAAAGCGGGTAATCGTCTTTTTGTTCTTTATTTCTGAAACTCAAGTGATTACTTTCGGCATTTTGGCTTAGCTTAGATCGATGTTGATCATTATTTGATAAATAGTAATTTTCTGTTGAATATGATCTAAACCCATGTAAAGTAACTTTTTGGGCAAGCCTGGATTGTGATCCGACTCTTAGTAATATTCTTCTACCATTGTTGCGGATACTAATATTGATAGCCTCTGACAACAGTTTTGCTAGTATATCTAAATGTATTGCTTCAATTAGTAATAATTTTATCTCCCATGTAGGAGATTGATGTGCGTTTTCCAATGTTAGCAAACTGGAATTTTGCAACCCATCAGTTACTAGAATTGATTGTATATTTTTATTTTTCTCTCTGATTATTGAAGAAAGTGTTTGCCAAGCAAAATTCCTAGATCCTTGGTTATGGAAATCGCTGTAAGGCATAGCTAAATTAACCCCTTGATGTATACCTAACCCTAGTAATCCCGATACATCTTTTGGATAAACAGTGTGTAACATAATTGCCTTACTACAGGGTTTGTTCTATTTCTGATGAAGTTGATCTAATAAATTATTGGACACTAGGTCTAAAAATAATTGGTGGAATCGGGAATCTCCTGTCAACTCAGGATGGAATGTTGTAGCAATAACATTATTCTGTTTTACGGCGACAGGTTCCTTGGCGTTTAAAGTAGATAATGTTTCGACTCCTGTGCCTATACCATTGATCTTCGGGGCTCGAATAAATACTCCTACAAAAGGAGTCGGTGGCTTGAGGTTACTAATTGTTAAATTAGTTTGAAAGCTATCTAATTGACGTCCGTAACCGTTTCTTTGAACAGAAATATCTATTAAATCTAACGGTTTCCATGGCTCTAAACCCGTTACTTCTTTTGCAATTAATATCGTGCCGGCACATGTTCCCCATATGGGTTTATTTTTTCCGTGGAACTCGATAAGGGAACTGCGAAAATCATAATTCTCGATTAACTTAGACATTGTGGTGCTTTCTCCACCTGGGATAATTAATCCATCTATATTGTCTAAGTCTTTTGGTAGCCTTACCTCGTGAATAGCGGCGCAACCCATTTTATATAGTACCGCTGCATGCTCATTAAAATCTCCTTGGAGGGCAAGAATCCCTATCCTTGCTTTTTGATTTATTGAATTACTAGACAAATCTTTACCAACCTCTGGTTGCTAATAAATCCTCTGGATTCAAGGTTTTAACATCGATTCCTGACATAGCGTCACCAAGGCCTTTCGAAACTTCAGCTATAATTGCAGGATCATTAAAGTGTGTCACGGATTTTACTATTGCTGCTGCCCTGGGAGCGGGGTCATCCGATTTGAATATACCTGATCCGACGAATACACCTTCTGCGCCAAGATGCATCATTAGAGCGGCATCTGCTGGTGTTCCTACTCCTCCCGCAGCGAAATTTACTACTGGTAATTCTCCCAATTTATGAACATCTTTTATTAGTTCAAGGGGAGCAGAAATTGATTTAGCATACGATGGTAGCTCATCTTCAGGCAATCCTACTACGATTCTGATTTCAGATTGTATTGAGCGCATATGCCTGACAGCTTCAACGATATTCCCAGTTCCAGCTTCTCCCTTGGTTCTAATCATTGCTGCGCCTTCTGAAATTCTACGTAATGCTTCTCCCAGATCTCTCGCTCCACACACAAACGGTATTTTGTAATCGTGCTTCCATACGTGATTGTTTTCGTCTGCTGGTGTTAACACTTCAGATTCATCAATATAATCGGTTCCTATTGCTTCTAACACTTTAGCTTCTACAATATGCCCAATACGAATTTTTGCCATTACAGGGATACTAACGGATTCCATGATTTCTTCTATTAGTCCAGGATCAGACATTCTTGCCACGCCTCCGTCTGCTCTAATGTCTGCGGGTACTCTTTCTAGAGCCATAACAGCACATGCTCCAGCATCCTCGGCAATTTTTGCTTGATCAGGTGTGACAACATCCATTATCACTCCACCTTTTAACATTTTCGCCAAACCTGTTTTCAAAAGCCATGGATCTTGATCCATAATAATTAATCCTCACTTCCCAATTAATTAATATCCATCTTAAATATATTTAGTATCCTCTAAAGATCTGTTATCTATCATTCTACTAGCCAATCGATTCTCGCGGCAAATGTAAACTATTTACTTATTAAAATTCTCCTGTTATAAATATCGAGTAACGTCTTCGGGAGCTAGGTTTCCTGGCTGAGAGGCCTTAATTTGATTAAGGCGACCGTTAGAACCTGTCTGGGTAATTCCGGCGGAGGGAAAACTATCATGAAGCTAAACCTATTAGTCATGGACCGATGGTTACGGTTGTTCAAAAACAAATCCAAATTATTACTCGCTGTTATTATTTTAGCTACGGTAGTGCAGGGCTGTACGATTGATAACTCAACGGATAAGCCACTTATTATATTGACTCATGATAGCTTTGATATTGGGGAAGAGCTGATCGATCAATTTGAACATGATTACAATGTAGAAGTGATTATTCAAAAAGGCGGAGATGCAGGGGAAATCTTAACTAAAGCAATTTTAACGAAAGATGCTCCCATAGCAGATTTGATTTACGGAATAGATAATACTTTTTTAAATAGAGCTTTAAAAGAATCCCTTTTCATTCCTTATAGATCTCCTTTGGTAGATCAGGTACCGGAAAAATTTCATATTGATCCAAAATATAGGGTTACTCCTATTGATTACGGATATGTTGCAGTTAATTATGATTTATCATGGATAGATTCTAACCAATTGACACCTCCCAGCGATTTATATGAGTTAACTACTGAAAAATGGAGAGGTAAACTTGTTGTTCAGAACCCGGCGACTTCTTCTCCTGGATTGGCATTTTTGCTGACAACAATTAATAGATTTGGTGAGGACGGAGACTATACTTGGAAAGAATATTGGTCTGATCTTAAGTCTAACGATGTAAAGGTAAGCGATGGATGGAGCGATGCCTACTATACGGCGTTTAGTTTATGGGGTGGTGACCGACCCTTAGTTGTAAGTTATTCAACTAGCCCTGCAGCTGAAGTATATTATTCTGATGGAACAATGGACTCTCCTCCGACTGGCGTTTTGATGAACAAGAACGCTGTGTTTTTGCAAGTAGAAACAATTGGAATTTTAAGAGGTTCAAACAATCAGAGACTGGCAGAACGTTTCATCGATTATGCTCTAAATAAAAGATTCCAAGAGGATTTTCCTACAAGAATGTGGGTTTATCCTGTAAACAAGAAAGCGCTTGTTCCAAAAATATTCCAATTTGCTCCTGAACCTGATTCTAAACCAGAAATTCAATTAAATGCTTCTGCTCAAGACTTGGATAAATGGATTTCGGATTGGGTGGATATAGTTGTTCGCCGATAAGTGATCATGAATCTTTCAATTTTGGTCAAAGTTTCCCCACTGCTTTTTTTGGCTGCGTTCTTGTATATTCCGATTGTAAACTTAGCACTGGCGGTAGATGAGTTAAACAGCCGATCATATTTAGAAACTTTGTTTTCAGTAGTTCGAGATCCATATTATTTGGATGTTATTGGTTTTACCTTAAGTCAGGCGACGGTATCTACTATTCTGGTTTTGCTTACAGCTATGCCATGCTGCTATATTTTATCAAAATATGAATTCCCTGGTAAATCTATAGTTCTAGCTTTATTGACAGTACCTTTTATTATGCCGCCCATCGTTTTAGTTATAGCTTTGTTGGTATTTTTTGGTCCTCAGAACCCTCTTATGAATACCTTTTTTCAGCATATTAATTTTTCCGGTTTTGGAAATAATGGAAGTTTAGTCCTTATCTTAATTGCCCATGTAATATTTGAGTTCAGTATTGTTGTTAGGTTGGTGTCAAATTTTTGGTCTAACCTCAATAAGAATATTACGGAAGTTGCTTCTGTGTTAGGTGCTTCACCGAACCAAATATTTTTTAATGTTACATTACCCGTTCTCAAGCCCGCATTAATCGCAGCGAGCTCTCTAGTTTTCATGTTTACCTTTACCAGTTTTGGTGTAATTTTAATCCTTGGAGGCGGACTTTTTTCAACTCTTGAAACTGAAATTTATTATTCTACTTTTAAATATCTTGATCTATCGGTTGCGGTTTGCCTCTCCTTTATACAAATCATATTCACCACGTTGATTCTACTGATTTATAGTGTTTTTCAAACTCGTGCCAATAGAACTCTTAAATTAGCTAAGGGGGAACGGCGCTACACAAAGATAAATTCCAAAAAAGATTTCATTCAGGTTTGCTTATTTCTCGTAACTATAATTATTATCATGTCACCCTATTTAATTTTACTTATGAGATCTTTTTTGTCAGACGGAGCTTTTAGTTTTGATTCATATAAAAGCCTATTTATAAATATTAATGATTCGTACTTTTTTCTTTCTCCTATCAAAGTAGTTGGTAACTCTCTATTATTTGGGATGCTAACGGTATTATTTTCAGTTCCTTTAGGTATTTGTGTTAGTTATTATTTGTCTAAAGGAAAATCTAAATATAAAAGTCTGATTGATTCGTTTTATATGTCCACATTAGGAATATCTTCCGTAGTTTTAGGTCTTGCTTTGCTCACTGGGCTGCATACTGCATTTATTGATTTTCGAACAACGTGGATACCCTTAGTAGTGGCTCATATTCTAATTTCGTATCCTTTTGTTGTAAGGATAATATTGCCAACACTCAATTCGATCGGACCGAATTTGACCGGTTCTGCAATTAGTTTAGGAGCTTCTCCATGGGCTCTCTTTGCCCGGTTAGAATTACCCATAATCTCAAGATCTATACTGGTTGGCGCGGTTTTCTCATTTGCTATATCAATGGGTGAATTTGGCGCGAGTTTATTGATAAGTAGACCCGAGCATTCTACAATCCCTGTGCATATTTATAGATATCTATCTCAACCAGGCCAATCCAATTTTGAACATGCTTTAGCGATGAGCGGTATTCTGATGGCGATAGCGGTGGCTGGTTTTATTTTTATTGAGAAATTTAGATATAAGGGGTGGGGTGATTTCTGATGGAACATTCAATCCTTGAAGTTAATAATATATCGAAAACCTTTGATGGGAATCAAGGCGTTCTTTCTGGAGTGAATTTTTCTCTTTCAAAAAAAGAAATTATTGCAGTGCTAGGTCCCAGTGGTTCTGGGAAAAGTACTCTACTTAGGTTGATTGCAGGTTTAGAATCTTTGGATTCTGGAACAATTACATTGAACGATTTGGATGTTTCGGGACTGGCTCCTCATAAAAGAGGGATTGGATTAATGTTTCAAGATCTTTCTCTTTTCCCGCATTTAAATGTGTTTGATAATATAGCTTTTGGTCTCAGGATGGATAACTGGCGTAAACCCGATATAAAGAACAGAGTAGAAGACTTACTTTCATTTCTTAGAATATCCCACCTTAATTCGAGATCTACAGATACTTTATCTGGAGGAGAAAGCCAACGAGTGGCGTTAGCGAGAGCCCTGGCTCCCAATCCTCCCGTGTTGATGCTTGATGAACCACTGGGTTCACTTGATCGTAAACTCCGATATGAACTTCTTAGAGAAATGAAAGATCTATTTCGAAGCATGGAATTGTCTGTACTATATGTAACTCATGACCAAGAAGAAGCGTTTACTATAGGAGATCGAATTATTCTATTGAATGATGGCTTGATTGAACAAATGGGAACTCCAATACAAATGATTTCAAGGCCTGCTACTAAATTCGTTGCGGATTTTCTAGGTACTCCTAATATGTTTTCCGTGCAGCCCAAATATATAAATAATAAGTTAGTCATTGATAGTTTTTTTGGCCGCTGGGAACTACCTGTGGGCAAATTTGATATTGATAATTTAAAGAGCGAGCATACTCTAATAATTTCTCCCTATTCTATTGTTTTAAATGACGAAACCAATGATTCTTTGAGAGGCGAGATCCAAGAGGTCAGCGTAGGCCCAGGGTATTTCGAATATCGAATACTTGTGGATAACGAATATATACTAATATCTAGAGAAAATATTGTTACCGTTACTCAGGAATTCGAGGTTGGGGATTATACTAATCTTCATATCAAACTGGATGAAACCGAACTATTACCTTGGTGATGCATTAGCAAATGGTGATAGTTGAGTATTATTTGATTTTTCGATCTATAATAATTAATAGTAAACCTTTTGTAATGGAAACTTCTGCTTTAGCCCATATAAAGGAATTACTTATACCTCGTGTTGAACCTCTAGAGAGACTTATGCCTAACAAATCATACTTTAAACCCCAAGATGTCACCCCTTGTGTTTCTCGTTCGACCGAAATCATTGAAATGGTATCAGCAAAGGTTCCTTCTAACTGGATAGATTGATTCGATCTAAGTATATGAATCTCGCGGTTACCATCAACCATTGATACAAGGGTATTTTCTAGGATCTCAGAGGTTATGAGAAACAGGTTCCCAATTCCGTGATCGAATCTGTCTTTTCCAGAAATTCCTCCGATAATCCAAATCTTTTTAGATTTGGTCTCCAATGCTTTTAGCAATGCTAATTCACCGTCGGTTTTATCCTTTTCTTTAGGGAAAGTATCGATATTCCAGTTAAGTTTTTTAGCAATTTCTATGGATGCTGATGAAGCAGAGTCAAAATCTCCTATGACTAAATCGGGGGTGATTTTATAGTTAAGGCAATGCTCAACCCCTGAATCTGCTGCAACGATGTAATCTGCTGCATCTATGATTGTTTGAATTCTTGGGGTCATGCTAAGATCGCCGCCAGCCACAATTAACGCCGATCTCATTGGTTCCTGCTCTTCAAACATTTATACTGTAGTCCTTTATTCATATTTGCTTATAGATGTTAATACTAAATCATCATGATTAGTTGGTATATTAGAGCTTGTGGAGGGTAATTTGTAAATGGCTAGTGAATTAGGTGCAGAAAAACAGGCTGCATTATCTGTCATTGATAATTTGGAAAAAGTAATAATAGGAAAAAGGTCGGTTGCAGAATTGGCAGTTACGGCAATTATTAGTGGCGGGCATATATTGATTGAAGATCTCCCAGGAGTTGGTAAAACAATGCTTGCTCGGAGTCTTGCGGTGTCTTTGGGGTTGACTTTTAATAGAGTGCAATTTGTTCCTGATTTACTGCCTAGTGATCTAATAGGGGTTAACTTATTTAATCAACAGACTAGCGAATTTGAATTTCGGCCAGGGCCGATTATGTCCAATATGGTTCTTGCAGATGAGATTAATCGAGGAACTCCCAAGACTCAATCAGCTTTACTTGAAGCTATGGAAGAATCGCAAATTACAATCGATGGGGTCTCTCACTTACTTCCAAAGCCTTTCTTTGTGATAGCCACACAAAATCCTTTGGAACATGAAGGAACTTTTCTTCTTCCTGAGGCCCAGAGGGATAGATTTTTCCTACGGATAAATCTAGGTTACCCATCCGCTGAAACAGAGTTAGAAATAGTTGAATTGACGAGATTGGAACATCCAATCGATAGTCTCAATTCAGTAATTTCAGCAGAATTAATACTGGACTTGCAAGAATCAGTGAGAAATATTTACATAGACGATTTAGTGAAAAAATATGCCGTGGATATCGTCCAGGCTACCCGTAAGCATCCCGCGATTTTTCTTGGTGCTTCACCCCGAGGTTCACTTAATTTGGTGAGAGGGGCCCAGGCTAGAGCACTTATCGAAGGTAGAGATTATGTTTTACCAGATGACGTCAAGAACTTATTAGAACCAATTATTTCTCACAGAATTGTCCTGACTTCGAATTCCAGAATGCAAGGAACTTTAGTAAACGAAGTAATTCGAGAAATTGTCGAAGATATCCCCATTCCAGGGGCAGCTCCAAGGAGCTGGTTGAAAGACTAGGGGTATTCTGAGTGTTACTTAGGCGTTTCGTATTTATTGTTTTATTTCTGACAGCACTAATACTTGCTTTGTCTTCAGGATTTCTGCCGATGTCGGTTCTCGCTATTGTTATAGGAGTTTCATTTGTAGTTTCTTATTGTTTGAATAAATTTTCTCTGAAAGGGCTAACCATAGGTATTGATAAGACCCCAGATATTGGCCATGTTGGGCAAGAGGTTGAGCGTTTAGTTTGGATCGAGAATGGGTCTTTTTTGCCAAGATTGTGGGTCCAAATCAGATCTATGGGAAATTTGCCTGGGGTCAAGTCTCTGGTCACTGGGATTAGTGGTCGATCACCCAGGGGATGGTATAGAATCCCCGCTCTTTTACAAAATAGAGGTCGGTATGAATGGGGTGACATCAATATTTCATCTGGTGATCCTCTGGGACTGTTTGTATCTGATCGCAATATTCGGAGTAACGTATCGATAATAGTCCATCCTCGTGTGGTAGATATAACTGATTTTGCTTTGTCATCGGTGGATCCCGGTTCCGATTCATCTCAATTTTTGGCGTCAGCAGATGTAACTCCAAATGTTGTTTCTGTAAGACGTTATAACTCAAGTGATAGCATGAATCGAATTCATTGGGTTAGCAGCGCACGGATGAATCAATTAATGGTTAAAGAGTTTGAGTTGGAAATACAAAATGATTTATGGATAATTTTAGATCTGAATGTGGACGCTCATCAGGGAACTGGATTGGATGGTACCGAAGAAACTGCCGTGACAGTTGCTGCTTCGATTGCTAACCATTTTATTTATAATAGCAACTCAGTAGGTTTGGTGGGAAATGATGCACAAGAATTTATTCTGTCTCCCAGGTCAGGAGATCGCCAATTGTCCTATATATTCGAATATTTAGCTTCTTGTAGATCCGATGGTGTCACACCAATAAAAAATATGCTTTCACAAGATATCTCGAGACTAAGTCGTCAAGCTGGTGTTGTAATTATAACTACGTCTGATTCTGAGCGAATTACGGCTGCAACTAACTATTTATCTGCACGCAATGCCCCGGGAGCATTAGTTTCTATAGATCTTGAATCATTTGGGTTGATCAATGTGGATAACCCAGAAATTCAGGAAAACTTGGATACTAATATACCAATTTATTCCGTTCGGAAGGGCGATGATTTATCAAAAGCATTAAGTTTTACGTATGCGCGACAACCCACAAGTGAGAGGTTGATGAATTGAAGTTTTCTCAACTAAATGGATGGATAAGCTCACAACTGGTAACAGCTACGTATACAATTCGAAACACACTTATTCAGGTTTGGATTATTTGGGTTTTGGCGATTTTAGTGAGTGCTGTTGTCGCTTATTCATTTGTTGATGCGAACTGGGTTCCATCATTACCAGGCGTAGTGCCATTGATTGTTTTAAGCGCATTTATAGCGTTAGCCATTTCTGGAACAACAAGGTTTGTAATAATGCCTCATTTATTGGCTCATTTTTTGGGGCTCATAGTTGTATGTTTTTTTTCTATTTACACTATTGATAGTACAAGTTTGGAATCTCAAATCTTGTCATTTGCTTGGAGATTAGATTTTTGGGCATTAGCTTTGATTGAAGGTGGAGCTAGCACAGATAGGCTACCATTCATCGCTCTTATACTTTATCTTATCTTTTCAGTCAGCTATATAACTGTATTTGTTGCCGTTAGATATCAAAGTGTCTACTCGATCATACCTTCTGGATTTGTTCTGATTGCTAATTTGACCTATTTGCCAAGAGATTCTGGGAACTGGATGTATTTGTATCTTATTATGGCGGGATCTTTGCTTTCGTGGCTTGTTTTTGTGGGAATGTACAATCGATGGAACAGTGAAGGGGTTAGTTTCTCTCGAGGTATTAAACGAAGATTTTTGGTAGCAGGCATAACATACTCGCTATTTGTAGTTTTAGTTTCAAGTTTTTTGCCAGCTATAGAGGGTGGGCCAAGTGTCGTAGGCGAGACTTGGAACCGTCTTAGGGCTCCTATCGGGCAATTAGAAACGAACTTGACAAGGGTATTCGCTTCTTTACCAGCTAGAAGAGCTATGGCTTTATATTCGTTCGGATCAGATTTGCCTTTTAGAGGTAATATTTCTCTTAATGATGATGTTGTTATGGAAGTGGATTCGAGGTTACCGTTCTATTGGAGAGCCCGGACATATAATCAATATAATAGTTGGGGTTGGTCAACCAGCCAAACCGTTTCGCAACCAATGGGTACTTTAGATCCGATCATGCTCTCGGATCAGTTTAGCGAGTGCTCTGAATGCATCCATAATGTGACTATTGAACTTAAATCTCCGACAAAAACTCTTTATAACTCGGGTATAACACTGAGGACTAGTTTACCTGGGGAAATTACTTACTTAAAAAAGGATGTGAACTCCAGGCAGAATTTCGTTAAATTTGAGAGTGATCGTATTATGCAGCCGGGTGAGAAATATACCGTGCAAATATATGTGCCACAATTTGGCTTCGTCGAAAGTTTTTCTTCAGAAAATAATTATTCTTCTAATATATCCAATGCTTATTTAGCGCTGCCCGATAATTTTCCTCGAGAGCTTTCGAATCTTTCTGAAGAAATAACTAAAGAAACCGATAATAATTACGAAAAAGCTATACTTATCCGTGATTTTTTGAGAGAAAACTTGAAGTATTCTCAAGATATTCCAGCGCCCCCACCAGGCAAAGATGCAGTTTACCATTTTATCTTTAACGAAAAAGCAGGGTATAGCGATTATTTTGGCTCTTCTATGGCTGTAATGTTAAGAGCAATTGATATACCTAGTCGCCTAGCAGTAGGCTATTTAAATTCAGAATATGATGATCAAAATAATGTTTACATAGTCCGAGAATCAGGAGCTCATGCTTGGCCAGAGGCATATTTTTCTAATTATGGTTGGGTTCCTTTTGAACCTACACCTGGTAGAGAAGTAGGGATTATTGGTGCACCTTTTTATAGCCATTTAGAGAAGACTCAGTCAATTAATAGGATGACCCTTGCTGATCTGGCAGGTTTTGCTTTTGAAGATGAAGATTTGCTTAGTTCAGACGTGTCAACTGACGATTTTTCGCCTGCTGCTGACTACACTAATATTTTTGGTTCGATTATAGAAACCTCATTTATTATTGCTCTACTTATTATCGCTCTAATTGTGATGGCACTGGCCGCCTTTTTACTAATTATTTGGCGAGCTATATTTTCTTATCCTCAAACCGTTGAATCTGCATATTTCAAATTGTTGAGACTGGGTCGTTTAGCAGGTATTCGATTAAAATCGGGAGAAACTCCAACGGAATACACAAATCGGCTTTCGAGAGCAGTTCGTCGTTCCTCTACATATGTGAACCTAATAGGCGATTCGTATGGGAAAGCTACCTACAACCGTGATCAGCATAATGTTAGAATATCGATTGAGGATTGGCGAAATTTATCAAAAGAGTTATTGGCTCTAGCCAACAAAAAAATATTTAGTTTTACTAAGATGGGAAATGAGTAATCTATGAAAGCTAGCACAAAATTCTTGCTAGAAACTGCCTTTGGCAATTTTGCTTTTGTAGCATCAAATAAAGGCCTAAAAGCCGTTATTGGACCGGAAGATAATTTTGGAGCCTTGGAGCAAATAATCGATGTAAATTTTGGTTCTATAAAAATTGATAAAATAGGATTAGGTGAATTAGGAGAACAATTTCTAAAATACAGTGATGGTATAGTAAAATCGTTTGATTATATTTTGGATATGGATGGATACACAGAGTTTCAGTCGCAGGTTTGGGATAATTTGAAGTTGATCCCATACGGAACAGTGACAACGTACGGAAAAATCGCCGATAATATAAATAGACCAAAATCGGCCAGAGCTGTAGGGCAGGCTGTTGGATCTAACCCGTATACAATAGTCGTTCCGTGTCACAGAGTGGTAGGAGCCGATGGCTCACTTACCGGGTTTGGTCATGGACTTGATTTTAAAGAAAAATTGTTACGGCTAGAAGGAAGGCCCGACGCCGGGAAACAAAAATTAAGAACGGAACGCCGTAAGAATTTTAAACCTGCAAAAAGATCAGTCCAGGTAAGTACCTTTATAAAAAATATATAGCTAGATCAGTTGCCTTTGTATAGACATTTTTCCTTCACCTAGAATGTTCTCAACGGCTTGTTTAAATTCTTCGTTGAATTGAGCTTTTTGTGGCATAATTACATCGACTCGTTGATCCGCAACAATTATGTTTAGGTGAACTAGATCATTACCTGGGAATTCCCTTAATATTCCTACAAGATGTGTGAGAATATTAACGTCTAAATCTTTGTTATCGGTTTCGCGAAGCTCTAAAGTTACCTTTACAGGTAGAGAGTTATCATTGTTCTGGTTTTCTGAGAAGCTATTTTGGGGTTGATCTTCGATGGGTTTAGGGTCAGTTGGGCGTTGTTCAGGAGTAGAGCTATTTTGCTTTTCTGTCTCTTGTAGTTTATTGTTTCTTTTGTCGTTGTTAGCATTTATATCTAAAGTTGCTACAGACTCACACGATACCGTTAGCCTTTCTCCCTGCCCTCTAACTTTGCCATGAATTGCGACAGGGGAATTTATGTTCCACACATCCTCAGTATTTTTCAAAATGTCCGGCCAAACGGTTACTTCTGTAGAACCGGTTGTATCCTGGATTGTTACACTCATTGCTGTTTGTCCATTGCGAATTGGAAACGTTCTTTTTGATATAACAATACCTATCATGTCCACTGCTTTTCCTTTATAAGATTCCCCGATGTCCCCGCAGTTTATGGTATTTTCGTCCAAATTATTTGTTAGGAGCTCAAAAGGATTATAGGTGAAATATATTCCTACCATCTCTTTTTCCCAAGTTCCTTTTTCTTCTTCTGTCACATTATTTTCTATTAAATTGATGCTCGGCATATCGAGAGTAGTGTTTCCCTCCATCATGTCAAACATAGTCGTTTGGTTTGAGTCACGCCTCTTACTCTCTTGGATGGATAAATTAAGTATTTTTTCTGCTGATTTTTCGAGAGTTCCTCTTTCTCCGAGATCATCTAACGCCCCCGCTTTGATCAAACTTTCGAGTCCTCTTCTGTTTAGCGATCGAAGATCCGCACGTTCTATGAAATTCTCTAAAGACGTATACGGACCTTTGTTTTTTTGCTCTCCAATTATCTTTTCAACAGCGTTAACCCCGACGTTTTTTACTGCTGTAAGACCAGTCATAATGAAAGCTTGATTTTTATCGAATCCTATAGAAAAATTGTGTTCGCTATAGCTTACTGATGGAGGTTTTACTTCGATTCCTAATGTTTTACATTCTTCTGCTATAACTCCCATCCTATCTTGCTGACCAAGACTGGAGTTTAATAAACACGTTAGATATTCTGTTGGGTAATTTGCTTTGAGGAAAGCTGTTTGGTACGCGATATATGCGTAGCTTACGCTATGTGCCTTGTTAAAAGCATATCCTGCAAATGGTTCTATAAGGTCAAAAACCGCGGTTGCTTCATTATGAGAGTAGCCTTGGTTTGATGCGCCCGCGAGAAAGCCATCTCTTTCTTCCGACATTATAGACGATATTTTTTTACCCATTGCTTTTCTAACGATGTCCGCTTGACCAAGAGTGTAGCCGGCAAATTTTTGTGCAATTTTCAATACTTGGTCTTGGTACACTATGATGCCGTATGTTTCAGATAATAGTTCAGCTAGATCTTCATGTGGATATGTTATTGGTATTCGTCCGAACTTAGCATCTATGAATCTCGGGATATGTTCCATAGGACCTGGTCGATAGAGAGCTATCATTGCTGAAATTTCTTGTATGTTTTCTGGTTTTAGTTGTTTTATCCATCTTCGCATTCCGCTCCCTTCTAGTTGGAAAAGGCCTGTTGTTTCCCCTGAGCAAAGTAATTCGAAAGTTTTAGCATCATCTAAAGGGATCGTTTTTAGGTCTATTTCTATTCCTTGCGTCGATTTAATCAAATCGCATGTTCTGCCTAATATTGATAAATTGCTCAGTCCAAGGAAATCCATCTTCAGTAGACCTACTTCTGCTACAGTATTCATATCCCACTGAGTCATAGGCATGGAATTATCGCTTCCGGTTCGTGTAGGTCTTTGGAGTGGTACTACATTAGATAACGGCTCCTGTGATATTACTACCCCCGCTGCATGAGTACTGGCGTGCCGGGAAACGCCTTCCAGTTTTTTCGCGGTATCGATCAGTTCTTTAACGTAGGGTCTTTTTTCGTAAGCTTCACTGAGCTCAGCATTTTCCTCTACAGCTTCGTTTAGAGATTTGGCGCCTGTATTAGGTAGCAGTCTTGCTATTTCATCAACATCGGAATAAGGAATACCCAATACTCTCCCAACATCTCGTATAGCTGCTCTTGGTCCTAATGTGCCGAAAGTGATGATCTGAGCTACTCTATCTTCGCCGAACCTAGCCATTACATAATCTAATATTTCATCTCGTCTAGTGTCTTCGATATCGAGGTCGATATCCGGCATTTCAATTCTCTCTAAATTTAAGAATCTTTCGAAAACTAGAGCGTATTCCAGAGGGTCTATATCTGTGATATTCAGGCAATATAAAATTAAACTTGCAGCTGCGCTGCCTCTTACCCCTATCAGGATATCTTTTTCTCTTGCGTATTTAGCGATATCCCAGACAACCAAAAAATAATCCGAAAACTCCATTTCTTTGATTACTCTAAGCTCATATTCGAGGCGCTCTACAGCGCTAGAATTTCCAGGTTCATACAGTTTTTTAAAACCTTCCCTACAAATGGATTCTAGATAGTCAAATGAAGTTTGGTTTTCTGGTATGTCAATCTGTGGTAATCGAAGGCGATTGAACTCTAGATCTAATTCACATTTGTTAGCAATGACAGCCGTGTTGTCTACTGCTTGGGGGATGTCCTTGAAAAGCTCTCTCATTTCTTCTTCAGATTTCAAGTAGTATGACCCGCCGTCCATTTTCATCCTGTTAGTATCTTCGAGAGTCGAATTTGTTTGTATACATAAAAGGACGTCTTGAGCTTGATCGTCGTCAGAATGGACATAATGTAAATCGTTGGTTGCAACTAATGGTATGGATAGTTCGCTAGATATTTTTATTAGTTCGTTGTTGACGGCTTCTAGATCTTCTACAGAATCATGCCGTTGTACTTCCAAGTAATAGTCCTCAAAAACGTCTCGATGCCATATTGCAGCTTCTCTGGCATCTTCTAATCTACCTTCTGAGATAGCTCTTGGAATCTCTGCGGCTAGGCACCCGGATAAAGCAATGATTCCACCGCTATATTGCTTTAGTAGTTCTCTATCAATCCTCGGTCGATAATAAAAACCCTCTAGATGACTTAGGGTGACCAATTTCAATAGATTGTGATAACCTTCCTTGTTTTTAGCGAGTAATACTAAATGATACGGTTGGTTGTCTCCAGGTAAGCGGGAATGTCTCCCATTTGGGGCAACATATGCCTCTACACCTATGATTGGTTTTATGCCGGCGGCTTTCGATTTTCTATAAAATTCTACTGCTCCGTATAGTGATCCGTGGTCGGTCAATGCGATTGAATCAGAACCCAAGTTTCTTGCTTCATCAATTAGATCTGTTATTTTGCAGAGACCATCGAGTAAGCTGTATTCAGAATGAGTATGTAGATGCGTAAACATTATCTATACATTCTCCAACCCGATTTAGTGACCAAAATATATAGCGTGGCTTTGACTAAAGTTCCCATTTGGAAATCTATTGCAATAATATTATATCTGATTACCATCGTGGATCTAGCATTATCAAGCTAAGCTTCTAGGCGAAAAAAAGCGAATAAGAGAGTTGGTAAGGTAAGCCTGCAGTGGTATCTATTGATCTAGATACTAACTTTCATGTGGGACTAGGTTCTTCTCACTCCGTTGTTTCAGTTGCGGCAACATACTGGAATTATTTTTGCCATATTGGAAACGGTTGGTTACCCTTTTTTGAAGCTTAGAGAATCGTTGTCAACATCTATGTTGATTTGGTCTCCAGAGTTGAATTTTTCGGCCAGTATGTCTCGCGCAAGAACATTCTCGATGTGCCTTTGTATCGCCCTTCTTAAAGGCCTTGCACCATAAGTTTGGTCGAAGCCAGTGTTACCTAACCATTCGATAGCTTTATCGGATAAATTTATTGATATATCCCGTTCTGCTAAACGATTTTTTACTTCGATCACCATCAGGTTTACTATAGATAGAATTTCATCTTTTGAAAGAGGTTCAAATATTATAGTTTCGTCAATTCTGTTAAGAAATTCTGGGCGGAATGTTTTTTTCATCGCTTGTTCTACCGATTTTTGCAATTCAATGTATTGGTCGTTATTTGACTCAGGAAGCAGCCCTATTTTTTCCTTATTGAGAATCTCAGTCCCAAGATTACTTGTCATAATAATGACTGTATTTCGGAAATCTACGGTATGCCCCTGGCCATCAGTAAGTCGGCCATCTTCCAATATCTGTAGTAGCGTGTTAAATAGATCTGGATGTGCTTTTTCGATTTCATCAAACAATATGACTCTGTAAGGCCTTCTTCTCACTAATTCTGTTAGCTGACCTCCGTCTTCAAAACCTACATATCCAGGAGGGGCACCAATCAATTTTGATGCCTCGTGAGGAGTGGCGAATTCTGACATGTCGAACCTTATTAGAGCTTCTGGGTCGTCGAAAAGAAATTCGGCTAATGTTTTTGCTAATTCTGTTTTACCAACACCAGTAGGCCCCAGAAAAATGAAACTTCCAATGGGTCGTTTAGGGTCCTTAAGCCCTGATCGACCCCTTCGAATTGCATCAGATAGGGCGGTAATTGCTTTATGTTGGCCCACTACTTTTTCGTGTAGTTCATCTTCCATTCTTATCAATCGTGTTGATTCACCTTCCAACATTTTTGATACAGGTATGCCTGTCCATTCTGAAACCAGCTCTTCAATATCTTTCTCTAATACTTCATCCCTTATTTCCTTCTCCTTTTTCCAGTTTTGCAGCTCGGTATCATAGTTTTCTTGCTGCTGTATATTTTTTTGTTTTAATTGAGCTGCTTGCTCAAATTGGCCTCGTTGGGAAGCAGCTTCTTCTTGTATTTGTAACTGACGGATGACCTGCTCACTATCTTTGAGGCTTTGAGGGAATGATTCGGCATCAATCCGAAGTCGTGAAGCTGCTTCATCAATCAGATCAATCGCTTTGTCTGGAAGATGTCTTTCGGTCAGATATCTAGCACTTAATTTCACTGCAGCTTCCAATGCTTGCTCTGTAATTTTTACCTTGTGATGTGCTTCATATTTTGGGCCAATCCCTTTCAATATAGAAAGCGCATCTTCTAAATTTGGCTCTTCAACATATACGGGCTGAAAACGCCTTTCTAGTGCGGAATCTTTTTCTATGTGGCGACGGTATTCATCCAAAGTGGTTGCGCCCACGGTTTGTAGTTCGCCACGTGCTAAGGCGGGTTTTAACATGTTTGAGGCGTCTATAGCGCCTTCTGCCGCTCCTGCTCCCACGACTGTATGAAGTTCGTCTATAAAGAGTATTATTTCCCCTTTTCCCGTACGGACTTCGTCAAGGACATTTTTTAATCGTTCTTCAAATTCACCCCGAAACTTCGCACCTGCTACCAGAGCTCCCATATCAAGTGCCATTACCTCGTGCCTCTGTAAAGACTCAGGTACATCTCCTGCAACAATACGTTCTGCTAGACCTTCCGCGATTGCAGTTTTTCCAACCCCAGCTTCGCCAATTATTACAGGATTGTTTTTGGTTCTTCTTACCAATATTTGCATAACTCTTTGGATCTCACTCTGCCTTCCGATGACGGGATCTAGTTTTCCTTTTCTAGCGAGGTCAGTTAAATTTATGCTGTATTTAGCTAAAGATCTATATTTTTCTTCCGCTCTAGGATCATCGATTCTTGCCTCTCCCCTGACCTCTTGCAGTGCCGCGTAAAGTTGTTCTTCTGTAATACGAAATTCTTTTAATATGCTAGCGATATTGCCTACTCGTTCTTTTGTCATGCTAATTAAAAGATGTTCAATACCGATGTATTCATCCTGTAGTCGTTTTGCTTCGTTGTCGGAATTTTGTAGAAGCTCTTGTAGACTTGGTGTTATAAATATCTGGCTATTATTTACAGTTGAAGTTTTTGCAGCTTTATCTAAGGATTTTTGTACCTCTCGCCTCAGCATGGCTACGTCTACACCCGCGATTTCTAGAATCTCAAATCCTAAACCGGAATTCTGCTCTAAAATTGCTAACAAGACATGCTCAACATCCCATTGAGTGTGGTTCATATTTTGTACCAGTTCTTGGGAAGAAGCTAATATTTCTTGCGCTTTTTCTGTAAAACGTTCGGGGCGCATCATCAGAGGGACTCCTTACAATGTAATACTTGTGTTGTATGATCTATTCTTCTATATTTTGTTTTCGCTTACTTAACTGTGACTCTAAATAGTTGATTCGTTCTTTCATGGTGCTCATTTGTTCGTTCATTTTCATTATGACCTGTACTCCGGCTAGGTTAACTCCTAGATCGTCTATAAGAGACTTTATGTTGTTAATCATCGTTATATCTTCTTCGCTGTAATATCGAACATTTCCCCTTGATCTCTGAGGCTTAACCATGCCATTTCTTTCGTAATAACGTAGTGTTTGAACATGGAGCCCAACGAGCCTTGCAGCTATTCGTATTGAGAATACCGGCTCTTGTCGATTACGCATTATTGAGTCCACCTTAACTGACGAATACTAATATAATTATTTTGTTAACTTATGTTCATTACAAGCATCATAAAATATGACAATAGCATTGTCAACAAATATAACTCCCTGTTAGTAGTTAAAGCTGTAAAACGGCATCATCTAGGTTAAACTGTACAAGATATTGAATGACTTGATTGGGGTTTATAAGATGCCTAAGGTTTATACTCGTCATGGAGATTCCGGTGAGACGGGGCTTCTATATGGTGGTCGGATAAAAAAGAATGATCCTAGGACTGACGCATATGGCACGATAGATGAGGCTGTATCGGCTTTAGGGATTGGCCGTAGTTTTTCACAGGACACTAAGGTAAAAGAGATCATCTTAAAATTGCAAAGGGATCTATTTTCGGTTGGAGCTGAACTTGCAACTGATGTTGAACACTATGATAAATTCCTTGAACATTTCACACCGGTAGATAATGGTATGGTCGACGAAATTGAAAATCTTATTGATGAGTTACAAGAGGATTTCGAATTACCTCCGTTCTTTGTTTTACCTGGGGCAACACCAGCGTCAGCAGGGATAGATTTGGCTCGATCAGTTTTACGGAGGGCAGAGAGATTGGTGGTTTCTTTAGATCAAAGTGGATCGATCAGAGATGACTCTTCAATATTACCCTATATAAATAGGGTTTCAGATTTACTTTTTATCCTGGCGAGATATGAAGACCGAGGCATTGATTCGGAATTATTAAATGATAACCAATAAAGCGAGCCAAATGCGCATTGCAGTAGTGGACTTTGGTGCTGGGAACCTGCGCTCTGTCGCAAAAGCTCTGGATAAAATTGGATTTATGGTTTCTATTACAAGCGACCCAGATGATTTTAAGAATAGCGATGGGATAGTTTTCCCAGGGCAGGGGATAGCGAGCCATGCTATGAATTCGTTAAAAACGAAAGGTTTGGACTCTGCCTTGAAAGATTATGTTTTATCTGGCGGCCCTTTTTTTGGAGTCTGTCTAGGTTTACAACTTATGTTTGAGAATTCGGATGAAGAGAATACTGAATGTTTAGGTATTTTAAATGGAGGGAACTCTAGATTTGATCATGATTTGAAAGTGCCCCATATGGGTTGGAACAATGTAGAGATGATAAAACACCATTATGCATTTAAAGATATACCTGATAAATTTCAATTTTACTTCGTTCATAGTTATTATGCAGTTCCTGCCGATTCAGATTTGGTTGTAGGAGAAACTGTTTATAGTAATAAATTTCCGAGTATAGTCGCTGACAATAATCTGTTAGCTACTCAATTCCACCCAGAAAAAAGCACCGAAGTGGGAATCAGCATATATAAAAACTTTTTTTTGGGGGCTAAAGAGAGGCAGAATTGATAGATTTTGAATTAATCCCTGCAATCGACCTGTTGGATTCAAAAGTAGTTCGGTTATATCAAGGGGATTACAGTAGCCAGACAGTATTTTCTAGTGACCCTGTCGACACAGCGAAAAAATGGGAAACCATGGGTGCCGAGAGAATTCATATCGTAGATTTAAATGGCGCAAGGGAAGGTTCGATACACCATCTACGTGTCATTGATGAAATAGTTAACCAAGTGTCTGTACCTATACAACTGGGCGGAGGGTTGCGTACTTTAGAGGCTATACAAGAAGTATTAAATTTGGGTGTCCAGAGAGTTGTAATCGGAAGTGTTATTGTTGCTGATCCGACTATGGCTTTTGATGCTATCTCAACTTTTGGAGATCGAATAATATGCGGCCTTGATGCCAAAAATGGATCCATAATGGTTGAGGGTTGGGAAAAAGAATCGACCGCGGATGTTTTTAGTATCTCAAAAGAACTTACTTCAAGAGGTGCCAAGAGATTTGTGTACACAGATATTTCAAGGGATGGCACTATGGCTGGTCCTAATATTGATGAACTCAGTAAATTTATAGTAGCTTCGTCACCTTCGAACGTGATTGCTTCTGGAGGAGTCTCATCAATAAAAGATGTTGTAGATTTATCAGTTATGGGTTTAGAAGGAGTGATAATCGGAAAATCACTCTACAGTGGAGCTATAGACTTTGTGGAACTCAAGAGTATCCTTGATAATTAATTATGCCTCATAAGGCTCGATCATTACTTCAGATTGACCTGTAAGTACTTCTTCTCCTTTTTGATTTTCTACCGTTGCTTTTAAGGTGACCAGTCGACGAGGAACATTAATACTAATAACGGATAGCTTCGCAGTTACAGAATCCCCTAAATATACTGGGGCCAAAAATTTGAGGCTTTGACCCATATAAATAACCACTTGTCCAGGTGCTACTTGTGTTCCTATAGCTGCAGATATAATACCCGCTGTAAGAATCCCGTGAGCAATTCTTTTCTTAAACCGTGATTTACCAGCCATCTCATCGTCTAAGTGAAGAGGTTGAGTGTCACCGGACGCCTCTGCAAAACTTTCCACATCACCTGCGGTCAAAACTTTTGTAAATTCAAAAACTTTTTTGGTGTCAATATTGAGTGTATTCTCAGTCATGGGAAATCCCTCTTTCTTTGAACTGTTACTTTAATAATTAGCCCTTGATTGAATAGTGTCATATATTTTAGTTTGTGCGTAAAGGGTTGCTTGGATAAGATTGATGTATATTTAAGGAGATTCTAGAGTGTTATCCAAAAGAATTATTCCCTGTTTAGATGTAAAAGAAGGAAGAGTTGTAAAAGGGATTAAGTTTAAAGATCATCGCGATGTCGGTGATCCAGTTGAACTCGCGAAATATTATGATTCGGAAGGAGCTGATGAGCTCGTATTTTATGACATCACTGCTTCGTCGGATAACAGAAATATAATTTACGATGTTGTTTCAAAAGTTGCAGAAGCTATTTATATTCCATTGACTGTTGGTGGTGGAATAAGGACCGTTGAAGATATTCGATTAATGCTCAATGCGGGAGCTGATAAAATTAGTATTAATACTGCTGCTGTTGAAAACCCCCAGTTGATCGAAGATGCTGCAAAGCTCTTTGGAAGTCAATGTATAGTTTTGGGTATGGATGCCAAATCTGTTACTCCTGGATTCACCAACCATTCAAACATTAATAAGGACATAAGTATTGACCCAGATTCTCAATGGGAAGTGCGAGTTAGGACTGGTAGTGGAGATGGAGAATCGACGAACATAGATGCCGTAAAATGGGCCCAATATTCAGTTAGATTAGGAATAGGAGAGATAGTCTTAAACAGTATGGATATGGATGGTACAAAACAAGGATACGATTTAGAGTTGAACAAAACGATATCTCAACATGTTTCAGTGCCCGTAGTTGCGAGTGGCGGAGCTGGAGGTAACCAGGATTTTTTAGATGCTTTTGGTATAGGAAAAGTTGATGCGGTACTAGCCGCAAGTATTTTCCATTATGGTGATAACAGGATTCAAGAAACAAAAAAATATTTATTCAATAATGGAATTTCTGTACGCTATGAGGAGAGTTAAGAATGCTAACCAAAAAGCCTTCAGAGAAACCACTTAAAGCTATTTTTTTTGATGCGTATGGTACCTTATTTCATTACGAACCTGAGAAACTTTCTCAAACATTCTCTTTAATCGTTGCTCAGCTTGGATTAAATGTTGCCCCAGATACCTTACTTGATAGATGGAGGATATATGAAAAACAATTTCGAGAAACCAGAGTCTTGTTTACAGGTGGGGTTTGGGTAGCTCCAGGTGAATTCACATCGTATAAAAAAGCTTGGATTTCCTGCTTTAAAAGAGCATATGAATATTTTGGCCAAGCAGAGGTTTCGAGCGAAGAATCTGTGAATTTTATGCTTGAAGACTTAAATAAGAGAGAGATATTTGCCGATGTCAGGCAAACATTGAACCACCTAAGTAACACTGTCTCTGTTAGTGTTATTAGTAATGCTGATTCTGATTTTTTGAGTAAATCAATAGAGAATAATGGCTTGATATTTGATAAAATAATATGCTCGGAGACCGAGAGAGTATATAAACCTCACCCATCTATTTTCCAAGCTGCTTTAGATTATTTTGGAATTGATGCCGGATCATCTATGTATGTGGGAGATTCGCCTCTTGAAGATATACAAGGCCCTCAATCTCTGGGGATGAACGCAATATGGTTGAATAGGAACGGAACTGATTGGCCTGAAGGTTTTCAACACGAACCTGCATACGAAGTATCTAATTTGAAAGAAATTATTGAAATTGTTGATTCTATAAATAATTAAATTGATTAAATAGCGATGGTTTTGATTAGGAGGAAAATCAATTGGAAGCGAATATATTAATGGTTGATAAGGATGGACTGATTCCGGCAGTTATTCAACACGCAGAAGACAATCGCGTGTTGATGGTCGGGTATATGAACCAATTAGCATTGGAGAAAACGATCGATTCAAAACAAGTTTGGTTTTTTAGTCGGTCTAGACAAGAGCTTTGGCTCAAAGGTGAAACATCTGGCAACTATATGGATGTTGTGGATATAAAACCTGATTGTGATTCTGATTCCCTTTTAATCAAAGTGAACCCTAATGGCCCTGCTTGCCACACAGGCGAGGAAACATGTTTTTTCCAGGAATTTGTTACAGATGGTTGGGGTACAGATATGAAATCTAATGATCGTCTCGACCTGGAGCTTAAAGAACTAGCGATCACTATTTCTCAGCGAAACCGGGATTTACCAGATAATAGTTATACCGCGGAACTATTAAAAGGTGGTCTTAATAAAATTGGACAGAAGGTAATTGAAGAAGCTGGTGAAACAGCTTTAGCTGCGATGGGTGATTCTGATGAAAATACGAAGAATGAGGTGGCAGATCTTTTGTACCATCTTCTTGTTTTGTTGGAAGCAAAAAATATTCCCCTCCAAGATATTGCAGAAATTTTGAGTAATCGCAGGAGGTAGCCACCAGCATGGCAACATTTTTGGTATGAGTTGTGGTTACTAGTAGAATCGAAACTCGAAATAGGCCAGTTCTCGAAAGATCAATTATCGTTGATTGATTAGTTGATCTGCCTCTATTGCACCATTCATAGCGTGTATTGCTACTTCTATTTGGCTATCATCTGGCTGTTTAGTGGTCAAAGACTGGAGCCATAGATTGGGAGCAATAATAAGTTTCATTATCGTGAACGAAGAATATTTACTGCTCCATTTTATAATCTCATAACTAATTCCGGTAATGATTGGTATTAGAATAATCCTTGATAGAATCCGTTCCCATAAGATAGGAGGTGTCCATAATACATGGACAATTATTGCGATTATTAATACGACCAAAAGGAAAGCGGTTCCACACCTTGGATGAGGCGTATCATAATCCCGTATATTTTTTATGGTAAGTTCTCGTCCATTCTCATAAGCATGGACTGTCATGTGCTCTGCACCGTGATATTCAAAAATTCGTCTTACATCTTTGCTCAACCCAATTACGAATAGGTAAGTAATAAATAAAATCAACCTAAACATTCCTTCAATAATATTAGAGGTGATATTTGTAGTCTCGTAATTTGAATCAATAAAATTAGTAGCTACAGTGGGAAGAATGAAGAATAACCCTATACTCAGGATTGTGCTTGTAAAAAGAGTAGCTCCAATTGCTACGGAAGAGAGCGTTGTATCTTCTGTTGTATCCTCTTCCTCAATTGAAACTTGTGCTGAAAGCATTAGAGCTTTAGTACCCAACGTTAGCATTTCAGCAAGGACGATCGTTCCTCGAATCATAGGAATAGTACGTAGACGCTGGGCCCATTTCCAACCTATGTTTTCGGTTGTGACAAATATTGAGCCATTTGGTCGCCTGACCGCTACGCTAATAGCGTGCATTCCTCTTATCAAAACGCCTTCGATCAAGGCTTGGCCACCGTAATTAGCAGATGATTTTTGAGTAAGAAGATTCATATGTTGTGTTGCTAGTGACCTTATGCTCTTTCGTTAATTATTAAATAAATTAGTCTCTATGGGTTTTCCATAATGTTAGTAAACGCTACTACTGATCTTTTTGTGCGTATCTCTTTCGGAGTCTTTCTACTCGTCCTAAAGTATCTACTATTCTTTGCTGACCGGTATAAAAAGGATGGCATTTATCACATATATCCACTTTGATATTTTCCTGTACTGATCCGGTGGCCCAAGTATTGCCACACGCGCAAGTCACTTCTGAATGGCCGTACTTCGGATGTATTTCTGATTTCATAATAGTTCCTTTATTTAGGTTCCTTTTATCCCTATGCAATTGGCTTTACATCTATTTTATAGGATAAACACTAACCCTTTTTTTCTCTTTAGTTTGGTGCTCAAATTTTACTGTTCCATCTATTTTAGAATACAAGGTAAAATCTTTTCCTCTGCCGACATTAGTCCCTTCAAATATTCGGGTTCCTCTTTGCCTTAAGATGATATTTCCTGCTCGAACGATTTCACCATCATATTTTTTAACACCTAGGCGTTGCCCTTGACTATCTCTACCATTTCGTGTGGTTCCTCCACCTTTTTTGTGCGCCATGGTTATCTCTCCCTGTAGTTTTTGTTTAACACCTATTTGGTTAATATTTGCCTAATTGAAAGCTGGGTAATTGGTTGTCTATGACCCTGTTTCCTTCTATAACGTGTTTTATTTTTGTATTTAAACACGACAATCTTTTTATCCTTTGTTTGTTCAACTATTTCTGCAATAATTTTTGCCCCTTTTACAGTGGGCTGACCTACGGTTACCGAGTCATTATCTTGTAACAATAATATATTATCGAATTCAACCCGGTCTCCTGGCTCCCCTGGCAATTTTTCGATATCGATATTTTGCCCTGGTGACACTCTATATTGTTTTCCACCGGTTTTAAAAACAGCGTAAAAAATCTTATTTCTCCTGAAAATTTGTTGGATTAACGGCATTAATTATATATAAGCAAGCCTTGCTAAACAAGGCCGCTATGTTATAAAACTGATTCGGATTAGATGAAACCCCGTAATTCAACAGCTTCCGCAACTTTTGATATTCCAATTTGGAAAGCTGCATCCCTATAGGAAAGGTTATCTTTTATTACTTTGCTTTGGACGGCTTGGTAGGCAGTTTTTATTCGTTTTTGAAGTTCGGTTTGGATTCTAATTTCGTCCCATTGGAACTGCTGGACATTCTGTGTCCACTCAAAATACGATACTGTGACCCCTCCGCTATTCGCTAGTATATCTGGTATCACCGTGACTCCTCTTGAGTGTAGTTCTTTATCTGCTTCCGGGGTTATGGGGTGATTAGCGGCCTCTATTATTATCTTACATCGCAGTCTATCTATGTTGTTGACGGTGATGGTGTTTTCGATTGCCGCGGGTATTAGAATATCCGTCTTTATTTCCAATAATTCTTCATTTGAGATGATCTCTCCGCCTTTGAATGATTTGATTAACTTACCCTTTTCTAAATGATCTACTAGTAGTGGGATATCTAAACCATTGGAATTGTAAACCCCGCATTCAATATCGCTGACCGCGACTATGGAATACCCTTCCTGATGGGCAAATTGGGCTGCCCAAGAACCAACATTTCCGAAGCCTTGAATAGCTATTGATGTTTGTTTTGCAACCGGAATATTCATCTCTTTTGCTAATTCATTCAGCACATAAACAACACCTCTTCCAGTAGCTGATTCTCTCCCTAAACTGCCGCCAAGTTCAAGAGGCTTACCTGTGACTGCTGCGGGCTCGTATCCATGGACTTGGCCGTATGCGTCCATCATCCAACCCATTGTTTTGGAATTAGTTCCCATATCTGGCGCTGGTATATCCCTTTGAGGCCCTATTATGTGCTCAATGTTCATGATATATCGGCGTGTTAATTGCTTAAGTTCATTTTCAGATAGTTGTAATGGATCACATTCAATTCCACCTTTTGCGCCACCAAATGGCAGATTGAGTAGAGCTGTTTTCCACGTCATTAAACTTGCAAGTGATTCGACTTCTTGTCTATTCGCTGCAGGATGGTAGCGTACACCGCCTTTGTATGGTCCTCTAGCACCGTTATGCTGAATTCGGTAACCAGTAAAAACTCCTACACCCCCGTGGTCCATTCTTATGGGTAGACTGACGGTCAGTTCCCTCCAAGGTCTTCGCAGTAAGTCTACGGTCCCATCAGGTATGTTTAATGCACGAACGGCATTTTCAAAAAACACATTAGAGCTTGGATCATTTAGATTCATTTTTGACACCTGTTTTTTAATATTCCTATCTCACACTCCACCATTTTATCGGGTTTTCCATATCTAATTCCTCCATCGATTCTAGGTGGATTATTTTTGTTATAGGAGGCGAGCCTTCATTTAGTTCTAGTATTCCGACGGTCCCTATTATGTGATCTAGGTTATGCGGTAGAGTAGGGCTCCCGGGATTAATGCACAAAACGTTTTTTACTTGAACAACTTCCTCTGTATGGGTATCTCCAAATACTATTATATCAACTGGTTGACCAAACTCATTATCCATAACAGATTCTATTGTTCTTCTGGGAGGGATTTCTGGGATTGCCAGTCCATGAGTAAGTCCAATATTAAAACCTTCCACACTAATTACCCTTGTCGGCTCTATTCTGGGGTCCTTTATTTTTCTGAAAAAATCACCATTACCTTCACATGCTAGCGTAGGCGCAACTTTTTCGAGCCAGTCAAGACAAGCAGGATCGTAAATATCTCCGGCATGCAAAATCATTTCAACTTTATGGGAGGAAAATACTTCCAGAACTACGTCTGGAAGAGATATAGGAGCCTCGGGATAATGGGTATCTGATATCAAACCAATATTCATGTAAAAACCTCTCGTAATATTCTTTTACGGCAATATTCTTGTCGTGTTTTTAAAATCCATTTTCGCGTTGTTAGATAACCAGCCTAGACCTTGCTGACTTAAAATTCTTCGAGCATCTTCATCCACTTGAGGTCCGGCACCTTTTGAAATATTAAAACCAATCTCTTGAGATAGTTTATCTAATTCCTCGAGCCAAATTGCTCTAGCAATAATAGATGCTGAGGCTACTGCAAGGTCATTTGCGTCGGCCTTGGGTGTTTGGATAAATTTTGTTTGGTTAAATAGTGGGTATTTTTCAGGTAGTGAATGGAGTCTTGTCATAGTTTTTTTATCAAATTGATCTACTATTACAGGTAGCCCATCTAAAGCTAACGAATTCGTTTTTGCAGATTGCCGGGATAGTAGCTGTTCAATTGCCATCGAGTGGCCAAGTCCTATTAGTGTATTCAAGTTGGAAAGTTTTGCATCGTGTAACTTGTTATAGTCCAAGGGGGAGTAACTAAATATTTCGAAGTCGGGTAAGTTATTCTTTAAATCCTTCGCTAAATTTCTATTTTGGTTATCTGTGAATTGCTTACTGTCTCTTATACCAAATATACGTGTGTTTAATAGTTCTTCTATTTTTCTCTCCGTACTTTGATTCAATAGTACGGCGCATACGATGATCGGTCCGAAATAGTCACCCTTTCCCGACTCATCTGACCCTAGACGAGCTACATTTCTGTATTTCGCAAGCGTCTTACTCGTTATGTTACTGTTTGCTGGCTTGGTTTCCAGCAAGCTTTGTTGGGTACCAGGTTTCCCGTGTAAACCTGTAGTAATAATATTTGATTGTTCAAATATTGGGTCGTTAAACACTATTCTCGATCCGGGTTTAGATTTCGAATAGTATACGTTTATTTTGCGTTCCCCATACTTGGTACGTAATTTGTATTGGACCCCATTTTGTATTTTATGCTCATCTACAGAGTCCGTGTTATTTTCAAACCAACTGCGCAAGTACGCAGTGGTTTCTTTAAAACTCAGTCCGACTTTTATGCTTTTTGGGCTCATCGCTCGGTTCTCTTTTTTCTTGTTTAACTAAATAGATTCTAATCCATTTATTTTATTAATCCTATATATGTGCACGATTTGGCCACTAATTTAAGATAATCTATTTATTTGTTGAACGGTGGCTCTAGGCTTAGTACTCTGTACTTATGAAATCTGCTCGTAAAAAACATAGAAGGTTTGATCCTTCCTTTGCTTCTCAAGTGAAACTGGATACTAAGAACCCGATAGTTAATGTAAAACTTACTGGCTTTAACAACCAAGGGGATGCCACTGGCGTTACAGAAGATGGTGAAAGTATAGATGTAGCTTTCGGAATACCAGAAGAAGATGTGCAAGTTGAGATTCTTGGTCGGAGAGAAAGCACTCTCTATGGTAGGGTAGTTAAGATCTATTCTGCTTCTAATAGTCGTAAACTGCCTGAATGTCCCCACTTTGGTGAGTGCGGTGGTTGTCAACTTCAGCATATAGATTATGATAAACAGCTCCAATTGAAACGCGATATTGTTATTAAAACTTTAAGACAAACCGCTAAAATTGTTGACCCTTTGGTTTCAGAGATGATGAAATCCCCACTCAATTTCGGATATAGGAACAATGCGAGATTTACCGTAAGGAATAATGGGGAGATTGGTTTCACTAATTGGATAACTCACCGATTCGAGTCTATTGACCATTGCGGTATCATGGATCCTCGAATTAATGAGATAAAGAGCCAACTACAAAATTCATTAAATTCAAGCGATAGCCAATTGTCGGTTAGAGTAGGAGTCAATACTGATTCTTATATGATTCAACCTGACTTTTCCGATCGAGATACTACTCTTTCTGTTGAAACAGGTCAGCCTCAGCATAGTGAAAATTTGTTAGGATTCGACTTTCAGATTTCCTCTCCCTCGTTTTTCCAGGTTAATACCCGACAAGCTGAAAAAATGGTGACTCTTATTAGAGAAAAACTGAACCCCAACGGGTTGGAAACTTTAGTCGACGCGTATGCCGGAGTAGGAGTTTTTGCTGGGCTACTTTGCCCTTTCTATGCAAATATTATCGCAGTTGAAGAGTCAGCGGCGGCGGTGAAAGACGCTAAACAGAATCTCTTAGGATTGCCTAATATAGATTTGATTCAAGAAAAAACTGAAATTGTAATGAAGAACGAGCGTTTCATAATTGACCATTTAATACTCGACCCTCCTCGGTCAGGATGTGATAAATCGGTTTTAGATTCTATAATAGAAAACCCACCAGAAAAGATAGCGTATGTATCTTGCGATCCCATCACTTTATCGAGAGATTTAGCATATCTAGTTTTGGGAGGATTTTCCATTAAAGAAATTACTCCTATTGACATGTTTCCCCATACTTCCCATATCGAGTCTTTAACTATTCTTGAACGTGCCAATAGACAATCTTATATTCTTGCATCAACGTCAAAAAGGCGGATTGAATTATTAAGGTCTGTTGATTTTGAAGGAACAATCCTAGAGCCAGCGTTAAAAGAAGAGTTGTTTTCAAACAGTTTACCGATAAACATTTCACCTTCGACATATGCTACGGAAATTGCTTTGGCTAAAGCTAAATCAATAGCGAATAAATCTAAAGTACCAGTTCTCGCAGCTGACACTATAGTTGTTTCTTCGAAAGGAGAAATCTTTGGTAAACCAAAAGACGCGGATGATGCTCGTAAAATGCTATATAACTTACGGGGAAATGTTCATGAAGTCATAACGGCTGTTGCATTATTTAACCCTGCCTCCCAAGAAATTGACTCAGCTTTTAATACTACAAGCGTTACATTTAGAGATTGCACAGACGACGAAATTGAGGAGTATATTATCAAAGGCAACCCGTATCAAAAGGCTGGAGGATACGGAATACAGGATAAAGTATTGAATCCGGTGGAAGAATATGATGGTTGTCCGTTGAATATATTAGGCTTGCCTCTTTGTTCAGTACAACAATTGTTTGGGAATATTGGATTGAATCCTTTCAGATCGATCTATCATCAAACTGGTAAATCTTCACATCAAAAATGTACTGAGATATTTTCAAGATGGATGTCAGCACTATGAGTTTCAGTGATTTAATTATTATTGCTATTCGATGGTTACATGTTATGGCTACGATAACGTGGATTGGCGGCAATATTATTTTCTTTATTGTACTAAAACCTAATACAAAAGAAATTGATTCTAAGCCATTCCCTAAATCTTTTGGTCAGTCATTTAGTGAAATAGTTGAATTGTCTAAATGGGTATTAATTCTGACCGGCGCTCTTTTAGCATTAGATAATTTGGCAACTAGAATAGAGATTCCATATTTCACGATTTTAACTTTGAAAATAACTCTATCGTTTCTAATGTTTATTATGGGATATAAATCTGCAAAAAAAATGCAAAAAGAAAATGAGAAGGAGTTTTTTTCATCGCGAATTTTTGGCAGATTCAACTCATACACAATAACCCGATTTTTAATTCAAGTGTTCAAGCGAGTAAATTCAAGGAACACGATTTTCGTTTTAGGCCCAGTAGTCGTCTTTCTTGGAATTGCTTTAAGAACGATATGAATTTGTGATTATTCTATAATAATCGCTTAACCTTTTAATACTAATAATGACATGGCCAAGCTTAAGATTAACATGAACCCGATTACTGCTAATGCTGTGACAGCGACTTTGGAGCCAAGCTTTACAATTTCTGCAAGATCCACATTTGTTCCGATACCAACCATTGCTATTATAAATAAATAATGGCATGCGAATCTGAGAAATTCGGATTGTTCTTGGTTAATAAATCCCGTTGTGTTTAATATTGAAAGGAATACGAATCCCAGGATAAACCATGGCACATTGTTTAGCACACTTAGGTATTTTGTTAACTGAGTTTTCTGAAGTTCTGTTGTTTTTGTTTCCCTAAAATTTACAAACAGCTGACTTATAATTAATACTGGTACTAACAATATAACGCGAGATAATTTTACAAGGGTGGCAACTGACGCGGAAACAGTACTTACGCTGGCTGATGCTGCGTACACTTGAGCTACAGCATAGACGGTCATTCCCGCTACAATTCCATACTGATAATCATTCAAACCCACGATTGGTGATAAAAGTGGCAAAATAATTATTTGAGATGCTCCAATAACGCTACTGATTCCAAGAACCGTGGCCAATTGAGAAGGGCTAGCTTTAACAATGGGAGCTATGGCAATTGCAGCTGCATTACCACATATTGAATTACTGACCCCTATAAGAATGGCTAGTCTATGATCAAGTTTCAAAATATATGTTCCAATGACAATTGCTACTAATAGACCCAGAGTAACTCCAAGTATGATTAATAGAGAAAGAGATATACCACCTGTTACTAAATACGTCATACTAATGCTCCCTCCCAGCAATAGTATGGATATTTCAAGCAAGTACTTCCCGATAAATTTGGTTCCTTCGGTGTGCCATTTTTGATTTCCTGGTAAGTTACCGAATAGAATTCCAAAAATAAGGGCTAGTAAAAGTGGGTCAAATATCCCGCTATGACTGATAGTAGACATGAGATAAGCTAGCGTTCCACCAAATACGCAAACTACAATTCCAGGCCCGTTTGTGAATAAAAAATTTGTCATATCGAGCCGTACATCTATTTTGTCAGGAAACGGGGATAACTTCCTAAAAGTCTTATCTGTTTGCATACAGAATTTGATCCACTGCTAAGTAAATCATAGGATTCTTTAAGAGGTTGGTCTGTTATATGACCTAGAAATTCCGCAAAGAAAGTGTACTCCCAAATCCCTGCAGATCTATCTAATTTTGATGGCCTCGATTGTAACATCGTTGCACTTAATCCACGGCTTGAAAACGTGTTCAAAACTGAAACTAAGGCGCCAGACTCATTTTCTACGTCGAAACTAAAAGTTGTTTTATCGTTCCCGCTCGGTGTCGAGTATCCGTCGTGTCCTAAAACCCAAAACCTAGTGGCGTTATCTTTTTCATCTTCCATATTTCCCCTGAGAATTTGAAGATTATATTTTTCTGCAGCTAATGCAGGAGCGATAGCAGCAGAACCTTTTTCTGCTGAATGAGCAGCTCGTTCTGCTCCTCTTGCGGTGCTAGCTTCAGTTATAATTTCTATGTCGTGGCCTAATTCTTTTTCTAATGAAGATATATGTTTTCTACATTGGCTAATAGCTTGTTGATGAGAATAAATTCGTGTTATTTCGCTAATCTTATCGTTTGATAATAGATGGTGAGATATAGGCAGTATTATTTCCCCTACAACACTAACTTGATCGGTAGTGAGAACTGCGTCCATAGTTGTTCCAACAGTTCCTTCAAATACGTTTTCGATAGCTAGAACTCCGTAATCCAGTGACGAGTTCTTTATATCGTGGCAAATCGCGTACGTTTCCATTGGAATGTAGTTTGCGTTTGATCCGAACTGTTCCATCGCTGCTAGATGAGTAAATGTAGATTCCGGCTGAAGAAATCCAACTTTGGGTGTTTCAATTTGATTCATAGTAATGCCTTTATATGTGGTGTCACTTAAATTTGAAGTATCCCCTGTTTCCTATTTTAATTACCTTTCCTTGAATAGTTGAGCTTAGGACTGTTTTGTTGGGATCGGTATATTTTTCTCCATCGATTTCAATTGCACCTTGCTTTATAAGTCGCCTTGCATCGCCCTTGCTTGAAAGTTGATTTGAAAGGATGCAAAGTTCCAGTATGGAAAACTCCTCCTGCACGGGAACTGAGATTTCTAAAAGGTCTTCTCTTTGTTCTCCTTGAGCTATAACTCTATTAAATTCTCGTCTAGCGTTGTTAGCTACTTCCTCTCCATGGAAAACCTTTACTATTTCATAAGATAACCGGGATCTATCTGGTCGCATTTCTTCCTTACTGTTGATTTTTTTGGAGATATCTTCTAATTCATCATCTGGTATATCTGTAAAGATGCTAAAAAATAACGGTAAAAGCTCGTCGTTTATTTGTGTTAATTTAAAGTACATCTCTGCAGGTCGCTCATCTAAGTCCACTGTGTTGTTATAAGTTTTGCTCATCTTTCTTCCGTCGAGCCCTGGGATTAGAGGAGTCATTAATACATGCTTAGCATGTTTATGCGTAGTTCGAACAAAATCTCTTCCCACGAGCATATTAAACATTTGATCTCTACCACCTAGTTCTATATCAACGTTCATCGCAACGGAGTCATACCCTTGCAGTATTGGATAAAGAGTTTCATGCATGTGTAAGGGTTTATTCTCTTGGATTCTTTTTTGGAACATGTCACGCTCAATGAGCCTTTGAACTGTTATTTGAGAAGATAAATTCATAATATCTTCCAGTGATAATTTGCTTAGCCACTCGCTGTTATATTTGATTTCTACAGGATTAGTTTCTTGAAGATCAAGTACCCTGGAAATTTGATTGAGCCAATTAGAAGTGTTGCTTACCACTTGATCTTTTGAAAGCTGTTTCCTTTCAGCTGTTTGCTCCGAGGGATCCCCAATTCTCGCGGTGAAATCTCCAACCAAAAATATTACTCTATGACCATTTAATTGAAACCAGCGCAGTATCCTGAGCGATAAATAATGTCCTAAGTGGAGGCTTGGGCTAGTTGGATCAAAACCTTGATAAATTGTGAGTTTATTGCCTGATTCAATCGCTTGATTTAGTTCATCTCGGACAATGATTTCTTCTATTAACCCTCTAGAAACAAGTCCATCTAACGTTGTGCTTGCTAAAGCTTCGTTGGCTTCTGGTATGTGGAAAGACTGTTGGCTCATTTATTGGTTACCTTTGTTAGTGTCTCTGATGATAACAATGATACGCCTTTTATTGTAACAATATTTCCAATAAGACATATTGGTGGCAGGAGAGGGATTTGAACCCCCGTAGCCCTAAGGGCGCCAAGTTTACAGCCTGGTGCGTTTGACCGCTCCGCCATCCTGCCATCAGAGGGTAGTTTACCTTTGAACTAGCTATTATTGCTAGTTCTTTCTAGATAGTTCTTCCCATTACTGATACTACTTTCTCTAATTCTGTTCGAAGAGAAGGTAATTCTTCTACCGGTAAAGATTGAGGTCCGTCCGATAAGGCTTTGGTTGGGTCTGGATGTGCTTCAATTATTAGCCCATCTGCTCCTGCTGCAATAGCGGCTTTTGCCATTGGCACTACCAGGTCTCGTTGGCCAGTACCATGACTTGGATCAACGATCACTGGAAGATGAGATTCTTTTTTTAAGATTTGTACTGCTGTTAAATCCAAAACATTTCTCGAAAATTCATCGTCGAAAGTTCTTATCCCTCGCTCGCACAATATTACGTTCCAATTACCTTCGCTGATTATGTATTCTGCACTTAAGAGCCATTCTCTTATAGTTGCATGGAAGCCTCTTTTTAATAAAACAGGTTTACGAGTTTTTCCAACTTCTTTGAGTAACCTAAAAGCGTGCATGGTTCGTGCACCAATTTGTAATATGTCTGCATATTCCACACACATTTCCACGTCGGCTTCAGACATTACCTCCGTGATTACCATCAAGCCATTTTTATCTGCTTCTTCACGTAGAATCCTAAGTCCCTCTAAACCAAGGCCTTGAAACGCGTAAGGAGACGTTCGTGGTTTAAAGGCACCACCTCTTAAAATAGGGAAACCCAATTCTTTATCGGCTTCCGCCATTGTTTTAACTTGTTCTTGATCTTCAACTGCACAAGGGCCTACCATCATAGCTATTTTGTTGCCGCCGATTGTCGTACCGTTTGGCAATTCTATAACAGTGTTTTCTTTTCGGAATTCTCTGCTTACGTGTTTATACGGCTTCATTATAGGTATCACTCGTTCTACTCCATCCAATGCCTCTAAGGTTGAAGCTCCTCCTGACCTTGTATCACCGATCACCGCAACTACATTAGTAAATTGACCTTTTTCGACGTCTGCCGTGTATCCTAAACCTTCGATTTGGTCAATAACATTATCTAAATTTGATTGCGTTGCTCCGTTACTCATTACAACGATCATGGTTTTACTCCTCCTATAAAAGAAAATCCCTTTTTGTTCATCAAAAAAACCCTCCCATTATTATCGGGAGGGTTTTTATGTTTCTATGATTAAATAAGCTAGACGACCACCACTCCCACAGATTCCCTGCGGTAGTAAATAAAGTATTCCTTAAGATCGTATACCTTCATTCCCCAATCCTATTTGCCGTAATATGATTTGTCAAGAAATTCAGAGCTTGAGCAACTATGTTTGATTATCTAAGGGAAATATATATGTATGGTTTGTTCTCAATGGCTTTGATTGAGCTAGATCAATCATTATGTTGCGGAAATACGTGTTACTACAGGTTACCCGGTAAATCTCCCTAAAATCACCATAGTAACCCCTAAAAGGACGAGCACCGAGCCGGCAACCATTTGTATAGTAACTCGCTCTAGTTTTTGAAGGAAAATATGAGTTAAAGCCATTGCTACTAGAGGGTTTATTGCGCCAATTGGAGATGCTACAGTTACGGGTGCGTTTGCTAAGGCACTGAACATAAAGAATACTCCAAATGACGAGAAAATGCCGGCGAGACCCATCATAAAAAAAGCTTTCTTAGGTGCCTTTATATCTGTTTTTATATTGTTTAGCGACATGAAAAAAAGGAAAATCATACCAAAAAATATAGTCCAAGTAGCACTAACTGATGCAGGTGCAGCGGTGGTTACGAGGGATCTGGCAATTGTTTGTGTGGCCCCATATGCAGCAGCAGCAGCCACTGCTGAAGCTAAACCTATGTAGACCTGCCTTTTTACTTGATTGGCTTCTATTGTCATCTTTGATTTAACTCCTATAAAGTACCATTGCTAATCCTGCTACAACTGCGATTATCCCCAGTCCTATCATTAGGGTTATCTGTTCTCCCAGGAAAACTAAGGCGAGTATTGCTGAGAATACTGGAGTAGAACCTAATATCGCGGTAGCAGGTGCAACGCCAGCATATTTAATACCATTAAAATTCAAAAATCTCCCAAGGGGAAATTGGATAAATCCAAGAAGAATAAACCATAATATGGTCTCTGTAGGTACGGTAAACATAGCTTCATAATCGAGGAATAACGCTATGACTAGTATCAGTAGAAAGCCTGTAATTAAAGAGAAAAACGTACCGGTAGTCGATGCCATATGCTGCATACCAATCCGAGCAAAAATAGCTCCAATTGCCCAAGATGTTGCAGCCAAGGCAGCCAGACCCGCTCCGAGTATGGTATCGCTCATTAATTGGTCCTTAATTCAACTTGCTGGGTTAGTTTATACGTGAATATAGTAAAGATTTAAATGACTTAATTCAGCTTACGAAAATTATTCTGGCATATCAAGTAAATTTCATTTAGTATTAATCTATGCGATCAGACGACTACAAACAAGGTTCGTTGTTTATTAGCGATAATGGGGCATCAAAAGGTGTCTCTCGCGTGCTGCTGACTGAACAGCAAGTTAATGCCCGTGTCCAGGAACTAGGACAGATTTTGACCCGAGATTATTCGAACCGTGAAGTTGTTTTCTTGGCCGTTTTAAAAGGTGCTTTATATTTTCTTACTGACTTAATTAGAAACGTGGATTTGCCGCTTACGGTGGGCGTTACAAGTATTGAACGATCACTTGTGGATGGAGAGTATAACATCAGCAGCACTATTAGAGATTCCAGCATGATAAAAGGAAAACATGTTGTGATTGTCGAGGACATTGTGGACACTGGCCATACCATCGCTGCCCTCATAAAATCAGTGGAAGAGCAGAGCCCGACCAGTATAAAGGTTTGTACACTGCTTGATAAAGTTTCTAAAAGAGAGGTAGAGGTGCCTGTTGACTACTTGGGGTTTGAAATCCCACCGTTGTTTGTTGTTGGATACGGATTGGACTACGAAGAATATTATAGGAATTTACCGTTCATAGGTGTTATTGAGGATGCTAGTTGGGATCCTGTATCCGAGTTAAGGGCAAGAAGCCAAAAATCCAACTCGTAAATCCACTTGTTTGGTATTATTTATTAAGTACATTAATTTAGAGAGGAAACCTAAATGGCTACAAATATAAAATATAATGCTGTAATGGTAGAGAATTTAGAGGAAGGCGTCGAAATTTGGTCAAAGATGTTCGGACTCGAACCAATCAGCCAAGTCTCTACTAACCAGTTCGGGGTTACCGCACAAATGTTAGGTGTAGATGGCAACGCGGTGATTGAAGTCATGACACCCGCTAATTCTAATACGGCTTTGGCACGGATGATGGAGGAGCGCAAAAATGAGAGGAATCCTTTAGGAGAAGGACTTTATATGGTTTGCTTAGAAGTAGATGATGTTCAAAAGACGTTGGCAAACATAGAAGAGATGGGTGGCAAAGTAATTAGGGAAGAAGGGAACGACAAAGTAGCCTGGGTCCATCCTCTCAACCTTAAAATGGTTTTGGTTGAACTACAAGAAAAAGGTTATTCTAATCAAGGAGCTTCTGGATAGGGATAATAATTTTACTCCATCTAACGACTCAAGAATAAAATTATTTACCTAGTTACTCACTAATCATTTTAGGTTTTGGATTTGGGAAGTAAGATTTTTCAATTTTTCTGCGGATTCTTCAAGCCTTATTTTCTCTTTCCCTATAACTTCTTGAGGAGCTTTGGATATAAAATTATTGTCTGATAATCTTTTTTTCAGTTGTTCGATTCTTAATTCCACAGTCTTGATTTCTTCACTTATCCGAATTTTTTCCTCATCTGTATCAATTAAATCGTCCAGTGGAACTACAATTGTGGAATAATCTAAAACGGTTGAGGTGGTGTTTAAAAAGGATGAACCTTGCTTAGGGTCAGCTGTAATTTGGAGGGGGGTTGTTTTTCCTAGAACCTCTATTATTTCCCTGTTTTCTTCAAAAACGTCAATATATTTTTCAGACGATAATAATGTCTCTATATTGATTGAGGGATCTATTTTTAGCTCAGCTCTAAGATTCCGTATGCTCCTAATAACCTCAGAGATTTCTTTTAGCTCTTCTTCCGCCTTTTCGTCTATAAGAGCATTGTTTGATTTTGGGTAAGTCGATATCATCAGCGATTCTTTATCGTTGGACTTGTTTGGTGAAATGCTAACCAGGTTTTGCCATATCTCTTCAGTGATAAACGGCATAAATGGATGCAATAAAAGGCATGATTTTTCTAGCACTTCTGCCAAAATATTTACGGGTGTGAAATCATTTTTATTTATTCGGATTTTTGCCATTTCTAAGTACCAGTCGAAAAATTCATCCCATAAGAAATCTCGCAGTACTTGTTCGGCTTGCCCAATCTGGAAATCGCCAAGCATTTTATTTACGTCTTGCTTAACTTTTTCCAATCTGCTTATAATCCATTTATCTTCCAATTGAATCGGTTTTTGGGTCACATGAGTAACTTGAACCTGGGAACTTTCGATAGTATTTAGAACAAATCTAGCACCATTCCATAATTTGTTAGCAAAATTTCTGCCTGCTTCTAGGCGAGAGTCAGGGAGAGCTAAGTCATTTCCTGGTGTTGTACTAATAGTCAAAGCCATTCTTAAAGCATCGGTACCATATTTTTCGATTGTTTCTAAAGGATCTATAACGTTACCTTTTGTTTTTGACATTTTCTGGCGATTTGGATCACGAACCAACCCATGAAGGTAAACTGTTTTAAACGGCGGAATGCCCGTGTTTGCTATGCCCAACATTATCATTCTTGCGACCCAGAAAAAGAGAATATCGTATCCAGTTTCCATCACTGATGTCGGGTAAAACCTAGCATAATCCTCTGTTTTCTCTGGCCAACCTAAAGTTGAATGTGGCCATAACCCGGACGAAAACCATGTATCTAAAACATCGGGATCTTGGACAAGATGCTTGCTTCCACAATTTGGGCATTGATCTGGATCATTTATAGATACTATAGGTGTTGCTGACTCTGATGATTCGATGCGCTCTGAATCGTCTAAAATCTTTTTAAAGGACATTCCTGATTTAATGAGATCGTTGTAATTGTGTTCTATAAATTCTTTTCCATCGACAGGTGATGAAACGTCATTCATAATCACTTTTAATTTATCACCTTCGCAATCTGTGCAATACCAAACCGGGATTCTGTGCCCCCACCATAGTTGTCTGGAGATACACCAGTCTCGTATATTTTCCATCCAATTCATATATATCTGCGTGAAACGCTCTGGAATTATTGAAATTTTATTGTCAACTACTGCTTTTATAGCAGGATCGGCAAGCGGTTTGATGTCAATGAACCACTGTAAGCTAGGGCGAGGTTCTACAATTTCTTTGCATCTGTAGCAGTGTCCAATTCGGGTATCGTATGGTTCTATTTTTTTTAGTAAACCTACTTGTTCTAGATCGGATACGATCATTTCTCTTGCTTCGAACCGATCCATGTTTGCGTATTTACCTGATACGTCACCCATAGTCCCATCTGGATTCATTACGTTGATCGATTCTAGATTATTTCGCTTTCCAATCTCGAAGTCGTTAACATCATGGGCAGGAGTTATTTTCAAAGCTCCAGTACCAAACTCTATGTCTACATAGTCATCACCGATAATCGGTATTAGACGGTTTGTCAAAGGAAGTTCTACTTGCTTGCCAATTAAATGTGAATACCTTGTATCATTGGGATTGACTGCAACCGCAGTATCACCGAGTAGTGTTTCTGGCCTTGTTGTAGCTACGATTACTGATCCAGATCCATCGGAGGTAGGGTATTCTATATGCCATAAATGGCCTTCGATATCTTCATACTCTATTTCAAGGTCCGAAAGTGCGGTCAAGTCTTGAGGGCACCAGTTAATTATTCGTTCTCCACGGTATATACGGTTTTGTTCGAACAAATTATGAAAGGTTGTTCGAACCGCGTTGGAAGGCCCTTCATCAAGAGTGAATGTTTCACGTGTCCAGTCGGCAGATACTCCCAACCGCCTGTGCTGTTTCTGGATTTCTCCTCCGTATTGTTTCACCCAGACCCAGACTCTTTCCAGGAATTTTTCGCGTCCCATTGTTCGACGGTCAAGCCCCTCAGATCGAACGGCTTGCTCGACTATATATTGAGTAGCTATTCCTGCGTGATCCGTACCGGGTAGCCATAGAGTGTCATCTCCTTGCATACGATGCCAACGCACCAAAGTGTCTTCTATAGTTGCAGTTAGAGCATGGCCTAAATGGAGCTGACCAGTTACATTTGGAGGAGGCATGATTACAGTAAAAGGAGGGTTGTCTCCAGTACTGTTTTTTGCAGGTTTGAAGTACCCTTTCGATTCCCACCATTCATAACGTTTTATCTCGAATTCATGGGGATTGTAAGCACTGGCCATAGAATTTGAAAATGATCTATTCTGTTTCGATGTCATTATTACATACTTTCAATTGATAAACGCGATTTAGATTGTATATATCTACAACTACCAGGGTCAAGGAAGTTCATGTTCTTCCAAATCATTTTAAATTTGGTTAGTTAAAGATAATGCTTGATTATAATCTTCTAAGGTGTTCATGTTCACAATTGAAAGTGGATCGTCACTAATAAATTTGCTCACTCGACTAGGGGTTTTATTAACTATTTCTCTAAGCCCCTGTTTCTCCTCTGATATTAAAAGGAGTTCCTTTCTTAAGCTAAGAGAAAAGATGCCTGGATGACCCTCTTTACTATTGTGCCAAGGGTAAGTTATTAGATTATTATTAGATATATGGTATTCCGTGAGATCATTGATTAATTGAGATGATCTTGGGGAGTCCGCTGCCCATAGTATGATGTCTTTTGAATTGAGAGAAACATTTTCAATTCCTAATTTAACCGAAGTGGTTTTGCCTAAACCCCAATCTACATTTTCGACAAGATTTATATTGTTAAACGATGATCCTAAGTGGGTTTTTAATAGTGATCGATACTCATTAAAATTTTCTCCAAGAATCACAACCACTTCGTTCGCTTTAGAATCTATAGCGGCTTGCACTTGATGTACTAATAATGGGGTTCCGTACCAAGTTAAAGTTTGTTTAGGTTTCCCCATTCTATCTGAGGATCCTGCCGCTAAGAGTACGATAGAAACGGGTAGCTCGCTGTTATGTGTGTCCACCTAAAGCTCCGATTGAATTAATATATGATATTTCTCTATAGCAGTTCTGATAGGCGATCAATAATATGATCTGCTACTTGTAATTTACTTAGTAATGGGAGTTCAGTTTTCGAACCCTTTTTATCTAAAATGACCACTCGGTTATTATCTACGCTAAACCCCGAATCTTTTGAAGATACGTCATTTGCGACAATCATATCTAATTTTTTCTCTTTTAGTTTATCAGTAGCGTTGTCTATAAGGTTTTCAGTTTCGGCTGCGAATCCAATTTTTATAATTTTCTTATCTGACATTGCTTTTAGAATGTCTGGGGTTTGTTTTAAACTGATCGACATCGTTTTTTCGCCAGAGGTCTTTTTTAGCTTGGTTTTTGATTGATTGTCACTTTCCCAATCTGCTACCGCAGCCGCCATTATAAGTGCATCCCCATTGTCTTTCACCGCGTCAGTGACGCCTTTAAGCATTTCTCTCGCAGTATTGATTTTCACTATTGTTACACCTGGAGGATCGGGTAGAGCTGTTGGGGCAGTTACAAGGGTTACTCTGGCTCCTCGTGATACCGCAGCAGATGCAAGAGCATATCCTTGTTTACCCGAAGAACGATTAGTAATTACTCTGACCGCGTCGATAGGCTCTTGAGTTCCTCCAGCAGATATAACAATATGTTTTTCACTCAAATCTTTGGCTTGCTTCAGTATTCTCGTTATACCAGCGATAATATTTTCGATTGAGTCAAAACGGCCGTATCCAGAGCCTCCCGAAGCCAGATGACCTTCAACTGGCCCGATGAATTCAACCCCTCTTTGAGTAAGAGTCAATATATTTTCTTGAGTAGCTTCGTTGTTCCACATATTTGATTCCATTGCAGGAGCTACGATAAGTGGTGCATTAGTGGCGAGTATAGTTGCTGTGAGTGGATCATCTGCGAATCCATATTTCATCTTAGCAAGTATGTTAGCCGTGGCAGGTGCTACAACTATAATATCCGCTTGCTGTGCTAATGCTATGTGCTCTACAGGATCCTCAGACTCTTCATCAAATAAATCTGTAATTACCTTGCGGTGTGTTAGCGATCGAAAAGTAATTGCTGATATGAACTCTTGAGCTGATCTTGTTAATATTACGTCTACCTTGGCACCCAACTGTGTTAATTTTGAAGCAAGGTCTATAGATTTATAGCTTGCGATGCTCCCTGTAACTCCAAGAACAATTCGCTTATTATCTAATATGTTTATTTCTGCCATTGTTGCTCCATCTAATACTGTTCAGCCTAATTGCCCATATTATCTGGTTATGTAGATTTAATTATTTAATTCCCAAATCCTTTTAATTCCATCCAGAGTTAAACTTGGCTTTACTATTCCTATACAGTTTGTGCGTTTTGATATAGTAGCCGCTAGCCCTCCTGTTGCTATAACGTTAGCATTTTGTCCTAGCTCGGTATTTATACCATTAACCATACCTTCAACCAAGCCCATGTACCCATTCATTAAACCTGATTGCATAGATTCAACCGTGTTTTTTCCTATCCATTTCGAGGGAAACTCAAGAGGAATTTCCGGCAATTTTGCTGTATTCGAAGCAAGTGCCCTCGAAGATAGTTCTACTCCAGGTACTATTGTACCACCGATGTAATCTCCGTTCTTATCTACGACATCAAAGGTTGTTGCAGTACCAAAATCAATGATAATTATTGGCGTAGGCAAAATCTCGGATGCCGAAACAGCGTTTATGATTCTATCAATACCAACTTCTTTTGGTTTATCAACTTTCAATTTAATACCTAGATCTAAATCGGAATCGATGACTAGTAAGTTTGTTTTAAAGTGGTTTTTTAATGAATTGGTAATCATCTCAGTTAAATTTGGAACAACGCTTGCTAAACCTATACTTTCTATTTCCTGAGGAACTACTTTGTTTTTTAACAACCAGGCTTCAATCGATTCAAAATCCAAAATTTGTGAGCGTGTTTCATTTGTTTCTATTCTCCAAATTGAATTAAAATCCGAACTTGTATAAAGCCCGATTTTCACACTTGTATTTCCTATGTCTACTGCAAGAAACATGATGAGCCGATATTATAACCTTCTTTAGGAAAATCCTAAAACTTTTGAATTTATTTATTTGCTTTAGATATATTTTCGAGTGTTATATGATATCGGGTATTGGTTGTTAAACGTTTAGAACAATCAGGTTAAAAAAGGTAGGTTTTTTTGTTTAGGCCATTTTATCTAATAATTTATTTCTTAGTTGCAGTAACAATTGGCGGAACCATTCTTTTAGCTAACATGGGAGATGATACCACTATCAATTCATCTGCTCCGAATTTCACGTTAACTGATGGAAATGATAATAAAATCTCTTTAGAAAACACTCTTCTAGAAAACCAAGCGGTGGTTCTAATTTTCTACCGGGGTTATTTTTGAGGTATTTGTCGTGGCCAACTCGGAGAGTTGCAGAGCAGATACAGCGAATTTAGAGATCGCAATTCAGAGATTCTCGCAATAAGCATTGATAGTCTTGACGAAGTCAGAAACATGACGTCTCTAGTTCAACCTGATTTTCATATATTGTCAGACGATCAAGCCACAGTTTCTAAAAACTATCAAGTTTTTGATGTTTTAGATGATCGCCTTGCTGCGCCAGCAGTTTTTATAGTTGGTAAAGATGGATCAATTTTGTGGAGAAGAATAGGAGAAAATGCTGGTGATAGACCTTCTTCAGATGAAATATTGTCACAACTTTCCCGATTAGGGTTTTAGTAAAATTTAATCAACTTATAACGAAAAGAGGCAATTAATTTGACTAGTTCCACAGAGAGAAAAAAAGTACTAGTGATAGGTGCTACTGGAAACCAAGGTGGTGGTTTAATAACCCATTTACTTACTACAAAAGAGTGGTATCCAGTTGCTTTAACTAGGAATCCTGACTCGCCTTCAGCGCGCTCATTGGCGAACAGAGGAGTTGAAATAATTAAAGGCGATATGGATGACTTAGATTCTCTCCGTGTTGCTATCCGAGGAAGCCATGGGGTTTTTTCGGTCCAAAATGAAAACACTATTGAAACCGAAATTGAGCAAGGACGTGGTGTCATTGAGATCTGCGTTGAAGAAAATGTCAATCACTTAGTTTATACGGCTTCTTGCGGAGCTAAAGAACCAAACAGAGGTGTAGATTATTGGGATTCTAAGCGGGTAATCATCGAATCAGTGAGAGAGAGCGGATTACCCTATACAATTTTACGTCCCGTGTCTTTTATGGAAAATTATATATCGAATAGGACGGCACTTAGAGAAGGGAATATAAACGGTTTGTTGACCCCTGACAAGGAATTACAAGTTATCTCAGGCTACGATATTGGACTATATGCTTCGCAAGCACTAGCTCGCCCTGGAGAATTTGTTGGTCAAGAGATTGATATTGCATCAGAAACTATTACCATGACTAGAATTGCTGAAACCCTGAGTTCCGTAGTTGGTTCAGATATAAGTTATACTCAGACGGAGATTGGAACGGGAGTTTCTTCGGGCGCACTAGCTATGAGCCGATGGTACCAAGAATTTGGTTACGACGAAGACATCAGTAAATTGAAAGATAGATGGAAAATCAATACGCTGACATTCCACGATTGGCTCAATATGATCAACTTCAATCTGGGAAAATAATCGTTATTTGACTTATTTATGATGAAAATTAACGAAAGATGATGGATAAGCATTATAGGGAGGGAAAAATGAGCACAGGAAGCAAATCGATATTGGTTATTGGTGGTACTGGAACCCAAGGCAGCAAGGTTGTACGGCTTTTGGTTGAAAAAGGTTATGGCGTCAGAGTGCTTACTCGTACTATTGAATCCGATGTTGCAAAGGACGTTGCTAGTTTAGGGGCAGAGTTATTTGCGGGCGACATGGATGATTTGAATTCTCTGAAGAAAGCTATGGATGGAGCATATGGAGTGTATTTTATTGGGATTGGAAGAGAAGACCCTAGTACCGAAATTAACCGAGGGTCTAATGTAGTTGACGCATCGAAGATGTCTAATGTCCGCCATATCGTGTTTAGCGGAGTTTCTGGAGGTAACAGAAGTATAGGTGTGCCTCATTTTGAAACAAAAGGAGCAATCGAGGGAATTATAAAAAATGGAGGTGTTAATTACACAATACTTCGACCTGTATCTTTCACAGACAATTTTAATAGGAACAGAGACGCTATAAAAAACGGGCGACTATCTGGTATTTTATCTCCTGATAGAAACCAGTGGTTCATAGCAGTGCAAAACATCGCTGACTTTGCGGTAGCAGCATTTGAAAACCCAGAGCGCTTTTCGGGAAAGGAAATTGATCTTGCAGGTGATGTAATGACACTACCAGAGGTAGCGCAGGTTTTTGCTGAATCCTTAGGAATCGAAGTAAATTACAATCATATACCTGAAGATCAAAGAGATCGCGTCCCCGGGCCAATGAAAACCATGAATGAATTTTATGAGGGAGAAGGGTACCAGGTTAACGTTGATGAACTTAAAAAAGAATGGGATATTCCGCTAATGTCGGTCAAAGACTGGATACAGCAAGAGCCTGGATGGTTGGACTAGTGAGCACTATTGGCCAAAGTAAGCAGAGTTAACCAATGAATCAAATACTGTACATTGTATTTAGTATATTGATAGGGTCTGGCATGGCGGTACAAGTTACAATGATTTCGGCGATGAGCCGAATCAGAGGCCCTCTTGAGGCAACATGGTTATCTTTGATGGCTACAGTTATGGGAGTAGCTGCTTTGATGGCATATCGTGCATTCAATGGGGTATTAGTGATTCCTTCGCCATTCAACAGGATCCTTTTGGTTGCAGGGATCTCCATCGTCGCCGCTGCGAGCTTACTCTTGGTTCTTCGAGGGTTGCCTTTCTACTATTTTATTACTGGTTTATTTGCTATCCCTTTGCTAGTTGGTGCTGGTTACTTAGGCCCTAAAATAGGTATTGGGTTGTTTGTAACAGCAACTATAGCTGGACAAGTTATTGGTTCAGTACTACTGGATCATCTTGGAGCATTTGGTTTACCAATACACCGAGTGGACATAATAAGGGGTGCTGGAGTGATTACTTTACTACTAGGTGTAGCACTCATTAGAGGGCTCAAATAATATGATGGGGTTTATGATAAGTAAACTGACTCGGTGACGATTGTTAATTGATTTACTAAATACTTTTCCATTTTGCCACTTAACATTATATTAATTGCTTTTGGTATGTTGTCGGCCACGTCGGTAGCCAAGATACCCCGATCTTCGGCAGCGAGGTGTTCCGCTGCTAAAATGCTAGATATTCCATGTGTGTATACCCCTATTTGTGCCGCAGAGTACGGTTCATGTCCCTGAGCGAGCAAGCCGGTTATCAGTCCTGAAAGAACGTCACCAGTACCTGCAGATGCTAATCCTGGCCAAGCTAGAGGGTTAACCGATATATCCCCATAAGGATTTCCAACGGCTGTTAACGCTCCTTTTAGCACTACCACAACTCCCCATTGCAGAGATTTCTCATAAACTGTATCTAAACGGTTTTGCTGTATAGATTCTGTGGGTATGTTTGATAGAGTTGCCATTTCTCCGGGATGCGGAGTAATAACGGAGATATTGTTGTTTTGATCCCACCATTCTTTGAGAGATGATATGGCGGTAATCCCATCTGCATCTATAACTATCTGTTTTGAACGGGAAGCTGTTCCCTTTTTACCAGAAGATTTAATGATTTGGTGGATAAATTCCACGGTATATTTAGCTAAACCAATCCCAGGACCGATAAGTGTAGCATTATTAAAATCGCGTTCTAGAAATGCATTGGCAGAGACTTGATCAAATGATTTATTGCTCGGGTTAGTTGGAAGTGACTCGTGGATGGCTTCAGGTAAATATTCAGCTGTTTCGGCTCCCAAATTCCCAGGAGTCACTAAAGATACTAGGCCAGCCCCTGATCGTATTGCTGACCTTGCGGCCATAAAAGGGGCGCCAATATACGTGGGTGATCCTCCAATGATTGATGCTTTACCAAATGTACCTTTGTGACCGTCTAGTGGTCTAAGAGAAAGCATTTTAGAAACTTTTGATAGTTCTAATACTTCAGGGGATGATATTGGAAAACTTTCTTCCGGTATGCCTATCGGCGCAACTATAATTTTTCCGCATTTTTCTAAACCTTGAGATGTTAACAGTCCTTTTTTGATAGCTCCTATAGCGACCGTAAAGTCTGCTTTCAAAATATCTTCGTCTCCTGAGCCATCATCAGAGTTCATTCCGGAAGGAATATCGATAGCTAAAACCTGAATCGAAGCATTATTTTTACCCGTAGACTTATTCAATTTACTTGTAAGTTGAGACATTATAGATTGGGGCCGTTTTTGATATCCGGTTCCAAATAAACCGTCCAATAATAAATATTGTTCAGTTGAATTTTCAATAGTGTCCAAAAAATCTAGAAATATTTTTTGAGAACTGACCACAATGTTACCTGAAGACTGTATAGACTCAGCAAAAATATTGGATGATTGATCGTTTCCAGCAATGTGAACTGTTATATTAGCTCCCCATTTTGCGAGTATAAGACTTGATGCTAACGCATCCTTACCGTTGTTCCCTGGTCCGGCTAATACGAGTATGTTTTTGCCAATGACGCTGCCTAGCCTTGTTTTGACAATATTACTTATCGACTTTGCTGCGTTTGCGATCAAAGTGTTTTCCGAAGTCCCTGAGCGCATCACTTCTTGTTCTACCGCGTTCATTTCTCTAGCGCTAACAATTTTCATGATAATAACTTTAGGTACCAAATCTACGGTTGGTCAGCATCTCCTACAGCAACTGATATGGCATATTCTATGGAATGAGTTTGGCTTATTGCTATATCTGTCAGTCCTATGCGGTTTGCAACGTTAAGTGCTCTTCCATGGAGATGCACCTCTGGTTTACCCCCTTTCCTGGGCAATATTTCAATATCTTTCCACCCGACTCCTCTTACGCCAGTACCTAGTAATTTCATCACTGCTTCTTTACTAGCAAATCTAGCTGCTAATTCGGGATCTCTCATACGAGAAGTTCGTTGCTCATTTTCAGTATATATTCGATTTATGAATCGATCACCGAATTTCTCTCTAAGTTCACGAATTCTCCATACTTCTACCATGTCTACCCCAGTTGTTAGCATATTTAATAACCTCCTATAACCAATATTGATTTTAATAACTTCTTGCTAGTAACTATAAATTATTCTCAGATGTTACAATATAGCAAAAATTAAATTTGATTATTCGGAGAGATGTGAGCGCAAAAATAATTGATGGACGTCGTATTGCGGCTGAAATACGGCAAGAGGTCAAACAAGAGGTTTTACAGCTAAAAGAGTCCGGTATTAACCCAGGTCTTGCAGCAATACTTGTAGGAGACGATCCGGCTTCTAAAGTTTATGTCTCTAATAAAGAGCGTGCCTGTAAAGAAGTAGGTATATATACGGAAATCCACCGATTCGGCAACGAAATTTCCGAGGAAACATTACTTAATTTAATTGATTCGCTAAATAATAATAAAAAGATTCACGGGATATTAGTCCAATTGCCTTTGCCTCCGCATATTAGGGAGTCTGCAGTAATTGAAGCTGTGGTTCCCGTTAAAGATGTAGACGGTTTTCATCCTAACAATATAGGTCATTTAGCAATAGGTGATTCGCAATTCATACCTGCTACCCCTGCTGGAGTTATAGAGCTATTTAATCGGGAAGATATACAGCTCGGAGGGAAGCATGCGGTTATTATTGGCAGAAGTAATATTGTTGGAAAACCTATTGCTATAGCTTGGATGCAGAAAGGCTCGTCTGAATATCCAACGGTAACAATATGTCATACTTTTGATCCTGATATAATAAAGCATACTGTTGAGGCAGATATTTTGATTGTGGCAGTTGGGTCTCCTGAGGTAATCACGGGTAGAATGGTAAAAAAAGGAGCAGTAGTGATTGATATAGGGATTAATAGAGTGGATGATTCCGAATCGCCTAAAGGATACCGTTTGGTGGGTGATGTGAACTTTAATGAAGTCATAGAAGTAGCGAGCGCTATTACCCCAGTACCTGGAGGCGTGGGACCTATGACTGTTGCTATGTTACTGAAAAATACGGTGCAGGCAGCTCATTTACATGAATAAGACTCACATTAGTGCATAGGGGTTTTAATATGTCATCTCAAATTACATGTGTTTGGAATGTTTGGCGGAAGGGTAGCGATACTTTTGCTGAAAAACTATCTTTTGAATCAAAGATTGAACCTAGATTAGGCGATAATGTTTATCTCAAATTTTCACCTCCACATTGGAGGATAGTTGATTGGGTTCTAGAGTCAGAATCTGCTGAGGAAATGGTTTTTAAAGTCTGGGTTATGAGAACATCTAATTGACATCGAAAGTTAGTAGTAATAGACTGTTCCAGGCCGTTTTATTTGGCTAAATAATTACTTTTTAGAAGGTGTAATTTTGTTTCAGAATATTAGTTTTAAATTAATTAGTTTTGGTTTGTGTTTAATATTATCTATTGCGATGATTACTGCTTGTGGTGGTTCAGATTCAAGTTCTAATGTCGTTGACCCAAATGAAATAAGAATCACATCGGGTATTGATGGAGAGGAATTTTCTTTTGATCCCGAAACGATTAACGTAAACGTTAGCGAAACAGTCAAATTAGTTTTCGAGAATAATGGAACCATTGCCCATGATTTTGAAATTCCTGATCTAGAAGTTGTTATTCAGACTACCAACTCTGGCAATAGTGGAGAGATAACTTTTGTTGCTCCGTCAATCGCCGGCTCTTACGATTTTATTTGTAGCATACCTGGTCACAAAGAAGCTGGAATGGTGGGTAAACTGGTTGTTAACTAACACAGTTATTGACCTAAGTTCTTTGAACCACTGATAATTTTACCTATAATCATCGTATGGACTTATCTACATTTGATTACAATTTGCCAAATTCGTTAATTGCTCAAAATCCCGTTGAACCTCGGGATCATTCAAGGTTGATGATCGTCAATCGTGAAAACAATCGAATCGAGCACAAACATTTTTACGATTTGCCCGACCATTTGGATCAGGGGGACGTTTTACTAATTAATGAAACTAAAGTTGTTGGGTCTAGAATGATAGGAGAGAAAGAAAATACTGGTGGAAAAGCAGAGATTCTGTTACTAAAAATAATTGATCAGTCCAATCCATCTGAATGGGAAGCATTGGTAAAACCCTCTCGGAGACTTCCTATTGGTAGTGTTGTTATTTTTCCAAAACACCCTGGTAATCACTTGACTGTTTTGGACAGCCTTGAACTTGGAAAAAGAAAGGTTAAATTATCTGAAAATTTTGATCTGAGTTCGGTTGCAGAAATTGCCTTCCCCCCTTATATCAAACACAGCTCTTCAAGTTCTGACAAATACCAAACCGTTTTTGCAGCAGTACCTGGTAGTGTTGCGGCCCCTACGGCAGGCCTTCATTTTACAGATGACCTTATTGATTCGATTCGAAAGAAAGGCGTAATTGTACAGAAAATAAACCTTCAAATAGGAGCTGGTACGTTTGTTCCAGTGACCGAAAACGATGTTTCTAAACACGTTATGTCTACAGAAAAATACAGTGTTCCTTCAGCCGTTACGGAAAATATAAATAAAGCGAAAGCTTTAGGTAAAAGAGTGGTGTGTGTAGGGACTACGTCCGTACGCTCGATTGAGTCGCTGGCATTAGTTTCGTCGAATTTTGATTCCTTGGGTAATTTAAAATTAAATTCAGTGCACGATGCTGAAACAGATTTATTTATTACGCCTGGATTCCCTTTTAAAATCACTGATGGTTTAATTACAAATTTTCACTTACCTAAATCAACCTTAATTATGCTGGTTTCTGCTTTTGCCGGACTTTCTTTTACGAAAAAAATATACGAAGAAGCGATTACAAATAATTATCGATTTTACTCTTTTGGTGACGCGATGATGATAACCTAATACAATTCGTTTAACATCTAAATTTTGCACGGAATTTGGGGGCATTGATGATTAACAAAGATAGGTTAGTGAATTCTTTTTGCGATTTGGCTTCTATAGACAGTCCGTCGAGTGATGAAAAAGAAGTAGCAGATTTCCTTATGGAAAAACTTAAGAACTTGGGGCTGTCGGTTCAACAAGATTCATATGGAAATGTTTTAGCGACAGACGGAGGAGATTCTCCAATCCTCCTATCTGCCCACATGGATACCGTTGAACCTGGTAGAGGCATAAAGCCACTTGTAGATTCTGAACGAATTTATACAGATGGGACAACAATACTCGGAGGTGATTGCAAAGCAGGAATTTCAATAATACTAGAAGCAATTGAGTCTTTATCTGATGAAGGTTTGGAGCGTAGATCGATTGAAGTTGTTTTTTCTCGAGAGGAAGAACTAGGTTTATTAGGATGTAAAGAATTAGATTTCTCTTTGTTAAAAGCTAAAGAAGCCATTGTATTTGACGGAGAAGGACGAGTTAACCAAATAACATCTGGCAGCCCTACTTATTTAGCCTTTGATATTGATATCAAGGGACGAGCGGCGCACGCTGGTGTAGAGCCAGAGAATGGAATATCAGCTATAAAAATGGCAGCAGACATTATTGTACAACTTCAACTAGGGCGACTAGATGAGCAAACCACTATGAATATTGGGAGTATTGCCGGAGGCTCTGTAAGGAACGCAGTACCTGAAAACGCATCTTTTTCGGGAGAAATCCGAAGTCATGATAAAGAGGCATTAGATAAAGTTAAGTCATATTTATTAAACATTTTGCAAGATACGCGTAATAGATACTCAGATGCGGTGATCACGGAAACATTCAACACGGAATTTGAATCTTATAAGATAGATCCCCAAGAGCCCGTTGTGAAAGATGTAATAGATCAACTGATACGGTCAAAAATGGATCCTGAATTGATTTTATCCGGTGGTGGCACGGATGCTAACGTCTTCCGATCCAATGGTATAAATGCGGTTGTTTTGGGAGTGGCTGATCATGGAGCTCATACGGTCAGGGAGCATATAATAATAAATGAATTAGTAGAAGCTGCATCTTTTTGTAGAGATCTATTAGCTGTAAATGAAAAAATTTAATTATCGAACTAAATTTTAGTTTGAACTCGACAGAAAAATCACTTCTTTGTTTTGTGAAGACGCTCTACTGAAATAGAGCCTAATTCAAGTGTAAATCTCTTGACATTGGCAGACATAAAACCATATAATTCTCTGATTGCCGGTCAACCTATCGTGTGTCCGGCTGACACCTTAACAAGTAAATAGGTCAGAGTGTTCTGATCGCGATCTTAAAACAATTTTAACCGATAAAAAATAAGGTTAAGCTACTAAGAGCGCGTGGTGGATGCCTTGGCGCTAGAGGCCGAAGAAGGGCGTAGCTTGGCTGCGATAAGCCCGGGGGAATTGTCAAGCAAGTTGATCCCGGGATACCCGAATGGGGTAACCCGTCCCGATTGATCTCGGGACACCGTCGACTGAACACATAGGTCGAATGGAGGCAAGCAGGGGAACTGAAACATCTAACTACCCTGAGGAAAAGAGAATATTCCGTTAGTAGTGGCGAGCGAACGCGGATCAGCCCAAACCGTGGAGGCTTAAAGGATGCGGGTCCTATGTCTGTGCGGTGTTGTGCGCATTACCGGGAGACGTCCGCAACGTCTCGCGAAGTTACAAACCATATCCCTAGCCGAAGGTTGTGGAGACAACCGCCTTAGAGGGTGAAAGTCCCGTAGGCGAAAGGGTGAGGCTTCGTGCGGTTATGTCGCGAGTACCACGGGACACGAGAAATCTTGTGGGAATCTGGGGAGACCACTTCCCAAGGCTAAATACCTCTAGCGACCGATAGTGAACTAGTACCGTGAGGGAAAGGTGAAAAATACCCCGGGAGGGGAGTGAAATAGATCTGAAACCATGTGCTTACAAACGGTCAGAGTCTTTTTTTCGAAAGAGATGATGGCGTGCCTATTGAAGAATGATCCGGCGAGTTAATACATGTCGCGAGGTTAAGGATATTGATATCTGGAGCCGTAGCGAAGGCGAGTCTGAATAGGGCGATTCAGTGGCATGTATTAGACCCGAAACCAGGTGAGCTACCCATGGCCAGGGTGAAGCGAGTTTAAAAGCTTGTGAAGGCCCGAACCGTTGAGCAGTGCAAAGCTCTCGGATGAGCTGTGGGTAGAGGTAAAATGCCAATCGAACCTGGAGATAGCTGGTTCTCTCCGAAATGCATTTAGGTGCAGCCTTATGGCTTCACCTCTGGAGGTAGGGCTCTGAATGGACTAGGGGGCGAAAGCTTACCAAACCCAATCAAACCACAAATGCCAGAGGCCCAGACCATAAGAGTGAGTCAGTGGGGGATAAGCTCCATTGTCGAGAGGGAAACAACCCAGATCTCCAGCTAAGGTCCCTAAGTGTAGACTAAGTGTCAAACGAGGTGGAATTCCAAAAACAGCCAGGAGGTTGGCTCAGAAGCAGCCATCCTTTAAAGAGTGCGTAACAGCTCACTGGTCAAGGAATCCCGCGCGGATAATGTACCGGGGCTAAAGTCTACCACCGAAGCTGAGGGCTTTTTCATTTAATTGAAAGAGCGGTAGGAGAGCGTTCCCATTGCTTTGAAGCCATGATGTGAATCAGGGTGGAGCGTTGGGAAGTGAGAATGCCGGAATGAGTAGCAATGAACCTGGGTGAGAATCCCGGGCGCCGAAAATCCAAGGTTTCCTACGCCACGGTCGTCGACGTAGGGTTAGGCGGACCTAAGCCGAGGACGAAAGTCGTAGGCGATGGACAGCTGGTTAGTATTCCAGCCCCGGTGAATTGTCGTTTAAAGCGTCGGAGTGACGCAGGAGGATAGGAAAGGCGTACCCATTGGACATGGTATGTCCCAAAGTCAAGGCGACGCCGGAATAGGTAAATCCGTTCCGGATATTTAGCTGAGACGCTGGGAGAGTCCTTCCACTACGGTGGATGGTCGATCTTTCTGATTTCATGCTGTCTAGAAAACCTTCGTCTGCTATGGCAATTTACCGCCCGTACCGCAAACCGACACAGGTGGATACTCCTAAATGGGAGAAGGCGCGCGAGATAACCCCCCTTAAGGAACTCGGCAATTTAACCCCGTAACTTAGGAATAAGGGGTGCCCTCGATAGTTTTCGGGTAACCGAATGCTTTTGAGGGTCACAGTAACAGGCCCGAGCGACTGTTTAACTAAAACATAGGTCTCTGCGAAGGGGAAACCCGAAGTATAGGGGCTGACGCCTGCCCAGTGCTGGAAGGTTAAGGGGATGAGTGAGAGCTTTGAACTTAAGCCCCAGTGAACGGCGGCCGTAACTATAACGGTCCTAAGGTAGCGAAATTCCTTGTCGGGTAAGTTCCGACCCGCACGAATGGCGTAACGACTTGGGCGCTGTCTCGAGGGGGGACTCGGTGAAGTTGAAGTATCCGTGAAGATGCGGATTACCCGCGGCAGGACAAAAAGACCCCGTGGAGCTTTACTGTAACCTGGCATTGTGCTTGGGTCTCAGATGTGTAGGATAGGCGGGAGGCTATGAAATCTTGGCGTTAGCTGAGATGGAGCCGTCCTTGAAATACCGCCCCTCTTAGATTTATGTACTAACCCCTGAACAAGCAGGGAGACCGTGTCAGGCGGGCAGTTTGACTGGGGCAGTCGCCTCCCAAAAGGTAATGGAGGCGTACAAAGGTTCGCTCAGGGTGTATGGAAATCACCCGTGGAGTGCATTGGCATAAGCGAGCTTGACTGTGAGGCATACAAGCCGAGCAGGGACGAAAGTCGGTCAAAGTGATCCTACGGCCCCGTGTGGAAGGGCCGTGGCTTAACGGATAAAAGCTACCCCGGGGATAACAGGCTGATCCCTCCCAAGAGTTCATATCGACGGAGGGGTTTGGCACCTCGATGTCGGCTCAACGCATCCTGGGGGTGAAGGCGCTCCCAAGGGTCCGGCTGTTCGCCGGTTAAAGCGTTACGCGAGCTGGGTTCAGACCGTCGTGAGACAGGTCGGTCTCTATCCGCCGTGGGCGGAGGAGATTTGAGGGAAGCTTTTCCTAGTACGAGAGGACCGGAAAGGACAGACCGCTGGTGTGCCAGTTGTATCGCCAGATGCAGCGCTGGGTAGCCATGTCTGGAAGGGATAAGCGCTGAAAGCATCTAAGCACGAAGCCCCTCCCAAGATGAGATCTCCCACCCTTTTTAGGAAGGGTTAAGGACGCAGGAAGACTACCTGCTTGATAGGCCACATGTGGAAGCACAGCAATGTGCGGAGCTTAGTGGTACTAATCGTCCGAGGGCTTAACCATTTAGTTTTAATCGGGTAAGTTTGAGATCATTACACTTCTAGACCTATTTACTTGTTAGGGTGACAGCATAGTTATCCGTTTTTCGTCACCGGCGCGGGGTGGAGCAGTGGCAGCTCGTCGGGCTCATAACCCGAAGGTCGCAGGTTCGAGTCCTGCCCCCGCTACCAAAACTAAAACATCGATTTTTTGTTAATAATTTTGTATGATTATCTATTATGGAATCTATAACAAAACAACAACTTCTATTAATTTACATTCTTGTGGTTTTGGTATTCGTTTTTGTGGCGGGGTATGCTACTGCAGTTATAGACGAAGCAAACTTCAACAAACAACGGGGCATAATATCTAGTCAACAGATCTAATCCCTATGTAGAAATTCACCCAATGGCTGAAAATTTTTTATTAGTCATAAACTGCAGATACATTTCCTTTAAACCACTCTTTATGTTGTAGTGTTTCAACGAATAGGTGGCCTGCCCCATAAACCACCAAAATACTATCGTAGACGTCTAGAGCTTTTGATTGCTCGGTGAGTAGGTTAATTTCTCTGGTTCTCACATCTACTGCTGCCATCTGGCCATAAAGTGTCTTGTTATCCGGTCGATTCCAGTAATAAGTTTGAGTAATGTTGTTGGTCCATTCAAATGTTTTCTGATGGCGAGTTTCGTAGAGTGCCATAAAGTCATAGAACGGATTCGGTTTAAATATTGGTGCATCTGCATCTATAGATAGCTCTCTATTAAATCTGGATTGAAAATCAATGAAGTCCTGAGTAGTTGTTTCTATGCGCTTTGAAAAAAGCTCTTCCAAATTATCTGCGGGCGATCTAGTTTCCCTATTTATTAAGACATTGATGAGCTGCAATGATTTATAGTAATAATAATCTTCATTTCCGAAACCAGCTTGCCGGATACTTTTGTACCTTTCATATTTTGTTGGTTCACCCCCAATAAACGGGACGCTATTTCGGTATGAAACTAACATTGCGTAGACCTGTTCCGCGCAGCGCTGATCTAATGCACTGGAGCAAACTTCTTCTAGTTGTTGTTCGCCAGGGATTTGATCATGGATTGAGAAACCTTCAATTATCAAATAATCAGGGTTTAATTCTTCAAATGCTCTGTTCACCAGTTGATGACTCAGACTGTTTGGGTCTCTAGAATGTTTAGATGCTAAAAAAGTGAGCCTTTGATTCTGATGAGTAAATGTGGCCAGGCATGGTACCGTTTTGCAAGGGAATAACTCCATATATTTTGCTCTGTTTTCGTCGCTGTCTTCAAGAATCAAACTAATATCAACAGGGAATTTGTGAGTGAACTCTTCGGTTGAAGCGGATTGTTTTCGGTCTTCAATGTCAAATTTTAACTGTTCAGTTTTATCGCTAAGGAGCATGTCAGTATTTTTTTGTTGATTTTGGATTTCAACTTTTAATAAATTGATTTCCTGTTTTAGAGCTTTGTTCTCAGCTGTCAATTTATTCAATTCTTGTTGCGGATTTTCTATCTGTTCTGAAATCACTGATTCAGATATATTGCGTCCTACATCAGCACATCCGTAAATTGACATACAAAATACGCTAATCAATAGAACGAGGATTACTTTCATGTATGAAAAATCCATATTTATGTTGTCCTTAGAAAATCAAACAATGTGGCTTCAACGGCCTCAAAAATATGCTCTTTAGCGTACTTTAGAATTTCTTTATGACTCGTATGTATATGTATATTTGATCAAAACCACTTATTTGTGTGATTTGTTGGCTACTATACGATATCGGATTCTTGGGATCCAGTCTGTTTACAAGATCGAACAGATCGAATTTGACGCTAGAAAACATGTAGTAGTAACCTTTATCGAATTGAATTACCTTAATAATATCTTCATATATGTGTGTAATAATTGGATCGTTGAGATCAGATAATGGGTACAATAGAGAGATAGAGGAGTAGGTCGTTGTGGAAATGATCAACAATTGGAGAGCTAAACTTAGCCGATTGCAATGGGTAGTTCTGTTAACTGTCCTAGCTTTATCTATTTTTCTTTCATTTCGACTTATCAGTGCAGGCTCTGGTGAAACAACTGTTGATAATCTTAGTGCCACCGAGAGATTGGTAGCGGCCCAAAAAGGAGACCTTGTTAATTCCGTATCATTTACAGGGAGTTTAATTTATCCGGATAAATATCAGATCACTCTTGGAAATGCTGGAACAGCAGAAGAAATCTATGTTCGAGCTGCCGACCTTGTTTCAGAAGGGGATACACTTCTTCAATTAGATACAGAAACTGTCGCAAACAGAGTTGAATTATTATCTGCTGCAAAAATAAAATTACGCGAAGCGCAAGATTCTTTGGATGAGTTAATCGATCAGAGCCAAAAAGACGTTGATGAGGCGTCAGCTAATTTGAACAACGCGGAATTCAATTTGATTTCCTTACAAAAACAATGGGGTAGAACGGTAGATAATAACCAGACTACATTAACTGAATCACGAGATACCTATGTGAGTTCGCTAGTTAGTTGGATTGGGATCAAGCCAAAAGATTACAATAATTCTATTGAGAAAATGATTGGCCCTTCTATCCTATTGGATTCTTTATCCATCGATTTATCTCTTCTTTTTAACGGAACACTTTCTACTGATATCAACTATGCTCAATACGCGACTCAAGCGCCGGTAGACGATCTTTCTACAGCATGGGATGAAACTTTGATATGGGGGTGGAGGAATTTTCATCCTGAGCGAATTACTGGGGAATGTGATTCGGTAGAGGCACCACTGGGGACTCGATGTGTTAATAACGAAATTGATAACGCTTGGAAAGCTTATTCCAATGCAAACGATGATCTAATAAAAAATGAAGCATTAGCTGAAAAGGCACTGTCGACCGCTCAATTATTGATAAACAAAGAAACTGAAAAATTACTGTTGGCTAACGAATTACTAGAAGATGTTCTTAAAGGGCCAGATTCACTGGAGCTGAGTTTAAAGCGTGCTGAGGTATCTTCAGCAAGAATTCTGGTGGACTCCATTGAACAACAAATAAGAATAGTTGCCCCAATCTCGGGAATCGTATCTAGAGTCAATATTCAAGAAGAACAACCTTTTGGAGCCCATGCCACTGCTGTTGAAATCCTGGATCCTAATATTATTGAACTTGAAGGGCAAATAGACGAAATAGATGTTCTTTATATCTCAATAGGAGCGGAAGCTACAATACTAATGGATGCTTTGCCAGACGAGGAGATCCTAGGTGTTGTTTCACAAATCTCTCCGGTAGCACAAACGCAAAATGGGTTGGTTACTTACACTGTTAACGTACAAATTGACCCGCCAAAAAACGTCACTTTGCTTGAGGGTATGAGCGCAACGGCGTCCATCGTTACTAGGGAATACAAAAACGTGTTATTGATCCCTGTTAAGGCCGTGCAAGGTTCCTATACTGAACCCTTTGTTAGGGTTATGAACGAAAACGGCGTACCTCAAAATAAATATATAAAAATGGGCCCTGGAGATGAATTCGTAGTAATAGTTGAAGAAGGCCTACTTGACGGAGAAGAAGTGATCGTTGAATTCACGGCTGAAGAAGAGATCGATCTTAATAATCAACTGAGGTCGGTTTCTCGAGCTTCGAGGGGTCGATCTCAACAACCGACTGGACCGCCAGGTGGGAGGCCCTAGTAATATGATATCTCTTCAGAATGTTACGAAGACATACCAAATAGGCCCTTCTTTGATAAAAGCCTTGAACAATGTCAATCTTTCAATAGAAGCGGGCGAGATGGTTGCTGTCATGGGACCATCTGGATCTGGTAAGTCTACATTAATGAACATTGTTGGATGCTTAGACGTTCCTACTGCGGGCACATATTTACTTAAGGACCGCAAAGTTGAAGAATTGTCCGAAAACGAATTAGCGGATATCCGAAGTACAAATATAGGGTTTATATTCCAGACATATAATTTGCTTCCTAGGTTGACCGCGTTAGCAAATGTGGAACTTCCTTTGCTCTACGATGGTTCGAAAAATACTAAAACGAGAGCTTTAGAGGCGCTCGAAAAAGTTGGTATAGATGATAGAAAAAACCATAAACCTTCAGAATTGTCGGGTGGGCAGCAACAGCGGGTTGGAATTGCTCGCGCTTTGGTAAAACGACCTTCAATAATTCTTGCAGATGAACCTACAGGAAATCTTGATTCTAAAACGGGCGTGGAAATCATGGCGATTCTTCAACAACTAAATAAAAATTCAAAAATCACCGTAGTTGTTGTCACCCATGAGGAAGAAATCGCTAACTATAACGACAGAGTGATTACTTTTAGAGATGGTTCTATCGTGTCAGATAAGCCAGTTTCAGATAAAACACTGATAGCTGATAAATATTTATTAAATAGGGTAGCTAATAATGAAAATTAAATCCGTATTCATGATGGCTATTTTTTCAGTTACCGCCAATAAATTACGGACCTTTTTGACTTTATTAGGAATAGTTATAGGTGTTGCTGCTGTTATATCGTTAATGTCTATCGGCAGAGGCACCCAACAGGCAATCACAGCACAAATCGAAGCTCTAGGAACAGATCTTTTATTTGTCTCCCCTAAATCCGATGGGAACCTAACCCTTGCTGATGCCAATTTAATTGCATCAGATCCCCGCACTAATTTTCTGGTAGCACCGCAGATAACAGCTCCCGCATCTATTACTTTTAGAGGAGAGGAGACATCAGCGGTTGTTAACGGGGTTACTGGTGTTTACGCGTCTGTTCGAAACCTTGAAATTGATTCCGGGAATTTTTTATCACCCTCACACGTTAAGAATAGAAACGAAGTGGTTGTGCTCGGTTACGAGGTCGCAAAAGATATTTTTGATGAAAGGCTACCAATTAACGAATATGTTTCTATTAATGGAAGAAGGTTCAAAGTTATAGGAGTACTAGAGGAAAAAGGCGGTGGAGCAAGATTTGGCTCTGAAGACGGCCAGATCTTTGTGCCTCTGACGACAGCCTATTATAGATTAACTTCAGAGAGGACTACCCAAGGTGAAATTTCAATCTCGACGATAAATGTTCAATCTATTTCAAATGGTGATTTGGTAGATAAAACCGTTGAAGATCCAAAAGAGCAAATTTCAGACATACTTAGATTTAGTCATCGTACGACTGAAGATGATTTTTCCGTTACTAATTTACAAGATGTTATTAACACCTTGAATGAAGCGACAGCGGCTTTAGTCGTCTTGTTGGGATCTATTGCTGGTATATCCTTGTTTGTGGGCGGAATTGGGATAATGAATATAATGTTAGTTTCTGTTACGGAGCGCACAAGAGAAATTGGTATTAGGAAAGCATTGGGGGCAAAAAAAAGAGATATCTTGGGGCAATTTATTACTGAGGCCGTCCTAATTAGCGTAAGTGGCGGAGTTATTGGAGCATCTTTGGGAGCTCTTATATCTTATTCGATAAATAGGTTACGTCTTTTTGGCCCAGATTTTGAAACTGTAATAACCGCGGATATTGCCATACTAGCATTAACAGTTGCAGGAGTTATCGGACTATTTTTCGGCATTTATCCTGCTGCTCGAGCGGCAAAGCTTAATCCTATTGATGCTTTGAGATATGAATAGATAAGTTGCTAGAGGAGTGAACAATGGAGAGAAATAGATTTGTTTTTTTGCTAGTACTAATTGCTATATACGGGGTCTCCGTGGGAGGATCTTTTGCTCTAGGAAGAAGTGCTGTTGGAGTTGAGCCCGTCAGTACCCAGATGACTCCAGATGTTTCATCTGAAGCGAGTCGGATGCCGGTTTCAAATAACGATATGGCTTCAATTAGGGAAAAAATACAATCCGGAGAACTAACAAGGGAAGATTTGCAAAATTTGAGAAATTCAGAGTTTCGCAATGAGCAAAGTATGAACAGACAAGCTGTGATCGGAACAATAAAGGAAATAGATCGCACCTCGCTGAAACTCGAGACCGCAAGAGGAGAATTAGAAATAGATATCAACCAAGACACTAAGATCAATAAACCTGTTCGAATTCGAATTGAGGATTTAAATGTCGGTACGAGAATCTCTGTTTCTGGGCTTCTTCAAGAAGGTGAACCGAGGGCTCATTCGATACAAGTATTGGAATAAAATTTACAAATCAGTGTTATATGCTTGTTTAGGGTTTTCAACTTCATTATAATAACGTGAGTGTGGCTTATGTTAAGGATGATGGGTCGTTTGCCACCCATTAAAAACTTCAGTTTTGAGGTTCTTTTTTGGACGGAATCCATATGATAATTTTTATTTTAAAGGAGACATTTGCTTGAAATTTGTAAACGCCTTTTCCTTCCGCTTATTTGCAGTTAGTTTTCTAGTTGCTTCCGCTACCTTTTTGTTTGTAGCTTGTGGAGGAGGGGAATCGACTCCAACTGCCCAGCAGGAAACATCTTCGGAAACGACCTCTACGGCATCTACAGAGGCACCTGCCCAAAAGGCAGAGGAGCCTAAAAAAGAAGAACCTAAACCAGAACCTAAGGCAGAGGAGCCTAAAAAAGAAGAACCTAAACCAGAACCCAAGAAAGAAGAACCTAAGCCAGAGGCACCTCCTGCACCTGAGCCTAAAGAACCGGAACTTTATGAAGGGTTTTTCGTTCTGAAAAAGGGAGTTCTTCAAGGGGTCGAAAGTACGGATATTGAAACTTATGGGTGGTTGAAAAACGACGCAGAGAATGATTCGGGTATAGTGATTTTCGACTATAACGGTGTTTCTGTTCAACTTTACTGGAGACCTTGGACAGATAATGCAGATGAACTATTAAACTCATCATACTCTGTATTAACAGCTAGCCAACCAACAGTGGAATTTTCCGCGATAAATGATGGCCCCATAGAAGTTAATTCAGATTCAGAAGATAATAAAATTGAAGGAAAGTATGCTTCTTTTTCGATTAAAGATGCTGAAGGTACTTTGACTGGAGGTTTGATGGGAGTCTGGGTTTGCGCTCCATCAGATACTTCTGGTTCTTTAGATAGAGGATTTACTTTAACAGCAACAGGTGCTGATGCTACAACAGCTCAGCTTAGATTTAACAGATTGTTAGGAGCGTTCCAATGCGGGGAATAGATAATAGTTTTGTAAACAATAAATATGGTCGACGTCTTAATATGGTTGTATCTATATTAATAACTCTCATTATGCTTTTCGCACCTATAACCCCAGCTTTTGCTTCCCATGGTGGTCCACATGGTTCTCCAGGACCAATGGCGTCGCCATCACCATCACCATCACCATCACCATCACCATCACCAGCACCTGCGCCAACACCTGCGCCAACACCTGCGCCAACACCTGCGCCAACACCTGCGCCATCATCACCATCACCTGCGCCATCATCACCATCACCTGCGCCATCGTCACCATCACCTGCGCCATCATCACCATCACCTGCGCCATCTTCTCCTTCTCCGGCATCACCCGGAGCGAGCCCGAGTTCGCCTAGTTCACCTACAGGACATACTGGTCCAGGGGCTACGGGTCCCAAAGGGCCTGCAACTCCAGGAGGAACTGGTACAGGAGCTACGGGTCCCAAAGGGCCTGCGACTCCAGGAGGAACTGGTACAGGAGCTACGGGTCCCAAAGGGCCTGCGACTCCAGGAGGAACTGGTACAGGGGCTACGGGTCCCAAAGGGCCTGCGACTCCAGGAGGAACTGGTACAGGGGCTACGGGTCCCAAAGGGCCTGCGACTCCAGGAGGAACTGGTACAGGAGCTACATCAGGAGTTGCACCAGGAGCAAAGACAGGTACATCACCAGTGGGAGCCCCAAAAGGGCCAATAGATCCGCAAAAAGCAATCGATTCGCTTAATCAAGCCAAAGTAGCTGATTTCAATAAATTAGGAAGTACTGAAACCGCAAAATTAGCTCAGAACATGAATGCTGCTGGTTTCAAAGATATGGGTACAGATAAAGTAAGAGATATGGCCAAGAATATGAACGCCGATGGTTTCAAAGACATGGGAGCTGCGGGAGTCGCTGGCATGGCCAAGAATATGAATGCCGATGGTTTCAAAGACATGGGAGCTGCGGGAGTAGCCGGCATGGCCAAGAATATGAATGCCGATGGTTTCAAAGATATGGGTGCTACCGGAGTAGCCGGCATGGCCAAGAATATGAATGCTGATGGCTTCAAAGATATGGGTGCTACCGGAGTAGCTGGCATGGCCAAGAATATGAATGCCGATGGTTTCAAAGACATGGGAGCTGCGGGAGTAGCTGGCATGGCCAAGAACATGAATGCCGATGGTTTCAAAGACATGGGAGCTGCGGGAGTAGCCGGCATGGCCAAGAACATGAATGCCGATGGTTTCAAAGACATGGGAGCTGCGGGAGTAGCTGGCATGGCCAAAAACATGAACGCTGATGGCTTCAAAGATATGGGAGCTGCCAGAGTAGCCGGCATGGCCAAGAATATGAACGCTGATGGCTTCAAAGATATGGGAGCTGCCGGAGTAGCCGGTATGGCCAAGAATATGAACGCTGATGGCTTCAAAGATATGGGTGCTACCGGAGTAGCTGGCATGGCCAAGAACATGAACGCTGATGGCTTCAAAGATATGGGTGGAGCGAAGCTTGCAGATATGACGAAGAACATGGGAGCTGCTCAATTTGCGGATCTCGGTGGAGCGAAGCTTGCCGATATGACAAAGAATATGGGTGCAGCGCAATTCCAGAATCTTGGTGGGGCAAAACTTGCTGATATGACAAAGAATATGGGTGCTGCTCAATTCCAAGATCTTGGTGGAGCGAAGCTTGCCGATATGACAAAGAACATGGGAGCTGCCCAATTTGAGAGTCTCGGTGGAGCGAAGCTTGCAGATATGACGAGGAATATGGGCGCAGCCCAATTCGAAAATCTCGGTGGAGCGAAGCTTGCTGACATGACCAAAAATATGGGAGCTGCGCAGTTCGAGTCTCTTGGTGGAGCGAAGCTTGCCGATATGACAAAGAACATGGGAGCTGCCCAATTCCAGAGTCTCGGTGGAGCGAAGCTTGCAGATATGACGAGGAATATGGGCGCAGCCCAATTCGAGAATCTCGGTGGAGCGAAGCTTGCAGATATGACAAAGAACATGGGAGCTGCTCAATTTGCGGATCTCGGTGGAGCGAAGCTTGCAGATATGACGAGGAATATGGGAGCTGCCCAATTCGAGAATCTCGGTGGAGCGAAGCTTGCTGATATGACCAAAAATATGGGAGCTGCCCAATTCGAGAATCTCGGTGGAGCGAAGCTTGCCGATATGACAAAGAACATGGGAGCTGCTCAATTTGCGGATCTCGGTGGAGCGAAACTCGCTGAGATGCACAAAAGTATGGGCGCAGCCCAATACGCGAATCTCGGTGGAGCGAAGCTTGCTGACATGAGCAAGAATATGGCTTTTACTCAATTTAACGATCTAGGCGGATCTAAAGTTGCCGACATGACTAAAACAATGGCCCTAGCGCAATTCCAAGATCTTGGCGGAGCGAAACTCGTTGATATGACCAAGACAATGGACGCTACTAATTTCGAATCTTTGGGTGCCGCAAGACTAGCGGATATGACTAGGACGATGGATGCAACGAACTTCCAGAATCTCGGTGGAGCGAAACTTGCTGATATGACGAAGAGTATGGGCGCTGCCCAATTTGAGTCTCTTGGCGGAGCAAAACTCGCTGATATGACGAAAAACATGGGAGCAGCCCAATTCGAGAATCTTGGTGGAGCGAAGCTTGCTGACATGACGAAGAACATGGGAGCTGCTCAATTTGAGACTCTCGGTGGAGCAAAACTTGCCGACATGACGAAGAACATGGGCTTTGCCCAGTTTGCAGATCTTGGAGCTGCAAAACTCGTTGATATGACGAAGACAATGGATGCAGCGAACTTTGTAAATCTTGGCGGGGCGAAGCTTGCCGACATGACAAGGAATATGGGAGCTGCTCAATTTGCAGATCTCGGTGGAGCGAAGCTTGTTGATATGACAAAGACAATGGATGCTTCGAACTTCCAGAATCTCGGTGGAGCGAAACTGGCTGAGATGCACAAAAATATGGGCCCAGCCGAATACGCGAATCTTGGTGGATCGAAACTCGCCGATATGACAATGAATATGGGAGCTGCTCAATTCCTGGATCTCGGCGGAGCGAAACTCGTTGATATGACAAAGACAATGGATGCTTCGAACTTCCAGAATCTCGGTGGAGCGAAACTGCTCGACATGACAAAGACAATGGATGCTTCGAACTTCCAGAATCTTGGTGGAGCAAAACTTTCTGACTTGACGAAGAACATGGGAGCTGCTCAGTTCCAAGATCTTGGTGGAGCGAAACTGCTCGACATGACAAAGACAATGGATGCAGCGAACTTTGTGAACCTTGGTGGAGCAAAACTTTCCGATATGACAAAGAATATGGGAGCAGCCCAATTTGCGGATCTCGGTGGAGCGAAGCTTGTTGATATGACAAAGACAATGGATGCTTCGAACTTTGAGAATCTCGGTGGAGCGAAACTTCTCGACATGACGAAGACGATGGATGCAACAAACTTCCAGAATCTCGGAGGAGCAAAACTTTCTGATTTGACGAAGAACATGGGAGCTGCGCAATTCCAAGATCTCGGTGGAGCGAAACTGCTCGATATGACAAAGACGATGGATGCGACGAACTTTGTAAATCTTGGTGGAGCAAAACTTTCCGATATGACGAAGAACATGGGAGCTGCTCAATTCCAAGATCTCGGTGGAGCGAAACTAGTCGACATGACAAAGACAATGGATGCTTCGAACTTCCAGAATCTCGGTGGAGCGAAACTTCTCGACATGACGAAGACGATGGATGCAACAAACTTCCAGAATCTCGGAGGAGCAAAACTTTCTGATTTGACGAAGAATATGGGAGCTGCGCAATTCCAAGACCTTGGTGGAGCGAAGCTTGTTGATATGACAAAGACGATGGATGCTTCGAACTTTGAGAATCTTGGTGGAGCGAAACTTCTCGACATGACGAAGACGATGGATGCAACAAACTTCCAGAATCTCGGAGGAGCAAAACTTTCTGATTTGACGAAGAATATGGGAGCTGCTCAATTCCAAGATCTCGGTGGATCTAAACTCGTTGATATGACGAAAACCATGGACGCGTCCAACTTCCAAAATCTTGGTGGTGCGAAACTCGTTGATATGACCAAAACTATGGATGCCGCTAACTTGCAGAATTTAGGTGGTGCTAAAGTCGCTGATATGACTAAAAATATGGAATTGAAAGAATTTACAGACCTAGGTGGTTCCAAAGTAGCTGATATGGCGAAAACAATGGGCTCTGAACAATATAGTGAACTTGGCTCAACTAGAGTTAAAGATATGGCAGTCACGATGAATCCAACCGATTTGCAGGGTGTAGGAAAAGGGGCATTAGAGGCAATCACTAAAGAACTTCCAAGTGAAGGTATGGGTACGCTTGGGTCAGATCGAGTGGAAGTCATGGTCAAAGGAGTTGATGTAACTACAATTCAAGAGGTGGGCACGGCCAAACTTGGTAACATGATGGATGTTATGAAAGGCGATCAGATAGGCCAACTTGATTCTGAGAAAAAGTCTGAGATCTTGAAATCTACGGGAGCTAGTTTCCTTAAATTGAAGCCTGCTGAAGGTAGCGATACAACTGAATCAACAACATCAGAGGTTGAATGGCCAGATCCAGAGAAGATTGTAGAGAAACCAGACTTTGAATCTAAAGCTAAAGATCTAGAAACTGCCGCGCAGACCTTACTGGATAATACGCTTTCTCCTCAAGCTTTAGCAGCTTTGAGTAGATTGAAAATATAATAATTGAATACGTTACCATAGGCACAGATAGAAATATCTTGGTGAGCCTAATAGGGACTGTATAGATTTCAATATAATGTTATATTTGCCATTTAGGTTCGATGGGAGCAATAAATGGATGGTTTGCTAGGTTTCATTTTGGGAATCCTGTTCTTTTTCTTGCTAAATCTATTTATTTTCCGCGTAGGTTTTTCAACTAAAGCTGATGCAAGTGTTCCTATAACGTCAAAATTATTTTTTGTGTTAACAAATATATTATTCCTTCTATTAGTTATTTTGGCACGTTTACTCTTATAATCTAACGATATACGAGAATAATGTATGGTCTATTCTAGGATGTGATTAGTGTTAGTAAATAGATCGAAAACGGATAAAGTTAAGATACTCGCTTGGTCTGTTTATGACTTAGCTAACACGCTTTATGCTATCAATATCATTTCTCTCTATTTTGCTCTTTGGGCAATTAATGAAAAAGGTGCTGATGATGCTATGTACGGTAACGTGCATTCCATTTCGATGTTTGTAGTATTTCTGATTGCTCCCATATTGGGTTCTTTGTCCGACAAACTAAACCGGCGTATGCCATTTTTAATATTCACTACAGCTTCGTGCGGTTTTATGACTTTATTTTTGGGCAACGATGAAGTCATCATTTCATTGATCATTTTTGGAATCGCGAATATTTTATTCCAATCAAGTCTAATTTTTTATGATGCTCTTTTGCCCAGTATTGCAGGTGAGGGTAACGTAGGTAAGGTCGGAGGTATTGGTATTGGGATTGGATATTTAGGTTCTTTTGTAGGTATAGGCCTAGGTGTGTTTTTTCTTGATGATGTGGGTTATGAAGGTATTTTTAGACTTACCGCCGTATTATATTTCCTTTTTGCTATCCCGTGTTTTATTTTTGTTAGAGACGCTGATCCGAACAAAATCAAAGTTTCTTTTGATATTGTTCGTGACGCTTTGAGGCAGACGCTGATTACTATCAAAAAAGCGAGTAAAATCCGTGAATTAAGAGCTTTTCTTATTGCAAGGTTATTTTATGTCGACGCAATTAACACGCTTAGCCTATTTACCGGTGTCTACGTTACTAATGATATTGGATTGACTCAATATGAGGTTCAATGGGCCTTATTGATGGCAATTGGAGCATCTATGGTAAGTGCTCTATTTTGGGGATATATGGTGGATCGGTTTGGCCCCCGGATGATATTAAAGATTTGTTTATCAATATGGGTTGTTGTATTTATTCTTATATATTCGATTCCCGTTTTTGATTTACCAATTCTGTATTTTTGGATTGCAATAAATCTTGGCGGCGTCGCCATGGGGGCGACGTGGTCCGCAGACCGGCCATATTTGATTATTTTAGCGCCCCCAGAGTTACTAGGAGGTTTTTTCGGTTTGTATAGTATGATTGGCAGGTTTGCTAGTGTAGTGGGGCCATTTATGTGGGGATTAACGTCACACACCTTAGGATTGGGTCGACCAGTTTCTGTTTTGGTATTGTTATCGTTTATTTTGTTCGCTTTTTTTCTGGTAACTAAGTATGGTCGAGATCCAAGAGATGCCAAACAGTAATATTATTATTGTGGAATGACAATTTGAAGCCTATTGATGATAAAATCTCAAGTGTGATAAAAACTTGATTGAAGTGGAGAAAACAGATGTCAGATGGAAAAATAACGATAAGAGACAACGGACCTTATGTAATTGAGATGCCTGCAGAGATAGTGGATACTCAGGGTAAATCTTGGTCTGATGATGGTAAGAGAAAGATTTTTCTTTGCAGATGTGGAAAATCCGAGAACAAGCCGTATTGTGACGGAACTCATAGGTCGATTAATTTTGAATCGAATATTTCGGGTTCCTAATTTGATTTTGGAATGTTGAATAAGGCTTATTTTATTAAGGATTGATATGACGGAAGAAGAAGAGCGTAACGCTTCAAAAGATATTTTACAGAAATATAGTGGTAAAGATGGTGCCTTATTAATGGCTTTGTTGGATATTCAGTATAGTCTTGGGTACATACCAGAGTCTGTGGTGGAAGATGCTGGAGAGGTACTTAATTACTCAAAGCCAGAAATTTGGGGCGTTCTTACGTTCTACTCTGATTTTAAAGTTGGCAAAAAAGCAGATAATTTCATCGATGTATGTTTAGATGGCCCGTGCCATCTTGATGGCGCTGAAAATAACTTAAAAATTCTAGAAGAAAAATTACTAGAAGGTGGAATTCCTTCTGATTTTGAGATTAGAAGATCATCTTGTCCTAGGCTGTGTTCTCAGGCTCCCGTGATCGCAGTAAATTCTGAATGGCATGGCCGTATGACAAAGGATAATCTAGAATTATTGATAGAAACACTGAAGTCTTGAATGAAAGGGTTTCAATAAACTAATGTATGAAAAACTGAAGTCTGAAGCGGATGCAAACTGGAGTGCTCGTATTAATTCGGAGCATCCCAGAATAATGGTTGGTGTTTCAGCATCGTCTAATGCTGTAGGAGCATCCCGTACCTTACAGAGAATTCGTGATGAAGTTAACCAGAAATATCAAGGTACGGTGGTTGAGGAAGTAGGAGACATTGGATTTTCTTGGGCTGATCCCGTAGTCCACATATCTTTACCTGGGAAACCCCAGATCACTTATGGGAATATTAGCGATGATTTGGTCCCAGATTTTCTAGACGATGTTTTGGTCCAATCGAATTTCAGAGAAGATTTATCTTTAGGTGTTTCAGGTGATGAAGATTATCAAGGTATTTCACCATTAAAAAACCAACCTTGGATGATTCATCAAAAGCGCATAATAATGGAAAATTACGGCAACACTATACCTCAAGATTTGCATCATTACATTGCAAATGGAGGTATGGAAGCCTTTAATAAGGCGTTGACTTCGATGACTCCTGAAGATGTTGTCGAAGAAGTAAAGAAGTCTGATCTTAGAGGGCGAGGAGGAGCCCTTTTCCCAACTGGAGTTAAATGGAGTTTTATGCAAAATGCGCCTGAGGGTGATAAATATTTAGCTATTAACGCAGAAGAAGGAGACCCTGGGGCATTCACAGATGTATCTATTATCGAAAGTGATCCGTATAAGTTACTTGAGGGTATTCTTATTGCTTCTTATGCGATGGGTTGTACCAAATCGTTTATTCACGTTAGAGCTGAATATCAGTTAGCTGTTCAGCGGTTAACGGAAGCAGTCAATAGTTTGAAAAAGCATAGCCTTGCCGGTGATAATATACTTGGCTCTGAATTTTCTCACGAGATTGAAATCGAAGCTACAGGGCACGCATATATTTGTGGAGAAGAAACTGCCTTGATGGAATCTGTAGAAGGTAAGCGCGGTGCACCCAGACCTCGGCCTCCTTTTCCTGCTGGTTATGGAATATTTGGGCGACCAACGAATATAAATAATGTGAAGACTATTTCCTATGTTCCTACTGTAATAAAATTTGGATATGAACGATTCAAGAACATTGGTACACAAAGTGCTTCAGGTACCGCGTTACTTTCTCTTTCAGGCCACATAAATAGAAGAGGAGTTGCAGAGATACCGGTTGGCCTAAATTTAGCAACTGTCATTAACGATATCGGTGGTGGGCCAAGTGATAGTACGGGTATAAAAGCTCTTCAATGTGGTGGTCCTTTGGGAGGTATAATGTCTTCCCAAGAAATCGATATGCCAACAGAATTTCAAGAGATGACTCAAAAAGGTTCGCCTTTGGGATCTGGTGGGATAATGGTTGTATCGAATTCATCGTGTATCGTAGATCTTGTTAAGAACATAGCTGAATTCAATGAAGATGAATCCTGCGGTAAATGTTTTCCTTGTAGAAAAGGAACTACTCACATCGTTCAAATTTTAAAAAATATGGTCGAAGGATTTGGTACCCAAAGCGACCTAGCTAAACTTAATCATATAGGAGAATCTATGGTTGCCGGATCGCTGTGTGGGTTGGGGCAACTGGCCCCCGGTGTTTTAAAGAATGCCGTAAAATATTTTAGTGAGGAATTTAATGAACATATTAACGAAAAAAAATGCGCTGCTAAGGTATGCACTAAACTTAGTTAGTAATGAAATATAGGAGATAATTTAATGGTTCAAAATGATGGGAATCCCGCCTCTAGGCCTTGGGATAACTTTATTACTGACAGAGACCGCGAGGTTTATAAGCAAAGTGGTTTTGGAGGCTCGGTTGGCTTAGGAGAGAGACCAGCGTTACTGATTATTGATGCACAATACAGAACTACTGGAGAACTTCCGGTTCCGATTGAAGAGGCTATGAAAGAATATCCAACAGCGGTTGGAAAAGCAGCTTGGGATGCGGTAGGTCGTATAGAAAAATTAGTTGACATTTTCCGTGAAAAAAATTGGTCAGTAATGTATGCCCAAGGGGAACGTACCGGGTTACAAGAAGGGGCTCGATATACCGATAAGATACCTTCTTTAGGGGCAGAATATAATCTTCCTGGAAGTCGCGGAGCGCAAATAGTAGAACCATTAAAGCCCAAAGAAGGTGATGTGATAATCTACAAGAGATTTCCGTCAATATTTTTTGGTACCAATTTAGTGACGCAACTTGTGAATGCAGGTGCTGATACTTTGATAGTGGTTGGTTGCACAACAAGCGGTTGTGTTAGAGGAACGGTCGTGGATGGGATGAGCTACGGTTTCAGATGTGTTGTTCCTGAGGATTGTGTTTGGGATAGAGGAGAAGCTTCACATGCAATTAATCTTTTCGATATTTCTCAAAAATATGCGGATGTAATGCCTTTGAATAACTTGTCTCCGATATTGGCAGATATTCCTGCAAAAACAGTGAAGTAAAAAATCCTATAAAATGAAAAAGCCGCGTTTAATTGGTCGGGATCATATCAATGAATAGAAATCTAAGAGAATTATTGATTAGTAATAAACCCCTTGTAGTACCTTTTGCGTATGATGCATTTTCCGCAATGCTTATAGAGAAGGCTGGCTTCGAGTGCGTGGGTATAAGTGGATCTGCAGTTGCGGCTTCAGCCTTTGGGTTACCTGATGTCGGGTTGTTATCGAGAGACGAAGTCGTGATTCAAGCCAAGAGAATTGTTGAAGCAGTTAATATTCCTGTTATAGCTGATGCTGATACTGGCTATGGTGGCCCACTCCAAGTATCAAGAACCGTCAAACATTTTGAGTCTGCTGGAGTAGCTGCACTATTTATTGAAGATCAAAAAGACCCCAAATTATGTGGTCACCTGGAAGGTGTTCAAGTGATCCCAAAAGAGGAAATGATTATAAAAATAAAGTCTGCTGTCGGCGCAAAAAAGGACTCTGATTTTGTTGTAATCGCGCGGACTGATTCTATATCAGTAGAAGGTTTGGATTCAGCTGTAGATCGAATTTCTTCCTATGTCGCCGAAGGAGCAGATATGGGATTTGTGTCCGGTATCGCTTCATCCGAACAACTGAATAAAATACCTACGATGTTAGATGGTATACCTCTAATGGTGGTTTTAACGGAAGGTGGTAAAACTCCAATGGTTGCTCCTGATAAATTAGGAGAGTTAGGTTATCGCTTGGTAGGATATTCTGGTTTGGCGATCGGGAGTGCAGGGCAAGCCGTTTGGTCTAATCTTAATGAACTTAAAAAGGATGGATACCATCAAAAATTATCTAACCCAATTATGCCATTAGGTGAAAGAAATCAAATATTGGATTTGGAAAAATACCAATCATTAGAAAGTGATCTACTTTCTGATTCCGAGTAACTAATAGTATTTAAATACTTGGAGTTGTGTATTTGATTGGTATAAATGTGGTAAGGTTTGTAGTAGCTTTTTTTGATTTAATGTTTGTTTTATGGAGGAGTCAAAATATTGGTTAAGTTCGATAAAATTATAAGAAATGGTAGAGTCGTTATTCCATACAGCGAAGACATTCAGAATATCGATTTGGGTGTAAAAAATGGGAAAATTGCTGCATATATAAATCGAGAAACCCAACCTGAAGCAGATGAGATTATCGATGTAGATGGAAAATTAGTTCTACCCGGTGTAATTGATCCTCACAATCATTTGGGATTAGGTGACCCTGAAACTGACTATTTAACAGAGACTCGTGCGGCTGCCCTCCATGGAGTTACCACGCTCATGAATTTTTTGATGTCAAATGAACCCTATGAATCGGAATATCGATCTAACAGGAACAAAGCAGATGCTCAAGTCCACGTAGATTATGGATTACATGCTGTTATATCTACTCGGGAGCAGATGAAAGAAATTGACAAATACATTAATGATTATGGAATTGCCAGTTTTAAATTTTTTATGAGTTTTCGAGGGGAAGAAGGATCTTACATAGGTCTCCCTCCGATAGATGACGGGTTGATGTATGAACTTTTTGATGAGTTGTCCCAAAGACCTGGAACCGTTGTTTGTGTTCATACTGAGAACATAGAAGTCGTTTGGTCAATACGAGAAAAATTACAAAACCAAGGTAGAGATGATTTAAAGGCATGGCATGAAGCCCGGCCAGCTTTTGTAGAAGCTGAAGCTGCAGCACGAGCAATGATGTTTGCCAAAGAGACGGGAGCATCGGCTTATATTGTCCATACTTCAACACAAGAAACGTTGGAGGAAGTCCGTGCGTTTAGGTCTAGAGGAGGAAAGGTATTTGTTGAAACTTGTCCCCATTATCTAACTCACACTTACGAATCGAAAGTGGGTACCTACGGTAAGCAAAACCCCCCGTTAAGAAGTCCAGATGATCTTGAATCGATGTGGGATGCAATAAGAGATGGAACAATAGATACAATAGGTTCTGATCATGCTCCTCGATTGGGTGAAAAGAAACAAGGCACGGTTTGGGAAGCTTCTCCGGGACAACCTAATATGCCAGTTATATTACCAGTTTTGTTGACTGAAGGTTATCATAAGCGTGATATTCCTTTACAGAGGATAGCTGAAATATCATCTGGAAATGTTAGCAAAATTTTTGGTCTGTGGCCTCAAAAAGGCTCTCTTAGAATTGACTCTGATGCTGATCTCATCGTGGTCGATCCAGATTTAACAAAAATTGTTACTGCTGAATCTCTGCAGGGTAGAGCAGATTATTCGATTTATGAAAATTATGAATTTACAGGGTGGCCAGTTATGACGATGATTCGAGGTAGAGTAGTGGCTAAAGATGGTGAATTGCTTGCAGAGCCTGGGAATGGGCAATATTTAAATCGGAAACTTGAGGAATAAATATGATTGGAGACGCCCTAGATAACCTTAAAATACTAGATATTACTGCAAGTATTGGTGGGGCTTATGCATCTCGCTTACTATCTGATTTGGGTGCACAGGTGGATCGGCCAACAGGATCTAGAACTCTATACCGTGATTTGAATCCATCCAGGGATGTTGCCGATTGGGAAAAAGGCGTTCACCATGCACTCAACGATGGAAAAAACACTCTGCCGCTAGATGTTTCGACAACTGAGGGTATGGAGGAGATTCGTAAACTAATTTTGGATGTTCACGTGGTCATTGAAGATGTTGGCTTAATGGATAATGAAGGATCCCCACTCAAATGGACACATGTTCAAGCTATTAACCCGAATTTAACTGTCCTATCTGTTAGCCCTTTTGGATCATCCGGCCCTTATAAATCTTATGCCGCAAGTGATTTATCCCTTTGGGCGTGGTCTGGTATGGCATGGACTACCCCAGGAGTACCCGATACTCCTAAAGATCTTGCTAATGAGCCTCCACTCATGCCTACGGGAGTATCTATACCAAGTGTTATAGGAGGGGTCGTTGCAGCGACATCTATCATCGCATCTGGACCTGATTTACCTGGCCAAAGAATTTCAGTATCTGAATTAGAGGCATTAGTTGCTCTTAATTATCATCCTGTTGCGCAATATGAATACCTTAAGGATATGTGGTTAAGAGGACCCAATATTTTAGCGCGCCAGCCAAATTGCTACATACCGTGTAAAGATGGTTGGGTCGTCTTAGTTGCGATGAGCGATAAACATTGGGATTTATTGTTGTCTGCGATGGATCGGCCCGGATGGGCACTTGCAGAAGAATTTTCGGACAGTTCAGTAAGAGCTGCAAATTGGGATGCCTTGGAGATATTGTTAATTGAATGGACTCGCGAACGGGACTATAAAGAACTAACTCAAGATTTACAGTCGCGTGGTATACCAGCATATTGGTCCTCTAGTGCCTTAGATGCGTATGAATCGGAGCAAATTGAGTACCGGAAATTTGTAAGAGAAACCAATGATGATGATGGAAAATCTATTAGGTTTCCAGGCATTCCATTCCAAATATCCAATGGCAAAACAAAAAAGAATGAAACCCCCGTAGAGATCTCTGAAGATGCCAAAGAAGATCCAAGTGTTTTATTGCCACTTAGAGGAATTAAGATTGTTGACTTTGGCCAATTTATAGCGATTCCTTTCGCCGCTAAATGGTTGGCAGCATTAGGTGCCGATGTTATTCAAGTAGAGAGCCGTCATAGTCCATTTGATAATAGGACTTCACCACCTATGGCCGATGATGTAAAAGGGTTGAATCGTGCTGCACCCTATAACGTGTTAAATTCTGGCAAGAGAAGTATTTCAATCAATTTGCAGACTGAGGAAGGCCGGAAATTAGCGAAAAGAATTGCGGTAAAAGCTGACGTTGTGATGGAAAACTATTCTACGGGCTTGATGGAAAGATTGGGCCTAGGCTTTGAGGATTTATCCAAAGAGAACCCCAAAATAATATATACATCAGTTTCTGGTTTTGGCAGAACAGGTCCCTTAAAAGACTATAGGGCTTTGCATAGTATTGTAAATGCGCATAGTGGTCTTGCCGGTGTAACTGGTTATAGCGAAGATCATCCACGCCTTTTAGGTTCATATTTTCCTGATGTTGTTAGCGGTTTGTATGCCATTTTTGCAACTATTACTGCATTAAAAGAAAGAGATATTCATGGGAATAGCCAGCATATAGATTTGTCGATGTCTGAAGCGTTAATGACTTTGATGGTTCAACCATTTGTTGCAATGTCGACCGATACGTATGTTCCCCGAGCTCAAGGTAATCGACATCCTCACCATGCCCCGCATAATGTTTACCCTTGCCAAGGGGATGATCAATGGGTCGCTTTATCCGTTAGAACCGATCGAGAGTGGAAAGGATTATGTTCAGCTCTAGGTATCGAGCATCGTTTGGATTCTCCTTTTAGTACTGAGGAAGGAAGGAAACTTCATGAGGATGAACTTGATACATTAATTGAGAATTGGTCGAAAATGCGGACCAAACGTGAAGCAGCTCTTGCCCTAATTAGGTTTGGAGTTCCTGCAGCTCCCATATTAAATCCTCAAGAATTAGTAAACGACCCACATATCGTAGATAGAGGATTTATAGGTCCCGTTGACCACCCTGAAGTGGGAATACGAAGGTCAGCTGGTATACCATGGAGAGTAAATGGAATGATTGCAGGTCAACAGAAACCTGCTCCTCTAGTTAATCAACATACTCCAAAAATATTGACCGAATTATTTGATATGTCGGTTAAAGAGATCGGCGAGTTGGCTGAAAAAGGGGTTTTAACATAATAGAGGAGATAGCAGAGGTAACGAATAATACTCCTAAACCAACGAGTAAGTATATACCTGTTGATGGTGTTGAATTACATGTTTTGGATTGGGGAGGCGATGGTCCACCATTAATAACTATTCACGGTGGGAGGCGAACAGCGAATAGTTGGAACGCTGTTGCAAGAAGATTACATAGTCGATTCCGTGTTATATCTGTTGATATTAGAGGCCACGGTGATAGTGGAGCCTCTAATATTGGGAATAACTCTATAGGTCGAATGAAAGATTTGTTAGAAATAACAGAATTTCTCGGAATTCACGAACATTACCTAATGGTTCATTCTTTGGGTACACTCCCGGGTGCTAGATATGCTGCAAAATATAGCGAGCGTGTTAAGGGGTTTTTTATGATTGAGCCCATACCTGAGGGCTTCAAACATTGGGTTCGAGTAGGAACCTTTAAAGAGGATGGTACACCAACAGGCCAAAAAAGAAAAAATGGATGGCCCAGCTTGGATGAACTGAGAGGGCGACTAAAAAATAATAAACAAACACGTAATTGGACAGAAGAAGTATTACAAGATGTTTTATTATATGAGACCGAAATTCTAGATGACGGCAAAGTTAGAGTTAAGTGGGATCCTAGTGTTTACAATATTGACGAGATGAAAGTAGATCACTTCGAGCTTGTTGACGAGGCAGAGAGTATCACTTCGCCCACGCTATTAATGGTTATCGATAAGAATCCTTTGATAGAATCGCATTTTAATAACGTAGCTTCGAAATTGCCGAATGCATCATATGTCATTGTAAATGGATTGGGCCATGCCATATATATGGAAGCACCAGAATTAATAGCTGATTACGCAGAGGAATTTTTTTTGAACGGCCGCCTTCCAAGCTAGGAAATAATGTTTATGTTGATATTTATATATTGAAGAGGTGAGAAATTGAGTTCTATAAAATATGAAGTTGTAGGTAAAGTGGCCGTTATCACGATTGATCGACCTGAAAAAATGAATGCTCTATCGCTTGATAATCAATACGACTTGGATGCTGCGTGGAAACAATTAAGGGATGATTCGAAAGTGGTTATAGGAGTTATTACTGGATCTGGCCAAAGAGCTTTTTGCGTTGGTGCAGACTTAAAGGATGATAAATCGCTATCGGATAGAAACACTGGTAAGCCTGCTGACTACGCGGAGGCTAGCTTGTTCCCTCGAGAATATGATTTAAACAAGCCTGTTATTGCTGCTATTAATGGGCACGCCTTGGGCATGGGTGCTGCGATCGCTATGCAGAGTGATTTAAGGATTATTTCATCTAATGGTAGCATTGGATATCCTCTGGTCGGTATAGGTATGATGCCAGGAGCACTGCATGATTTTTGGATGGCTAGCCCTTCAGCTGTAGCAAATTATGCGTTGTACACAGGTGATCCCATAAATGCGGAAGACGCATATAGAGCTGGTATAGTAAATGAGATTTCAGAGCCTGATGACTTAATGACTACTACTATGGAATTGGCAGATCGGATAGCAGGTAAAGCACCTTTGGTTATACAGGCAATCAAAAAAGCTTGGGACAGTCAGAAAGAATTCCGTGAAGTTAAAGCATGGCGTGACTTTGCTCGTATGGGAACTAGAGTTGATTTATCTGAAGACCGCGAGGAAGGGCGTGAAGCTTTCCGGGAAAAACGTAAACCTGATTGGAATAATCGGTGATTTTCTCCTACCCATATATACAATAAATTTAAAAAGGTGATAAGTGATAGTTAACGGGAAAAATGATAAAAACATTCGAAAAAATCGCATTTTTTATGGTTGGTATATAGTAGCAGGCGCTTGGATTATTCAATCTTTGAATGGAGGGCTGTTTTTCAACGCTTTTCAACTCTATTTTGTTCATCTCCGATCTGAGTTCAGCTGGTCGCGATCGCAGGTAGCGTTAGCTTTTTCTTTATCGAGAGCTGAAAGTGGTTTACTTGGCCCTATCCAAGGTTGGGCTGTTGATAAGTTCGGGACTAGAGTCATATTAGTTATTGGTACCATTATATATGCGGTTGGTTTTTTCCTCCTAAGCCGTGTTCAAACTCTAATTCAATTTTATTTGTCATATATAGTAATTTCATTGGGTGCCAGTTTGGGAGGCTTCATAACGGTTAACTCAGCCCTAGCAAACTGGTTTAACAAAAAAAGGGCAAAAGCTATGGGCTTTGCAGCAACTGGCTGGGGCGTTTCTGGCCTAGCGGTTACTCCACTGGTGATTATTTTGGATCTTATAGGTTGGAGAGAAACCGCCTTTTGGTCGGGTGTTTTGGTTCTAATCGTTGCTATCCCGGTATCCCTTATGATGAGGCATGCTCCTGAACCTCACGGGTATTTACCGGATGGACAAATTATTGACGATAATGATGATACCGGGGATAAAGACGCATTCCTCGATGAGCCCTATATGTCTACGAGAGAAGCACTAAAAGGCGGGGCATTTTGGTTTTTATCTTTGGGCCATGCATCTGCTTTAGTGGCGGTTGCCGGTGTTAATGCTCTATTTATACCTCATTTAACGGAAAATCTTTCTATCACTGCAGTCACTGGCGCTTCTATTTTCACTCTTCTAACGGTGGTAATGGTTTTTGCACAGGCATCGATTGGTGTATTTGGCGACCGACTCAATAAAAGGGTATTGATAGTGATCTGTATGGTGGGGCACACTATTGCTCTACTCTTCTTAACGTTTGCCAAGTCTGCGGGCATGGTAGTTGTGTTTGCTGTACTACACGGTTTGTCTTGGGGGTTTAGAGGGCCTTTAATGACTTCGATTAGGGCAGATTATTTTGGTAGGGGATCCTTCGCAACTATTATGGGTTGGTCTTCCTTGATTATCCAAATTGGTACTACAACTGGGCCCCTTATAGGAGCTGGTATAGGGGACGCCGTTGGAACTTATTCGCCTGCCTTTGGAGTATTCGCCGGATTTACTTTGCTGGGTGCGTTCTTTTTTGCCGCGGCAAAGCCACCAATACTGACTCAAAACAGTAGTATTCTGCAATAAATTTTCTTTTCAAGCATATTCAGTGTAAAATGTATGTAGTTTAATTGTGATAGAAATCACAATTAAACTACTGGAGCGACGAGAAGAGGTATTTGATGACTGATATCAAGCAACAAGAAGATCTTGTTAATTTGGCAATTGATGGTCGTCAAATTTCTGCTCCTAAAGACGCTACAATTTTAGAAGCTGCTCAATTAGCTGGAATTTATATACCAACATTGTGCTACGACGAGAGAATCAAATCTTATGGCGCTTGCCGAATGTGCGTGGTTGAGCAAGAGGATCGTCCTGGCTATGCTGCTGCATGTGTTACTCCAGTGGCTGAGAACGCAAGTTATATTACTAATAAAGATGAAACGGTCGAGTTACGGCAATCGGTCTTAAATTTGCTAATGTCTGAACATCCTCATGGTTGCTTAACATGTGATCGGATAGTTCATTGTGGCCCTAACGATATATGTTTACGCAATGTATCTGTAACAGACAGATGTGTAGTGTGCCCCCAGAACCATAGGTGTGAGTTACAGGCTACGGTCGAGATTGTTGGAGTTAATGAACAATTATTGCCGTATTCTTATAGAGAACTACCTATTCGCACAGAAGATCCCCATATAGATCGAGACTATAATTTATGCATTGCGTGTGCTAGATGTGTGAGGATATGTGATGAAGTTATTGGTGTTGAAGCGATCAGTATGTTGCAGAAGGGCGATCGAATTTTGCCGGGGACCCCTAATGATGTGCCTCTTTCTGATCCACTAAGTGGCTGTACGTTTTGTGGTGCATGTGTAGATGCATGTCCGGTAGGTGCATTAACGGAAAAAGAAAATAAATGGGAGGGGTTACCTGACCAGACGGTTTCAACGGTATGTACAGAATGTGAGATTGGATGCCAATTAACTGCAGAATTGAAAGACGGTAAGCTTCTTCGGATTGTGCCTGATTTAGATGGTGGATCTAATGGAGGGCTAGCGTGCGTGATGGGAAAATTTAAGATTACTGACGAAGCTTTATCCGAAGATAGGATCAAACATGCTGGAATTCAAGAGGGCTCTAAGTTAGAAAAGAAAAACCTTGTAGAGGCGATAGAAGCTGCGGCGACCCAATACAAAAAATATAACGGTGATGAATTTGCCATAGTTTCTTCAGCATCAATTTCCAACGAAGACTCCTATGTAATTAATAAATTTGCACGGGAAGTGATGAATTCAAACCAGGTAACAAATAGTTCGGAATCTTTGATGAAGGTAATTGATGATAATTTTGAAGTACCTTTCTCTTCTGAGATAAAAGATTTATCTGAATCACGTAATATTGTGTTTTTGGGCAGTGATCTTGAGGAAACCCATCCTGTTGCTGCTTACCAGATACATAAAGCCGTTAACTATAATGATGCTAACCTAATTGGAATAGGACCAGAGCGATTTAAGGAATTAGGCAGGGCAGCCCGAATGTGGTTGCAATGTAAGAGTGGAACTGAGCCTTTGGTACTGGAAAAAATGTCGCATTGCCTATCGGAAACTGCGACACCCTTTGAAACCAGTGAAGAAAGTTTCGTTGAGCTTACAGGGTTAAACTTTGACGAGATCCAGAGAGCATCCGATTTCTTTAACCCTTCGGAAAGAATTTCTTTCGTTCATGCGGCCGAACTTTCTAGTTCTCCCGAGGTTATTGAAAAGATATCTTTGATAAATAATAAGTCGAATTTAGATTCTAATGCTTTCATTTTTAGGTCTGGTGAAAGTAACTCTCAAGGCCTTTTGGATATAAACGATTCTTTTAAAGACACTGCAGTCGATGATACCTTTAACTTAGATAATTTTATTGAGAATGTTGAATCAAATAAGATAAAAGCTGTTTATTGGATAGGTGGAATACCAGATATATCTGACAAAAAAACAGAGGATTTGTATCGAGCTCTTGGGAAAGTTGAATTTTTGTTAGTCCAAGGTACGGCAATTCCAGAATCGTTAATGGATTTAGCAAATATTGTGTTGCCTCAGCCAGTAGCCACTGAATCTGTAGGTACTTTTACCAATGTTGAAAAACGCCTGCAACTGGTGAGCCCGATTATCGAACCTCTAGTAGAAGCTGATCCTGTTTGGGAAACGCTTACTACATTGGCAAAAATAATGGACAGCGATGTGTTGAAATTTGGCACGTCTGGAGAAGTATTTGAGGAACTATCTAGTGAAATTGATGAGTATAGTGGATATTCACACGATTCTTTGCGATTGATGGAAACCGGCCCCATTCTTAATTAGTTCTGGTAATTAATTAAGCGCTTTAACACCATTTAAGGGTATAATCTAACCGAGCATGAGTTGGGTTAGGTTGATTAAAAATGGCACGTAAAACAGATAAAGAAGATCTTAGAGATGGAACTAAAGGTTTACAATCTCGTTCTCCGCTTCGCCAACAATATGAGAATATAAAAGCTAAATTTCCTGACGGAATATTGCTGTTTAGACTTGGAGATTTCTACGAAACTTTTGATGACGATGCCGTTTTGTTGTCACGAGATTTAGATATAACACTCACTTCAAAAGAGTTAGGGAAAGCAGATAGAGTTCCGTTGGCTGGTATTCCGGTCAGTACTTTAAATAGCAGCATCAGTAAACTCTTGGATAAAGGCCATAAGGTTGCTATTTGCGAGCAAATGGAATCAGACACAAAACCCGGCACACTCATTAATCGGGAAATTGTTCGTATAGTAACCCCGGGCACTATTTTGGAAGAAGATCTTTTACCAGGTAGGTCAAATAATTTTTTAGTGTCACTTGCTGTACAAGCAAACAGGGTGGGTTTGGCGTATATAGATATATCCACATCAGAATTCAAAACTCTAGAACTTGATATAACTGATTTGCCTGGAGAGCTTAATCGTTTGAATCCTGCTGAAATTATTGTGGCAGATCCAGATCCTCTGCAAATTAGCATTGATGGTTTTGATGATAAGCTGAGTGTTGTATCAGATCGTTGGTATGACTTACGAATAGCGAGAGCGGCACTCATTGAGCATTTTAGCGTGCGTGATTTGCAACCTTATGGCTGCGAAAGTATGGATTTAGCGACTATAGCAGCTGGGTCTATCGTTTTATATTTACAAGAAACCCAAAGCATTTTTGTGAACCAAATTCGCTCATTAAGTACTATTTCTTTTGAAAATACAATGATATTGGATTCTCAAACTGTAAAAACTTTGGAGTTATTTCAAGGCATTGGTACTGGCAATAAAAAAGGGTCACTCCTAGAACTTCTAGATATCACTAAAACTCCTATGGGGTCGCGTTTATTGAGAAATTGGCTGGGTCATCCTTTATTAAAAAAAGATGATATTGACAGCAGAAGTCGAATGGTTCAATGGTTTTATACTTCGTTTATGCATAGAGCGACAATAAGATCAGAACTTGGTAATGTTGCTGATTTAGAGAGACTGACAAATAGGGTAGCGGCGAAGATCGCAACACCGAGAGATTTATTAGCTATACATAGGAGTTTAATATCTATCAGAAGGCTATCCAAAGAAATGGCGTTTGGTGATGATGAAGACCTTGATATAAACACCGTCATGGGCACTGTTAATGAATGGAATTCAGATGCCGTCCTTGATTACAGCGATCTCATACAGACATTGGAACATGCGATAGTGGAAGATCCTCCGATGAAAATTGGAGAAGGCCAACTTATTGACTGGGGATTTTCTAATGAATTGGATATTTTGCGTGAACGAGCTGAAGAATATGTTGAATCAATATTAAAAATCGAAAAAGAGGAAAGAGATAGAACCCAAATAAATAGTTTAAAAATAGGGCATTCAAGGGTGTTTGGGTATTTCATAGAGGTAACAAAATCTAATCTTTCGAAAGTACCTGATAATTACATTAGGAAGCAGACCATAGCTAATGGCGAGCGATACTTTATTCCTTTGTTAAAGGAAATTGAAGAGGAATTGAATCAAGTTCGAGAAGAAATTGAAAGAATGGAGTACCAATTATTTTCAGAGTTGTTGGAAACAATAAACGCTGAGTCTTATGAAATACTTAAGACTAGTGCTGCGATTGGGAAATTGGATGTGATATCTAGTTTTGCTGAAAGTGCTTCTTTAAATAACTATAAGCCGGCGTCGTTTGTTGATAAAAAGGAACTGAAAATGGAGTTTGGTAGACATCCGGTAGTGGAACAATTTACTTCGTCTAGTTTTGTTCCCAATGATACTTCTTTATCAGAACAAATTCCCATAAGCGTGGTCACAGGCCCTAACATGTCTGGAAAATCTACATACCTGCGACAGGTGGCGATTATTGCGATTATGGCTCAGATCGGATCTTGGGTCCCAGCACAAAAGTTAACTATGGGGATTATTGACCGAGTGTTTACTAGGGCAGGTCTTCAAGACGATATATCTCAAGGACGATCAACGTTTATGGTGGAGATGATAGAAACGGCATATATACTGCACCATGCAACACCTAATTCACTAATCATCCTTGATGAAATAGGTAGAGGAACTAGTACCTATGATGGATTATCGATTGCCTGGGCAGTAATCGAGCATATACATAACGCGGACGAACTAAAGTCACGCACTCTATTCGCTACTCACTATCATGAATTGATACCTATCGTTGATTTGATGGATGGAGCCAGCAATTCACATGTCTCTGTATCTGAAGAAAACGGTAAAATAATATTTCTTCATAGCATAGTAGAAGGTGGTATCAATAGATCGTACGGGTTACATGTTGCTCAAATCGCAGGCATACCAAAGACGGTTGTTGAAAGAGGGCAAGAGTTGTTAAAAATATTAGAAGGGCGTTCAGTTGTAGAAGACCTAGGATCTTCTTCTTACCAGCCTTCGTTATTTAAAGTAGATAAAGATTTATCAACAGGAGAGCGTAAAGCGCTAGATTTAATCTCTAAGGTTGTTACTGAAGAGATGACTCCTCTGCAAGCTCTAAATTTTCTAAATGAAATTAAATTAGCTATTGATAGCATCGATTGAAATGAACTATGTAAGACCGGCAAACAAAAGATCATCAAACAATAGAAGGAACCGATAGAGTGTCTATAAAGGTATTGGATGAATTGGTCTCAACCAAAATAGCTGCAGGAGAAGTTATTGAACGACCTGTGTCTGTTGTAAAAGAGCTTATTGAAAATGCGTTAGATGCTAATGCAACCACCTTAGAAATTGAAATAGAGAAAGGTGGGTTTGAACTCATAAGGGTTACAGATGATGGGAATGGTATACCAAACGGTGAGTTAGACCTAGCATTAACGAGACATGCAACGTCAAAGATAATGTCAGTAGAAGACTTAGAAGATATTAATAGCTTTGGGTTTCGTGGCGAAGCTTTAGCTTCAATTAGTTCTATTTCCAATATTATTTTGGTTTCAAGGGAACCGGATGTAACTAGAGCAAGTTACATTGTTGCGCATAGTGGAAAACTCATTGAATCTGGATATCAAGGTTCGAAAATTGGTACATCCATATCCGTCGAAAATTTGTTTCAGAATGTTCCAGCTAGGTTGTCGTTTATGAAGTCTGCAGCATCCGAAGCTCGTCGTTGTACAACACTTGTTGGACAATATGCAATCGCGCATCCAGAAGTGTCATTTAAGCTATTTCGGGACGGTAATATGATTTTATCTACTCCTGGAGATGGAAGATTTCAAGACGTAATAGCAACTGTTTGGGGCATAGATATTGCAAAACAGATGCTAGAAATAGATTTTGTAACCTTGGGTGATGTTACTCTGCATGGGTTTGCGTCCCCGCCTAACTTGAATAGAGGACGAAAGGACGGACAGGTCTTATTTGTTAATAATAGATTGATTGAAAGCCAGGCAATTTCTTATGCAATCGCTGATTGTTACAGAGAATATATGCTAAAAGGCCGCTACCCATTTGTGTTTCTTTTTCTCAGCGTTAAACCAAATCAAATTGATGTTAACGTCCACCCTACGAAGGCCCAAGTTCGGTTTAGAAAAGAACAGGAAATATTTTCTATTGTTCAGAAAAGCATAAATGGTATGTTGGCGTCGGATGTTGACTCTACCTATGAGAGACCTTTAAAACAAGATTACCAGCCCTTATCTGGCGAGTTGATCCCTGAACAGCCACGCTTATTAGAAAACCGTTATTTCGCTCCTTCTTCTAACTCCGCTCAAGATCCAATTGTTGTTTCAACCAGCCGTTTCGAATCTATTGGTCAACTAGATACAAAATATATTGTGGCAAAAAGTGATGATGGGATCTACCTTTTTGATCAGCACGCCACTCATGAGCGCATTGTTTTTGAGAATATTCTCGCATCTAGAGATAAAGGAGAGCTCTTGGTACAAGGTTTGCTTAATCCTCTTAACGTTACCTTGGATTCAATACAATTCGAGACTTTGACTAAACATCATGAATTACTGGTTAATTATGGATTTAACTGGGACAATTTTGGTGGATCAACAATAGTCTTACGAGGTATACCTTCTGATTTAGTTGAATCTGAGGTAACTAACGCATTTATGGAAATTTTGGGTTTTCTTTCTGGAGAAGAACTATCAAATCCCACAACTGAATCACAGACTGAATTATTTGTTGACCATCAAGAAAGACAAATCGTCGCATCTCTTGCCTGTCACGGTAGTATCAGGGCAGGGCAGAAATTATTAATATCTGAGATGGATGCATTGTTAGATCAATTCGAACGTGCTAACTATCCAAAAGTTTGTCCTCATGGACGACCGACAAGCATGTATTTAAGCACGTTAGATCTTGATAAAAAATTTGGCCGCGCATGAGTTCAGTTCTTTAGAAGAAGAGAGTCACTGTTTTCCGGAGGGCAATTATTGTTCTGAATTTGCTGACCTGGTTAAACCGTTAAGAATATCTGAAATAAACTGATTCCTTGCTTCAGTAAGTTCCTTTTCTTGTTCTTCGCTAGGTTGGAATGTGTCGATTTCTGCATTTTTGAGGTAGCCTTTTTCCTCAAGGATCCATTCCGTAATTTTTTGTCGGTCAAGTAAAGTCCAAGTAGTCGCTGCTAGGTCCATTGTTATTTCAGCAAGCCTGTCTAAAGCAGGGTCATCAAAATATTGTTGCCAATTACCAACAATTCCCCAACCTTCTGGTCTATTTTCTCTTAATTCAGACAATGACTTCTCCTTTATAAACCCGATATTAAGTTATCAAAATCATTAAATTTACTATTTTGTTGCTGTTACTATATAGGGCATTCCTGGTACCCGTTTTCGATCTCCAAAAAATGATGGTTTACCTCTGAAATCTTCTTCTACTTTTCCGAAACCAGCGGATTTACCAAGGCTATTCATATCCCTAGTTTTTGCATCCGCAAAAAACGGCTCGTTATTGTGCACTACCTGCCACTCATCGTACCATCTGTCGTAAGCTGTCGATTCAGAATATGGGAGCAAGTCGCCAATTACCAAAATCCCTCCTGGCTTCAAAATCCTGCGTGATTCTTTTAGTATTTCTAGTGCTCCGTTGTCAGATACCTCATGAAATAATATGGTAGCTGTTAATAGGTCAAAATGGTTATCTGGAAAAGGAGTCGATTCCGCTATACCTTGATAATAGTCGATGACTAGGTTCTTTTGTTTTGCTCGTTTTACAGCGGTTCTCAATAGAGGTTCAGACGGATCAATACCCATCACCTCTGATTCTGTAAACCTTGCTTTGAAAGGTTCTGTACTACGGCCGCTTCCGCATCCTAGATCTAGGATACGCTCATATTTATTATCCGGAACTAAATCTGCAACTCCACCCGGGCTTATTGTTGCGAATGAAATATCTAGTCCGACATCATACATTAAGCCGGAAAATTCATTATCAGCGAAACCACCAGGTTGATGGTGAAATCCGGTTGAGTAGTAGTCGGGCATTTCCATTGAAGAATCAAGAACTAATTTCCCATATTTGTCGTCCTGGTCGCCCAACCATTTTGAGATATCAGATTCGTGTTGCTGCATAAATTTAGTTAAAGCAACCCATTTCATATCTTGGCTTTTTCGTCTTAGGAATCGTAAATATTGTACGAGAGGTTCTCCGTCCATAATCTCAGATATGGATTCGGGTGTTGCCGTGTTATTCCCATTTTCTTCAGGAGCTTTTCCTTCATAGTGCGCGTCGGTGATCGGCCTTAACATCATTCCAGGTCTTGATATGAATGCTTGAATAAAATCTAGCTTGGCCCGATTCTTTTGATCCCATTTGATTGGTAGTGCTGTTGCATTTGGTCGCGGTTCCATATTCCCTCTCCTTCTACCTCATGTACACTAAATGTACACCTCTATTCAATTCAAGCCAAATATTTTATTAGCATTTCTATTTGTTATATACTCAACTTCTTTTACGTCTATGTCTTTTAAATCTGCGATTTTTGCCGCAATTTTTCCTATCTCCCAAGGTTCGGTCCAGGAAGACCGCTTTTTTTTGAACGGTTGAGGATAAGAGTCAGTCTCAAGCACGATTTGTTCTAATGGAATATCGTTTTTAACTAGTGCTTGTAAATCTGGCATTCTTAGTAAAGTCTTGGCTATTGAAAGGTACATTCCGTTATCTAAACATGCGTATGTATATTCTGCTGTTCCCTGAAAGTAGTGAGCAACAATTTCAATTGCTTCTGTAGTTTGACTATGTAAGATCTCAATGGGGTCGTTTGAAGCACCTCTGTTGTGGAAAACAATGGGCTTATTTACTTCTAGCGCTATTTGGATTTGCTGAGAGAAAACCTCTTTTTGTAATGTTTTCTGTGCTGATGCGGCTTCATAATCTAAGCCAATCTCACTAATACACAAAACCTCTTTTTGTTTTGCCAAACCGAGTAGCTCATCCAGCAATGGAGTATCCACCGTACCGTCTATTTCCATTGGGTGGATACCGACCCCTGCCCAAATATAATTTGGGTATTTTATGGCCAACTTTCTATTTTCTTTGGAAGATGCTAAATTGACTCCGGCAGAAATAATTGCCGAAACACCTTGTTTCTTGCTTCGCTCAATTATTGCCTCAATATCCTCAGGTGAATATTGATCTAAGTGAGTATGACAGTCAACCAGGTGTGGTTGTTCGTGTTTAAGCATACTGTTCACCCTAATGGTAGTATAGTAAAAATTGTGAATATTGAGAATAGAGGGGCCCTTTATTGATTTCTACTTTCATGCCTTGGAAGCAAGTTAGAGCTAGCCTTTCGTTTTTTATTATAACTTCTTTAGCGATCATCTTAGGTGCAATATATTTTTGTGTTGCCCCGCTATATTTAAATACTGTTGAAAAGGCTGCTTTTGCGAATTCCCTTAGTGCGCTGGGGAACAATTTACACCCTCAAGTTGTGACTTCCTTTGCTCCACTTTCCGAAGATGCGTACGAGGAAGATCGAGGCATTATCAGTGCGACCGCTAGAAATGCCTTCAAAGAATCATTTATCAGTAACGAAGTTTATGCCATAACGCCAAGATCCTCAGCAAAAATGTTAAAAAGGCCAGGCGTGGACTCAGTGGCATTTTTTCAATTCCAGTCTGGTTACGATGAATATATAACAATTGTTAGTGGTAAACTTCCTCAATATAAGGATGCCGATACAAATGACCCTCCTGGTGTGGCAGATCAAATCCAAGTAGCGATTGGTGGACTCGCAGCAGATAAATTGGATATTGCGGCAGGCGATATCATAGAAATAGCAGCATTTTCTGGAAATGCCCCTTCGATAATTACTGCGAACATTACAGCAATAATTGAACCCACGGATATTGAAGAGCAGTATTGGGCAGGTCAAGGAACAGAATATTTTGATACTCAGTTGCAGGGAGATAGGTGGCTTTTAAGATTATTTGTGAGTCAAGACACGTTTTTCAGATTAAGTGCAGACCATTCTTTATTGGGGACTACTAAAGATATTATCTATTTAGATAATTATAAATTAATTGAATTAGGAGCGGATGAAACGCAAAAAATTGTTGCAGATTTCTCAACTAATCTAAATGAATCTTTTCCTAGTGGGGATCTATTTTTGGGTATTCAAGGCAACGTAGAAAAGTTCCAGCAACAATTAACACGATCATCTATTCCATTGACCATTGTTTTTAGCTTATCCTCAATAATATCGTTATATATTTTCTTTATGCTCGGGTTAGTACTCAAAGATGTCTACTTGAATCAGATTATTCTGCTACGAAGCAGAGGTGCTAACTTACGTAATATTACAACGAATGTTTTTGCTTCAATTTTCATAATTGTCATTTTAGGTTTAATCCTTGCACCTATAATTTCTTACAGCATTATTAAGATTCTTAGTGTTACTCCTGTATGGGCCAATAGCCCAGGGCTTGATAATATAACGGAATTAAAGATTCTATCGATTTACCCTTGGGTTGTTGGAGGGTTAATTCTTTCCCTATTATTTATCGTGTTTCCTACTCTCATGGCAATGAGATCTAAAGAAATAATAGTAGACTCTGCAGATCAATATCGCCCAAAGCCATTCTGGTGGCAAAAATATTTTATCGATGCTTGGTTTTTGATTCTTGCTGGTATTGTGCTTTTTCAATTTTTGGATAATAAATCAGATGTAGGACAACGCTCGATTGATAACGCCCAAAACCTTTCCGATTTTGAAAATATCGTTCTACTTATGCCTATCATTGTAGTCGTTGTGATAGTTTTTGGTTTTTACAGACTGTTTCCTATATTAGCTTCATTAGTTGCGTATGGTATTTCAAAAACCAATTTGTTATCGACTAAGTTAGCAATTGACCGAATAGCAAGATTTCCAGCTGACGCGTTGCTCTTAGGAGGTCTAGTGTTACTGGTCTCATCAGTGGGCGCTTTTCTTGCTAGTTTTGGGGGCACTCTCGAACAAAGCCAGGAAGAAGCTGCTTATTTTAGCACTGGAGCTGATGCGAAAATTGCAAGGCCTGGTGGTTTTGATTCTATGTCGTTTTCTGAATTAGAGAGTGTTTTTACAACCGAAAAAAGTATAAATAGGGCGACAGCAGCCTATCGATCGGTAGGAGGTATTGGTTCGATACAGACTGGAACTCTCGTACCATTACTTGGGGTGGATGTGGCGACTATAGGAGATACTTTGGTCACTAATTCCGTTGAAATTGGTGATTTAAACGAAGGTATAAATAAATTAGCTTTTGCTTCTTCAAGTTCGGTAGCACCACGAATTATTTCAAAAGACAGCTCTTCGATATCATTATGGGTTAAACCAGAATATGGTAAGGGGAATCGTTTTTTATGGCTTCACATAATGGATTCTGAAGGGGCTAGTTATATATATAGTATGGGTTCACTTAACTTTTTTGATTGGAAACAATTAACCGTTGATCTTGCTAGAGGTAATCAGCCAGCTCCTCCGGGCCCATATAGAGTAAAATCTATTCTTATTTACGAGAATGCATTTGGATCGAGTGGTTCTCCAGGTTCAATTCTAATAGATGATTTAACTGGAACTACAACAGAATTAGAGACTCTGGAGATTGATAATTTTGACATAGCTGGAGATTGGTTACCAGTGTTGGTTACCGGTACAAGATCTGATTCTGTAAATGGAGTAGTTGATAGTAATAGAGGAGAAGTACTTCGTTTCGAATGGGGCAGAGAAACTGCCCAAGGATTGCGAGGTATTTATGTAACCCCTAAATTTGACCGTGTACCTACGTTAGCTGATGAGCAATTTCTCTCTCTTAAAGGCATAGAAGTTGGGGATATAACAAGTATATATATTTCTGGTCGACTAGTTCCAATAAGAATAGTTGGGAATATAGATAAATTTCCTACACTGAATCCGAACCCAGTGGGATTTCTGGTGATGGATGGAGAGAATTTACTAGAACACCTAAACGTTACTAATATTGGCCCATATGTATGGCCTAATGAGGTAATGCTTCGTTTCTCTGAGCAAGCTGAAACAATGGACTTGGTAAATTATTTATCTGATAAACCTAAATTGGCTGGAACTATAATCGATAAATCTACAATAATGGAGAGCAGCGATAAGAACCCCTTAGAAGCCGCTGGATGGAAGGGAGCAGCACTTCTAGCAGCTAGCTATACGCTCTTATTACTTGGCCTTGGGATTGGTTCGTATTTACTGTATATCATTAAGAAGAGCACAAGAGAAATAGCAATTTTGAAAGCCTTAGGATTGGGAGTTGTTGCAAGCAATATAAGCTTGTCGTTAGGATACTTTTCAACAATTATAGTGTCTTTACCTTTAGGACTTGGTACAGGTTTATTTTTGAGTCAAATTCTGGTACCTAGGTTTAATAATCTTTCTATAAAAGGAGCATCTCCGTATTATTCTTTGAGTGTTGATCTCCCTCTTTTACTTATTTTTTGTTGCGCTATTATCGCTTCCGTAATAGTTTTTGTGGTTTCGGTCTTGGTAGCTCAAAATCGACTTTCTGTCGCAACTATAATTAGATCGGATAACGAGGTTTAAATGTTCACAAACCAATTGTTCCATTTGATTATTCGTAGATTAGCAGCTTATGCGCCGTTATTTATTCCAGTTTTGATTGGTACGATCTTAGCTTCTTCTACAACTGCAAGCATCTCGATATATTCTGAGACACTTAGGAATTTGGGTCTCGAATTCGCAATAGATAAAGCTGACAGGGAATCGCTAAATCTTACAGTTAATTTTGAGTCTGTTGGTATGGACGCTCGAACTTATGATAGCGATATCAACCGTTTAAATAGTTCGGTTTCACAAAAAATTGGTGAGATCTCTGAACAACGAGTTAGGCACGTAAGGACATCCACTTTTCTTGTCGATCGAGAAGGTGAATTAACCCAAAATATGGAACTTGCGTACAGGGGGTCATTTCATTTTATTGATGAATTTGATAGCCGATTTGAGTTGCTAAAGGGGCATATTCCTGAGCCTCGAGCTTTGATTGCGTCAGATGGAAGTTTACTCGTAGAAGGAGTGATATTGCAGAGTAATGCAGATTTTTTGAATATACGTGAAGGTGACATTATGGTCTTTCGGCCATTTTGGGAAGACCGAGCCGATAGAGTGCATGTAAAGGTTACGGGCATTGTAAGCGAAGTTCGAAGTGGGAATACCAACTGGGAACACCCTTCACTTAACCGTTTGGTGGGACAGCCAACATTACTTAACACGCTTCCAGTTTTAGTGGATGAAGTAATTATGGTCGATGTTCTAGGTGCTATTTTCCGAGACATGCAAGGTTTCCATTTTGCCGATTACCGTTTAGAAGTGAATGATATAACTGCAGATTCGTCTTTAAGTACTATCGAGTCTATTAAATCTTTAAATAGTGGACTTAGAACTTCCTTGTCTTCGTACAGACAGGATACACGTTTAGTTGAACTCCTCTCCACATATGATTCTAAACTTCGGTTTTTACAGATACCGTTAACAGTTGTTTTACTTTTAGTAACCGGTATGGTTTTGTATGCTGTTTTATTTTTAGCCATGCTAATAAACAGAAGACAAAGATCTGATGGAGCTCTGTTGATGAGCAGAGGTGCTACTAAACGGCATCTATTACTAATTAATTCCACGCAGGCATTTTTAATCGGAGGAATATCCTTTTTTGCAGGTCCTTTTGTTGCAAATGTGGCTATAAGCAGCACAGGGTACTTGCCTTTTTTCTCGGGATTGGGTAGAAGTGGGGCACTTCCTACTAATATATCTGCGGAGTCATTTATTTATGGAGGTATTGGCGCATTTGTTTCATTTGTAGTTCTTATGCTTCCCGCATTGGCATCTGAAGATACTAATCCTTTGGAACAAAGGGTTAACGATGTCAGGCCTGCTACTAAATCATTTATCCAGAGATGGTATATTGATGTTGTATTAGCTGTAATGACGTTTTTCTTTATAGCGCAACTGAATCAACAAGGCTCGCTAGTATCAGATGTTTTTGCAGAAGGGAACTCTGTAAATTTGGTTCTTTTGTTCGTTCCGGTTCTGTTTTTGGTGTCAGCATCTTTACTTCTACTTAGATTAATTCCGTATGTTACAGCAATAGTTGCAAAGATTATAATACCCGTTTCTACAGTTTGGTTAGCGCTCGGGCTATGGCAGATTAGTAGAAACCCTCAAAACATAACGCGTTTAATTTTGCTTTTGGTTCTTGCTTCAGGTCTAGGAGCTTTTTCTGCGAATTTTGGAGGTACTTTGGATCGGAGTTATGAGGAAAGAGCTTTATATTCGGCTGGTACACAGACGCGATTCATAGGGGCTAATTTAGCTGGAACAGGCCCAAGCATTGATTTTAAAAATGCTATAGAGCAAGTCGAAGGTGTTAAAGCAGCATCACCTGTATTGCGTCAAGAAGGTTCTTTTTCTGGTGGTGGATCTCCTAATCTGCGCTATGAACTGCTTGGAGTTGACCCCAGCCAATTTTCAAAGATTTCTTGGTGGAGAGATGATTTTGCTAACAATAGTCTTGAAGAATTAATGAGTTCGATTGAACCAGATTTAAATCAATCTTATGGACTAACTTTACCAGAGAATTCCGACAAGATCGGCGTTTGGATAGAACCTGTGCAAACGAGCCCAAGATCTTCTTTGGTGGGAGTCATGATGGATGGTAATGGGAGGTACTTCTCCATATATTTTGGGAACCTTGAGCAAGAAGGGCTGCATTTTTTGGAAACGGAAATCAAGCCAATTTCTAGAAGAGGATGGGGTGGGCGGACCACTCAAGTATTACAGCCACAGGCACCATTTACGTTATTGTCGATTCAAATTATCCAAAGATCTCGCTCTAGCGGTATGGAAAAAGGTGCATTTTATATTAATTCAATCAATACTAAGTCACCGCAATCCCCTGAATGGTTTGAAGTATACCAATTTAATGAAAATACTGATTGGAATATTTTAGACTTAGGGATTATGACTAGGAGTGATTCTCTAAAATTTGTTACCTACGATTCAAACAGTCAATCTCAGAGGGCACTTTTTACCTGGGGTGCAAGTAGCGGTTTTGTTCAAAGAGGAATTTATTATGGACCTATTGAATACAAGATACCTATGTTGGTAAGCCCACCCTTACTTAGATCTTTAAATCAGGATGTCGGCGATACAATAATACTTGCTCTTGGAACTGCTCGTGCGACAGGAAAGATAGTTGGGACAGTTGACCATTTTCCAACCCTGGATCCAGTGGGTCAGGGTGGATTCATAGTAGTAAATTTAGATGATATTGTTCGCCAGCAAAATCTTGTTGGGCAATCTGATGAGGTACAAGCGAACGAAATATGGACCGTTGTTGGCGATGAACCTCTTAGTGAAGGTTCGTTTATTCAATTGACTGAAATTGCTGGAACTAATAGGTATATTAGTAGGGAAAATTTACTTTCACAATCTAAGGCAGATCCGCTTGTTGCAGCTGGTTGGAAAACTATTCTAATGGTGTCATATTTGAGTGTATTATTTCTGGGGATTGTTGGTTATATTTCCCACGCGATATTGATTGTTGGGGAAAGGCGTAATCAATTTGCTTTACTTAGGACCATGGGTTTAACTGGGGCACAGATAAGATTAGTGGTATGGTTTGAACACATAGTAGTGATGCTTATCGGTATTTTAGCTGGATTTTTTATTGGGCAAAGAACAGGTTCACTTCTTATGCCTTTTTTGGACCGAACAGAAACTGGTATTTCAGTGCAACCACCTTTTGTTCTGGAGATCAACTGGGAAGCACTAGGATTAGTGTATTCATTAATGGTAATAGTTTTTGTAATTTGCACTCTGGCAGTGGTTAAGATCTATAACAAACTGGCTATTGGTCAGGCATTAAGGATAGGAGAAGATTAAGTAATTATGACTAATCAAAATAATGTTCCTTATATAAGTTGTTTAGATCTATTCAAAATATATAAAGCTCAAGATTTAGAAGTAGTAGCCTTGAGGGGTTTAGATTTAGACGTTATGGCTGGAGAGATGATTGGTATTGTAGGAGCTAGTGGTAGTGGTAAGTCTACTTTTTTGAACATACTTGCTGGATATGATAAGCCTTCTGCTGGTGAAATTAGAGTTGGTGAAAGAAATCTATTGCATATTAGTGCTAAAGAAGCTGAAGATTACAGATTGCATAATGTAGGATTTGTGTGGCAGCAAACAGCTCGAAATCTAGTTCCTTATTTGACAGCTTTGGAAAATGTGGAATTACCTATGATATTAGCTGGATTTAAGACCAACTATAGAATCGAAAGGGCGAAAGAATTATTGGAAGCAGTTGGCTTGTCACATCGGTTGAATCATAAACCGAATCAATTATCCGGAGGTGAGCAACAGAGAGTTGCTATAGCGATCGCTTTGTCTAATGAACCTGAATTACTCCTTGCTGATGAACCAACCGGAGAGTTGGATTCAGAAACCGCTAACGAGATACTGGACATATTCAAGAACCTTAGAGATATCTATCAAACTACTATAATTATTGTCACTCATGATGAGGCTGTATCGACTCGTGTTGATAGAGTTGTGGTTGTAAGAGATGGAAGAGCAAGTGCAGAGATAGTTTCATTACCTGATTTCAGGCGCCCGGGAGATGGATCAGCTAATATAAGTGAGTTCATTCTTGTTGATAGTAGCGGGCGACTGCAGCTGCCTAGAGAATATGTGGACAACCTTAGAATAAAAGGGCGAGCGCGGCTTGTAATGGAAGAAAATCACGTAGTTGTATACCCTGAAAGCGAAAGATAATTTATGGATGAAATGAATAAAACAGACAATATAATTAATGTATCGGGAGTCCATAGGCGATACGAGTTGGCGGGTCAATCAGTACATGCTTTGAAAGGTGTTGATTTCCAACTTGCTTATGGAGAATTTCTATCTTTAGTCGGGCGGTCCGGATCGGGGAAAACAACACTGCTAAACATCGTAGCAGGATTAGATCGACCTTCAGAAGGAACCACTTATTTTAAAGATCAAGATTTAGGTTCTATCTCTGATGAAGGACTCGCTATATTAAGGCGTGACCATGTAGGTATTGTTTTTCAGTCTTCTGCATTAATGCCTCTATTGACAGCATACGAAAATGTTGAGTTACCATTAAGAATTCAAAAAATTTCTAGATCAGAACGGGATCGTAGAGTGAAAGAGAATTTAGATTTAGTAGGGATGATTCATAGAGCGGATCATAGGCCATATGAGCTGTCTGGAGGTGAGCAGCAAAGAATCGCTATAGCGAGAGCGATAATTACCTCTCCAGATGTAATATTAGCTGATGAACCTACTGGAGAACTTGATTCCATCACTGCAAGAAGGATTTTCGCGTTATTTAGAGACTTGGTCAATGAGAGAGATATATCTATTATTGCAGCCACACATGATAGGGCTCTTATAGATGTAGTTGATAAAGTCGTTGAACTAAAAGATGGCGAGATTGCTTAAATAAGTTTAGATATTTATCTTGTCTACGATGTTCGCTATTGTTTCTAAGTCTTCTGGTCTTCTATAAGCTATCATCAGCTCATCCACGGAATATTCCTGCATTTTATCGATTTGCTTTTGTAAGCCTTCGGCATCAGAAAACGTGAGTTCCGATTCCAACTCAGTTACGCTTGCCTCACCAGGATTACGCCCGGAAAGTTTTTGTAAATTGTAATGATTGCCGAAATTTGATACCCACCACTCTTTTACTTCAGGTGGTTCAACATAGCCCAGAGTGGTGATAATTCTAAACGACGGGTCAGTTGATCGCTCTTTGTAAGATTTTACTTTTGTTAAAAGGTTCGAGTTTGTACTATAAACATGAAGCCCATCTGCGTGTTCTAGACCTAGGTCGTTCCAATATTCGCTCATTGATGCAATAAAAAATTGAAAATTTTTCTGGGGGGTAATGACTCTCTGGGATACGTTACTAAATTTAAAGGAACTACCCGGAAAATCAACTTTTTCACCGTAGATCAACTGTTTGATTATTGCGATTGCTTCAACTACTGCGTCATCATCCCCTTCTGCATCTATACTAGATAAATATGGCCTTGAACCACGCCCAATAGTGAAATCAATTCGTCCTGAAGATATATTATCTAAAGTTGCAATAGCATGAGCTAAGGTGGCTGGGTTCCGATGATAAGGAGACGTAACTCCTATGCCGATTCTGGCGTTTTTTACAATATGAGCAACTATACCTGCAGTGCTAAATATTTCCCACTCAGATATAGATGAGTCGGGAACCCAGATTCTTGTAAATGGGTAAGAATCATAGGCCTTTAACTGATCAATTAACTCACCAATAGGTGTCTTGATTGCAAGTTCAACACCTATACGCATAACTACCTCCCTTTGGAGTAAATTGTTAACAACTAACTCAATTATTCAAAGTGCGATAGTATTGTCAATAGCGAGTTTATGCGATTCATATAGTATAGTGTGCTTAAATTGAAGAGGATTTGAATGTTTGACATTAATATTGTGTATGAAAATATACTTCAAAATCAATCGCAACTCATATTTATATCCGGGTTATTTTTGATTTTTGAACTGTTAGTTATAGGTTTAGCTCCACTTATTACAAGGTCATTTTTAAATTTGGTTAATAATACATTTGGTGGTACTCAAGAATCTTTGCGTTTCTTGCTAATTCGAATAATTCGGGTATCTGGATCAATATTTTTCTTAATTTTATATATTCTTGTCGTCGAGAACATTATAAGAACAGAACTTATGACTAGATTTATTTCCTATACTGAAATACTGGATTCTGTGATCCATTTTGCTTTTACCTTTGTACCTAAAATACTGCTCATATTGCTATTGGTTGTGATCGCGAATAAGGTGATTGCTTACACCATTCCTATGGTAATAAGATTTCATATAAGTGCTAAATCTGACTCTCTTTTAGAATCAGAACGTGAGAAAAACGTAACGACACTGGTACAAGTGTTGTCTAAAGCAGCTAATCTCTTAGTTTTATCAACAGCTATTTTTATAATATTAGGTGAATTAGGGATAGATCTAGCACCCCTTCTATTAGCTGCTGGGGTGGTCGGAATTGCAGTTGGGTTTGGAGCTCAGAATCTAGTTAGAGATATATTTGCAGGGATATTTATAATCTTAGAGAATCAATATCGTGTAGGAGATATTGTAAGAATTGCTGATATAGGAGGTCTTGTAGAAGATATAAATTTAAGGCGAACAATATTAAGAGATTTAGATTACCGCCAACATTTTATTCCTAATGGAGAGATTAGAACTGCATCAAACTATACTAAAGATAAATCACGAGTTAATTTCAATATTGGAGTTGCTTATGAAGAAGATCTTGATTCAGTTATTGAGACACTAAATGAGGTTGGATCAAACATGCATTCTGATGCTGAATGGGGTCCTTTAATTATTGACCCAATTAAAGCTATTAGAGTTGATAATTTTGGAGACTCATCCATAGATATTCGTGTTTTGGGAGAAACAGTGCCAATGCAGCAATGGAATGTTGCAGGTGAATATCGACTGAGAGTTAAAAGGAAGTTTGATGAATTAGGTATATCGATACCTTTTCCACAGAGATCAGTACATATTGTCAAAGAACCCGTAGAACAAGGGCCTGATTCAGGCGATCCTGATAACCTCTAGCTTTTCTTTAGTCGCTCTTTGTTTCTTAATTCAGGGAGAGTGAATCTGAGTATCGTAATTAAAATAATTCCTGAAATAGCAAAAATGGTGAGAGCAGATTGAGGACCGACGTACTCAGATGCTTGCCCGAGAACCCACATTCCAGGTGGTGCAGCTCCAATCCCTAGCGCAATGGCCCCCATTGATCTGCCTTGCATATCCTTGTTGACCGATTGAAGTGCAATAGTAGGTTGCATAGTTGCAAATCCAGACATTCCAACCCCAGCTAAGATAAGCGCTCCTAAAGATAGAATGTACGTATTGGATAATGAAAATATTAAAACTGCAAATAACATTAGTGTTGCACCTAATGAATATACGACATGTTTTTTCTCAATTTCTTTAGCGGCTATTAATAGAGAGGCTATGAGTGAGCCAAGTCCAGCACTCGAAACGAGGACTCCATACCAAAATGCATTTGCGTTTAGCACGTCTCTGGCAATAACTGGCACCATTTGTAGATATGGGAAACCGAAGAAATTTAAGGCAACTGTAACAGTAAGGGCCGACCATAGAGATCGATTAGAGGTTATCATATGTATTGCTTCAAAAAGCTGCTTTGCAATTGGTATATCTGAGTTATTCTTTGTGTCATTTATGGATTTGGGAACTCTGGATAAAATCAATAGAGCCAATAAGTAGAATAGTAAGATCATTCCGTAAGCCAATGGAAATCCAGATAGCCTTATTAGTGCTCCGGAAAACATTGGGCCTAGTAGTAAACTACCAAAAAGAAGAGCTACATCCAATGATACTGCATTTGATAGTTTGTCTTCTTCGAATAGTCCAGCAAAAAACGACCTCCTGGTTGCGAAATCAAGAGACCACGATGACCCAAGACAAAATGTAGAGATAAAGATGTGAATTGGCTGGATATCACCAAAAGTTATCATGAAGAAAGTAATAGAAGTCACTAGTATATTGAATAACTGTAGTTGAACCATCGTTCGCTTTTTAGGAAATTTATCAGCAATACTGCCAGCTACGAGACCGAGAATAAACATCGGAGACATCCTAGATATTCCGACCATTGCTACTTGGAAAGGCGAATCGGTAAGCTCTAGGACCAGCCAAGATAGAATAGTCACTTCCATCATGCGATTCATGTACCAAAAAATTCCGGCAAACCATAGCCTGCGATAGGAAGTATCGTAGATAGACGCTAATATTTTAGGAGGTTTCTTTTCGTTAGATCCTGGTGTCTTATTTATCTTACTAACTCTAATCTATATATTTGTTATTGTTAATATCATCATAGTTGAGTAATAAAAGCACGCAACTCATCTATATATCTTTTAGGTTGTGCAGCATGCATCCCGTGACCCGTATCGTCCCATACCTTAAAGTTGACTGAATCAGATGTAATATCTGAAAAATAATTCATTTCTTCAGGAATTATGGCACCACCTAGTTCGCTGTTGCCGATCAAAACCATTGTGGGGATTGAGATTCTTCTTAAATAATTTTCACAATCTAAAGCCCAATTTCTATTGTCCTGTAAAAGATGAGTTAATGCATTACCTGAAAAATGGTGGTGTCGGAATATTTCTCTTGTAGTCTCTGCTTCCGTAAGGCCTTTCGATTCTGCTTCTGTACGAATTTCTGATTCTGTTTTTTCTAATCGAGCTAATCCGACTGGTAAGCTTGTGACAAAAGAGTGGATAAATTTCCAATAAACAGGGTCTTCGAGGAAAGCTTTAGAGATAAGATTTGGGTGGTTTGCGGCGAGCATAGTCCCAATATTAGCACCCCAGGAATGCCCGATATATGTTGGTTTTTCCAAATCTAAATTTTCAATAATTTCTTTAGTGTCTTGTACAAAATCTTGTAAATAATAGCCCGTACCAGGTTTTTCTGAATCGCCGTGTCCACGATTATCTGGTGCGATTATGTGGTAGTCGTTTTCGAGAGCAGTAGCGATTTCAGCCCAAGATTGAGAAAGGTTGGTCCACCCATGTACCATTATCAAATCAGGGGATTTTGGGTTACCCCATTCTAAGTAATGGATTTTTATATCTTGTACATCAATATATTTACTTTCAGGCATAAATCTCTCTGTAATTCCTATGGAAGTACCAATTACCCCAACAAACGTATTGTACCATCGTTAATTAATGAATTTTAATAATCATATTTCTATTCTCGAATAAATTGCGAGGTAAATTTGGTATATTAGTAACTCAAGTTTATGAACTTAACATATTGATTGATTGATTAGGGTAATTATTTTAGGAGGAAATTTGATGGCAACCTATGTGTTACTTAGCACTTTAACTGATGAGGGTCGAAAGACCGTAAAAAATAGACCTGAAAGAATTCAAGAAGTTAGCCGAGAGATCGAAACTTGGGGAGCAAAAGTTATTGCTCAATATGCTGTGCTTGGGGCATATGATTTTGTAAATATTGTGGAGGCTCCAGATAATGAGACTATATCAAGAGTTTCTTTAGAATTAGGATCAAGAGGCACTATTCAGATAACAACAATGCCAGCGTTCCCCGTAGAAGAATTCATAGAGGGACTCGCGAGCGCGAGGGATGTTCCTTAAAGAACTAAATTATCTTTAATAGGCAGTGGATTGAATCCAAAATACTCGTAGATTGAATTCAGTTCTCCGGTGTTATTTTGAGATAAACCTTGGAGTTCGGTACTTGTAATAAATGGATCAGGCATAATAAGTTCTAGAACTTTTGCAGGAACGGTTAAGATACTTGGTGGTATAGGAATTATAAGCCTTTGTTTTCCCATTAGACCTAGGTAAATGCTCAAGATTTGTTTGAGTGAAAAATATTCGGGGCCTCCTATTTCATATACATTATGCTTGCTAGAGCCACCGTTTAAACAAGATAATACCGCTGTGGCAAAGTCATTAACTAATATTGGTTGTAAATAAATGTTCTTTTTTTCAGGTAGTGGGAGAATTGGGAATGGGAAAGAAATTGCTCGTCTCATTCTTTTTGTAAAATTATCATCCTTACCTAGAACTAATGAAGTTTTAAATAGTTTAAATTCGATTCCACTTTGTATGATTTCTTGCTCTGCCTTCCATTTAGAATGGTGGAAGGAGAATTTAGAATTTTCTGATGTTCCTAGTATACCTATATTGATTAGGGGGGCTATTTGATTTTTGACCATGAGTTCTACCAAGTTTTTGGTGCCAGAGTAATTTACACGTTCCACCGTTTGGGTCTTTCTTGCATTTAGTATTCCTGCTGCGTGTATTACCTTATCTACTTCGGCTAACGCTGCGGTCACATCTTGTTTATTAGTTATGTCGCCTTTACAAATTTCAATGGTTTCTGTAATTAATAACTCTCGGTTCTCGTATCGGTTTTTCGCAAAATCTATCTGTTTTTTAGAATAGAATCCTGAGGAACCCAGAGTTTTAATATGATCTAAAGATGATAGTAATATATCTTCCAGGCCGAAAAAGAACTTGTTGGGATTGTTGGAGAAGATTCGGATTTTTTCATCCGTAGTAAGAAGTATGTGGGCGGATAAGTATTTACCTATAAAGCCTGATCCACCTGTAATTAGTAACATTTCAGTAACCTTTTTCATAAAAGTAGGTTATTATTGGGTGTCTCATATTTTTGAGTATCACATTGGTGCAGTTATTGACGAGGGGGTTAATAAATGACTGATATAAACATAGGTGATGATTCTCCTAATTTTTCTTTACCCTCAACTGATGGCTCCAATATTATAAGCTCGGACCTCAGAGGCTCAACAGTAGTTTTATATTTTTACCCTAAAGATGATACACCAGGGTGTACTAAAGAAGCATGTGGATTTAGAGATAATTACGATGCACTAACTGAAAAGGGAGTCGTAGTTTTAGGCGTGAGTCGAGATAGTATTGAGTCACATAATAAATTCACTAATAAATACTCTTTGCCATTTCCTCTTCTAACTGATCCAGAAGCTGAGGTAGCTAAACAATTTGGAGCTTACGGTGAAAAAAAGATGTATGGTCGAGTTTTTGAAGGAGTTTTACGACAAACCTTTTTGATTAATAAAAATGGGACGATTGAAAAAATATGGCGACGCGTTAAAACGGCGACACATGCAGAAGAAGTGTTAAGTGCAGTTGAGGCTTTATCTGACTAAATTTACGGAGTAGTATAATTGTCTGCGCGCAGCGCATTAATAATAATAGAGGAGTTTATTGATGGGGAACTATGAAAATATTTTATACGAGAAACAACGTAAAGGAGTATTGATTACTCTTAATAGACCAGAGGCATTGAACGCTATCACCCCTCAATTAGAAGATGAGCTTCATTTGGCTTTAGATGAAGCAGAAGCCGATCCAGAGGTTCGAGCTATTGTTTTGACTGGAGCTGGCCGAGCGTTTTCTGCAGGATATGATATGGGTGTTCCTGATGCCCCGATGCGTGATTTTGTATGGCCATATGGTGTAGCTCCTGGCCAAAGCGTGGCTGAAATACTTGATTTGTGGCGTACCAATGATAATGCAGGGATAAATAAGCTTTTACATATGTGGGAACTAACCAAACCCGTTATTGGTGCTATAAATGGATGGGCGATGGGAGGAGCATCTTGGTATGCAGTTGCAACGCATATGACGTACGCATCTGATCAAGCAGTATTCGGGCAACCTGAAGTTAGACACATATCAAACACTAGTTTCTTCTGGGTATTAAATGCAGGATATAAGAACGCATTAAGATATAGCCTAACAGGTGACCATATTGATGCGGATGAAGCACTTCGAATCGGCATAATAAATAAAATTGTTCCTCATGATGATTTGTTGGAGGAGTGCTTTCAATTGGTTGAAAGGATTGCACTAGTATCACCCGAAACTGTGAAAATTAATTTACATGTTGCTACTATGGGACTTGAAATGATGGGGCTTGCTAATGCTCTTAAACTGAATGGAGAATTATCTGCGGCAGCACATTCTTCGTCAAGCGAACCATATAGAAAAGAAATGTTTGATGCGCTTACAGAACAAGGAATGAAAGGGTTTTTAACAGTTCGTGATGGTCCCTTTCAACCAGAACCTTTTGGCCCAAGATCTAAGAAAAGATAAAATTTGTAGGATTATGGAGGAGGAATAATATGTCGGATTACGAAAATATATTATATGAAAAACAGCGGGGAGGTGTGTTAATTACGCTTAACAGACCTGAAGCTCTAAATGCATTGAGCCCCGATCTTGTTGCGGAATTACATTCCGCTTTTACTGAAGCAGAGAACGATCCAGAAATTCGAGCGATCGTACTGACTGGAGCTGGTAGGGCATTTTCAGCAGGGTTTGATATAGCGGGTGATCGAGCTCCTAATGTTTGGCCTTATGGAATTCCCGAAGGGAGTAGTGTCGCTGAGTTATTAGATAGATGGCGCACACAAGATCGTCCAGATAAATGGATGCATCTTTGGGAACTGAATAAGCCAGTTATTGCCGCTGTAAACGGTTGGTGCATGGGTGGTGGATCGTGGTATGCATTGTTCTCTCATATGACATATGCATCTGAGAACGCGGTATTTTCTCAACCCGAGGTTCGAATGATATCAAACACAAGTTTCATTTGGACGTTGAATGCAGGCTATAAGAATGCATTACGATATAGCTTAACTGGCGACCATATAGATGCTGAGGAAGCTTTGAGAATAGGAATTATTAATCAAGTTGTTCCTCAGGATGAATTGATTGATCATTGTTTTAGTATTGTTGAAAGAATAGCTTTAGTATCTCCGGAAACAGTAAAAATTAACCTACATGTTGCAACTATGGGTTTGGAGATGATGGGTTTTAGAAATGCAATGGTATTAAATGGCGAGCTTTCTGCGTTGGTTCATTCTTCAAGACGAGAAGATGTTCTTAGACCGTTAGAAGAGGCTCGAGAACAAGGTGGAATGAGAGGATTTTTACAACAACGTGATGGTCCTTTTCAGCCAGAACCTTTTGGCCCGCGCTCAGAAAAGAAGGAATAATACCTGTTGGGGATGTTAAAAGAGATCTTCCTTTTAGGGATTGTATAAGTTGGTAGGCAATTATGGTTTATAACTTAAGCTCTGATAACGCTGCGTTGATCATTATTGATATGCAAAACGATTTTTGCCATCAAGAAGGTTTTTATGGCCGTAATTCAGACCTTATAGCACCACTTGGGCTAAATCCCCAACTTGTTACTGACGGAATACCCAAAATAAAACCCGTACTAGAAGCAGCACGGGAATCTGGTTTTTTTATTGTGCACACACAAATAATAAGAGATTCAGTACCGGATGCTGTAAGTACGATTCACGACATAGTTCCTGCTACTTTTGAAGCGGTATCTGCGGCTCAAGGAGCACCCTCTTTAGAGCCTGGAAGTTGGGGCTCAGAGATTCATGATGAATTGAAACCATTGACCGGAGAATATATTGTTCAAAAGAGAAGCTTCTCTGCGTTTTATGGTACTGATTTGGAGGTCGCTCTTAGGAGACGAGGTATAACAACCGTTATTTTGGTAGGGACGATTACATACGCTTGTGTCTTGCATACCGCGTTTGATGCGAATGTAAGAGATTTTGATGTTATAGTGGCTTCTGATTCGACATTATCATGGGATATCGGATTACAAGAGCCTGCGATGAGGATTGTAGATTTGATAATTGGGAAAACACAATCTACAGAAGATATCATAAAGGCGATAAAAAACAGTAAAAATAAGAAAGGTTAATAAGATGCCCGAATTTGAGAATGTTCTTTATGAAAAGCAACGTGGTGGAGTTTTGATAACTTTAAACCGGCCAGAAACTCTGAATGCTATAAGTCACGGACTTGAAAGTGATTTGGCCAGTGCTCTTGCCGAGGCTGAAGCTGATCCTGAAATAAGGGCTATTGTACTAACTGGGGCAGGTCGCGCGTTTTCTTCTGGATATGATATTGGTGGCGATTCTCCCCCAACAGTATGGCCTTATGGGTTGCCTGAGGGTATGAGCGTTGCTGCGTTTTTAGATGATTGGCGTACAAGAGGCTCGGACGAGAATAAAAGGCTTTTACAAATTTGGGAATTAACCAAACCCGTTATTGCCGCCGTTAATGGTTGGTGCATGGGAGGTGGCTCATGGTATGCATTAACTTGCCACATGACCTACGCATCGGATAAAGCTGTATTTTCTCAACCAGAAATTCGAATGATTTCTAATACTAGTTTCTTTTGGACTCTCAATGCTGGGTATAAACATGCTTTAAGATATGGGTTAACAGGAGACCACATAGATGCTGAGGAAGCGTTAAGAATTGGTCTTGTTAATAATGTAATCCCTGATGAAGAATTGATTGACCATTGTTTTGGTATTGTGGAGAGGATAGCTTTGGTTTCACCTGAGACTGTGAAAATTAATCTTCAGGTAGCTACTATGGGGTTAGAGATGATGGGTTTAAGAAACGCATTAACTTTGAATACAGAACTAGGAGCTTTAGCACAGACATCTCAGCGTGAAGATTTTAGAAAATACTTAGATGATGCTCAGGAAACAGGTGGCATGCGAGGGTTTCTGCAAACGCGTGATGGCCCGTTTCAGCCAGAGCCATTTGGCCCAAGATCCAAAGTACGTGAGGAATAAAATCGCGAATTCCTTTGCTCAAATCAATATTTAAATATACTAATGTAGTAGGTCTTATATTAGTTATTCTTTTAATTGCTTCGTTTGCTGGGTGCCAGCAAGAGCAAGCGGAAGACCAGTTGTTTTTGGAAGACGGATCAATAAAACCAAGGGTTATAACGACCGTTTCTCCAATTACTAGTATTGTAGAAGCAGTTGGAGGGGAACGAATAACTTTGAAAGGGATTGTCCCAGAAGGGGTTAATTCGCATACGTTTGATCCTCCGCCGTCTACGGCTATCGCCTTTTCCAATGCAGATATTATCTTTTTGAATGGCCTTTATCTTGAAGAACCTGCTCTAGATATGGCTTTAAAGAATAAAAGAGAAGAATCTGAGATTGTTTTATTAGGTAATAGAACGCTTGAAAAATCGAAATGGATATATGACTTTTCGTTTCCTGCAGAACAAGGTGTCCCTAACCCTCATCTCTGGACAGATCCTATCCTTGCCTTAGAATATGCGGCCATAATATTTCTTGAACTTTCCAAAATAGATCCTTCTGGCGAAGCGTACTATAGAACGAATTACGATACATTTGAAAAACGTATTATTGATTTAGATTCTCGTATTAAAGTTGCTGTAACAAGTATCCCTGAAGCTAACAGGAAGCTGCTTACTTACCATGATTCATTTCCGTATTTTGCAAAACGGTATGATTTTAAAGTCATAGCGGCCGTTCAGCCTTCGGATTTTAATGAACCTTCGGCTAGAGAGGTCGCTCGTTTGATAGACCAGATTCGTTTGGAAAAGGTACCTGCTATATTCGGGTCTAATGTTTTTCCAAGTCCAATTATGGAGCAAATAGCTGATGAAGCTGGTATTTCTTTTGTCGATAACTTAAGAGATGACGACTTACCTGGTAATCATGGTGACTTAACACACTCATATATGGGTTTAATGGTGGAAAATGTTCGCACTATTGTTGTAGCTTTAGGTGGTACCGCTGAAGGTTTACAATATGTGGATGTGAGTCAAACTTTTGAAGGTAAAAGTCAGGTGATATATCCCTAATGCTACACGAAACACCCCATAAATATTCCAAGAATGAACCTATACTGAAATTCATTGATGTTTCTAGCACAATTAGCGGTAATATTGTGCTAGAAAATATTGATTTAATTATAAACCGTGGTGATTTTGTAGCACTATTAGGACCCAGTGGTTCTGGTAAAACTACTCTTTTAAGAACAATAATGGGATTAACTAATGTTTCTAACGGTGAAGTCGTTATGAATGGTGAAGCTGCAGATGTTCAGAGGCCAAATGTAGGCTACATGCCTCAGATGTCTAGTATAAATTGGAATTTCCCTATATCTGTTGAACAAGTCGTATTAATGGGAACTATTTCAAAGAACAAACTGTATCCCTGGTTTTCAAAAAAAGCTAAAGCTGCCGCTTTTGAAATTATGGAAAAAATGGGTATTGTAGATGTTCGTTCTAGGCACGTGAATGAACTTTCTGGTGGTCAAAAACAGAGAGTTTTATTATCACGATCGTTGATAAATAATCCACATCTTTTGTTACTTGATGAACCAACAACTGGAATTGATATAAGAACTAGAGATGAAGTTATGCACATTCTGCACGAACTTAATCATCAAGATGTAACTATTATTATGGCAACCCATGAAATTAATGCTGTCGCAGCCCACTTGCCTAGAGTTATTTGCCTTAACAGAAATATTATTGCTGACGGAGCACCAAAAGATATATTTACGGTCGATATACTGACAGAAACGTATGGAGCACCTATTCATGTGACTCGTTATAAAGGATTGCCAATAGTTGCTGAGTCGCCACATGTTTTTAATAACAACATAAAATAGATCGGTAATTATAAAGTATGTTTTTACCTTTTGAGTATGATTTTTTTGTTCGAGCGATTATAGCGGGTACTCTTGTAGGAGGTTTGTGTGGTCTTATCGGTGTCTATGTTGTTTTAAGGAGGATGGCTTACATAGGCCATGGGCTTGCCCACTCTATCTTCGGAGGAGCTGTAGTAAGTTATATAATATCCATTAATTTTTTTATAGGTGCAAGTATTTGGGGATTTCTATCAGCTATGCTTATCACTTTTACTTCAAGAAAAAAAAATATAAGCACTGACTCATCAATTGGTATAATTACAACTGCAAGTTTTGCTTTAGGTGTAGCATTAATAAGTCGGTTTCAAGGATTTACAAGAAGCTTTGATGCGGCTCTCTTTGGAAATATATTAGGTATAAACGAACTGGAATTATACTCGGTTGTTTTTGTTGTAATTTTGGTTTCGATCATAGTTGTAGGCGCTTATAAATATTTATTGTTCACTACATTTGATCCAGAGAGCTCTGAATATTACGGAGTTCATACTGGTTTATTAGATGGGATATTCTCGCTAATTTTAGCTGCTACAGTGGTTGTTTCTTTGCAGATTCTAGGAGTTACTATGATTGCTGCTACGATTGTAATTCCCCCAGTTATTGCACGTATGCTTACAAATGATTTTAATAAAATGATGGTGATATCAGTATCAACTGGTGCCTTTTGTGGATTAGTCGGCTTGTATATAAGTTTTTATTTAGATATTTCATCTGGCCCTGCGGTAGTCCTTTTTTCATCTTTCTTATTTATATTATCTTTAATCTATTCTGCCATTAAAGAGAGACTATTATTCAAGAGCGAACCACATGCATGATTGGTGATGGCGAAACAATGAATGAAAAAATATTTGACCCCAAAATCGCTTTAAAACTATTAGGCGATTTGGATAATGATATAAAAACCGCAATAGAAAACTATGGTTATCCACCCGACCGTTCACGACCGGCCGATTTTGGCACACTGGCTCATATTATTGTCGGGCAGCAAATTTCAACCTCTGCTGCTACCAGCATATGGAATCGGCTTGTGGATATAGATATTAACGACAGCAAGGTTATATCAGAATTGCAACCAGAAGATATGATGTTAGCTGGGCTATCACGCCGTAAGGCTGAATATATTATTGGGATTGCTAACGAAATTGTTTCTGGGAGCCTGGATCTTAAATCTTTAAATAATCTCCATGGAGAACAAGTGAAAGAACGTTTAATTTCTATACGTGGTGTTGGAGCATGGACCGCCGATAATTATAGATTATTTGCGCTAGGTGATATGGATGCATGGCCTGCAAATGATGTTGCCTTACAAGGAGGTATGAAAATTATAAAATCGTTGGATGATCGACCTAATCGCGATGAAATGGAATCAATAGGTGAAAATTGGCGACCTTATAGAGGTGCAGCGGCACTACTTTTATGGCATGTATACGGAGTTAAAGTAAAAAATGCGGGTGTCTCAAACACATAAATGTTTGGGAACTTTAAGCATACTATTTTTTATTTTGTAGGTTTAAATCCAAGGATACGCGTGGAAAATTTGAACTCTCCTACCCATAAATGGGTTCCATCCCATCCTATCGCATTAGCCATTTTTATAGAATCAGCTGCCTTTGTTCCTTTTCCATTACCCAGAATAATTTTAGGGTTCATGCCTGCCAATGCTGATTCTATAGAATCCCATCCTAATACTTGATTGTCCGCCTGTTGGCTTATGAAAAAGCCAATATCTGTAAAGACAGCGCTTTGGGGGAAAGAATTGTGTCCAAGTATATTTTGTAATTGCCCTGTAGCAAGATCGGTGAATTTTATGGCCTTCACATTAAACCTGTCTGCAGGGTAACCAGAGATTACTAGCCACTCATTATTCGCGTCTAAACGTCCTGGGCCTTGAGGTACATCTAACGTATAAACTGGATCATCATTCTCAGTTGGAATTCCTTCCCATACCCAAACTTTTTTAGCACTTTCACTTGCTAGTGCGAAATATTTTCCGTTGTAAGCAACGCCTCGTAAATCTTGAAGGGCAACAGAACCGATAGCACCATCAATCTCTATCTCTGGTAATTCCCCAGTCCCATCAAAGTTTTTCCAGCCATATATTCCTTTTTGCCCTGCTAAAAGCACTGTATTTTCATACAATGCTATATCCCATGGAGCATTTTCAAATCTGCGGTAAAATAAGTCTGGTATTGCTCCTGATTCTCCTGGTATTTTGTTCCATACTGACAGGGATCGATCAAAATCAGAGGCTATAAATAACCTTTCGCCATTTGATGCAGGTTGACCATTTTGTATAAGCCAATTCTCATAATAAGGATTAACTGATGGATCAGTTGTTCCTAGTGCCCAGTCAGGTTTTATATCCGGGCCTGTAGGGAGTTCATTAAAAACAGATACTCTTCCTCCATTATATTCAACTATGAACAATTTCCCATCAACATAAACTGCGTCGTTACCATCACCGCCATTCCACCTGTGGCCTACTCCTGGCAAAGCTTCACGTTTATTGATTGAAACCTCTTCGGTCGTCCTCGGAAGCTCATCCCACCAAGCTAAGGTTTCGCCTCCTTGCTGTATTGCAATTAACTTTTCACCAATAATTGTTCCACCAATCCATCCACTATGACAGGCATCCGGTGCTTGATTATTTTTAGTTGGCCAACTCGCCCATATATGGCTATTGGAGCCATCTTTACATTCAGTTTTTCCGTTTTCGTCACCAGTTAAAATATATTCACCATTGGAAACAATCATTCTTGGTGTTCCCATAACAGCTACTTTAATATGAAGATCAGGCTGAACAGAACCTGATGAAGGGAATGAATTCCAAATAATAAGCTTGCTGCCATTATCCCCGCCTGAGGTGACAGCTATCACGACTTTTTCTCCATTGGTCCAAACCCCCCAAGGCCATGCCCCTTGTGAGCCTATGAGCGAATCGACATTAATGGCGAAGTTTGCTGCTTGTCCTGATACCGACGGAAAACTAGTCCAGACAAGGATTCGATTATTATTGGAATCTGCTACTAAAACTTTACCGTCAGGGGCCATAGTGACTTGTCCGGGGAAGTCTAAGCCATCCATTCCTTTACCCTCAAGATGAGTTTCAAAATTGTCCTGGCCCAAAACTAAGTCTGGGGCCACGTTACTCGATGGAATAGAAGTCCATATTAAAACTCGGTTATTATTTCTGTCCGTTACTGCTAAGCGCTTACCATCAGACGCTATTGAAACTGGCCGATTAAACAGAGATGGTCCACCAGATTTATTAAAACCATACCCAGATAACCATAGTGAAGCGTCTTGCCCGGAGGTAAAAGATGTTTTTGATGATGGTTCTGCCTCAATATATGACGAAGACTGCTGTTTCACAGTTAAACTATAAAACCCTGCCCCTGGTGGTGGGCCATTGTTCGATGGTTGGTTAGTCGGCGAGTGTTCTTGTCGCATGCCTGGTTGATTAGTCGGCGGGTGTTCCTGCCGCATGCCTGGTTGATTAGTCGGCGGGTGTTCCTGCCGCATGCCTGGTTGGTTAGTCGGCGGGTGTTCCTGCCGCATGCCTGGTTGATTAGTCGGCGGGTGTTCTTGTCGCATGCCTGGTTGATTAGTCGGCGGGTGTTCCTGCCGCATGCCTGGTTGGTTAGTCGGCGAGTGTTCTTGTCGCATGCCTGGTTGGTTAGTCGGCGGGTGTTCCTGCCGCATGCCTGGTTGATTAGTCGGCGGGTGTTCCTGCCGCATGCCTGGTTGATTAGTCGGCGGGTGTTCTTGTCGCATACCTGGTTGGTTAGTTGGAGGATGCTCCTGTTGCATACCTGTTGGAGATGGATTCATTCTCGTCTGATCAGTTGGCGATATGGCTTCTTGAGAATTAGTAGAACACGATAACGATAATATTAATAAAAATAAACAAGAGGTTAACCAAGATTTTGATTTTTTCATAAATAACATATTTTTTCGTTTACTCAATATAGTTGGAGCGGGAGACGAGATTCGAACTCGCGACAACCTGCTTGGAAGGCAGGGACTCTACCACTGAGTTACTCCCGCTCAGCAGACGCTATTTTACCCCTTTTTTATCGTGTAGCCAAGAATTATAGGTAAATATTTTCAACACAATAAAAAATCCTCTGCCTATTTGCTGTTTTATACATTATCGCGATAGATTTGTGCCATTGCCGCTTGAGAAAGAACTAATGTTCTATTAACCTTGATTCCTGGAGATTAAAAATGGAAATAACTTGCATGTTGATACCAAATTATTTTTTTCAACTACATGAAACTCGTGATCCTCAGATAAATGGTAAATCTGTGATTATAGGTGATCGTTTTTCTGGAGTGATGGGTTTTTCACCAGAGGCAGCATCTCTCGGAATTTCGTACGGACTTTCCCTGAATGATGCATTAGCTTTGTCACCTAATGCAACTCTGATTAAACCTGAATATGAATACTATGAAGAACAATGGAATAAAACTATAGGTGTTTTAACTGAGTATGCATTGGTTGTAGAAGATGGAGGGTTTGGATGTGCATATATGAAATTAAATATTGAGAAATATAAAGAATATCTGGATTCAATTTTTTTTAAACAATTGAATATTAACTGGGGTGTATCAAATGGGAAATTCCCTGCTTTTGTAGCTGCTTTATATGCTTCAGATAATAATTTTTGTAAAACTACATCAAATTTACCAGATTTTTTATCCTCGATATCCATAGATGTTTTACCTATTGGTTTAGATACTAAAAACAAATTATTATCTTTTGGGATGTCTCTTTTAGGCGATATAGCAACGCAAAATCTTGCACCAATGGAGGCACAGTTTGGTAGTACTGGGCGACTGATATGGTCTTTATCAAGAGGGATAGATACTAATGTACTTACACCTGTAGCACACCCTCTAGTGATTGAAAAAACTATTAATTTTGATTATCCAAACAATGATTTTAGTATGCTGCAATTAGCTTTATATCAAGTGATTAAACTTGCTTATTTGGATAATAGATTAAAAGGTAGATTTGTTAGGTCAGCGAGACTAAAAGCCCATGTATATGAAGACTCTATTCATGTAGTTGATGTGCCATTTCGTCGTGCTCTAGGTAATTATGAAAAAATATTTTTTATTACCAAAATGGTTTTGGACCGCATGGATTTTACGGGCCCTGTTGAATCGTTAAGTGTTGAGTTTAGAGGCATTACAGGGGAATTTGGTATACAAAATAGTTTGTTTGAAAATTTAAAAAACAGAGCCAATTTAAATGAATCTATAAGTCAATTGGCCGTTATTTCAGGTAATAAGGTTCCCATATATAAGATAAAGGAGGTAGATAAATGCTCGAAACATCCGGAAGAGAGATATCTTCTAGTCGAGTACGACAAATAAATACACCTCGTTCCATTTTAGTAATGGAAGGAGAGCATAAAGCACCTTTGCTCCTAGAGTATGGGGGAATCAAGTACGAAATTTCCCATATAGAAGACTATTGGTTAGTAAAAGATCGGTGGTGGACTGATAATCCTATATATAGATCTTATTATAGAGTGACTACTGTAAACCAAAATATTTTTGTTATATATAAAGATTTGGTAACAAATATTTGGTATAAGGTTAATTGGTATTAAACTATGAGTTATGTAGAACTCCATTGCCACTCTAACTATTCTTTTCAAGAAGGCGCTTCATTTCCACATGAACTTTTGTTACAAGCAAAAGAATTAGGTTACACCTCACTTGCTTTAACAGACCATGATAATTTGGTTGCTTCTATGGAATTTACTAAAGCTGCAAACGATATAGGTATACAACCCATAATAGGGTCTGAGATTACATTGGAGGGTGGATATCATCTCACACTACTTGCGAAAAATAAGAAAGGATACTCTAATCTTTCAAGAATGATTTCCTATGCCCATATAAACGAGCAACGTACAAAACCTCAAGTAGACATGGAATTATTAAAAAAATACGCTGAAGGTTTAATAGCTTTGACGGGTTGTTCGAAGGGATATATACCTCAATTATTAAATATTGGCTCTTTTGATAAAGCAGAGAAAACACTTAAAGAATACTCTGATATTTTTGGAACCGAGAATTTATATTTAGAAATGCAACAGAATTTTATCCATGGCGATACAGCGCGTAACAATTTATTACTTGATATCAGTAAGAGAAATAATATTCCCACAGTAGCTACAAATAATGTTCACTATCATATACAGAGTAGATATAAATTGAATGATACTTTGGTTTCAATAAAAAATAATTTAACACTCGATAATAGTCATAAATACCATAGATCTAATGACCAATTTTTTCTAAAGTCTGCAGAAAAAATGGAAGCTTTATTTTCTTCCTCTCCAGAATCTTTAGAAAATACGTTAAAAATTGCTGAAAGGTGTGATTTTAACCTTGAGAAAGAGGTGATATATGAATTCCCTGAATATAGGACACCGGACGGATCTAGTGTAAATCAGTATCTTAGGCATATATGTGAGAAAGCAGCTAAAGATAAATACGGCTCTATATCAACTAGGGTAAGAGGTAGATTAGATGAAGAGTTACGGCGTATTAGGAAACATAAATTATCCGGTTTTTTTCTAATTTATTATGACATCATACAAATAGCGCTTGAGATTATAGTCGAATTGAATAGCAATAGCCCTAATTTATCGAGCATAAACAATTCACCAGGGCGTGGTAGAGGTTCGTCAGTTGCAATGCTTGTTGGGTATTTGATTGGATTAAGCCATATTGACCCTTTAAATTATGATTTAGGTTTAGATCGATTTTTGCCGGAAGATTCGAACAATGTTCCAGATATAGATTTAGATTTTCCTAGAGATATTAGAGAAGAGTTGATTAAGAGAGTCCATTCAAAATATGGGTGGGAATATGCTGCTCTAACAGGTGCAATAAGTACATATAAAACTAAATCCTCGTTTGGTGATATTGGTAAAGTACTAAATATCAATTCTTTAGAAGTAAAGAAAATCATGAATAAAGTAGGTGATACTGATTCTCTAATCGAGATTGATCTTGATAAGCCTTATACTCAAAAACCTTGGTTAGACTTATTTGAATTAGCTGTCGATTTGATAGGATTCCCTAAATTTTTGCAACAGCATTCTGGAGGAATGGTTATTTCTTCAACGCCTATTATTGATATGGTTCCTGTTGTACCTGGAGCTGTTAAAGATAGATATATAATGCAATGGGATAAGGATTCTATTGATCAGATAGGTATGGTAAAAATTGATTTTTTAGCTTTAGGTACTTTGTCTCAGATGCATGATATTTTAAAAAATATAACTCTAAGTGGTAAAAAACCCATTGATATTTCACGTATAAATTTTGAAGATAAAAAAGTATATAACTCAATTAAAGAGGCTGATACGGTTGGAGTTTTTCAAATTGAATCAGCTGCGCAAATGCAGACATCACCTAGGTTAAAACCTACTAACTTAAATGATATGGCTTATCAAGTCGCAGCAGTTAGGCCAGGAGTAGGTGTTAGTAATGGAGTTGCGAATTTTATAAGAAGGCGTAACGGAAAACCATGGAAATTTGATCATGTTTTAGAGGAAGTTCCTCTTGGCCGCACATTGGGAATTATTTTATATCAAGACCAAGTTAATGAGCTAGGTATGGCTGTGGCAGGTTTTTCTGCAAAAGAAGCTGACCAAATGCGGCGAGCATTTAGTCAGAAGCATAAAAAACACTTATATGTGGATTGGCAAGATCGTTTTATTCAAGGTGCGCTTAGTAAAAATGTCTCTAAAAAAACTGCGAAATTGATATTTAATAAATTGAATGGTGAATATATGTTTCCTGAGGCACATGCTTATGCTTTTGGTATTACTGCTTATCAAATGGCATGGCTTAAGTTCTATTACCCTTTGGAATTTTATGTTTCATTAATGAACCAGCAGCCAATGGGATTTTGGTCTTTAGAAACTATTAAAGAGGATGCAAAACGTCATAATATAAAAATAATGTCTCCTGATATAAATCTCAGTTTATTAAAATCAACCATAGAGGGTTTAAATATAAGGACTGGATTAAGTTACGTGAAAAATTTAGGGGTAATCAGTTCTCAGAAAATCATTTCAAGTAAAAACCAAGGAGGCAATTTTGAATCTCTAAAAGATTTTATTAACCGGAACAGTATTTCTGAAGAGGCATTATTGTCTTTGGCTGAGTCAGGAGCTTTTGATGCCTTTAACTCTAGCCGTAGGCATACTAAATGGGAAATCGGCTTATATAAGAAAATAAGTAATAACCAAAATAGCTTGATTTTCCCTATTGATCACGAAATGGCTAGTATGCCTAATGAAAATGACGGTCAAATTATGATGAATGAATTAAAATCCTTAAAATTTTCACCCCGTGGTCATATGATGAAAGAGATTCGTAAAACAATTTCAACTGAAATCAAAACGAGTAAAGATTTAAAAAAAATGAAACATGGTGAAATAATTACTACTGCTGGGTTTGTTGTTAGGCGACAACATCCTAGGTCAGCAAAATCCTATTTTTTTACTTTAGAAGATGAGTATGGTCATATTCCTTTAGTCATATGGGAAAATGTATGGGAGTCTAATAAAACTGTTCTACAGAATAATTTGCTTTTAGTTTCTGGCGAAATTTCACGTCAAGAAGGCACATTTAATTTAGTTGTTAAAGAAGTTCAGTCTACTCATATCGATAATTATAGGAATAGAGCTGTTGATTGGAGATGATAGGTAGAATAATGAAACTTATACTCTAATATTAGTAACCGACACACCGATCAAATACATCTTGTGGAACTAATCCTGCAGAATCAGTAAAAGAGTTATATATTTTTCATAAATTAAAGCATCCTTATATGTTTGGTTGAGGTGTTGTTCTTAAGTAATCTTTTATAACTGTATGTCCTTTAGGGAACTTTTCAGGTATTTCGTCGTTACTCACTGCTGGTACTATGATGCAATCTTCTCCATTTTGCCAATCAGCAGGTGTGGCAACTTGGTAGTTTGCAGTTAACTGTAGCGAATCCAAAACTCGGATGACCTCTAAGAAATTTCTTCCTGTCGATGCAGGGTATGAAATTATCAGTTTTACTTTTTTATCTGGTCCAATAATGAACACCGAGCGAACGGTTAGAGTGTCACTGGCATTGGGATGGATCATTCCATAGCTATTAGCTATTTCTTTGGTAGTATCTTGGACCATAGGGAATTGAACATCTGCGTTTTGTGTTTCATTTACATCGAGAATCCATTCGTTATGAGATTCTATTGGGGTCAATCCTTGTTTAGTTCCAACGCTGACTACTAACAATTTTGCGTTTCTCGCTGTGAACTCTTGCTGTAAATTTGCGACCCTTCCGATTTCAGTCGTGCATACTGGAGTAAAATCTGCAGGATGTGACATGAATATTCCCCAACTATCTCCTAACCAATTATGGAAATCTATTTCCCCATGAGTGGTTTCTGCTTTGAAATTTGGTGCTTCGTCACCTATTCGTATGGTCATTTTTCGATCTCCTTTTTATCCACTAAAAAAGCCCCGATGTTTTCGGGGCTTAATATTTTCTTTGTAGAGAATTATTTGTTTACCAGATACCCCCGGCTGAAATATCAACCGGACAACAATAGGATAGTTGTGTGATCTCTCTAATCATTTCGACACTATAACGTAACAAGTTAATTAATACTATATGTTGGACTTACATCCTTAACTTAGAATTATTAGATACCGAGAGCTTTGGAATATGCGGCTCTATCAAATCCTACTATAGGGTCTCCTCCGTTTACTATAAGTACTGGAACAGACATAAGACGATAATTATTTACTAATTCCATCATGAATTCGCGATTCTCAACAACATCCTTTACGGTGTAGTCTATTTCATTGGCGATAAGAAAATCTTTCGCTTCAACACAACTCGGTCACTCATCGACTTTTGTATAAAGGACAATGCCTTCTTCATTCACCACTGTTGACCTCCTAATTCAGTATTAGCTAAAGATTCGCTATGCTACTGTTGTTCATTTCTGACTTTGCTGACTACATCGATTAAATCATCTGTATCAAGAACTGATTCCATGATTCCTACTTGATCCGCATACATTTGTTGATCAAATTGTGACTTAACCTCAGGCTCTAATACATGATAAACAGGAAGTTTAAGCGCAACGCCTGCTAATGGTCCAACCCATGAAGGATCTCCCTCTGTAACAGTTTTCGCATATACTTCTGCGCTTTCCGGAGTCGGAGATCCAAGGATTACCACCATATTTTCGGTGCCTTTTGCATCAACAGTTGCTTTAATTTCATCTTGACCTTCCAGGTCAAGCGCTCCTGCTGACGTTCAAACAAAGCATTGAGTTTGGACTAAGGCAGGGGTTCCTCCTACACTTTTCACTAAAGTTTCAATAGCCGGACCTGGAACACCATCACGTTCACCTACTATGATTACGTTCTTTCCTTTTAAATCCACGTTAGCCTCCAATCTACTTACATTTAATACTTTATAGCGTTCAATGATTTTTCTCAAGAATAAATGATTCCCCATCAGACATATGAGTCATCCTACCTAAAAATAGGCTTCCTTTTGCGAGGAACATGGAGTATTGATATTTCCCGTTTTTTAGATCATCGAGTGCATGTCCTAGAAATGGTATTGCCGAGGCTACGTGACCTTGGGTAGGAGAGAACCCTGGCATCCCGTGAGTTTTCACAAATGCATCCCTGGATTTCGATCCTGTTTCAATTTCACCATTTAATGCAGCCAAAGCTGCGATTAATCTATAATTAGTTTGTGGTACGTTACCACTACCAGCAGTATCCGTTATCTCAGGGTTGTGCATTTCAGTCGCGTACTTTCCGATGTCCTGGAATTTTAAACCTACTCTAGATAGAGGATCTTGGACGAGGGCTTCAACAATTTTTTGCTGAATCGATCCAGCTGCTACTGTATGGCGTCCTACGCTATCCAACCTCAAAATCGGGCTCGTTTGGTCATCGGGTCCCAACAATATCGCAAACCCCACTAAAACGTCTTCCATAACAGGAATCCCTTTTTTTAAATGGCCTTGGTATTTCATGCCAAGTTTTGCTAGAGAGCATCCCCCTATTACTGCTATATTTGGGAAAACACCAGATGTTATTAAACTGCCACCAACTACAGTTGCATGTACTGGAGCACAACAGAACGCTTTTATATCAGCTCCAGTTGATTGCATACACCCGGCTGCTTCGGCTACTGCTTTTGCAAGGTTACCCCCTCCTCGATTATATCGATCTCCGATGGCTTCTTCCCCGGATCCTATAACGTAGTCAATACTTTCAGGATCCACAGCATTTGATTCAAGAACCGATTTGAGTGCCATAGTAGCTGTTGCTTTCACAGTGAGGTTTTCCAACAATATATCGGGTGACAAGGAAGGATCTTCTGCATAATCAGTAGAAACAAATCCGATGATCTCTCCGGTTCCGAGAGCTAATGGCAAGACATTCTCGTCTTCCGCTAGTCGTTTTTCTATTTCAGATAGTGGGGCCCCCTCTATTTTTTGTAATGCTTCTTTTGAGAGGTAGTTCATTTTATCGATGCTGCTGCGTGTTCTTTGTGCAAAATTCTCTTCGATAGATACAAGACCAAAATCATCTACACTTTTCATTAGACCATAAAAAACCTCTTCCCCCACCAGTTCACCATGCGGCCCCTTATTAGGAGAGTTATCTGTCAGATTTTCGTACCACGGGGATTGTAGCTCTGAGAGGTCATCAGGATAAATATTACCTAGCATAACTTGGTGAGGCGCATAGGATACCGCATCAGTAAAGGATCTGAGGCTTGCTTGTATCAAATCTAAGGTTTCAGGGTTTTTTTTGATTTCTCTTGATGGCTTAGATCCATGACGCACTAATCCAGGTGTGTGAGCCATAAAAAATTTTACGTCTTTTATAACAGGGTTTAGCACTTTGCACTCAAACCTTTCATTAATCGTCTTATGTAGCTATTTGAAAACGATCTATCTGTTGACAGAGACTACCAAGTCGACATAACGTGTGTCAATGAGGGTAGGCTCATGCCGATGGGAGGCGATGATGGAATTAGAAATAATCAATCACGATATAGAAGACATGGTATTTGGAGACTCTACGGTTCTTTCAGGGAAATTGTTGACTATAAACCACGATGAATTGAAAGAACATCTAATGGAAGACAGGAGAATCCAAGATATTGATATACAAATTGCGAACCCTGGCGAATCCTGTCGAATAGGCGTTGTTTTTGATATTGTTGAGCCAAGAGCAAAAGAGACCGGGTCGGGCAGCGATTTTCCAGGATTATTGGGCCCATTTGCGTTGGCTGGCCAAGGATCCACCCATGTTCTTAGGGGGTCAGCTGTAACAATTATCGACCCAAGCGCGTTTCCTGGGATAACATCAAAACTATTAGAGATGGAAGGGGAAGCTGCAGATGCAAGCCCTTATGGTAATTTACATCACATAGTTTTATCTCCAAAACTCTTGGACGATTCTCCGAGGCATGTCACACAAAATGTATTACGAATGTTGTCTGTCAAAGCATCCGTTTATCTCGCTAATGTCGCTCAAGGCTTGCGGTCGGACGATTTGGAAATATATGACCTCAACGAGACTGAAGATGATTCGAGATCCGGTATTCCTCGTGTTGCTTATATTGCTCAGATTCACGGGCATCAAATGACTGTTGAAGAAGATGAGCCTATTCTATATGGAAGTAATACTGAAGGAATGATGCCAATTATATTGAATCCAAATGAAATCCTTGATGGAGCACTAGTTGCATCTTACTGGGTTATGAGAGTAGAAACTTATTTTTATCAGAACCATCCTTTGATTAAAGAACTACTAGCTAGGCATCGGTCGAAGGAAATCACTTTTGCAGGAGTTATTGTGATGGTAGCAGCTTCGAAAGAAGTAGATAGGAATCGTAATTGCATGTTAGCTGCTAACATGGCGAAATCTGTTTTAAATGCTGATGGTGTTGTTCTAACAAAATATGGAGGTGGAGCACCTCATGTAGATATGGGGGAAACCGCTCGATTGTGTGAAAGTATGGGGATGCCTACAGTAGTGCAGGTGTCTGATTCCTCTGGTGACCGCAAAGCTGAGTCGGCAATGCTATTTAATTATCCTGAAGTTGATGCTGTTGTGTATGGTGGAGGCGGAGATACTGGATGGGATGTTGGTGTTCCTAAAAGGATTATAGCTGGAACACCGGAGGTAGAGGCTATGTTAAAAAATATGACCTATATAGAAGGTGGTGCTCTATGTGGAATTACCAATCAACAAGGAGCATCTAAAATTAGGGCTACGGTCTATTGAAATCCAACGCTTCAAGTATAAGTTAAGCTTAGTAAGGAGAATTGATATGCGTGTTGTTCATTATCTAAACCAGTTTTTCGGTGGTGTTGGAGGCGAAGAGTTCGCTAGCACCGGAGTTTCTTCGCAAGAGGGAGCAGTTGGGCCTGGGCGACTTCTTCAACAATTGATTGGTGGTGACTCTGAAGTAATCACAACTGTTATTTGTGGTGACAATTACGCTGCTGAAAATTTGGATGAAATTACAGACTATGTTGTTAATGCAGTCAAGGAAGCAAAGGCTGATCTTTTTGTTGCCGGACCTTGTTTCGAAGCGGGAAGATATGGGGTTGCAGCAGGTGCTATGTGTGCGGCAGTGAGTGCTCAAGTAGGTATACCTGTGGTTACTGGGATGGCTGAGGAAAATCCTGGAGTGGATCTTTTCAGGCAAGAGATTTATATAATTGATTCGGGGACCAATGTTGGTGCTATGAGTGAAGTCATTGGTAAGATGTCAGAAATATTAAACAAACTGAACAATGATGAAGAGATTGGGCATCCCGAAGAAGAGGGTTACATTGCGCAAGGTATTGTGCGAGATGAAGTCTTGGAAGAAAATGCGGCGACCAGGATTTTAAACATGATAATTGCTAAAACAGGTGGTGAAAATTATAAAAGTGAATTAACTCAAACAGCTTTTGAACCAATTCCAGCACCTGCAGCTGTTAGTGATTTAAGCAACGCTACCATAGCTGTGGTTACAGATGGCGGCCTTGTCCCTAAGGGTAATCCAGATAATATGCCTCCTATTGCCGCTGAAATATGGGGCTCTTACGATATAGAGTCACTTGATGATCTAAAAGCCGGAGATTATGACGTACAGCATAGAGGTTACGATAACCGACATGTTCTAGATGACCCTGATCGACTGGTGCCAGTTGATATTTTAAGAGAATTAGAAGACGCTGGTGCGATAGGGAAAGTTTATGAAGAATTTCTTTCGACAAGTGGCTTAGCGAATCCAATCGCAAATAGTCGGCGTTTGGGCCAAGAAATGGCTCAAAAATTAAAGAGCGCAGGTGTAGATGCAGTTATTTTAACGTCTACTTGAGGAACTAGTACTCGCAGCGGCGCTGCGATTGGAGTAGAACTTGAAAAAGCAGGCATACCGGTTGCACAAGTAACCGCCGTTACTCCGGTAGCAAGAATGGTTGGCTCGAACAGAGTAGTGCAAGGGAAAGGAATTGTTTATCCGTTGGGCGATGCTGAAATTTCTAACGAGGATGAAAAAGCCCTCAGGAGAGAAATAGTACAGAAGGCGTTAGATGCACTTGCTTCTGAGGTACCAAAAACTTAATTAAATAGGTTCAGTTATTAAATGTTTGTCGATTCTTTTGCTGAAAATATGTTTCTACTTGATCAATTTGGATTTTAGACTCTTCGCCGGATCCCATTTCGAGGATTTTAATTTGCTTGTGTTCGATCTCGTCGGGCCCCAATATTAGAGAATGTGTGACACCCATCGTGTTTGCTGACCGTAGCTGAGCTTTTAAACTCCGTGATTTGGATGAAGCATTAACTTGAATTCCTAGATTGCGTAGTGTTCCTAATAATCTCAAACTAATTTCCTTTGACTCGTCTCCAATATGAGCAATATAGAGACTTATTTTCTGAGGAATATCATTTTTAAGGTCAGTATTTTGTTCTTTTAGATTCATTATGATGCGCTCAATTCCTGACCCAAACCCAACTCCCGGGGTATTAGCACCCCCAATCTGTTCTATAAGCCCGTCGTATCGACCACCCGCACCTAAAGCCGTTTGAGAACCTGAGCGTTCCGGATGGATTTCAAATACGGTTTTTGTGTAATAATCAAGACCTCTAACAAGATTTGTATCTATGTCGTATGGTATATGCCACATCTCAAGTAGTTGTCGTACAGAGGTGAAGTGTTCGTTACATTCGGTGCATAAATGATCGATCATATTTGGTGCATCGGATTTTATGGTTTGACAGCTGGGTTGCTTACAATCTAGCAGTCGTAATGGATTTTTTTGTAAACGAACTTTACAGTCGTCACAAATTTGTTCTTTGTACTTTGAATAGTAAGATTGCAATTGGTCAAGATATTTAGGTCTACAATTAGAGTCACCAATGGAATTTATCAGTAATTTTATGTCTTTTAGACCAAGAGATACCAAGAATGACCATAGGAGGTGTATTACCTCAGCATCTATTAATGCAGATTCATCTCCTATTGCTTCTACACCGAATTGCCAATGTTGACGAAATCTACCGGACTGCGGGCGTTCGTATCGGAATATTGGAGTTATATAATACAACCTCACGGGTTGAGGCATTGAGTGCATGCCGTGTTGGATATAGGCTCGGGAAACAGGCGCAGTTCCTTCTGGTCTTAGAGTTAAACTTTCGTCACCCCTATCATTGAATGTGTACATTTCCTTTTCCACGATGTCGGTTCCTTCTCCAACGGTGCGCGAGAAAAGGCTGGTAGCCTCAAAAACTGGCGTGTCTATTCTCTGGTGCCCAAATTGTTGCGCTATTTGTTCAGCTGAACTTCTAACTAGGTCCCAGTAATATTGGTCTTCTGGTAGAACATCTAGCGTACCTCGGGGATTTTGTATGCGGTTGTAATTTGTCATATCTATTTTGGTTCTCTATGCAATTGTGCTATTCATTTTTGTCTGCCTTGATTTAGAACTGGTTGTTGTTTTATTAGCTTACTATACCCCTGCGATTTGGTATCCACCATCTATTGGTAAGATATGACCTGTGATTCCTGTTGAAAGATCACTCGCCAGGAATAACGCTGCAGAAGAAACTTCAGCATGAGTAATGTTCCGTTGGATGGGTGACCGTTCAGCTTGTACTTTTTTCATATCCACATAACCATGAATTGCTCTAGACGATAGTGTATCAAGCGGTCCTGGGGATAAACCGTTTACTCTTATACCTTTAGGTCCCAGTTCGTATGCTAGTTGTTTGATTTCATTTTCTAAAGCGGCCTTTGCGGTACCCATTATATTGTAACCTGGGAACACGCGATCCGAAGCTGAAAAAGTGAGGCCCATAATGCTACCGCCGTCGCCCATTAAGGGTGCTGCATAACGTGCAATAGGTATTAAGGAATATGCGCTTACTTCAAGAGCAATTTGAAACCCCTCTCTTCCTGTTTGTGAGAAATCTCCAGTTAGGTCTTCTCTGTTTGCGAAAGCTATGCTGTGGACGATAATGTCGAGAGAATTATCGCTGTTACTTTTTATCTGATTAAAGGTATCCTCGATGTTGCTGTCAGAGGACACGTCGCATTCGAGAATATCCATTTTATTATTTCCATCAACTAACTTTTCTACGCCTGTTCTTAATCTTTCATTTTGGTATGTAAGATAGACCTTTGCTCCTGCACTCTCGATAGCCTGGGCTATGTGCCATGCAATACTTCTATGATTTGCTACGCCGAAAACAATTGCAGTTTTACCTGTAAGATCGATTGAATACATTGTATTATTCCTTAAATTATGTTTGCTACTATCCTATATGTTACCAAAACTTAACCATATAATGATTTCTGACATGATGTTCATAAATTCTATTAAACGGTCGCATAATTCTTAACAGCTTCATTGAATTGGCGCCTAACTAGTAGTGAAAGACTAAATAATATTACAACTACTGACCCTATAACTACAGCGATCTCTGCGCCAAGAAAATCGGCGAGAATTCCTACTTGTAGTCCTCCTAACGGTATAAGGCTATATGTCAGGCTGAAGACCCCCATAACTCTACCTCTTAATTCATCAGGAACTGCAGTCTGTAAAATGGTCTGATTTGTGATCATCGTTAACGAGTTAAAAATCCCAGATAAAAAGAGGGCGGTCAAAGATAACCAAATGTTTGTGCTGATGGCAAAGAGCAAAACAAAGACCCCAAAAAAGGCTGCCCCACCGATTAACATTAATCTCGGCCACCGGCCTTGAACCACCACCGCTGCAGTAAAAGTTCCTATTAATCCTCCAGCTGCTGAGGAACCCATAAGTAATCCCATCCCGTCAGGACCTACAGATAATATATCTTTAGCAAATATTGGTAATAATTGCATATAGGCGATTCCAAAAAAACTGTCAACAAAAGTAAGCAGTATCAAATTGAAAAATAAAGCATTATTCGATATGAAGAGCAACCCATTTTTTAGCTCTTGAATAACATTGCCTGTATCTCTTGTTATGCGGGGAATTTTTAATGGGACAAGTAAAATAGTTCCAATAAAAAATGTGATTGTCACTGTCGCAAAAGAAGATGTACTTCCAATGAACTTTATTAGGAAT